>JBLNDB010000001.1:0-38871 GCA_050261235.1 Chloroflexota bacterium
TTTTTCGGTTGAATTAAGGAGGGGGGTTGGCTGCTGCAATCCGCGCTCTCTGTTCTGGCTTGATCGGCCTACGCCAAGATTGTCGCGGGCGAACCACATGGGGTGCGCCGGCGCTGTCGGCCGGTTACTTCTCGACTCTCAGCATCCTGACGATCAGGGCCGCGGCCTCGCCGCGGGTGACAGTCTGGAGCGGCTTCAGGCTGGTGCCTTCCTGCCTGAGGATGTTGAGGCCCCAGGCGATGGCCAGGTAGCCGCGATCGGCTGTGACCTTGCTATCGCCGGACGGCAGTTGGTAGATGTTCGACAGCTTGCCGACGTACTCGAGATCGAGCGCGCGGACGAGCCAGCGGGCGGCGTCGGCGCGGGTGACTGCCTTGCCCTCGCTGATCGTCTCGCCGGGAAGGACGAAGTCGCTGTCGCGGGCGGCATCGATGTAGGCCTTGGACCAGGCTTCACCGGCGAGCGGCCGCGGTCTGCCGGTGTCGCTGACGACGGAGGTCAGCAGCTTGAGGAACTCGGCCGTGGTGATGGTGTCGTTCGGCCGGTAGGCGGTGGCGGTGCTGTCGATGGCGCCGAGGTCGATCAGGATCTGGATCTCGGCCTCATAGGCACTGCCCTTGATGTCGGTGAATGCGGGCTTGACGTACGTCTTCACGACCTCGCCGCGCCAGTCGATGGGCTCGGCGGTGAAGCCGTCGAAGCTGGTGGAGATGGCATCGAAGAAGTAGACCGGGCGGATCATCTGACTGCCGTCCTTGGTGACGGTCTGGTAGGTCAGCTTGAGCGGGTAGGCGGCGAGCACCTTCGCCTCGGCGGCGGCCTTGGTCAGGGCGGCGTCGACGTTCGGGAACTCGAGGTCCGCCCAGCGCAGGCTGGCGCGGAAGACCTTGTTGTCGTAGGCGCAGACGGTGACTGAGAAGCTGTTGCTCGGGAACTCGTAGCCATCATGGACGCGGACGAAGTCGAAAGTGTAGTCGATGGCGTTGGTGTCGTCGATCTTGTAGGTCGGCGGCACGAACTGGACCTCGGCGGCTTTGGCGGCGTCAAGCGACTTGATGTAGGCCTCGGCGACTGCCTTCGCCTGGTCGCGAGTGTAGGTCGGCTCGGTCTTGCCGCGCAGCATCTCGTCGGGGTACGGCAGGTAGAAGTTGAGGAGCGAGCCGGTCAGGGCGTCGACTTCGGCGCTCGCCCAGCGGGCGTTCTCGGTATTCTCATTGGCCGCGAAGCTGAACGTCCAGCGCTTGCTGTTCTCGGGGAACTCCCAGTCCTGGACGAGGTTGGCGCCGGTGCGCCGGTATTCAGCGCCGATGCCGAGGGCCTTGCGAGCCGCTTGTTCGGCGGTCTCGATGCTGATGTACTTGGCCAGTTCGTCGACGGCGACCTGTTCGGCCGGCGTCAACTTGCCCTGGGGCGCGGGCGCCATGCTCTTCATCGCCTCGTCGGCGGTGCCGCGGCCGAACCAGAAGCGGGTCTCATAGATCTCACCAGTGATGGCGTCGATCATCTTGCCCGCGCCAGGGGCGGTGAAGACCAGGCGGAGCGGCTTGCCGACGTTGTTCTCCGGGCTCGGACGCCACCAGATCGGCTTCAGGCCGACCTTGTCGCCGAACACGGCGTTGGCGGCCGCCGTGTCGAGCTTGCCGTCGAGGGCCGGGAAGACCGCGCCAGCATCCCAGTTGAAGCTGTATGACTCGACCTCGCCGGTGGTGCCGTTGATCTGGACGTTGAAGGTATTCTCGGGGAACGGGATGCCGTTCACCATGCGCTCGTAACTGTAGTTCCAGCGGTAGGTGGCGTAGATCGGCAGGTCGTAGACGGGCTGGTAGGTCGGCTCAAGGTAGCGGACCTGCGATGACTCGCTGGGCTGCAGTCTGGCGATCAGCGCATCGGCGATCGCCTTGCCCTGCTCGCGGGTGATCTTGGGCAGGCGGCTCCGCGGGCCCGACTCCGGCTGTGACCGCCAGTAGTTGCGAATCGCTCCGGTGGCGGCGTCAACGGAGATATAGACGGCCTTCGCGCCGTCCTTGGTGCGCCAGGTGAGCGACCAGGTCTGATTGCCGTTGTACTCTTCATAGTTGCTGGTGAACTGGTCGCACTCGTCCGGCACGGAGAAGGCGGCCTTGGCGAGGCCAATCGCCTTTTCGACTGAGATCGCCGGCGCGCCGTCGGCGGCCAGGGCGGGAGCCGTGGCGGACAGCACAAGCGTTAGGATGGTGAGAATGGTGAGGAGACGCTTCATGCCTGATGAGTCCTCCTTTTTGGATCTTCCGGCCATTCAGACGACGGCACGTACGGTTTGGTTCCCAGAGGTGAGGAAAAACCGGTCTGATGTGGTCAGACCGGCGGTTGTTGCCTCTTCACTGTTCGAGTTTCCAGGCCCGCGGCACGAAGATGCGCTCGAACTGCGCCACCGCGTAGCGGTCGGTCATGCCGGCGACGTAGTCGACGGCGCGCTGCACGGGATCGCCGCTCGCGTCGAAGTCGGCCGGGATTTCACCCGGCTGCTCGCGGAAGTGCCGGAACAGCATCTCGACGAGGCGGACGGCCTTCGCTTCTTCGACCTTGGCAGCCGAGTCGATGTAGACGTGCTCGAACAGCCACTCGTGGAGCACTTGGGTCGCTGCCCAGACATCAGCGCTCATGCGGATGTCGTCAAGGCCGTCGGAAGTCTCGATGACGTCGCGGACCATCGCGCCGATGCGCTGCGCGTGGCGCTCGCCGAGGACGGCGATGGCCGCGCGCGGCAGGTCGTCAGGCTTGATGATGTTGCCGCGGATGGCGTCGTCGATATCGTGGTTGATGTAGGCGATGCGGTCGCTCAGGCTGACCACCCGGCCCTCGAGCGTCGCGGCGACGCGCCCCTCGTCATAGGAGTGGCAGAGGATGCCGTTGCGGACCTCCCAGGTCAGGTTGAGGCCGGTGCCGCCCTCGAGCACTTCGACGACGCGGACGCTCTGATCGGCGTGATCGAATCCGGCATGGCCATCCCGCCTCAGCGCCCGGTCGAGCGTGCGCTCGCCGCAGTGGCCGAACGGCGTGTGGCCGAGGTCATGGCCGAGCGCGATGGCCTCCGTCAGATCCTCATTGAGGCGAAGCGCCTTGGCGATGGTGCGGGCGATCTGCGCCACTTCCAGCGTGTGCGTCAGGCGGGTGCGGTAGTGGTCGCCCTCCGGCGCCACGAACACCTGCGTCTTGTGCTTCAGCCGGCGGAACGCGCGCGAGTGGACGATGCGGTCGCGGTCGCGCTGGTACGCCGTCCGCACCGGGTCGGCCGGCTCGTCGTGCTCGCGCCCGCGCGACTGCGCGCTGCGGGCGGCCAGCGGCGAGAGCAGCTGCTCCTCAAGGTGCTCCGTCCGTTCGCGGATGTCCATCAACTGCTCCTCTCCCCTACCGGGCGGCGCCGTCGATGCGCTCGCCGTTGCGATACATGGCGCGGTACTCATCCTCGAGAATGCTCATCATCACGAAGTCGTGGTACTTGTGATCCCAGAAGTAGCTCTCGCGCCAGACGCCCTCGCGGCGGAAGCCGGCCTTCTCCCAGAACTTCTGGGCACGCTCATTGAACCCGACGACGCCGATGGCCACGCGGTGCATGTTCTGGTAGCCGAACGCGTAGTCGAGGAGCAGGCCGATGGCCTCGGAGCCGTAGCCTTTGCCCTGAGCGTCCTTTTCGCCGATGATCAGCGTCGCATCGGTCTGGCGCCACGTCGGGAACATCCGCAGCAGGCCCGCCTCGCCGATCACGCGATCGTTCTCGACCAAACAGACTGCGAACCAGACGCGCTCCCTATCCTCGTTCATGCGGCTCAGCCAGCGCTCGGCGGCGAAGCGGCTGTATGGCGTGGTGACGCCGCACTCGCCCCGCAGATCGCGATCGTTGTACCATTTCTGGACCGTCCAGAGGTCCTCGGCCTCGAAGGGGCGCAGATAGACGCGCTTGCCCGTCAGGAATGGTGTCATGAATGGGCGGTTATCGGCTGCCATCGCGATCTCCTCCACTGGCGGGCCGGCGGCCCGCTTGACTACACCCAACTTACCGCCAGAATGGGCGCTCTGTCAAGTTTGACCAGCCAGACAGATACAGCCGGCAGGGTTTTCCCCCTGCCGGCTGTGCACTCTGGCCAGTTGTGCCTGCTGCCGGACCGTCAGTTGCCGCCGGCGACCATGGCGGCGCCGCCGCGCGCGGTCTGCAGCGCTGTCTCGTGGAGGCGGCGGTAGGTTCCGTCCAGGGCCAGCAACTGCTCGTGGTTGCCGCGTTCGCTGACGCGGCCGGCTTCGATGACGAGGATCTCGTCGGCGTTCTGGATCGTCGACAGACGGTGCGCCACGACCAACGTCGTCCGGCCTGCCATCAGCCGCTCGAGCGCCTGCTGCACGAGCTGTTCGGACTCGCTGTCGAGCGCCGACGTGGCCTCGTCGAGCAGCAGGAAGGGCGCGTTCTTCAGCAGGGCGCGGGCGATGGCGATGCGCTGCTTCTGGCCGCCGGAGAGGTGCGAACCGCGCTCGCCGACCCGTGTCTGGTAGCCGGCGGGCAGTTCGGTGATGAACTCGTGCGCGTTGGCCGCCTTGGCGGCCGCGATGATCTCGTCGTCGCCGGCGTCGAGCTTGCCGTAACGGATGTTCTCCTCGATGGTGCCATCGTAGAGATACGCGTCCTGCGGCACGAAGGCGAACAGCGACCGCAACTCGGCCAGCCGGTAGTCGCTGATCGGCCGGCCGGCGATGTCGATGGCGCCGGCTTGCGCGCCGTAGAATCCGAGCAGCAGCTTGAAGACGGTGCTCTTGCCGCCGCCGCTCGGTCCGACGAGGGCGACGACGCGGCCGCGCTCGACGGCGAACGACAGCCCGTCGAGCACCGGGGCATCGCCGTTGTAGGCGAAGACGACATCGCGCAGGCTGATCGCGGCGCCCGCGTTCGCCGCGGGCTCCGATCCGGCGGCCGGACCGACGGCGGCGAGGCGCTCCGGCTCGCTGTCTGTCTCAAGCACGGCCCAGATGCGATCGGCCGCGGCAAGCGAGCTCTGGAAGCGGCTGAAGCTCGTGCCGAACGCGTTCAGCAGCATGAAGACGCCGTTGCTGAGCTGGACCATGCCGACCACGGTGCCGAAGGTGATGCGTCCGCTCAGCATGCCATGGGCGCCGAACACCAGCGGCAGGAAGAAGAAGCCCATCGCGACGTTGCTGAGGCCGTTGACGCCGGCTTCGACGCGCGCGTGGCGGACGCCCGCGGCGCGGGCCGCATCGTTGGCCATGGTGAAGCGGTCGAGGATCCACTGGCCGATGTTGAAGCTGCGGACGACCTCGAACCCCGCCAGCAGGTCGGAGACGCGCTCGCTCATGTCGCCGAGCCGTTCCTGGACGGCCTTGCTGGCCCGCCGCAGCGGGCCGGCGAAGGCGATGTTGACAGCCGCCAGCAGCAGCCCTGACACCATCGTGATCAACGCCAGGCGCACGTCGAGGATCAGCATCGCGACGGCGGCCGCGACGCCCTGGAAGCTGCTGTGGACGAGATTCCAGAAATGCTGCCGGTACGCATCCTCAAGGGCAGTGAGATCGTTGCTCATGACCGACAGGGCGTCACCGGTGTGATGCAATTCGTGATAGGACTGCGGCAGCCGCTGCAGCTTGGCGAAGACCTGTTCGCGCAGCCCGGCGGTGGCGCGGTAGATCGCCATCTGCCAGGGCCGGAAGACAGCCGGGATGAGCGCCGAATAGACCGGGTAGAAGGCGAAGGCGGTGAGAACCGTCGCCCGCAGTTTGGCCATGTCCAGTGTCTGAATCGAGTCGGTGAAGCCGATGGCGATCCAGCCCATGAACAACCGCTCGATGGTGTACATGACAGCCAGCACGACCATCGCCGACAGGTACGTGCCGCAGCTGGCGCCCAGCAGGGCGAGCAGTCCGCTGACGCCGTGACGCTTCCTGGTCTCAGCCTTGCCGCTCATGCCTGCGCACCTCCTGCCACCGAGACGGCAGCGTCGCCGTTCTGCCCGGCGAACTGCTTCAGGTACAGGCGCTGGTAGAGTCCACCAGCAGCCAGCAGTTGCTCATGCGTGCCCGTCTCGACGATCCGGCCCTGGTCGAGGACGACGACGCGATCGGCGTTCTTGATCGTCGACAGTCGATGGGCGATGACGATCGTGGTCCGCCCGACCATGAACCGCTCCAGCGCCTCCTGGACCAGGGCCTCGGACTCGGTGTCGAGCGCCGAGGTCGCCTCGTCGAGCAACAGCAGCGGCGCGTCCTTGAGGATCGCGCGGGCGATGGCGATGCGCTGGCGCTGGCCGCCGGACAGGCGGGCGCCGCGTTCGCCGACGATGGTCCGATAGCCGTCGGGCAATCCGGCGATGAAATCGTGAATGTTGGCGAGCCGTGCCGCCCGTTCGATCTCGTCGTGGGACGCGCCCGGGCGCCCGTAGGCGATGTTGTCGGCGATGGACACCGGGAACAGGTACGTGTCCTGAGCCACCAGCGACATCTGGTCGCGGGCAGCCGACAACCGCCACTCCCTGAGGTCTCGGCCGTACAGCTGGACTGAGCCGGCGTCCGGCTCATAGAATCCAAGCAGCAAACGGAGCAGGGTCGACTTGCCGCCGCCGCTCGGGCCGACGACGGCCACGCGTTCGCCCGGCCTGACGGCGAGATTGACGCCGGTGAAGACCTTGGCCTCAGGGACGTAGCCGAAGCTGACGTCGGCGAAGCGAACGACGCTGTCGGCGTCAGGGTTGGCCGCCATGACCTGTCCGTCAGTCCGCTCGGCGGGCTGGTCGAGGAGGTCGAACACGCGCGCCGCGCCGCCGGCCGCGACAGCGAGGTTCGAGTACAGGCGCGGGAGCGAGGCCATTGGATTGGAGATGTTGTTCAGCAGATTGACGAACGCGATCAGGCTGCCGGCGGTCATCTGGCCGCTGATGGCAAGGTAGCCGCCGTAGCCGAACGTGATCAGGAACGGCAGGATGGGGAGGCCGTTCGACAGCGCGTTGGAAATCGCCCGCAACCGGACGACCCGCCCGGCCTGCTGGAGGACAACACGGTTGGCAGTCCGCAGGCGCTCGTCGAGCTTCGCCTCGAGGCCGAAGGCGCGCGTCACGGTCAGGCCGGCCAGGCCGTCCTGAGCGATGCTTGTCACCTTGCCGACTTCGTCTTGCAGCTCGGCCGCCCGCGCAGCGATCGGCGCGATCACCCGGTTCATGATCACAGCCATGAGCGGCACCGCGATCACCGCGGCCACGGTCAGCTGCCAGCTCATCAGCGCCAGGAAGACCAGGGCGGCGACGGCAGAGACGACCTGGTTGATGATCTCGGTCAGGTCGGTGGCGGTGAGGGTCTTGAGCGTGTTGACATCATTGCTCATCACCGACATCAGGTCACCGGTGTGCCTGCTCTGGAAGACTGCGACGGGCAGGGACGCGAGGCGTTCGGCCAGCCTCTGCCTGACCCGGGCCAGCGTCCGCTCGCTGAAGGCGCCGCCGAAGTATGACTGAGCGGCCGCGACGGGAGCGAGCACGAACAGCGAGCCCGCGACCAGCCAGAGATACCGGAAGAACCGCGCCACCTGGCGCGCCATGGCAGCGTCGACCAGCTGGCGCATGCTCTGGTTGAAGACAAGGAACAAGCCGGCCTGGATCAGCACGGCGAGGGTTGCCGCGTAGAACAGGATCTGGTCGCGGCCGGCAGTGCCCATGATCCGTCTGACCAGCGGCCAGATCGGGACGGAATTCGCCTTCTTATCTGAAGCAGCGGCCACTCTGAATCCCCCTCAATCGTCATCGACGATCCAATTCAACCAACGTGAGATGCTTCTCAAGGTATTGAACCCCTGCACTCACTCTACAGCCATACGCCGTCAGATGTCAATCGATTTCATCAATGTTCTTAATCGTCCGCTTAATTTTGTTGAGCACTGCCCTTGACTCCGGGAGCAATCTGGCGGAGCTGGAAGATGACGGGCGGGCGGAACGCTCAGTCTCGTTAACATTTTTGTTGCCGGCAGGAAGGCAAACCACTGCCTGCCATAGTATCCATCAAGGACCAAGGAGAGAAGGAGGCACCTCATGACCCGCATTCACGACCGCGAACTGCGCGCCTTCCTGCGCGAACAGGTGCGCGAGATGGAGCGCAAGGTCCCGTATGCGGCAGTCTTCGTCACCAGCAGCCGGCAGCTGGTGGTTGACGCGTCGCTCCGGCAGGAGAGGGTGAGCGAGACCGGCCCGACGGCTGGCGCGGTGGTCACGGTCTGGAACGGCGACCACTTCGAGGAGTGTGCGACGTCAGATATCAGCCGCGACGGGATTGCCCGGGCGGCCCGCGCTCTTACCGCCAGCGTCGCCGTGCACCGCAGCAGACTTGAGGTACCGGTCGCCAGATCGATGGAGCTCTTCTACAAAACGCCGTGCGAGCAGGATCCGTCGCGGATCCTGCTGGAGGAGAAGCTGGATCTCTGTCGTCGGGCGCGCGACCGGGCTGCCAACCTTGACCCACGCGTCGTCGAGGCCGGCGGTCGTTACAGCGAGAGACACGTCGAGACGCTGTTCGTCAACCGGAGCCGCGATCTGGCACAGGAGATCGTCACCACCTCATTCGGCCCCTACTGTGTCGCCGCTGACGGCAATGTCGTCCGCCAGGACGGTGAGAGCAACGGCGGCACGGGCGGCTATGAACTGGCGGCGATCAGCGAAGAGCAGTGGAGCGATCTTGGTCAGCGGATCCCGGGGCTGCTCAGGGCGACACCGGTCGAGCCCGGCAGCTACGATGTGGTGGTCGCTCCGGCGGTCGCCGGCCTGATTGCCCACGAGGCCTTCGGGCACGGTGTCGAGACCGACATGTTCCTCAAGGGGCGCGCTAGGTCACGCGAGTATGTCGGCAAGGCGGTCGGCTCGGAGCGCGTCGACCTGTTCGATGACCCGACCTACCCCGGTGGCTTCGGTACCTATGCCTTCGATGACGAGGGCCAGACGGCGGCGAAGACGCAGGTCCTCCGCCAGGGCGTGTTCGTCCAGGGACTGACCGACCTCAACGCGGCGATGCGCCTCGGCCTGCCGCGAACGGCGAACGGCCGCAGGCAGGACGTCAACAAGGCCTATGCGCGCATGACCAATACCTACTTTGGCGCGGGCAGCGACCGGCTCGAAGACATGATCGCCAGCATCGATCGCGGTGTCTACATGGGCATGGCGGAGAGTGGCATGGAGGATCCGAAGGACTGGGGCGTCCAGTGCGTCATCGCTTGGGGCCGCGTCATCGAGCACGGCAAACTGACTGACCGCTATCACACGCAGATTGGCCTCACCGGGTACGTGCCCGGTCTGCTCGGCAGCGTCAGCATGGTCGGCGGCGGCATCAAGCTGTTCGGCGGCGGCTGCGGCAAGGGCCACAAGGAGATTATCAGCGTCGGCATGGGCGGGCCGCACATCAAGATGAAAGCGAGGCTTGGCTGATGATTGAGGCAATCACGGAGGCGCTTCGGGCCAACCCGCAGGTCCACGACTGGCAGATCCGCCAGGTCCGCACCGTCCAGCGCGAGCTGTACCTGATCGGTGAGACGGTCGAGTCGCGACGCAGGGCCGACAGCGCCACCGCCACGGTCAACCTGTTCCATGACCTTGCCGACGGCAGGCGCGGCATGGCGACGCTGACGTTTACCCCGGCGGACATGGAAGACGTGGCAGCGCGCATCGAGCGCGGCGTGTTCACGGCATCGCTGGCCGGTAACCCGCCGTATGCCCTGCCCGCACCGGCTCCGGTCAACGAGGTCGTGGTACGTGACGCCGCCATCGCCGAGCGTCCGGACGAGACTATCGAGCGCTGGCGGCAGACGCTGTTGGCGACCCTGGCCGGCGAGCAGGGCGTGCGCCTGTCGGCGAGCGAGTTCTTCGTCTACGCTGATGAGGTGACGTTCCGGAACAGCCGCGGCGTAGCGGCCGCGTTCGCGGCGACGCGCGGGTTGATCGAGTTCGTGCTCCTTAGCAGCAACTCTGCCGGTGAGTCGGAGAACTACCACTCGCTCCGCTTCCGCGCCGCGCAAGACGTCGACCTCGCGGCGATTGTCCGACAGCGCGCCGGCTTTGCGCGGGACATGCTGCGCGTCTCGCTGCCGAGGCAATATCGGGGCCCGGTGGTCATCAGTGGCGAGCCGCTGGCCGGCCTGTTGCTGCCGTTCCTCGCCCGCGTCGATGGCGAGCGCCTCTACCGCCGGATGTTCCAGACCAAGGTCGGCGACGACATGTTCAGCGGGCGCGAAGTCGTTGGTGACAAGCTCGACCTGACGAGCGACGGCACCTTGCCCTACGGTGTTGCGTCGGCGCCGGTCGATGGCGAGGGACTGCCTGCCCGCTGTGTGCCCGTGCTGCGCGCCGGACGCGTGGAGAACCTGCTCGCAAGCAAGCGCTACGCCGATTACCTGCAGATCCCGGCCACCGGCAGCGCCGCCAACACCGTCGTGGCGACCGGCAGCGTCGCGGCGAGCGACCTGCTGCAGGGGCCGGTCTACCATCTCGTCTCGTTCGCGGATCTCTACGCCAACCCGCTGACCGGCGAGTTCGTCAGCGAGATCCGACTCGGCTACGAGATCGGCGCCGACGGCACGGCGCGTCCCGTCAAGGGCGGCAGCGTCAGCGGCAGCGTGTTCGACGCCTTCGCCAACTGCCGGATGAGCCGCGAGGCGATCAAGGCCGGGAGGTACTACGGCCCGGCGGCGATCCGGTTCGAGAATCTCGTCATCGCGGGAGAGTGACCGCCGACCACTTGCCTGTCCGCGGCTAAGATGATATCGTGACCGTGGAATGGCCTAAGGTCGGAGGGGATATCCATGACTGGCAGCAACCTCGAGATAACGACTGACGCAGCGCGCAAGTTCCTCGCCTGGCGTCACAGCCGTGATGAAGCCGCGTTGGCGGAACTGATGGCGCATCGCGGCTACCAGACAGTCCTGCTTCACAGCGACCAGCTCGGTCTTAACCGGCTGACGGCCGACGATTTCCGCAACGCCGCGGCCGGACGGCCGAACGGGCTGGGTGGAGTGCGCGATCTGGATGCGCACGAGCAGGCCATCTATGACCTGCTGGCGGACATCGACGCGCGCAGCGAATCACTGCTGGCGCTCGTCGAGGAATGTCTGGCGCCGGTGTTCACGCCGGCGGAACGCTCGGACATCGCGATCCACTGCATCATCGGCTATGACATGGGCATCGGTCTGTCGGGCAATGTGGCGATGAACATGAACGGGCCGACCTACCTGAACGACCCCGCCGAGGTCGGCTACTGGATGGCGCACGAGGCCGCGCACGTGGCCTACGAACGCGTCCACGGTCCGCTCGACATGCGGCGGATCCGTGAGCCCGGCGGGCTGCGCCGCGCCGTCTGCGTCCTGATCCAGACCGAGGGCATGTCGGTCTACGCGCCGCTGGCCGCTCGCCTGCGGGCTGGCCAGTTGGCCGACCGCGACTACCGGGCGCTGCTCGACCCGGTTGCCCTGACGGCCAAGACCGCGGCCCTCCGCAATCTCGTCGCCTCGCTCGGCGTCGAGTACCCGGGCGACGACGCCCTCGGGCCGCTGTTTGGCCAGCTGTCCGGCGAACGGCTGTCCTATGTCGTCGGTTGCGAGATCTTCCGCCGCACCATGGAGAAGTTCGGCAGCGCCGGCGTGCGGGCCGCGCTCACGGACGACCCGGAGGAATTCGTGGCCCGCGGCCTGGCAATGCTCAGTCAGTAGCTCTCCGCGGCTCAGCGCAGTTGGTAGAACGGCGCCCAGCTGTAGCGGGTGGTGAGGCGGGGGAAGTCCCGACGCAGTTGCTCAATGACCTCCGGGCCGCCGCTGACGCTGCAGTCCGGCAGGAGCAGGAGATCGTCGATGTCGAGATAACCCAGGGCCAACTGCGTCAGCGGGATTGCCCCGGCCCGCAGCATGAGGCGTCCCGCTCGCACGAGTCCGTCGGGCGTGACGCCGTAGCCGTCCGGCATCACCTGAGTCCAGTCGACGATGGCGGCGAAGCCGGGACTGGCCGGGCGCCTCAGGGTCTCAGCGCCACAGGCGCTCATCGCCCGGTGCAGCAGATGATCAGGCGGCAGCGCCGCAGTGATCTGATACAGGCCGTGGTCGATGGCTTCCGCGACCAGCGCCGCGAGCAGCCGCTGCGCTGACCGGGCGTCGACGGCGCCCGCCTCGCGCACGAACAGCTCATCTCGCTCGGCGCTTATCTGTGTGAACGCATATGCGGTGCGGTCGGGCAGGAGCCTGACCACCCATTGGTCACTGCGCGGGCGCCACTCCCAGGGCTCGGCGCTGCGCCGCATCGCACCGGAGTAACAGCACATGCCGGCTTCATAGAGTCGCAGCAGCGCGGGCACATCGGCGTCAGTGGCCGGCTCAAGCCGGACCTCGCCGATGCGCGCGACCAGCTCCGCCGGCTTCGTCAGCCCGGCACCGGACGTGACGGTGGCGCGGCCGGATGCCGCGGCGGCAGCGTCATGCTCGCCGACCGGCAGGTGCGCCCGGATGGGCGGGAACACCGGCGCGCAGCCGAAGCGCGGATAGTACCCCGGTTCGCCGTAGAAAACGGCCAGGGCCTCACCGCGACAGGCGACATGCGCCAACGCGTCGCGCACGGCGAGTCCGCCGTAGCCGTGGCCCTGCATGGCCGTGCGGCAACCGACCAGCGTCAGTTCGCTGCCGGCGACCCAGCCGGTGCGGACGCGGATTGTGCGCGGCAGGACGACGGTGAGCGCGGCCGGGACACCATCGACCACGGTGACGCGGGCACAGTCAGGCGTGAACGACGGGTCGCGCGCGACCAGGACGTCCCAAATACCGACTTCGTCGTCAGGGTTCTTGAAAGCATCGATCAGGATCTCGCGGATCGCTGGATAGTCGTGCGGCGTAGCGCCGCGTACCTCTACGGTAATGTTCGATCTCTCCCCAATGGATGATTTTGCCCGACGCCAGCCGTACGTGGATCGCCGCCTGCGGCTTGCGGGCATGCAAAAAGCCCAGGCGGCACACCGCCTGGGCTCGTCTTGGTCGCGAGTACGCGCGACAGACAGGGGCTACGCCGCCCCTGCGACGAGCGAAGGCAGAGTGACAACGGACACCTTGTTGGCGATGACCATCATGGCGCTCACACTGCCTCACTCCTTTCTCAGTCAACAGCGAGATGATACCATGTCTGCCAGAAGCGCGTCAAGCGGCGGGGGTGATACCTTGTTCGCCAATCTGTTCGCAAATCGTGACTATGGCCGGTACCTGTTGCTCGCGCTCGGCATCTGGAACGGCATCGTCTTCCTGATGATGGCCTACGACAAGCTGCAGGCCCGCCGCGGTCGCCGGCGCGTCAGCGAGCGGGCGCTCCTCTGCAGCGCCGCCGCCTTCGGGGCGGCCGGGATGTGGCTGGCGATGCGACTGCTCAGGCACAAGACCAGGCACGACCGGTTCCGCTATGGTGCGCCGGTCATGCTGGCGGTCCAGATCGGCCTCTCGGTCTGGCTGTACGCGCGGTTCGCGGGACGGTAAGCTAGCGCAGCGCCTCGGCAATCGCCTTCGCCTGCAGGAACAGCAGCAGGTAATCGGGGCCGCCGGCCTTGCTGTCAGTGCCGCTCATGTTGAAGCCGCCGAACGGATGGACACCGACGAGGGCGCCGGTGCCCACCGCCGGCGAAAACCCTATCATAATGACAGAATTGGGTTGCCCACTTCACTGCGTCAGCTCGACGACCCGGGTCAGGTTCTGCGGTTGTTCCGGATTCCGGCCGAGCGCCAGCGCGCGCTCGAGGGCCAGCAACTGCATGAACAGCATCGCCAGCAGGCCGCGTCCACGGTCGGACAGCTCGCCGCCCAGGGGCAGGGTGAAGTTGGCGACGTCAGGGGCGACCGGGAGTCCAACGGCAAGGGTCTGGCCGCCGCACCGCCTGACGTCGGACAGCAGCGCCCGGTAGTAGTCGGCGCCCCGTTCCGTCGAGAACAGCACGACCAGCGTACTGTCATCGACGACTGAGATCGGGCCATGCCGGAACTCGAGCGGCGAGTAGGCTTCCGACGCCACCTGGGTCATCTCTTTCATCTTCAGCATCGCCTCGCGGGCCAGGCCATACTGCTCTGCGAGCCCGAGGTAGATGAACCGACCGAGGCCAAGGTTGCGGCCGAGGCCGGACGCCAACGGTCGCGCCTGGTCGAGGACCGTCACCGCTTCGCCGGGCAGGCGCCCCAGTTCAGTGAGGAAGGCCTGATCGCCGGCGAGATGCGCCGACGCGAGCCACGAGGCCAGCAGCATGCTGGTGAAACCGCGCGTCATGACGATGCTCCGGTCGTCTGCCCAGGGCAGGACGATCGCCGCTGACGTGTCGCGTGCCAGCGGCGACTCGGCATTGGCGGTCACGCCGATGACCGGGCCGAGGCCGCGATCACGGTAATAGGCGGCAGCCCGGAGCGTCTCGGTAGTGTCGCCGGAGCGCGAGAAGGCGACCAACGGGCCCCGCTGCCCAGAGGGCAGCGCGCTGTCCGCCGCGAGGAACAGCTCCGACGCCGGGATGGCTGTCGCCGGCCGGCCGGTGACCTGCTGATGCACGCGCGCCGCGGCGATGGCAAGGAAGTACGAGCTGCCGCAGCCGGTGAAGACGGCCTGCCCCGCCAGCAATGGGCGCAGCTGCTCGACTTGCTCCGCGACACAGGCGATGGTCCGCGCCCACGCGCGGGGCTGGTCGCTCAGTTCGCGTTCGGTGAGTCCCGCGGCAGCGGGCGATGATTTGGTCACCATTGGGCTCCCCCTTGTGCTTGTGTCTGCTCATGCGATCGGGCAGGAATCCGTGCCAAGAGATAGAAATAGCTGGCAAAGCAGAATGGGATTGACAATTGCCGGTCCGTATTCTCCGCGCCACCGGCAGAGGGAGGCTGAGTACGCATGGCAATCAGCGAGCCGCCGGCCAGGGAGTCGGCTCGCCTGTCCCTTCCGGCCAGGCACCTGACCTGGCTGAAGCGGCAGCCGATGGCCATCTTCACGCTTCTGCTGGCCATCTACAGCATGGTCGCCCGCATCGCCCCGGCCCTGATCCTGGTGCTCTACGAGTCGACCGGCCGATCGCTGCCGGCGACCGACTGGGAGCCATCGCTGTTCGCCGCGTTGGTCTGGGCACCGCTGGCCGAAACGTTCATCGGCCAGTGGTTGCCCCTCTATGTCGTGGCCCGGCTGAAGGGCAGCGTGCGAGCTCAGCTCATTGCGGCGACCGTGGTATTCAGCTTGTTGCATCTTCCCGATGTGCGGGTCGCAATCTTCGCCGTACCGCCCGCGTTCGCCCTCGCGTACGCATACGTGATCTGGCGTGACCGCGGTCGGCACAGAGGATACTGGGCGGCAGCCCTGACTCATTTCTGGGTCAATGGTCTGGCAACCCTCATCGGTGTGCTGCTCAACCACTGACAAAGACATGAGCCGGGCGGTTCCCGCAGGGGAACCGCCCGATCGTTCGCTCTCCCGCTACTTGACGTCGGCCAGATCCGGCTTGCCGAGGATGACCTTCTCGCCATCGTTGACGACGACGCACGGAATTCCGACCCGGCTGGCCTGCCTGACTTCGGCGAACTCCGGCCGGTGGTCCCGGTACTGGAGGAACGCCTTCAGATTGGCCATGCTCTCGGTGATCTCGACGAACGTGAACTCGATGCCGTTTTGTGAAAGAAACTCTTTCACTTCTGGGCAGCCGCCTCAGAGCTTGCTCCCGAACATGGTGATCTTCTTCACTGCAAGACCTCCTCAGGACTACTGTCTTGTCTCAGGTTGTTCGGTACCTGGCCCGGCTAACCCTGCTTCGTGATACGAAATTGCTACCAAGCGTGCATGTCGACCGACAAGACGGGCGGCTCCCGATCGGGAACCACCCGTCTGATGCTGCCATCAGTGTCTTGCTTACCGACCGCCGTTCTTGATCGTCGCCTGCGCGGCGGCCAGGCGGGCCACCGGCACGCGGAACGGCGAGCAGGAGACATAATCGAGGCCGGCGCGATAGAAGAAGTCGATCGACTCCGGATCGCCGCCGTGTTCGCCGCAGACGCCGCAGTGGATGTCGGCGCGGGTCTCGTGGCCGAGCTTGACGGCCATCTTGACCAGCTTGCCGACGCCGCCCTCGTCGATGGTCGCGAACGGGTTGCGGGCGAGGACCTTCTGCTCCAGGTAGTTGGCGAGGAACTTGCCCTCAGCGTCATCGCGGGAGTAACCGAAGGTCATCTGGGTCAGGTCGTTGGTGCCGAAGGAGAAGAACTCGGCGTGCTCGGCGATCTCGTCGGCGACGAGGGCCGCGCGCGGCAGCTCGATCATCGTGCCGATCGGGCACTCGATCTTGATGTTGTTCTCCTTCTCGATCTCTTCCTTGACCTTGAGGCAGAGCTCACGCATCATCTTCAGCTCGGCCGGCACGCCGACGAGCGGGATCATGATCTCCGGCTTCGGATGGAGCCCCTTCTTGAGCAGGGTGACAGTCGCCTGAAGGACGGCGCGGGCCTGCATCTCGGAGATCTCCGGATAGACGACGCCGAGGCGGGTGCCGCGGAAGCCCATCATCGGGTTGGACTCATGGAGGCTGTGGGCCCGAGTCAGGATGCGGCGCAGCTTGGCGATCTCATCAGCCGAGCCGTGCTTCGCTTCGAGCTCAGCCAGTTGTTCCTCGAGCTCGCGGGTGTTCGGCAGGAACTCGTGGAGCGGCGGATCGAGGAAGCGGATGGTCACCGGGAAGCCGTCCATCGCCTCGAGGATGCCCTCGAAGTCGCCCTGCTGCATCGGCAGCAGCTTGGCCAGGGCCTTCTTGCGGTCGTCGACGTTGTCGGCGAGGATCATCTCCTGAACGACCGGCAGGCGCTCGACCTGCATGAACATGTGCTCGGTGCGGCAGAGGCCGATGCCGGTGGCGCCGAACTCGCGGGCCCGGCGGGCGTCTTCCGGAGTGTCCGCGTTGGCGTGGACGCCGATCTTGCGGACTTCGTCAGCCCATTCGAGCAGGGTGTGGAACTCGGCCGAGATCTGAGCCGGGACGAGCGGCGCAGCGCCGAGGTAGACGTTGCCGTTGCCGCCGTCGATCGAGACGACGTCGCCCTCTTTGAGGACGCGGTCACCGATGGTGACCTGCTTCTTGGCGTAGTCGATCTTCAGGGCCTCGCAGCCGCAGACGGCCGGCTTGCCCATGCCGCGGGCGACGACGGCCGCGTGGCTGGTCTTGCCGCCATGCGCGGTGAGGACGCCCTGGGCCGGGATGATGCCGTGGATATCGTCAGGAGTGGTCTCGACGCGGACGAGGATGACCTTCTTGCCTTCGTTGCCCATCTGCTCGGCGAGGTCGGCATCGAAGACGATGGCGCCGACGGCAGCGCCCGGCGAGGCGTCGTAGCCCTTGGCGATGACCTCGAGCTTGGCCTTCGGGTCGATGCGCGGGTGGAGCAGGCTGTTGATCGCATCCGCTTCGACGCGGGTGAGCGCCTTCTGCTTGTCGATCTTGCCCTCCTGAACGAGGTCATAGGCGATCTTGACTGCGGCGGCGGCGGTGCGCTTGCCGTTGCGGGTCTGCAGCATGTACAGCTTGCTGTTCTGAACGGTGAACTCGCAGTCCTGCATGTCGGCGTAGTGCTTCTCGAGCAGCTGGCAGGTGTCGAACAGCTGCTTGTAGACTTCCGGCATTTCCTTCTCGAGTTCGGCGACCGGCTTCGGGGTGCGGATACCGGCAACAACGTCCTCGCCCTGGGCGTTCATCAGATACTCGCCGTAGAAGCGCTTCTCACCGGTGGCCGGGTCGCGCGTGAAGACGACGCCGGTGCCGCAGTCGTTGCCCATGTTGCCGAAGACCATCATCTGGACGTTGGCGGCGGTGCCGAGGTCGTCAGAGATCTTGTTCTGGCGACGGTAGACCTTGGCGCGCGGGGTGTCCCAGGAGCCGAAGACGGCGCCGACGGCACCGGCGAGCTGCTCGAGGGCATCCTGCGGGAAGTCGCGGCCGGTCTCCTTGCGAACGATCTCCTTGTACTGACCGATCAGCTTCTTCAGCGCTTCGGCCGGAATCTCATAGTCGTACTTCACGCCGCTCTCGTCGCGGACCTTGACCAGGGCGTGCTCGAAGGAATCCTTATTGGCGCCCATGACGACTTCGCCGTACATCTGGATGAAGCGGCGATAGGAGTCGTAGGCGAAACGCGGGTTGTTGGTCTTCCTGGCGAGGCCTTCGACCGTCTGGTCATTGAGGCCGAGGTTGAGGATGGTGTCCATCATGCCGGGCATCGAGATCTTGGCGCCCGAGCGGACTGAGACGAGCAGCGGGTTATTGACATCGCCGAGCTTGGCGCCAGCCTTCGCCTCGAGGTCCTTGAGGGCCTCCTTGACCTGATCCATCAAGCCGGCTGGCAGCTTGCCGCCCTCGGTGTAGTAGGCATGGCAGGCTTCGGTCGAAATCGTGAAGCCCGGAGGAACGGGCAGGCCGATGTTGGTCATCTCGGCCAGGTTGGCGCCCTTACCACCGAGAAGATCGCGCATGTCAGCGCGTCCCTCGCTGAAGAGCCAGACGTACTTCTTTGACACTGACGTTTCCCTCCTGTGACGTGAACGTTGGTGCACCTTGGCCCAAACAAAACCGCGCGAGAGCGGCCATGTTTCCGCAGGGGTGGCAGGTCCACTCCTGCCCCCAATTACATGATTCTACCCCATTTCCTACGTTCCTGCAATTCTCCGGCGTGACGCTCTCCCGCGTGCGGGCTTCAGAAGGACAATCTCCCGAGGTCGGCCAAGGCCGTGAACTGATCGGCGATGGCGCGGACGAGGCCGAGGCGGCTGGCGCGGACCCGCTGATCCTCAGCCATCACCATGACGCCGTTGAAGAAGTCGTAGATGGCCGGGCGCAGGGCCGCCAGTTCCTGCCACGCCAGCAGGTAGTCGCCAGCCTGGCGATGAGCCTCGGCCGCCCTGGCCGCAGCAGTGAGGGCCTCGATCAGTCGGGCCTCGACCGGCTCGCGCAACGCTGACCTGTCGTAGTCGGCAGACTCGGCTTTCCCGGCCAGACTGGCGACGCGCCCGTACGCTGCGCTGACATCGGCGAACGCCGGCAGCTGCCGCAGTCGCTCGAGCTGATCGCAGCGGCGGGTGGCGTCGACCGGATCGTCACCGGCGACGGCCAGCACGGCGTCGATGGTATCGGCGGCGTAGCCGCGGTCGGCGAGGATGACCTTGAGCCGCCCGCGGAAGAAGTCGAGAATGGCTGCAGTGACAACGTCGGTGTCGACATTGGCCAGGTCGGCCGCAGTCTCAGCGTGGCCGCGCAGCCCGGCCAGCGCCAGGTCGATCAGTTGGCGCAGGCTGACCCGGTAGTCGCCCGCGAACAGCGTGCTGAGGATGCCGATGGCGGCCCGTCTGAGGCCGTAGGGATCCGCCGAACCAGTCGGGACCAGGCCGATGGCGAAGCAGCCGGCCAGCGTGTCCAAGCGGTCGGCGAGGGCGACGGCCCGGCCGGCGCCGCTGGTCGCCGGGGCGTCGGCAGCGCCCCGCGGCAGGTAGTGTTCGGCAATGGCAGTCGCCACGTCCGGCAGCTCGCCGGAGCGGATGGCGTATTCGCGGCCCATCACGCCTTGCAGTTCAGGAAACTCGCGCACCATCGTCGTCGTCAGGTCGGCCTTGGCGAGCAGCGCGGCCCGGTCAGCGACGCGAGTCGCATCGTCGTCCAGCCCGATCATTCGCGCCACGGCCCCGGTAAGGGTGCGGATGCGCTGCGTCTTGTCGAACAGCGTCCCGAGGCGCTCCTGGAAGACGATGCGCCTAAGAGCTTCGCCGCGGGCCGCCAGCGGCCGCTGGCGTTCCTCGTCCAAGAAGAAGCGGGCGTGGGCGAGGCGGGCTCGCAGGACTTTATCGTTGCCCGACCTCACGGTGTCGAGACCGCCCTCACCGCCGTCGCGGACGCCGACGAACATCGGCATCAGCGCGCCAGCAGCGTCGACGAGCGGGAAATAGCGCTGGTGGACCTTCATCGTCGTGATGATGACCTCTGGCGGCACGTCCAGGAAGGCCGGATCGAACATGCCGACGAACGGCGTCGGGTACTCGACCATGAAGGTGACTTCCTCGAGCAGGTCGTCGTCGATGACGGCGTTGCCGGCGTGGGCGCGCGCCGCCTCGCGGACGCGCGCTGCGACCATCGCCCGTCGCTCGTTCTGGTCGGCGATGACGCGCGCCTGCCGCAGGCCATCGAGGTAGCCGGCGGCGGTGCCGATGGTCACCGGACCGTTGCTGAGCGTGCGGTGGCCGCGCGAATCCCGGCCAGCGACGATGTCCTCGATGGTGAACGGCACGACCTGGTCTCCGAGCAGCGCGACCAGCCAGCGGATCGGCCTGACGAAGCGCAGCGAGCGATCGCCCCAGCGCATCGTCTTGGGGAATTCAAGCCCGGTGATGAACTGCGGCAGCGCACCAGCCAGCAGCTCAGCAGCGGATCTCCCCTCTTCCCGCCTGACCGCGAACAGATACTCCTTCCCGTCCACTGTCCGGCGCTCCAACTGGTCGACGGCGAGCCCCTGACTGCGAGCGAAGCCCTCGGCGGCGCGCGTCGGCCGGCCCGCGGCGTCGAACGCGACGGCCGCCGCCGGGCCGCGGCTGGCGACCGTCTGGTCAGGCTGCCGGGTCGCCAGGGCCCGCACCATCAGTGCGAAACGGCGCGGCGCCCCACAGGCCGCCAGGTCGGCATAGTCGAGCCGCAGTTCCTTGAGCAGCCCGGCCGCCTTCTGCTCGAGCTGCGCGAGCAGTGGCGGCATGAAGCGGGCCGGGATCTCCTCGGTGCCGACTTCCAGCAGGAAGTCGCGGAAGTCGTCAGTGCGCGGGCGTTCAGTCATGCGCCTCTTCCTCCTCACGCGCCGCTCCGGCCGCCGGGTCGGTTTCCGGCGCCGGCCCGAGGCCGAGCAGGCTGTCGGGGTGCCGCTGGCCCCAGGCGAGCGGCATC
This sequence comes from Chloroflexota bacterium, assembly GCA_050261235.1. Classification (GTDB taxonomy): domain Bacteria; phylum Bacillota; class Sulfobacillia; order JBFLWA01; family JBLNDB01; genus JBLNDB01. The sequence goes on from JBLNDB010000001.1 coordinate 20,941, forward strand.
GGCCCGTACTGCTCGGGACGGTCACTGCCGAGCTTCCCGAGCAGCGGATAGTTCAGCTCCTGACGCTGCTTCAGGTAGGCGCCGGCGCAGGCGCGAGCCAGGTTGCGGACGCGGCCGATGTAGCCGGCCCGCTCGGTGACGCTGATCGCGCCGCGGGCCTCGAGCAGGTTGAAGGTGTGGGAGCACTTGAGCACCCAGTCATAGGCCGGCAGCACCAGCCCGAGATCAGTCACCCGCCTCGCCTCGCGCTCGTAGGCGGCGAACAGGTCGCGCAGCAGCCCGATGTCGGCGACTTCGTAGCTGTATTTGGAGTGCTCGAACTCGGCGCGGTGGAAGATGTCCTCATAGGTCACGTCACCCGTCCAGGCGACATCGAAGACGTTGTCGACGTCCTGGATGTAGCTGGCGATGCGCTCTGTCCCGTAGGTGATCTCGGCCGAGACGGGGCGCGCCTCGTAGCCGCCGACCTGCTGGAAGTAGGTGAACTGGGTGATCTCCATACCGTCGAGCCAGACTTCCCAGCCAAGGCCCCAAGCCCCGAGCGTCGGGGCTTCCCAGTTGTCCTCGACAAAGCGGATGTCATGGACGGCCGGATCGAGGCCGAGCGCCTTAAGACTGTCCAGGTAGACCTCGACGATGTCGTCCGGCGACGGCTTGATCACCACCTGATACTGGTGGTGCTGGTAGAGGCGGTTCGGGTTGTCGCCGTAGCGGCCGTCGGCCGGCCGGCGCGACGGCTCGACATAGGCGACGCGCCACGGCTCCGGGCCGAGGGCGCGGAAGAAGCTGTACGGGTTCATCGTGCCGGCGCCCTTCTCGATGTCGTACGGGTTGAGCCGGACGCACCCGCGGTCGGTCCAGAACCGATCGAGGGTCAGGATGATGCTTTGGTAGTCCATGGCCTGCGCTCCCTCCTTCACTGGAGTATCTTCCCTCCACAGCACGCGGAGTATGGGGCCGCCGGGCGCCTGAATCCGGCGAACAGCCCGGGAAAGCAGACAAATCCCGCCCCCGGAGCGCCAGGCCCCAGGGACGGGGCACTATTGGATGGCGTATTGGTACAGCTCGTCCGACGCCGGCGTCGGCACGCCCGCTCGCCGGGCAAGCTGACGCAACTCATCGGCCAGCATGATCATCTCGTCACGGGCGGCGAAGGCGTGCTTCGACATCACCAGTTCGGCGAACGGCATCGCGAAGATGCGCCCGGCGAAGAAAGCCAGCAGGGACTCTGGCAGGACCTCGAACAGCCGCATGCGGCCGGGGGTCAGGGGAATGCCGAGCGCGCGCAATACCCGCATGCCTTCGCGGATCGACCTGACGGTAAGACGCACGCCCTGCGGCGACTTCGCCAGCCGGTAGTTGTCACCCGCCATATAGAAACCGTTGGCGATCGGCGAGACCAGGGCCACGTGGGTCTTCAGCCAGGCGTCCATATTGGTCGATACCGCAACCGCGAACCCGGCGTCGCGGAAGGCCCGCGCGGCCTCGGTCAGGCGGGCGCTGATGGTCCCATCCAACTCGCCGATGGTCGTCTTCTGCACGCTGGCGGGGACAGCAACAGCCCGAACGATGTGCCCCTCGCGCGTCCCGCCGGCGCCGGGGAAGCCGAGCATGACGCGGTCGCGCCCGACGGCTGCGGCGATTTCATCGGGTCCGGCGGCGTTGTTGACCATGAACAGGATGTTCCGCGTCCCGCGATTGGCGGCGAGTGCCGGCAGGGCAGCTGACAGCTGCGTCTTGCGGACGAGGACGATGATGAGGTCGTATGCGGCGTCGGTCGCCAGCGTGTCAACCGCCTTGACCGGCGCGACGAGAGTCTGCTCGCCACGGGCGCCGGCGACGACGATGCCATGCTCAGTGATCTGCTGATACCGCTCACCGCGCGCCAGTACCGTCACAACGTGGCCGGCCAGATGCAGTCTGGCAGCGTACAGGCTGCCCAGGACGCCGGCGCCGAAGACCAGGATGTTCAGCAGAGGATCCCTCCTCAGCGCGATGGTTCACTCCGTCACTGCTTCATCTGTTCCTCGAACGACCGCTGCACGGCAGCGCGGAAATCGGCATCGCCGAGCACGTCCAGCGCCAGCAGGGCGAGGGCTTCGGTCGCCCGGCGGAGGCCGCGATGGCCGGTGTCACTGACGCAGGCGGCGGCGAACTCGCGCGTGTGGCCCTTCAGCTCAGCGCCGCCGACGTCGATCGACGGGTGGATCGCCGGGCAGACGTAGCTGACGTTGCCGACGTCGGTCGAACCGCCACGGGTGGTCGGCGAGTTGACGGTGACCGTCTCGCCGAGCGCCTCGAGGTGGCTCTTCATCCGGTCAACGAGGACCTGGTTCTGCCTCAGGTCGGTGAACAGCGGTTCGTAGTAGCTGAACTCGACGGTCGTGCCGGTCGCCAGGGCGGCCGCGCGGCCGCAGTCCTGAACGCGCTCGATGACGTACTCGAGGTACTTGACGTCGGCGGCGCGCAGGCTGTAACGGGCGATCGTGTGATCGGGCACGACGTTGGCCGCGGAGCCGCCCTTGACGATGATGCCAGGCACGCGGGCGTCATCGCGGAGGTGGTTCTTCAGCGTGCGGATGGCCGTGTAGGCCTCGACGGCGGCATCGAGGGCATTGCGTCCCTCCTGGGGCGCCGCGGCGGCGTGCGCCGGCTTGCCGTGGAAGACCATCTCGACCGGGTGCGTGGCCAGCGAACTGCCGCCGACCGCCGTCCGCGGTCCGGGGTGAAAGCTCATTGCGGCGGCGAGGCCGTTGAACAAGCCAGCCTCGGCCATGGCGATCTTGCCGCCGATCGTCTCCTCGGCCGGGCAGCCGAAGACCTTGATCGTACCGGGCCGGCCCTGCCAGATCTCCTTCAGGACAATCGCCGCGCCGGCGCATGAGGCGCCGATGATGTTGTGGCCGCAGGCATGGCCGATCTCCGGGAGGGCGTCGTACTCGGCCATGAAGCCGACCGCCGGGCCGCCGGGGCCGGTCTCGTATGTGGCGACGAACGATGTCGGCAACCCGGCCAGGCCGCGCTCGACGGCGAAGCCGTGCCCCGCAAGCAGGGCGACCAGCCGGTCGGCGGCCTGGAATTCCTGCTCGCCCAACTCGGGATGGGCCGCCAACCAGTCGGACAACTGGATCAGTTCGGCGATCAGCTTGTCGGTCGCGCCGCTCACTTGTTCACGGTTCATGTGCATCTCCTCCTGCGAATGGCTGCTGAACAGACCTTCAACAAGACTGGTGTCAGGACCTTCCCGGGGCAGACCGCGCCTGGTCCGACGTCGGACGCGCCTGCGCGGCGACTGAGACGACCGCCACGGCGGCGAGGATCGCCAGCCCGCCGAGGATCTGGGACAGCGTCGGCCGCTCGCCGAGGATCAGCGCCGCCAAAATCACGCCCGCGACCGGCTCGGACGTGCAGGCAAGGGCCGCGCGGCCGGCCTCGATGTGATGAAGAGCGTAATTGTAGAGCCAGTAGCCGATGACCGTCGGCAGGAGCGCCAGGCCGAACTCGAGCAGCCAGGCGAGCGGCGGCAGCGACGCGCCGCCGGGATGCGTCGGCAGCCAGAGCGCGAACATCGCCAGGCCGCCGAAGCCGTAGGTGTAGAAGAGCACGGTCCAGGGCTGATAGCGCTGGGCAGCCGCCTTGCCGAGCAGACTGTACATCGCGTATGTCACGCCGGCGGCGATGCCGGCTGCCAGCCCGAGTGGCGTGATCAGCAGCGCACCGCTGCGGAAGCCACCGACCGACAGCACCGCGCCGATCAGGGCGAGCGCCAGCGCGATCAGCTTGGCGGCCGTGACGCGCTCGCGGAAGACGACGGCGCCGATGAAGACCACATAGACCGGCGCCATGAACTGGAGGACAACCGCCGTCGCCACCGATGATTGTTCGACCGTTGTCGCGTAGAGGAACGAGAACGCGGCGACGCTGAGCACGCCGGCGGCGGCGAGCAGCGGCAGGTCGCGCCGGTTGACGCGGAACAGGCGCCGGTCGGTGCAGGCGATAACGAGGCCGAAAATGAGCCAGGCGAAGGCGATGCGGATCGTGACGACAGTCGTGGGATCGAGGCCATAGGCGAACAGCCACGTGTTGAAGATGCCGATCGTGCCCCAGAGGGCGCCGCCGCCGATCGCCGCGGCCAGGCCGCGCCGCTCGGCAGTCATTGCGCGCTCCCCTGGCCGACGATGGAGCGGAGCGTGTCGAGGGTGACGTTGCCACCGCTGAGGATCATCGCCACGTTCTTGCCGGCCAGTTTCTGCCCGTACTTCTTCGCGCCGGCCAGCGGCGCGGCGCCGGAGGTCTCCGCCAGTTGGTGGGCATGCGTCAGCAGGTCGCGCACGGCGGAGAACATCTCGTCATCGCTGACAAGGATGAAGTCGTCAAGCAGGCGCCGGAGGATGGCAAAAGTGAGATCGTAGGCCAACCGGGTCGCAAGGCCCTCGGCGATCGTCGCGGTCGTCGGGTAGGAGATGATCTTGCCGGCCTGCCAGGAATCGTGGATGGCCGGTGCGCCGGCGGCCTGGACGGCGATGACCTTGATCCCGGGGTTGATCGCCTTGGCGACGGTCGCGCAGCCGGCGGCGCCGCTGCCGCCGCCGACCGGCACGAAGATGCAGTCGACGGCCGGCAGATCCTCGATCAGTTCGAGCGTCGCGGTGCCGACGCCGGCGATCAGCGCCGGTTCGTTCGCCGCGTGCACGTAGCGACCGCCGGTCCGGGCCGCGTGCTCGATCGCCGCCGAGTTGGCGTCGTCGAAGTCGCGGCCGGTGAGGATCACCTCGGCGCCCATGCGGCGCATCGCGGCGACCTTGAGCGGGTTGGCCTGCGCCGGCGCGAAAATCGTCGCCTTGATACCGAACGCCCGCGCGGAGTAGGCTATGGACTGACCGTGATTGCCGCTTGAGGCGGTAACCAGACCCTGAGCGCGCTCAGCAGCCGACAGACCGGCGACGAGATTGAGGCCGCCGCGGACTTTGAACGCGCCGATCGGCTGCAGGTTCTCGCATTTGATGTGGACGTTGAAGCCAAGGGCTTCGGAAAGGCTCTCGCTGCGGATGAGCGGTGTGCGCGCAAGCAGTGGCGCAATGATCTTGCGAGCCGCATATACATCTGCGAGTGTGGGCTGCCGATCCATGCTGGCACCTCCGTTGTTGCGATTCTCGAGACAGTTTCAACGGTCGCGACGAATCACCTGCCGAGCGCCGAGCGTGCGTTCTCCCGCCTGTCTGCGTTACTAGTCTGTGCAGGACAGCCAGTCCGGGCGGCCGCGCGGTCGCCGAGTGAAGGGAGCGCAAGACGTGCCTGCTGCAAGTGCTCGCAGCCAGCCCGACGAGCGTCTGCTGTTCGAGCGGGCGCGATCCGGGCCGGACGGGTTCATTGAACTCTACGACCGGTTTTTCGCTGACGTCTACAGCTACGTCTATTACCGGACGCGCAACCGGACGATTACCGAGGATGTCGTCGCCGAGACTTTCACGGCGGCGCTCGGCGCCATCGGGCGCCTCGAGTGGCGCGGTCGCCCGATTCGGGCGTGGCTGTTCCGGATCGCCGCCAACGAACTGGTGACTTACTACCGCAAGCACCGCGAGTTGCTCCAGATGCCTCGCGACGAGGGCGAGGACGGGCGCAACGACGAGCTCGAGACCGGGCAGCAGCCCTGGCAGACGGACGAGCCGGCCTCACCGGAGCGGCGGGCCGAGCAGACCCTTGATTACGAGACGGCCCTGTCAGCCATCGCGCGCTTGCCCGCCGACCAACAGGAAGCCATCATCATGCGTTATGTCAATGACCTGGAAGTCAGCGAGATCGCCCTGGCCCTTGACCGGACGGAAGGGGCGGTTCGTGCCCTGATCTCGCGCGGGTTGCGGGGATTGCGCGCCAAGCTGGCCTGTGAGGGGGGAGCCACGTGACACAAGACAATCGCGGCATCACCGGGAACAACTTGTCCATCAACGCCATCGAAGAGGGGCTGAGAGGCTTGCCCACGGACATCGCCAGACCGGAGTTCCGCGAGCAGTTGCGCGAGGATCTGCGGGCCCGCGCAGCCCAAGTTCTGAGCCCGGTCGGTCGCAGGGAAGCGCGACGGCGCGGGTGTCGCAAGGCTCCGGTCTGGCGCCGGCTGGCGGCAGTCGCCGGCATGGCGGCAATGCTCGCCGTGGCGGCAATCGCCGGCACTCAAGCCTACGATCGGTATCAGATTGCGCGCCTGCCGAAACTGCCACCGACCAGCCAGAAGCTCGTTGGCGCCGGCGGGCAGAACTCAGCCGTCAAGGAAGTCAACTTCACCCTGGCGACACCGCTCCCGTCCGTGCCGCGCAAGGTCCGCACATATGCGCCGAAGCTGCCGCGCTACACGCTCGCCGAGGCGGAACAGATCGCCGCCCGGCTGGGCGTCCCCGGTCCGGCCGAGGACATGGAAAGGATGTGGCGCTTCACAGACCGTCCGGACGAACCGTGGGAAGGCCATCTGGTCGACGTGCAGCAACCTGAGCCGCGGGTGACCTACTTCAACTATGAACCGGCGACCGGGCCGGCAGTCGACGAGCAGCAAGCCGTGGCAGCGGCCAAAGCCTTTCTCCAGCAGGCCGGCCTGCCCTACGCCGCCGACTCGGTCAGCGTCAGACTGATGAAGGACCGGCCTGAGTATGAGATCCACCTGATTCAGCGCCTTGGCGGCTATGACGCGTTCGGCTTCGAGACCTACATCTGGGTCCACCGACTCGGCGGTGCGGTCGCCAGCTCGTTCACGACGCGCGTCAGCTACGAACCGGGCCTGTTCTACCCGATCAAGACGCCCGCCCAGGCGTTCGAGGACCTGAAGCACCAGGAGATCTTCTCTGAGCACGAGCGGATCAATGTCCGCATCGATTCGATCCGCCTCGCCTACTACAACTTCCCGCGCATGAACGTGCCGGCCGAACAGACCATGATGCAGCCGATCTACGTCTTCAGCGGCGTCGACAACTACGGTGAGCCATTCGAAGCATACGTTCCGGCGGTCCCGGGGCAGTTCATCGAGCCGCCGCAGGACTAGCCCTTCTGCACCGGCCTTAACAAAAAGGCACGGGACGTGCCTGTCACAGCAGACTCAGCCAGAACGCCGCGACAGGCACTCGCCCGTCGCGGCGTCCTCATGCTGGATTGCCTACAGCGCTGCCACAGCCTCCGCGAAGATCGCCAGACCCTTCTCCAGTTCTTCATCCGTGACTGTGAGCGGCGGGATGAAGCGAATGACCTGCCCGAATGTGCCAGCCGGGTAGACGATCAGACCGCGCTCGAAGCAGCCCTTGAGCACCTTCTCGACCGCCCCGCCGTTCGGCGTCTTGCCATCGCGCGGGTCGACGAACTCGATGCCGATCATCAGACCGCGCCCCCGCACGTCGCCAATGGCGGCGTGCTTCCGTTTCAGGTCAGTGAGGAACGACATCGCCCGCTCGCCGAGGGCGCGCACGCGCTCCAGCAAGCCGTCGCCGCGCAGGACGGCGATGGTCGCCAGCGACGCGGCGCAGGCGACCGGGTTGCCGCCGAACGTCGTGCCATGGGCGCCGGCCGTCCACTTCGCCATCAGCTCGCGACTGGCGCAGGTGGCGCTGAGTGGCAGGCCCGACGCGATGCCCTTGGCAATGGCCATGATGTCGGGGCGAACGCCGTAGCCCTGGGCCGCGAACATCGTCCCGGTGCGGCCGAAACCAGTCTGGACCTCGTCGAAGATGAGCATGATGCCGTGCCTGTCGCAGACCTCGCGCAGGCGTTTGAGGAAGTTCTCCGGCGCGGGAGCATAGCCGCCCTCGCCGAGCACCGGCTCGATGATGAAGGCGGCGATTTCGGACGGTTCGACGCGGTGGTCGAACAGGTCCTGGATGTGGCCGAAGCAACGCTCGCCGCAGCCATCGCTGGTGCCGCCGTTCGGACAGCGGAAGCAGTATGGGTAGGGCACCTGATAAACGCCGCCGAGCAGCGGCTCATAGTGCTTGCGGTACTTGGCCTTGGACGTGCTGACGGAGACGGCGCCCAGCGTCCGGCCGTGGAAGGCGCCGGTGAACGAGACGATCGCCGGCCGTCCGGTGACATAACGAGCGAGCTTGAGCGCCCCCTCGACGGCCTCGGCGCCGCTGTTCGAGAAGAAGAACGCGTCGATGCCGGTCGGCGTCACCTGCGCCAGTTGTTCGGCCAGTTCGACGATGGGCTCGTAGAGCAGGACGCCCATCGGGCCATGGACCAGCTTCGCGGCTTGTTCCTGGATCGCCGCCACGACCTGCGGGTGACAGTGGCCGATGTTGCACGAAGCCATGCCTGAGACGAAATCCAGATAATCCTCGCCGTTCGGCCCGTAGGCGTGGGCGCCGGCGGCCCGCTCGATCGGGACGTTCGGCCAGTCGTAGACAAGACTTGACGAGATACCTGCTTCGGCGCGTTTGTACCAGTCCGAGCCTCGTTGCATAGTTGTGCTGTCGCCCCCTGCTCAAGTGTGGAATGTGACGCCGGATACTCTGTTCAGACCGTCTGCTGGTCGTTGATCAGGCTGAGGAACTCGCGTGATTTCAACCGCCGCTCGAGCCGCCAACCGATGTACTCCGCGAGCACCGCTTCCATCTCGGCGCGCGTGGCGGCGTCGGGCTTCAGCATCAGCGCGCGGCGAAGGTCGACCGTCAGCAGCCGCCGCATCGTCTCAAGCGTGCCGCGGCTGATGCTCAGCATCGGTCCGCTGACCTCCCCGCCGGCGCAGCCCGGGCAGAGCACGCCCCCCTGCGCGACTGCGAACCGCAGTTGAGCTTCGTCGGGCAGCGGCCCGCCGCAGGCGGCGCAGTGGTCGACCGCCGGCTGGTAGCCGGTGGCTGCCAGGGCCCGCAGTTCGAACAGGCGGGCGACCAGGGGCAGATCGTCGCCGGCGGCGCAGAGGTGGAGCGTCCCACTGAGGATGAGGAACAACTCCTCGTTCGGGTCGCGCTCGGTGGTCAGCGACTCGGCCAGCTCGCAGGCGTAGGATGCGTACGCCATGCGGGTCAGGTCGTCGCGCAGGGCGGAGAACCCCTCCTCGACCTGGCACTGGCTGATGCTGTCGAGCCCCTTGCCGCGGAACAGCTGGAAGCTGCCGAGGGTGAACGGCTGGGTCGTGCCGGCCAGCCGGCTGCGCGGGCGACGGGCGCCGCGCGCCACCGCCTCGACTTTGCCCTCTTCGCGCGTGAACAACGTGATGATCCGGTCGGCCTCACCGAGGCCGCGATTGCGGAGGACGATCCCGCGGGCGTTATAGAGCGCCACTTGGCAGCCCCTCGACGATCTGCACGCCGGAGCTGGCGCCGATGCGGCTCGCGCCGGCGTCGATCATCGCCAGCGCGTCGGCCGTCGTGCGGATGCCGCCGGCCGCCTTGACGCCGATCGTCGGCCCGACGGTGGCGCGCATCAACTTGACGTCAGCGACGGTGGCGCCGGCGCTGCCCATGCCGGTCGATGTCTTGACATACTTGGCGCCGGCCGCGACCGCGCGCCGGCAGGCCTCGACCTTCTCGTCATCAGTCAGGTAGCAGGTCTCGATGATCACCTTGACGATCGCCGCCGGGGAGGCCAGGTGGGTCGCTTCGACAACGGCGCGGATGTCGGCCTCGACCGCCCCGAAATCGCCGGCTTTGGCGAGACCGAGATTGATCACCATGTCGACCTCGCGGGCGCCGGCGATCACGGCTTCACGAGCCTCGAAGGCCTTGGCGGCAGGCGTCATCGCGCCGAGCGGGAAGCCGACGACGGTGGCGATGAGGACCTGACTGCCGCTCAGCTGCTGCGCCGCCCGCGTGATGTAACTCGGGTTGATGCAGACGGCCGCAAAGCCGTACTTGCGGGCCTCGCTGCAGAGGCGGTCGATCTCGGCGGGCGTCGTCGTCGCCTTGAGGGCGGTGTGGTCGATGTACTTGGCCAGTTCCTGGGCTGTCATGGCGGTCATGCGGTTCCCTCCACTTCATCTCATGCCTGGGCGCTATTGGCGCTCCTGCTCATAGCCGAGGCTGCGGAGACTGGACGGGTCGTCGCGCCAGTCCTTCTTGACCTTGACCCAGAGATCAAGGTAGATGCGCCGGCCGAGGAACGCCTCGATGTTGGCACGGGCTGCGCGGCCGATCTCACTGATCAGCTTGCCGTTGGCGCCGATGACGATCTGCTTTTGCGAGTCGCGCTCGATGTAGATGAAACAGCGAACGAACAGCAGATCGCCGGGGCGCTCGCCGACCTCATCGACGACCACCGCCGTGGCGTGGGGAATCTCCTCGCGCGTCACGCGGAAGACCTGCTCCCGCACCATTTCGGCGATGACGAACCGCTCCGGCTGATCGGTGATCATGTCCGGCGGGTAGTACTCCGGCCCGTGCGGCAGGCGCGTGGTGATGGCCTCTAGCAGCACGTCGAGGTTCTTCGCGGCAAGGGCGGAGATGAAGATCACCTGGTCATACTCATGCAGGGCCAGGTACTTGGCGGCAAGGTCGGTCGCCGCCTGCTGGTTGCTGAGGTCGCACTTGTTGATGACAAGCAGGACCGGCGCGACGATGTCCTTGATCTGCTGGATGATGTAGTGCTCGCCCGGACCGATGTCGGCCGTCGCGTCGACGACGTGGCAGATGATGTCGCTCTCGCCGAGGACGCGCTGTGAGACGTCGACCATGTACTTGCCCAGCTTGTGCTGCGGCTTGTGGATGCCGGGGGTGTCGACGAGGATGGCCTGGGCCTGCGGCGTGCTGAGCACGCCGAGAATGCGGTTGCGGGTCGTCTGGGGCTTGTCCGAGACAATGGCGATCTTCTGCCCGAGCAGAGCGTTGAGCAGCGTCGACTTGCCGACGTTCGGCCGGCCGACGATGGCCACGAAGCCCGAGCGGTGCTTGTCGGCCTTGGTCATCTTGCCACCCCTTCGCGCAGGCGGCGGTCGTCGAACGCGCCCGGCAGGATGGTCGCGACGTCAGTGACAATCGACTTGCCGTCAAGGTTGGCGAGGATCACGGTCATCCGCGGACCGAGCTCGGCCATGACCTGACGGCAGGCGCCGCAGGGACTGGCGACATCGCTGGTCGGCGTGACGACGGCGATCGCCAGCAGTTCACCGGCGCCCTCCGAGACCGCCTTGAACAGCGCCGTGCGTTCGGCGCAGTTGGTCAGGCCGTAGGCGGCGTTCTCGATGTTGCAGCCGCGGTAGATCCGGCCGTTGGCCGCGAGAACGGCGGCGCCGACGGCGAAGTGCGAGTACGGTACGTAAGCCGCGTCGCGGGCCTTGATCGCCTCGGCGATGAGATTGTCGATGGTGGATTGCGAAAGCATCGTCTCCGTCATGTCAACACTCCTATTTGGCGGCCAAGTCAGGCGCGACGGCCGCATCTGCGTACACGACGTGTACCCAGACCTGTCCGGGCCGGAGGACGATCGGCTTGCCCGCGGCGTCAAGCAGTTCCGTGCGGGCGGCGGCTGTGCTCCGCTTCCACGTGCCGGCCGTGCCGACGCCGCCCGAGAAGTAGAATGCCGTGCCGCTCCCGGTCAGGCGCAGGGAGCCTTCGGGGTTGCCGGCAGGGGCTTTGCCGGGCAGGAAGAGGACAACCACCGTCTGCGGGCTGATGCCGCCGCCGGTCGCGCCGTCGCGCTGGCCCGCATCGCCACTGTAGCGCTGGTAGACGCCGGCCGTACTGTCGTAGCGGTAGCTCACGGCGCCGCCGCCGAACGTGATTGTCGGCGCCGGCTTGATGCTTAGCCCGGCCTGCGGGTCGACGGCGAACGGGTTGTCGTCGCTGAAGGCAGCGAACGGCTGCGCCTTGTCCGCGCCGCGGTAGCCGGCCTTGACGGCCGCAGTCCGCATCTGATCGGTGTTGGTGAACGTCGAGTAGGGGCGGTGGCGATTGCTGCCCTGCCAGAACGGCGTGCCCCCGACCAGTTCATCGAAATGCTCGATGCCGTTCGCGGCGATGCCCTCAAGGGCGGCTTCGCTGCCGCCGACGTGAGCAAGGATGGCGTCGTTCTCAAGCACGAGGGGCAGGAAGTAGGTCCGGACGCTGCGGACCGGACCGGTCAGGGCGGCGTCCTGATGGTGGTAGAAGGCCAGGAAGCGCGTCAGACCGCCTTCGACCGGCACCTCATAGACCAGGCAGGCCCGGCTCAGGCCGGACACCGGCCAGGCGGCCGGGTCGTTGTCGATGATGACCCCGAGCGTGCGCTTGGTCACCTCGGATTCTCGATAGAGCACGGTTCCGTCAAGCGGGCAGCGGAGCGGCTCAGCATCGGGATCATCCGGCGGCGCCGGCGGTGTCACCTGAGAGCCGCAGCCAGCGAGCACGAAGGCCAGAAGGAGGCACAGCGCAAGCAAGGCGCGCGTTCGACGTGAGTCCATCACGCTCTCCCCTAACGCTTCCCCCCGCGGCCGCGCGCATCGGCGCGTCCGCCGTTGCCCGGACGCGCAGGGGGAGTGATGACGCCACCTGAGATGACGTACTTGAGACCGTCCTCGACCGGGATGTCGAGGAAGATGACTTCGCTGCGCGGCAGCAGGACGACGAACCCGGACGTCGGATTCGGCACCGTGGCGACGAAGATGCTGACCATATGGTCGTTGCCCGTGGCCTGCTCCGCTTGCTGCATCGCTTCGCTGGTGACGAAGCCGACAGTCCACATGCCCGCCCGCGGGTACTGGATCAGCGCGACCTGCTTGAAGGCGCTCTTGTTGGCGGTAAGCAGCGCCTCGGTGATCTGCTTGGTCGTGCCGTAGATGCTGCGGACAATCGGCACGCGGTCCATGATCTGGTCGCCGAAGCTGAACAGCCGCCTGCCGAACAGGTTGGTGGCCAGCGACCCGGTGACGACGAGCAGGATCACCGTGACGATGGCGCCGACGCCGGGGATCCGCCGGCCAAGGACGGCGTAATGCTCAAGACCGAGTCCGGTCCAGATCAGGCGTGACAGCGACTGGCCGAGGAAGCCATCGAAGAAGTTGAACAGGGCGAGGAGTATGTAGAGTGTGATGGCCACCGGCGCGATGATGACCAGGCCGGTGATGAGGCTGTTCCGCAGTCGCCGCCAGAGCTGCCCTCCGCCGGCTCTTGTTCTCATTCTAACAGTTTTTGCCAAGCCAGACAAGCCCCCTTCGCTCTCCGATGTCCTCCGCAGTCGCGACCCACAACGCTCAGCGCCGCCGTTTCTCACTCCCCACCCAGAGCGCGCCGCAACCTGCCGCGAGCGCTGCAGCAGTCCACACGGCGGCGCCGAGCGGGTCGAGCCGCCACCACCCGACGAAGGCCGCCGGATAGGTCGGCAGCCGGGGCACGAACAGCCACCAGGCGGCCGCCACAGCGCCGGCGGCGGTGATCAGAACGGCGGCCGCGGCCGCGTTCTTCGCCGTGCGGGCGAGCGGCCGGACGGCATCGGTCGTCAGGTCGACGGCCGCCTCAATGGCTGTGTTGATCAGCTCCACGGCGAAAACGAAGGCGATCGTCAAGAACAAAAGGAGCCACTCTCCGCGCGAGAGCGCCCCAAGGCGACCGGCTCCCACAGCCAGCGTGGCCATGAATGTATGTATGCGCATGTTGCGTTCGGCCCGCCAGGTCTCACTGAAGCCGGCGAACGCATCAGCGAAGCTGCGCCAAAGGCTGCGACGCTGCATCGGTGATCCTCCTAGCGCGTCAGGCCAAGGGCCTGCAGGGTGGCCTCCTCCCGCTCGCGCATGTCGCCTTCGCCATCGGGCGTGTCATGGTCGTAGCCGAGGAGATGGAGCAGCCCGTGCACGAAGAGGAAGCCGATCTCGCGCTCGAGGCTGTGCCCGAACTCCTTCGCCTGCGCCGCGGCCCGTTCGAGCGAGATGACGATGTCGCCGAGCAGATAGTCCTGCTGCCCGTCGACGACCGCCGGCTCGCTGTCCATCTGCTCAAGCAGCGGGAACGACAGGACGTCGGTCGGCTGGTCGAGGTGGCGGTAGTCGCGATTGAGCGCGCGGATGCCCTCGTCATCGGTGAAGGTCAGACTGACCTCCGACGTGGGGGCGGCGTCCTCACGCTCGAGCGCCAGCGCGGCGAGTCGCTCGATCAGAGTGAGCAGCTCGTCAGTGACCGGGACCTTGTCCTGCTCGTTGCTCGTCAGTACCGGCATTTTGCCCGAGACTCTCCTTCATCTGGCGGATAACGCTCTCAGGATATTCGATGCGCGGGTGGAAGATGCCCGACAGGACGGTGAGGAACGACTGCCCGATGCGGTCGAGGTCGCGCAGTGTCAGGTCGCAGTTGTCGAGCTGACCGTCCTCGAGCCGGTCGCGGATGATCTTCTTGATCATCCCATCGATGCGCTGGGGCGTCGGGTCAGTCAGCGACCGGACGGCCGCCTCGATGGCGTCGGCGAGCATGACGACCGCCGCCTCTTTCGACTGCGGGCGCGGCCCCTCGTGGCGGAAGTCAGCTTCTTCGACCTTCCCCGCGGGATTGTCCTCGGTCGCCCGACGGAAGAAGTACGAGATCAGGGTTGTGCCGTGATGCTGCTGGACGATGTCGACGACCTGCCGCGGCAGGCCGGCCTCGCGCGCCATGTCGACGCCGTCGCGGATATGCGACATGATGATCAGGGCCGACAGGTGCGGCGACAGCTTGTCGTGCGGATTCTCCTCGCCCATCTGGTTCTCGATGAAGAAGTACGGGCGCTTGATCTTGCCGATGTCGTGGTAGTACGCGCCGACTCTGGCCAGCAGGGCGTTGCCGCCGACTTCGCGGGTCGCCGCTTCGGCCAGGTTGCCGACGATGATGCTATGGTGGTAGGACCCCGGCGCTTCGGTGAGGAGCTTGCGCAACAGCGGCTGATTGGGATTCGACAGTTCGAGCAGCTTGACCGGCGTGATGATGTCGAACATGTTCTCGAACGGCGTGAGCAGGCCGATGGTGATGACGAAGCAGATCAGGCCGTTGAGGATTCCCCACATGACATCGCGCCAGATGGCGATATCGGCGATCGACATCCGGGCCAACAGCCCGAGCGTGAAGATCGTCAGAGCATTGGCGACGCTGACGGCGAATCCCGCCCGCATCAGATCCGAGCGCTGATCGACATAGGTGACGCCGTAGATGCCGGTGAGGCCGCCGATCAGCGCGACGAAGGCGACGCGCAGGTCGTAGCCGCTGAGCAGCCCGGCGCCGGTGGCGAAGATGAGCCCGGCGACCATCGCCACGCGCGCGTCGATCAGCACGGTGATCAGCATCGTGCCGGCGGCCGCGAGCGCCAGGTAGCCGGACACGCCGAGCGGCAGTTTGATCAGGATCAGCGTGATCGTGATGATCAGGCAGAGCATCGCCACCTGACCCTCGCGTTCGAGGACGTCGCGGTGGAACTTGGCGAGGAACAACGCCCCGCCGGAAATCAGCAGCAACGACAGGAAGGCGACGCCGAAGATGCTGCGGAAGTCGCCGCCGCGCCGCTGAAGGCCGATCGACTCGAGCGTCGTGATCTGCTCGGCAGTGACGACATCGCCCTTGCGGACGATGATCGCGCCTTTGGGGATCTTGACCGGCTCGACGGTCGCCATCGCCTGCCGGCGCGCGATCTCCGTCTGCTCGCGATTGAGCAGCATGTTCGGCCGCAGCATGGCACGCCCGACATCGGTGACGGCCAAGCGTTGCGACTCGCTATACGGCAATTGCCCGGCCTGAGCCGACACGGTCAGCCACGCCTGCTCGATGCCCTCGGGCTTGATGCCGTTGGCGAGGACCCGCCTCAGGACATCGACGGTCGAGTCGCTGAGGTTGACCAGCGTGTCGGCATTGCTGCGCGCCAGGGTCTGCAGGGTGGCGTCGCTGAGCGGGACCGGCGTCGTCAGCTCGGTCTTCATCCGCGAGATCTTATCGGACACATTGAGGCTGGTATCAGTGGCGATGATGGTCGCCTTCTCGAACAGACCGCGGGTGTCGCGTTCGACGGCGGTGATGACGCTCGGGTCCTCGGTGTAGACGGCGGGCACCGTTTCGGCCCGCTGCTGCTGCAACTCGGCCGTCCGCGCCTGGTCGATGATGGTCTCGGGAGCGATGACGTCACGCGGGGCGACCTCACCGGCCTGGAGCGACACGCGCTCGGGAACCAGGCCGGTGCTGAACACCAGCGACATGACGACGAACAGGACAGCCGCCGATGCCACCCGCCACATGCGCGGGCCCGGCAGCGGCCGTCCACCGGCCAGACGTCTGATCCACGATTCGAGACGTTCGAGTGACACGCGCCGTCAGCTCCGTTTCAGTCGGCCTGCTTCGGCTCGGCCGCGGCCTCCGCCTGGCTGAACTTCTCGTACGCCAGGATGATCCGTTGGACAAGCTCGTGCCTGACGACGTCCTTCTCGGTGAGATGGACGATGGCGATGCCGGGCACGCCCGCGAGTACCTCGCGCGCTTGAGCCAGCCCCGAGGACTGGCCCTTCGGCAGGTCGATCTGGGTGATGTCTCCCGTGACGACGGCCTTCGAGCCGAAGCCGAGGCGGGTCAGGAACATCTTCATCTGCTCCGGCGTAGTGTTCTGGGCCTCGTCGAGGATGATGAACGAATCGTCAAGCGTCCTGCCCCGCATGTAGGCCAGCGGCGCCACTTCGATCAGACCGCGCTCCATGTACTTCTGGAACGTCTCGACGCCAAGGATGTCGAACAGGGCGTCGTAGAGCGGGCGCAGGTAGGGATCGACCTTGTCCTGCAGGTCGCCGGGCAGGAACCCCAGCTTCTCGCCGGCCTCGACGGCCGGGCGAGTGAGGATGATGCGGCTGACCTCTTTGCTCTTGAAAGCCTGAATCGCCATCGCCATGGCCAGGTAGGTCTTGCCGGTACCGGCGGGGCCGATGCCGAGCGTCAGACCGTTGCTCTTGATCGAGTCGGCGTACTCCTTCTGACCGATGGTCTTGGGCTTGATCGCCTTGCCGCGGACGGTAACGACCAGCGTCTCGGAGAACACCTCGGCCAGATCCTGGCCGCGCCCCTCTTTGACGAGGCGGATCGCGTAGCGCACTTCCTGATGCGACAGCTGGTTGCCACCGCGGGAGAGGTCAGCGAGCGTGCTGATGACCTGCTCAGCCTGACCGACCTCGTCCTCGGGCCCGGAGAGCTGGATCTCGTTGCCGCGGGGAATCGCCGTCACATGGAAGCTGTTCTCGATGGTCCGCAGATGCTGGTCGAACCGACCCAGCAGGTTGAGTGCTTCCTCGTTGCTGCCGAGCGTGATGCGTCTGGAGGCGCGAACTTCTGCTTCCAACGCCTGTACTGGACCTCCTATTGCCGCGGCACGAGCGGTCCGGCGATCTCCTCGCGCGTCTCGACGACCACCCGGACGACGACATGTGTTGAATCCTCGACCCGTACGAAAGTCTCGCGACCGACAATAACGGCCCCGTCAGGAACATCCCGCAGGGCCAGGTTGGTCGCCAACCGCTCGGCGCGGGCTCGCGCCTCCGCTGGCGTGAGCTGCGTCTCAAGGCGTTCGACCTCGTAGTAGGTTGTTCTTGTGAGTTCTACAGGGAGCCGCAAATTCCTCCACAGTCCGCGCCGCTCGGGCTCGGGCGGGGACATGTAATCGCTGTAGGGAATCCGGCGTCCCCATAGTATTGTTTCCCACTTCCCCACTTTCATCACCCATCTCTGGCAGGACTCGCCAGTGCGCCGGTACTCGACTTGCGTGAGCGGCACGTCGGCCTCGCCCTCGCGCCAGACACGACCGTGGATGAGGCCACGCGCCCGGACCGGAACGGGCACGACGTGCGGGTAATCAGCGACCAGGTCGGCTCCCATGATGCCTTCAACCAGCACGTCGCCGGCATGGACGGTGTCACCCTTCCTGACCCGGGCCCGACCGGCGAGGACGATGATGTCGTCGATCACCGCGTCGCGCGCCGCGGTCAGATCGCACGGTTCGTCGGCGATGACCGTGCCGCCCGGCCGCAGCGTCTTCTCGACGACCTCGAGCGTCACCAGCGTG
>JBLNDB010000002.1:0-6127 GCA_050261235.1 Chloroflexota bacterium
CCCGGCCAGCACTCAACCCGCAGACTCCTGAGTCTCTGCCCCCAACCACCCCAGGGGTGACATTTTCTCAGTCCAAATAAGCATGTTTTGGGGTGACATATTCACTGTCCCTTGACAGAAATTCGGCGAACGGCTCAACCTCAGAGCAGTGTCTCCATATCGGCGCCCTGGTCGGGCATCCGCCTGAAGACCGAAAACCCGTACTTGCCGCGAGCATCCTGGCTCGTGCGGCCCCTCCACTGCAGAGCCTGAATCAAGCGCCAGTAGTAAACTCTGACATGTGTGTAATCCGCCGCACCCGGCACGTCTGCGCAATACCGCTGATAATGACATGCGTAGATGATGCTGCCTACATTGTCGGCTATCTGAAGACCAGCGGTTAGTCTTGAATCGGCAGCCAATGGAGCCTCCAGGATGTTGGTCAGCTGCCGGCCATGCTCATTACCGAAGACGAAGGACATGTGCGAGTAAGCTACTTGCCAGTCCATCCTCGACAGCTTCCGGTCGAATATGATCAACCCTTGAGCTCGGTCATCGCGCTCAGCTAGGAAGGCACTGAAGTGCTTGGCGAGAGTCTGAAACGCTACGGTGTACATGGTGGTGTCCGCGGGTGGCCGTTCAGCATCCTTGATGAAAACCACCGAGAAGAGCCGGCCTTGGCAACGCGCAATCAGATCAAGGATTGCGAGAAGAAATGCACGATTCCGTTGGCTATCGCGGTTGCGAGGTGCGGTGAGCGAGTTCCCTTTCGCTTCCCATATCTCGGCCCGCTTCCCGGTGCTGCGAGTTGATTCCTCGATCTCGTTTCTGAAGAACCGCCGCTTGAGACGTAGGTATTCCCTGTCGACAAGGCGCCACTGCGAGAGGGGTAGCGCCACGCCCGATACGGCAAACAGCGGGGTTTGCCCGGAGAGCAGCGGAACGCTGTGTGAGTGGCAATCGCCGCTCTCATCGACATACAGCACCCACGTGCCCACGCTCGGTCTCCCCCTCCGACAAAAAACGAGACAGCCCGCAAAGGCTGTCCGTAGCCGCGCACGGACTCCAGCGGAGTGCGAGGCCGTAACGGCCTCTCCTGTGCGCAGCTTCATGCTATCACCCTGTGCGGCCTTTGTCAAGAACTGGGACGGGTCTGCAGTAGCAGTGTACCACTCGGGTGAGCCGCTGTCAACTTGTTCCATCTCACTCCAACAGCTTGTGCGGGTCGACGCACTCGCCGCCGATGCGCACTTCGAAGTGAAGGTGCGGCCCGGTCGAGTTGCCGCTGCTGCCCACTTTCGCGATGATCTCGCCCGGCGTCACCTGTTCGCCCTTCTCCACCAGCAGCTTCGAGGCGTGCGCATACAGGGTTTCGAAGCCGTCGCCGTGGTCGAGGATGACCGTCCGGCCATAGCCGCGGAGCCAGGCGGCGGTATCGACGATGCCGCCGAGCGCGGCGCGAATGTCGGCGCCGTAGCTGGCGGCGATGTCGATGCCGGTATGCAGTTTGCCCCAGCGTGGGCCGAACAGCGACGTCAGAGTGCCGCGCAGCGGCCAGAGAAAGCGCACGAGCTGGCCGGCCTGACGGGCGGACAGCCCGCTGCCGCCGGCGACCGTCAGTCGCTGTCCGGGCTGGAGATTGAGCGGGTCAGGGTTGCCGTTCAGACGTGACAGTTGGGCAACGGTCAGGCCGTAGGCGCGAGCGATCGACCAAAGCGTGTCGCCCTTGCTGACGATGTGGAAGACGACCCGGACCGCAGGCGCCGGAGTGGGCGCAGGCGGCTCGACGGCCGGTCCGTCGATGGCCGGGCGAGCCAGCGCCGGGAGCGCGGCCGGGACGGCCAGAAACGCGACCAAGGCGCAGGCGAGCGCCACGCGCCGCGAGTTGATGTGTCGAGGAAGCATCGATCCACCTCGTCTGACGGAAGAGCTCCGGTCGCCTGCAGAGCGGACAGGGCCGGGCTGAAGGCTAGACTGCCCTGCCAATCTCAGGACTAGACTGGAAATTGCGACCGGCGCGGTCGCGCAGCGAAACATCCGTGAGGTCTGTCGGGTATGGTGAGTGATGCTGTGCCTTCTGGAGGTGCCCTCCGTGCAGGAATTCCCGTTCGCCGCTCCCGCCAATGTCTCGCTGTTCAACTATGTGATCATCGGCGTCGTCGCCATCGCCGGCATCGCCGGCGTCGCGTTCGGTGGCAGCAAGGCCAAGCGCATCATGACGGCAATTGTCATCATCCCGGTGATGTTCTTCCTCGTTCGGACCCTGCTGCCGGCGCCCGGCGGGATGAAGGTCACCGTCGGCGAGACGATGGTCGTCTCATCGAGCTACGGTAAGCTGGAAATCGCCAAGAGCGATGTCATCTCGGCTGTCGTGGTCGGCGAGCTGAATGCCGATCCCGATCTCCGCCCGACGCTGCGGACCAACGGCACGGCCATCGGTGAGTACAAGCTCGGCTGGTTCACGCTCGCGAACGGCAAGAAGGCGTTCATCATGACTGCGACGCCAGAGGTGGTGGCCCTGGAACTGCCGGACAAGTACGTGATCGTCGCGCCGTCGGACTTTGCCGGCTTCGTCAGGGCGCTCAACGAAAGGTTCGTACCGGTCGAGTAACCGAGCAACCGAGCAGCAAACCCGCATATGAAGATGCAGCAAGCGATCTCCCCTGTTCCCCGGGGAGGTCGCTTGTTTTCCTGGTCTGGACAATAGTGGATACGCCCACGGGCACCTGCGTGATCAAGAACGGTGGCGGTGATTCGCTCCAGGTCAGTGCCATCGGCAACAGCGCCAGCGGCCGCTTCCGGGTGGTCAGTCCTCTCCCCGACTACTCCCGCTTCCTCGGGGCCAATCAGCAGATGACCGGTACTGTGGCGTTCGCACCGGTCGCTGTCACCGCACAGCCTGTGGAGGAAACGCTGACGGTGGGCGCCTTCGCGGACGCCTATATGGCCATCTTCGCCGACGGCGAGGCCCTCCCGGCTCTGGCGAAGGCGACAGGGCGCGACCTTCGCCAAGGCGGGCCAGGAACCCGAGCGGGCGGTGACGGCGCTGCGCGGCCTGCAGAAGCTGTATGAGCGCCAGGGCAGGCTGGACCAGGCCCGCGCGTTCGAGGCGGAGGTCCGGACGCTGGGCGGCGGCATCGGCCGCAACCCCATCCGCTAGAGCCGCCGGAGCCGCTCGAGTAGCCAGAGCCGCCAGAGCAAGGAGACACGCGAAAGCCAGGGTGGCGGCCCCCGCATGGGGCGGGCCAGTCACCCTGGCTATCTTTGTCCGCGGCGAGCCGGTTGCGGCTGGCGCCTACTTCTTCGGTACCTTCTCCCAGTCCGCCAGGAACCGTTCGATCCCCTGATCGGTCAGTGGGTGCTTCAGCATCTGCTCGAGCACCTTGAACAGCACGGTCGCGATGTCGGCGCCGGCCTTGGCGGACTCGACGACGTGCATCGGGTGGCGGATGCTGGCCGAGATGATCTCCGTCTCGATGCCGTAGATGCTGAAGATCTCGGCGATGTCGGCGACCAGTTGGATGCCTTCGTGGCTGATGTCATCGAGACGGCCGACGAACGGGCTGACGTACGTCGCGCCGGCGGCGGCGGCGAGCATCGCCTGGTTCGGGCTGAAGATCAGCGTGACGTTGGTCCTGATGCCCTCGACGGTCAGCATTTTGCAGGCTTTGAGGCCCTCGCGGGTCATCGGCAGCTTGATGACGATGTTCGGATGGATCTTCGCCAGCACGCGCGCCTCTTCGACCATCTTCGGCGCCTCGAGGCTGATGACCTCGGCGCTGATCGGGCCATCGACGATGGCGGCGATCTCGCGGACGACCTGGTGGAAGTCGCGGCCTTCCTTGGCGATCAGGGACGGGTTGGTGGTGACGCCGGCGATGACGCCCCAGTCGTTGGCTTCCTTGATCTCGTTGATGTTGGCCGTGTCGATGAAAAACTTCATGGCTATGCCCTCCCGACGTGTATGGTGGATCCGCTAGGCGCGCGGCTTGAGGCGGAGGATCTCACGCGCCTCGTCCGGCGTGGCGATCTCGCGGCCGAGCTCCATGGCGATGCGGACGATGCGGGCGACCAGCTGCGCGTTGCTCTCGGCCAACACGCCGCGGCTGTAGTAGATATTATCTTCAAACCCGACGCGGACATGACCGCCGAGCATGATTGCCAGCACGCCCAGCTGCAGCTCGGCGCGGCCGATGCCGGCGACTGTCCAGGTGGCCCCGGGCGGCAGCAGCTCGACCAGGTGGAGCAGGTTCTTGTGGGTGCCGGAAATCGCTCCCGGAACGCCCATCACCAGGTCGAAGTGCGGCGGATTGGGGATCAGGCCGCGCTTCATGAGGCGGACGGCGTTGTCGATGAAGCCGGCGTCGAACACCTCGATCTCGGGCACAACGCCGCGCTCTTGCATCGTCCGGGCGAACTTCTCGATCACCTCGGGCGGATTATAGAACACGCCATCGCCGAAGTTGCAGGTGCCAACGGTCAGCGTCGCCATTTCCGGCGCCGGATCGCAGAGCACCGGCTGCAGGCGCTCTTCGGCGGTCATGCCGACGGCGCCGCCGGTCGAGGTCTGGACGATGATGTCCGACTTGGCGCGGATCAGTTCCATCGTGCGGGCGAAGATCTTGCCATCCTGCGTCGGCTCGCCCTGCTCATCGCGAACGTGGATGTGGATCAGCGAAGCGCCGGCCGCGCGGCATTCGACCGCCGTCTGGGCGATCTCTTCCGGCGAGCAGGGCAGATTCGGCTGGTCCTTCTTGTAGACTTCGGCGCCGGTCGAACAGACCGTGATGATCAGCTTATCCACGTGGCGTCACCCCTCGCTGCTTGTCCTTCGGCACAACGCAGGTCCCGCTGGCGCGGGCGACCAGCTGCGGCTCGGCCAGAACCTCGGCGGCGGAGTCGTTGCCGGGGATGCTGACGGGCCGGATGACCTTGTAGGCCTGGAACTCCATCTTGCGGGACGTGTTGCCGATCTTGCTGATCTGGCCGTAGGCTTCAATGTAGTCGCCGGCGTAGACGGGCGCCTTGAACTCGACCATGTCGTAGGCGGCGAACAGCCCCTCGTCGCCGTCGTTCCTGATCAGCAGTTCGGTCGCGACGTCGCCGAACAGCCCGAGGATGCGCGCCCCATCGACGAGATTGCCGCCGTAGTGGGCATCGGCCTGGCTCATGCGAACGCGGATCATCACCCGTTCGGATCTCTCTTCCATGCTTCTCCCCTCTTTCACCGGACTCGCCGGATAGTACCAACAGGACAGGGGGTGCCACTGGCACCCCCTGGTCTATTCTCCGCCATATGGTGCTTTGCCTTCTGCGGCCAACGGCAGTCGTGCCTCAGCAACCACCCGCAGCACTTCACGCTTGACTTCATCTATGTCGAATGGTTTGGCGATTGTGGAGCGGGCACCGCGCTGGCCGGCGGAGTCGATCACGTCATTGTCACCGTACGCGGTCATCATGATCACCGGTAGTCTCGGGGCGATTCGCTGGATTTCGGCAAGCGCGTCCAGGCCGCACATGCCTGGCATCTTGACGTCGATCAGGGCAACGTCCAGTTCGTGGTTGCGAACCAGCTCAATCGCCTGCTCGCCCCCGGCTGCCAGCCAGACAGTATTCCCGGCTTCGGCAAAAACCTCCTGAAGCAGGCGCCTGATTCCCGGCTGGTCATCCGCGACGAGGATGGCCAGCGGGCCTAGCACGTCGAGCTCCGACAAAGGTAATCCTCCCCCGTGTTCTGCCAACTGTGCATTTCTATGCTAGAAGGATTATTCCTGCCGCTCCAGAGGCGATTTCTGGAAAGCACGTTTGGCCCGTGCGCGGGCGTCTGTGCGCAGGCGTCTGTGCATGGCCGCCGGTGCGCAGGCGTCGGTGCGCGGGCGCCGGTTGCCGCTGTCGCCTGCAGGCGCGATCTCCGGACGATGGCTCATATCTCGGTGGCGACTCTAGCGAAAACAGGGCTGTAGCCCTGATTTCGCTACACACCGGAGGGAGCATCAATGCCCTGTCCGGGCGGCCTGGCCCAAGGGCGGGCCCCTCCGCCGCCTCGCTGTCGCTGTGACCTGCGGGGGCGGTCTCCGGACGACGCCTGATATCTCGGTGGCGACTCTAGCGAAAACAGGGCTGTAGCCCTGATTTCGCTACACACCGG
>JBLNDB010000003.1:0-4218 GCA_050261235.1 Chloroflexota bacterium
TCGCCGGTGGCGCCGGTCGCGGAAGTCTCCGGGATGGTCGTCCGGAGCGAGATGCCGATCGGGCTCGACGGCCACTCGCCGCGGGCGATGTCCATATCGACGCAGTCGGGGGCGACGGCCAGCGCCGTCGCCGTCTCGGCTTCGCCGGCGTGACCGAGGCCGTTCTCCCTGCCGAATGTGCCGGGCGGGCAGAGCTTCGGGCCGGAGATCCACCAGTCGTAGGAGATGGCGATCTTCGCCTGAGGATACTCGCGCTTGACGCGGCGGCAGGCGATGTCGATGGCCGAGTTGTTGCCGCCGTGGCCGTTGACGATGAGGAAATGCTCGATGCCCTGGACGACGCACGACTCGACTGCCTCGAAGATCACTGCCGCCAGCGTCTCCGGGCGGACGGTGATGGTGAACGGGTAGGGCATCAGGCCATCGCTGACGCCGAATGGCATCGCCGGCAGCAGCAGCGCGCCCGGGGTCTTGGCGGCTGTCGCCTCCGCGACCGCATAGGCGGCGAACGTATCGGTGCCCATCGGCAAGTGGAAAGCATGGTTCTCAGTGGCGCCAGTGACGATGATTGCTTTGTCGAAGCTGGACTTCTCGAATCGGTGGCGGTTGATGCGCTCAAGTCTGAACTCGCTCATTGCGCTCCTCCTTCGCACTGCGAATGGGTACCACTTCACGAGCCGACGCCGACCGCTAGGCTTTTCTGGTACGGCGATCCGAGTGTGGACGGTCGCTGATGCCGAGCCTCTGCTTCAGGGCATCCTGCAGGACGCCTGAGAAGTTCACACCGTGGCTCTCGGCGAGATCGTTGAGCCATTTCGGAACGGTCAGGGTTTTCTTGACTGATCGGGACGACAAGTCGTTTCTCACCGGCGGCATGAACACGTCGATCATGACCGGGACACTGCCAGGTTCGATTCTTAGTTGGTCGATGGGGGTCGGGTCCGGAATCGGATCGCCGTCGTCCTCCAGCCCCCACAGGTGCAGTGACATCGCTTCCTTGGCCATCCGAATGGCGTGCGGATAGTCGTCGCCAGACGTCTGGCAGCCGGGCAGATCAGGGAAGAGGACGCAGATCTGGTTTTCATGCGGTATCAGGAACGCAGGATACACGTAAGTGTCCTTCACGCGCCAACCTCCTTGACGATGCAAGGGAATCGTAATCAGTCCAATCTGATCCCTGCCTGCTTCTCGATGCTCTTGAGTACCGGTAGCGCGATTTCGTGTCTTGGGTGCTGGACCGTAACCTTGCCGGGCTTTGTGGGGTGGACCAGTTGGAGATGTGAGCCTCGCTGTCCTTTGACCATCCAGCCATCCTTCAGCAGGATTCGAAGCACTTCTCTAGAGGAGTACTTCCTCGAGGTCATCACCTCCAGTACTCCCAGTATAGCACGTGCACAAATACGTGTCCACAGACGATACCCCGCCACGCACAGTGGCAGGCCCGACCAGGCTGGGCGATTTGACTTTCGCCGTCAGTGTCATTACGATTTTACCAGAGGCTATCAGCGAGATGTCAGGGGGATGGCAGATGGCGGAAGATGTCGCGGCTTATCTGGCCAAGTACGGTTTGGCCAGCCAGCGGTTCGGCCGCAGGGGCGAGCATCACGAGAAGATCACCTCGACGAATGATCGCGCCCACGAGCTGGCGCGGGCCGGGGCGCTCGAGGGGACAGTGGTGATGGCCGATTGCCAGACCGCGGGCCGCGGTCGCCTCGGTCGCGAGTGGAACTGCGCCCCCGGCGCCGGCATCTCGATGTCGGTCGTGCTCCGTCCGAACGCTCCGGCCAACATCGCCTCGTCGCTGACGATGCTTGGCGCCGTGGCCGTCGCCAAGGCGCTCGAGCGGACATCGAACATCGAGGCGGGCATCAAATGGCCGAACGACATCGTCATCCACGGCCGCAAGCTGTGCGGCATCCTCTGCGAGTCGAAGCTCGTCGACGGACGGGCCGAGTACGTGATCCTCGGCATCGGCGTCAACGTCAACCAGAAGCCCGGCGAGTTTCCACCCGGGCTGGTCGATGCGGCGACATCGGTCCGCATCGCCTCGGGCCAGACCGGCGGTCGCTGGACCAAGCGCCAGACGCTTGCATGCGCGATCCTGCAGCAACTGGAGCGGGAATACGATCGCTGGGTGAGCAAAGGGCCGGCACCGATGCTGGCCAGCTGGCGCAAGCGCTCCGCGACGCTCGGGCGCGAAGTCACGGTCAAGGGGATCGCCGGCAGCTTCACCGGCATCGCCGAGGATGTCGACGAGGAAGGCGCGCTCTGGGTGCGCACGGCCAAGGGGCGGCAACGGGTGCTGGCGGGCGACGTGACGATCGGTGGCTACGGAGAGAAAAGCGACGCGCGGGAGTAGCGGCGCACGGGGATAAAATACATATCAACGGCTGGTGACCAGTCGCCGCCCGGACCCGGCCCGGACCGGGCGCCAATCACATGAGGTGAGACCATGCACCGTAACGTAACCGATGTCGCCGGCGTGACCGCCGGTCACGCGACCGATCTCAACGCCCTGACCGGCTGCACCGTCATCCTGACGCCGCGCGGCGCCGTCGGCGGGGTTGACGTCCGCGGCTCCGCCCCGGGCACCCGTGAGACGGACCTGATGCGCCCGGGCAACTTGGTCGAGCGCGTCCACGCCGTGCTCATGACCGGCGGCAGCGCCTTCGGACTGGCCGCGGCGGATGGCGTGATGCGGTACCTTGAGGAACGCGACATCGGCTACGATACCGGAGCGGCGCGCGTGCCGATCGTGCCCGCCGCCGTGCTGTACGATCTTCAGATTGGCGACCGGCGCACCCGGCCGACGGCCGAGATGGGCTATGAAGCCTGCCGCGCCGCCGCCAGCGGCCCGCTCGCCGAGGGCAATGTCGGCGCCGGTACGGGCGCCACCGTTGGCAAGCTGCTCGGGCCGCAGTACTGCATGAAGAGCGGCTTCGGCAGCTGGAGCATCCGCAACGACAGCGGCATCACCGTTGCGGCGGCGGTCGCCGTCAACGCTTTCGGTGATGTCCGCGACCACGTCAGCGGCAAGCTGCTGGCCGGCACGCTCAACCCGATGACCGGCAAGTTCCTCGATACGGCGGACCACATCAAGAAGGGGATCGACTGGGCCGACCACTCGCAGCTCAACACGACGCTGGCGGTGATCATCACCGACTGCCAGCTGTCGAAAGAGGGCGCGAACAAGGTCGCGGCCATGGCTCACGATGGATTGGCACGCAGCATCAACCCGATTCATACCATGTATGACGGTGATACCGTCTTCGCCCTGTCCTACGGCAATCTGCCGGGTGATGTCAGCATCGTCGGCGCCATCGCCGCCGAGGTCCTGGCCGAGGCAGTCAAGCGCGCCGTCCTTGCCGCCACCGGGGTGGCGGGCATCCGCGCGGCACGGGACTTGCAGTAGAGGGTGGAACGGGCGTAAGATAGTGGCGGAAGCTCCGGCCTGCAGCCGTTGGCGCAGGACCGGCAGTGGACAGCGCCCAGAGAGGCGCGCTTCGGTTCGCGAGAGGAAAACGTCCGGCACTCGCCGTGAGCGAGGCTGGAACGGAGGTGCCTTCAGTGAAGCTTCAGGTCCGTCAGCTTGCCATCGCCGGTCTCCTTGGTGCGCTCGTCGTCGTCCTCGGCCTCACTCCGCTCGGTTTCGTCCCCGTGCCGACACCCGCCGGCAACGCCACGACCATCCACATCCCGGTGATCCTCGCCGGCGTGCTTGAAGGTCCGGTGGTCGGTGGCGTGGTCGGTCTTATTTTTGGCATCTTCTCCTGGGTCCGCAACGCCATGGCGCCGACCAACCCGGTCTCGGCCGTCCTGTTCGCCGACCCGCTGGTCACGTTCGTGCCGCGCATCCTGATCGGCGTCGTGTCGTACTATGCCTATGCAGCCGTCCGCGACCGCCGGGGCCGCGACATCGTCGCCGCGCTGGCCGGCCTGTTGTCGTTCGCGGCGTCGTACTCGCTCTGGCAGAAGGCGGACAGCGGCCTTGGGGGCACGCTGTTCTCGGTCGCGCTCGGCCTGCTGGTCTTCGCCGGCGCCTTCCTCGGGCAGCGGCGCGTGCAGCCGGCGATCGCATATGCGACCGCGGCGGTGCTCGGCGTCGTATTCGGCGTCTGGGTGCTGTTCGGCGTCGGCCCGACCTGGTTCATTGCCTGGCGCATCCTCGCTGCCGTCGCGGCGGCGGTGGCAGTGGGCGGCGCGTTCGCGTTCGCCTTC
>JBLNDB010000004.1:0-21684 GCA_050261235.1 Chloroflexota bacterium
GCAGGTAGCCTGCTCGTAAAGCAGGTGCTACGCGAAATCGCTCGCGGCAGTGCGTTGACGGCTTGAGCACCCACAACAACGTAGACTTGTGTTGAAGCACCTACTGATTCTTGACACGGCCACCCTGCCGCGATTGCTTGACAACGACAGCGCAAACGGCTAGATTAAGTACATAGCGAAGCAAACGCGATGACCGGGAGCAGTACGCAACGGCGCGCCGAAGAGACCTGTCGGCTGGTGCGAGACAGGGGCAGACGCCGTGGCCGAACTCACCCGTGAGCGGGCAGTCGAAGCCGCTGCAGCCTCTGGGCGGGGCGTCGCGCGGCATGAGACCGGCCCGGCCGACCGCCGTTACCGGTCCGCGAGTGGGGCGTTCCCCGCACCTGTGCGGTGCTGCGGCGGACGTCCAACGAGAGTGGTACCACGGAAGCGAAGCCTTCCGTCTCTTTGCGAGACGGAAGGCTTTTCTGTTGGCCGCGCAGCGGGGCCTGGCCGATTCAGCATGAGAAGGAGTGTCAGCAATGGGCAGCTACTCGACATCGATCGACCGCAAGTGGCAGAAGAAATGGGAGGAGACCGGGCTCTACAAGTTCGACCGCAGCCGGGCCGACAAGAAGCTCTATTGCCTCGAGATGTTCTCATATCCGTCCGGCGCCAAGTTGCACATCGGGCACTGGTGGAACTTCGGCCTGGCCGACTCCTGGACGCGGATGAAGCGTCTTCAGGGCTGGAACGTCTTCCATCCGATGGGCTTCGACGCCTTCGGCCTGCCGGCTGAGAACTACGCCATCAAGACCGGCATCCATCCGCAGGACTCGACGCTGGCCAACATCGAGACGATGGAGAAGCAGCTGCGGACGATGGGCGCGACCTACGACTGGGACTACGAAGTCAAGACGTGCATGCCCGACTACTATCGCTGGACGCAGTGGCTGTTCCTGCAGCTCCACAAGCAGGGGCTGGCCTACCGCAAGGAGGCGCCGGTCAACTGGTGCCCGAGTTGCAACACGGTGCTGGCCAACGAGCAGGTCGTCGACGGCTGCTGCGAGCGCTGCGACACGCCGGTCACCAAGCGCAACCTGACCCAGTGGTTCTTCCGCATCACCGACTACGCCGAGGAGCTGCTGCAGAAGCTCGATGACCTCGACTGGCCCGAGCGGACCAAGATCATGCAGCGCAACTGGATCGGCAAGTCGGTCGGCGCGACCATCGACTTCGCGCTCGCTGACGGCAGCGACACGATCACCGTCTTCACCACCCGCGCCGACACCCTGTACGGCGTCACCTACGTCGTCATCGCTCCCGAGCACCCGCTGGTGGCCAAGATCACCACGGCGGAGCAGCGGCAGGCGGTCGTCGACTACCAGGAGTACGCGAAGCGGCAGAGCGAGGTCGAGCGCCTGTCGACGACCAAGGAGAAGACCGGCGTGTTCACCGGTTCGTACGTCGTCCATCCGCTGACCGGCGAGAAGCTGCAGGTCTGGATCGCCGACTACGTCCTCGCGTCGTACGGCACCGGCTGCGTCATGGCCGTTCCCGGGCACGACACCCGCGACTACGAGTTCTCGGTCAAGTACGGCCTGCCGATCCCCCGCGTCATCAAGGCCCGCGAGGCCGGCGCCGACGAGACGCTGCCCTACACCGAGTATGGCATCTTGGTGAACAGCGGCGAGTTCGACGGCCTGACATCCGAACAGGCGCTTGTGCAGATTGTCGCCAGACTCGAGCAGCTCGGCAAGGGCGCGCCGAAGGTCACCTACCGCCTGCGCGACTGGCTGGTCTCCCGCCAGCGTTACTGGGGCGCGCCGATTCCCGTCATCTACTGCGAGGAGCACGGCATCGTGCCGGTGCCGGAAGAGCAGTTGCCGGTCCTGCTGCCCTACGATGTCGAATTCGCGCCGGATGGCGAGTCGCCGCTCGCCAAGTCGGCAGAGTTCGTCCACACGGTCTGCCCGATCTGCGGCAAGCCCGCCAGGCGCGACACCGACACGCTCGACACGTTCGTCGATTCGTCCTGGTACTTCCTGCGCTATCCTGACAACCGCAACGACCGCCAGCCGTTCGACACGGAGTGGATCAACAAGCTGCTGCCGGTCGACAAGTACGTCGGCGGCCCGGAGCACGCCTGCATGCATCTGCTCTACGCCCGCTTCATCACCAAGGCGCTGCGCGACGGCGGCTTCCTGAACTTCGACGAGCCGTTCATGTCGCTCACCCATCAGGGCATCATCCTCGCCGCGGACGGGCAGCGGATGTCGAAGTCGAAAGGCAACACCGTCTCGCCCGATGACTACATCGAGCAGTATGGATCCGACGTCTTCCGCCTCTATCTCGCGTTCGGCTTCGACTACACGGCCGGCGGCCCGTGGAGCGACGACGGCCTCAAGGCGGTCGCCCGCTTCGTCGACCGCCTCGAACGCTGGATCGACCGCAGCCGGGAGTTGGCTGCGGGCAAGGGCCACAGCGAGATGGGCGCCGCCGAGCGGGAGCTGAACTACGTCCGCAACTACACCATCAAGTCCGTGACTGCCGACGCCGAGGTCTACAGCTTCAACACTTCGGTGGCACGCATGATGGAACTGCTGAATGCGCTCAACAAGTACGATCAGGACAGCGCGGTCGTGAACCGCGAGCTGGTCACCGCCACCACGCGCGACCTGATCCTGCTGGTGTCGCCGTTCGCGCCGCACTTCGCCGAGGAGATGTGGGAGCGGCTCGGCTACCCCTACTCGATCTTCGATCAGTCCTGGCCCGGCTTCGACCCGCAGGCGCTCGTCCGCGACATGGTCGAACTGGCAGTCCAGGTCAACGGAAAGGTCCGCGGCCGCGTCGAAGTAGCCGCCGACGCCACTGACGACGACATCCGCGCGTCGGCGCTGGTCGTCGACTCGGTCAAGCCGCACCTGGAGGGCAAGGAGATCAAGAAAGTGGTCGTCGTGCGGGGGAGACTGGTCAGCATCGTCGTGGCCTAGAGGCCGGTGCCATCTCCGGCATCGCGCGCGGTCGCCAGGGCGGCAACAGGAAAACAGGCATCGCCTCCTAACTTGTGGAAGTGGAGGCGATGCCTTTGTCGTTCCTTGAACCGTTACGGGACCGGCGCCACCCCTGGCTGCTGGCGGCCGCCGTGGCGCTGGCGGCGGCGGTAATGGTCGGCGCGATTGCCTGGTATACCCTGCGTGAGGCGCCGCCGCTGTTCGCGGCGAAGGGCGCAGATGCCGGGGGCAGTGGTGAGGGCGGCGAGACCGACGCCGTCGATACTGGCGCTGCCGACGCGGCTGCAGATCCCGCGCCGCCGCCCATCTTCATCCACGTCGCCGGCGCCGTGGCGACGCCGGGAGTCTATGCCCTGAGCGACGGGCAGCGGGTCATCGATGCCGTCCTGGCCGCCGGCGGCGGTACTGCCGAGGCCGCGCTCGACAGCATCAACCTCGCCCAGCCGCTGGTCGACGGCCAGCGTCTCTATGTGCCAACGAAGCGCGAGGCGCAGGGCATCCAGCCCGGCGCTACATACAGCGGCGGCAAGCCGTTCACGCCGCCCGGCGGCAGCGGAGCGGGCGGCGCCGCCGGCGGCGGACCGCTGATCGTCAACCTCAACACCGCCACTGAGGCCGAGCTTGACGCCATCCCCGACATCGGCCCGGTGCTCGCCGCCCGGATCGTGCTCTACCGGACGGCCAATGGCCCGTTCAGGACGGTCGACGATCTGACCAAGGTGTCAGGCATCGGCGACAAGACACTGCAGGAGCTGAAGCCCTATCTGACGGTCAAGTAGGGCAGGAAACGGTCCGACCCGCGGCGAAGATGGCCTTTGGCGAAAACCCCAAGGGAAACTTCGGGCGCCGCGGCATCATGCCGCAGACTCGCATGGGCACGGCCGCGCTGCTGCGCAACGCGCTGGAACAGGCGCGCAACTATATGAACCGTCAGGAACTGGCCGCCAAGGCCGAGAAGCCTGAGCCGCCGGCTGTCGATTTTTCGCTCGAGGCGCTCGCCCGCGTCCTGCGGGGCGAATTGCCCGCCCGCATCCATGCCCACCGGGCCGACGACATCATGACCATCCTCCGCATCCGCGACGAGTTCGGCTTCGGCATGACGCTCGAGCACGCGACCGAGGCCTACAAGGTCAAGGATGAGATCGCCCGGCGGGGCATCGCCTGCGTCACCGGGCCGTCGTTCGGCTCGCGCGACAAGGTCGAACTGCGCGACGAGACGTTCGCCAATCCCGGCATCCTTGAGCGCGCCGGCATCAAGACGGCGATCACCACCGACGCGCCGATCGTCGGCATCGAGTACTTGCGCACGGAGGCCTCGATCGCCCACCGTGAAGGCATGTCCGCTGCGGGCGCGCTGCGCGCCATCACCCTGACCCCGGCCGAGATCCTCGGGGTCGCCGACCGCGTCGGCAGCATCGACGCCGGCAAGGATGCCGATCTGGTGTTGCTGAGCGATGAACCGATGTCATTCCTGTCGCGCGTCGAGCGCGTCTTTGTCGATGGTGTGACGGTACTTGACCGGACCACCTGGCGTGAGGAATGGGAACAGAACTAGACCCCAGGGGAGGGCCATCGTGAAGGTAGCATACATCAACCCGTTCGTCTCAGCAGTTGCACGCGTCCTCGACCAGGAGGCCGGACTGACCGTCCAGCGCGGCCAGATCTCCATGACAGCGGAGTCGGTGACGTCTGATGACATCACCGTCATCATCGGCGTGGTCGGTCAGGTCCACGGCGTCGTCATGTACAGCCTCTCCGAGCGGATGGCCAAGAGCATCGTTGCCGCCATGATCGGTCAGGAAGTGCCGGTCTTCGACACTATGGCCGAGAGCGCCATCAGCGAACTGGCCAACGTCATCACCGGTCTCGCCAGCAGCGACCTTGAGGAGAGCGGCTTCACCTGCCGGCTGGCGCCGCCGACGCTGATCATCGGGCGCGGCGTCTACATCTCGACCGTGCTCATCCAGCGCCTCAACATCCCCATCCAGACCGAGCAGGGAACGCTCCACATCAGCGTCGCCCTCAACGAGAACCCGGCCGGGAGCGGCGGCGACGCCGACGCCGACTGAAGGCACAACAAAGCCCCCGTGGACACGGGGGCTTTGCCATGTCTATCGGCAGCTGCGTCTGCGCCTGACGAACAGCCTCTTGCGCCGCCGCCGAACCACCAACTGACGGACCCGGAGCCCCGTCATCGACACGCCGCCGGCGACGTACCAGGCCCAGACCGGCACTGCCTTGACATCGGCGGCCGCGGCCACCGGCACGCTGGTGATGACCTGGCCATCGCGCCTCAGTTCCAGGCGGCCGACGATCTGGCCGCGCTTCGGCAATCCCGACAGCTTGTCAAGCACGACCTCTTTCTCGAGGGCCGGGAGGTCACCGTTCACGTCGTAGGTCACGCTGTCGACGGTGACCACGGGCACGCGCTGGGTGCGGACAGTCAGCGAGCCGACGCTGACGCCGCGTTCGACGACCGTCTCCTTGCGGAAATTGGCGAACGCCCAGTCCATCAGGTTGCGGGCGTCGCCGAAGCGGTGGGCGAGGTCGGCATGCAGGGTCACGGACAGCAGGCGCATCCCGTCCCGCTCGACTGCTGACACCAGCGTGTGCCCGGCCGGGGTCGTGAAGCCGGTCTTGACGCCGATCGTGCCGTCATAATCGTAGAGCATGTCGTTGATGTTGTACAACTCCCTGACGGTGTTCTTGCTCAGCCAGGGCATGACATGCTTGCGCGTCGAGACGATGGCGGCGAACACCGGGTTGACCATCGCCGCGCGCGCGATCAGCGACAGGTCGCGCGCCGTCGTGATGTGCCCCCGGTCATGCAGACCATTCGGATTGACGAAATGGGTGTTTGTGGCGCCGAGTTCGGCGGCGCGCTGGTTCATAAGCTCGACGAAGTGGTCGACCGTGCCGCCGTAGTGCTCGGCGATCGCCCATGCCGCATCGTTCGCCGATGACAGCATCATCGCGTAGAGCAGATCGTTCAGCGTCTGCTGCTCGCCCGGCTCAAGGTAGATGCGGCTGCCGTCAACGGTGAGAACATCATCGCCGGCGGTGACGCCATCCTCAAGCTTGCCCAGCTCGAGGGCCAGCAACGCAGTCATGATCTTCGTCGTGCTGGCCGGATAGAGCGGCGTGTCAGCGTTCTTGCTGAACAGTACCTGTCCGGTGTCGAGGTCGACAAGAATGGCGCCGGTCGACTGGACAGCGGGCGCTGCTGGGGCTGCGGTCGCGGGCGTGGCGGCGGTTGCGGCGACGATGAGTACAAGCAGGATTGCAGCCAGGGCGCGCTTCGCGCCGCGTCGTCCGTAGTGCAATGCTATCACCCGACAGACAGAGTACCACGCGCGACTGTCGATTTCCTGGGAAATATCGTGTCGAACGCGCGGCCAATTTGTGGTCTCGCTGCCGTCACACGCTCGGCTGACCGATGGTCGACAGGTAGAGGACGACTTCCTTGACGCCGTCGACTTTGAAGAAGCGGTTGGCGTCATCGTCATAGAACGCGCCGATGGCGCAGCAGCCGAGGCCGAGCGCGGTCGCGGCGAGATGGAGATTCTCCTGGATATGGCCGGCGTCGATCAGCGTGTAGCGGTAGCCGCGTTCACCGTAGCGCCAGACTGCGCGCTCGACGGTGGCCACCCAGCAGAAGACGACATTGCCCGTCGCGCACGTCTTCTGCCCCATGCAGACGTTCGCCGTCGCCTCGCCGAGCTGGCCGGCCTCGAGCAGCTCCAGCGCGTGGTCGCGGACATCGTAGTGGTAGCGCCCGGGCTCGAGACCCTCGACGTTGTTGACGATCAGATAGGTATCGAACGGATAGGTCGCGCCGGCCGACGGTGCCGTCCGGAACTGGCGGTGCTCATTGTCGCGCTCGTGCGTTCGGCCCGTGCAGGCCCAGATCAGCTGGCTGAGCGTCTGCAGCGATATCGGCTGGTCGCTGTACTGGCGGATCGAATGGCGATTCTGGATCACCCGCCACAGTCCCGGACCGCCATCGGTGGTCGGCTGCGGCAGCGCGATGCGCTTGGCGTCGGAAAATGTCTTGTAGGTCTCCGGGCGGGGTGGCTCGGGCGGCTTGCGCTGTTCGTCGCGCTTGTGCCCGGACCGCTTGTAGAATTCCTCACCGATGAAGCTCATGTCCATACCTCCCATTGTCGTGAGTCGACGGGCGTTGCGGCGCCCGCGGTTTACCTTAAGCCGGCGCCGGTCAGGGCGACCAGAGCCAGCAGCCCGGCGGCAACGACCGCCACGACCGGCGCTGATTTACGGTAGACAGCCGCCATCTTGGCCTTGAAGAACTGTGCTGTCAGCACCAGGCAGAGGTGCAGCGGCGAGAGGAAGTAGCCGAGAAAGCTGGCGGCGTAGATGACCGCGACCGCGCCGGGAACGTTCGCACCAGCCAGTGGCAGCAAGAGCGGCAATGAAATCGACAATGACGCCTGTTGCGCGCCGGATGTGAAGCCGGTCAGCAGCGGCAGCCCGATGAACAGGACGATCGGTGGCACGCCGTTGGCGGCAAGGCTGGCGACCAGCGACCGGACAAAGCCGGCGCGGTCGAGCACGCCTTTGAACAGCATGATCGAGAACATCGTCAGGACCAGCATCCAGTCGATGGCGCGCCAGATCGTCGCCGGGCGGCACTTGGGGTGCCTTGCGCCGAGCAGGATCGTCAGCACGACGGCGACCGTCAGCGCGAACACGAGGCGGAGGCCGAACGCCACCGAGAGGATGATGCTGGTTAGGAGCGGCGCCGCCGAGACCAAGAAACGCGTCAGCGCCGGGCCGGTCGCCTCGGGCGCCGCCGTGGCTGCCACCTCGGCCGTCAGCGACTCGCTGGCGCCGGACTGCGACGGCTTGACCGGGCGCGCGATGCCGCGGAAAAGATAGACATAGCCGGATACCAGTGCCACGACGGTCAGCGGGAACTGGATCCGCACCACCGAGCCGACGCTGACGCCGCCGAGCTTGGCGGCCAGGATCAGCGACGGCATGAACGGGAAGAGGAAGAACCAGGCGTGCCGGAAGACCAGGTTGACGGCAGCCTTGCGCGTGCCGTCGAGTCCGAGCTGGTCACCCAGGGCGTCGACCATCGGTGCCGACATGATGGCGCCGCCGAACACCGGCAGGCAGCCGAGCAGGCCCGGCACCAGCGCCAGTGCCAGCTTCACGTTGCGGAGCAGCGCGACGAGCGACTGGGTCATCTGCTCGAGCAGCCCGAATTCCCTCATCAGGCGGGCCATCAGCGAGATCAGCGCGACGGTGGCGGCGAGTTCGTAGGTGTCGAGCGTCGACACGGTCTGCCGGATGGAAGCGAACAGGCCGCCCGGCCCGATCCCCGCGGCCAGGGCCAGCAACGCGGCGCCCAGCCCCATGGCATAGCCCATCGGCCATTTTCGGCTGACCAGCACGATTACCACGGCAAATACTACAACGACGGCGACCAACTGCAGCATGAATGTCGACCTCCCGCAGACCGCTGCTGAAAGGTTTCGCTGCCGGCGCCGGCGTTCCCTTGTGCCCGAAGTAATGTCGGGGCTGAACAGGAGACAGTGGTGGCGAGGTGGAATTCGATGCACGACGTTCCGTGCGAGGGGGGAGACCGTGCCGGCCAGACGCATCGTCATCATCGGCGGCGCCAGCGCGTACACGCCGGGGATCATCGAGAGCATCATCCGCGAGGCCGATGTCCTCGAGGGATTCGACATCGTCCTGATGGACGTCGACCAGGAGCGCCTGACCACCGTTTGGCGCCTGTCCAAGCAGATGGTCCGGGCGTCCGGACGGCAGTTCGGCGTCACGATGACCCTCGACCGGCGCGTCGCCCTGAAGAACGCCGACTTCGTCCTCACCCAGTACCGCATCGGCGGCCTCGCCGCCCGGGCCATCGATGAGCGCTTGCCGATGAAGTATGGCCTGATCGGCCAGGAGACGGTCGGCGCCGGCGGCCTGTCGTTCGCCTGGCGGTCGATTCCGGTGGCGCGTGAGATCGCGCGCGAGATGGCCGAACTCTGCCCGGAAGCCTGGTTGCTCAACTATGCCAACCCGGCGCGCCAGGTGACCGAGGCGATCCTCCGCGACGGGGCGTTCACCCGCGTCATCGGCCTTTGCGATGAGATGGTCGGCGTCCGCGATGCCATCGCCCGCCTGATGCGGGTCGACCATCGCCGGCTGGCCCTCGACACTTTCGGCATCAACCACTGCAACTGGATCACCAACCTGACGCTTGACGGCTGGCCGGTGCTGCCGCGTCTGCAACGGTCGGCCCGGTTCATCCCCGCCGGCGTGCTGCCGGACTGGCGGGCGCGGGTGCTCGTCCAGTTGTTGCGCCGCTTCGGCGCGATTCCCTCGCCCTACCTCGGCTACTTCTACTTCGGCGCGGAAGCGCTGGCGCGCCAGCGCCGGGCGCAGCGGACGCGGGCGGAGGAAATCATGGCTCGGTTGCCCGCCATCTATGCCCACTACGATGAACAGGCTGCGGCTGAGCGGCCGCGCCTGACCAAGCGACGCGGCGTCCCCGGTCACGGCGACCTCGCCGTGTCGGTGATCGCCGCCATCGTCGCCGATCGCGGCGACCTGCAGACGGTCAATATTCCCGGGCTCGGTCGGATGCCCGGCTTCCGCCCCGGTTCAGTCGTCGAACTGACAGCCCGCATCGGTCGGGCGGGCGCGGAGCCGGTCGGTGACGTCACCGTGCCGGACGGACTGGCGACGCAGGCGGCGCTGATCAGGACCGTCGCGGCTGCCGAGGACCTGAACATCGAGGCCGCCATGACCGGCTCGGTCGACAAGGCGGTGGCGGCGATGGCCGCCCATCCGCTGGTCGGGCCGCGCGCGGCGGCGCCGCTGACTGCCGAGTTGCTCGCGGCCCATCAGGACAACTTGCCCCAGTTCGCAAGCGGGAGGTAAGGCTATGCGACGGTTGATTGTCAACGCGGACGACTTCGGTCTCAGCCCGGCAGTCACCGGCGGTATCATCGAGGCTCACCGGAACGGAATCGTCACCTCGACGACGATGATGGTAAACTTCCCGACGGCCGACCACGCGGCCGCGTTGGCTCTCGAATCGCCGAATCTCGGCGTCGGCGTTCATCTCAACGTGACCAGCGGTCCGCCGGTGCTGCGGCCAGAGGAGGTACCGTCGCTCGTCGGGCCGTCCGGCCGCTTCCGGCGGGACTACTACTCGCTGCGCTACCGCGTCGACGCCGATGAACTCCGGCGCGAGTGGCGGGCCCAAATCGAGAAGTTCCTCGCCCTCGGGCTGCGGCCGACTCACATCGACAGTCATCACCACGTCCACCACCTGCCCCCGTTCCTCGCCGTGGCGATGGAACTGGCGCGCGAGTACGGCATCGGTCGCATCCGGCTTGTCCACCAGCAGGATCTGCGCGGCGGCTTCAGCATCAACCCAACCGAACTGCTCTACCGGCGCTACGCGCGCCGGGCGGAAACCGCCCTGGCCGAGGCCGACCTCCGCACCCCCGACCGGGTGCTCGGCTGCGCCGTTGCAGCCGGTGAGCCCGCCCTCACCGTCGACCGGCTCATCACCTGGCTGCGCAACCTCAGCGATGGCACGTCCGAACTGATGTGCCATCCCGGATACGTCGATCAGGACTTGCGCTACCGCAGTTCGCTGCTCGAGCACCGCGTCCGCGAGCTTGAGGCCTTGACCGATCCGGCCGTGAAGGCGGCGGTCGCGGCCAACGGCATTGAGCTGGTCACTTACAGCGCCCTCTAGACAGAGGGAGACGGAGGGAGAGTCATGGGTTACCGGAGCGTGCTGCAGAAGACTTCTGCTGCCCTGATGGTCCCCATTGTCATCCTGCCGATCGCGGCGATCTACTTCGCGCTCGGCACCCAGACCGGGATCGCACCGGTGCTGGCTGCCGGCAAGGCGATCCTGCTGACGTACCTGCCGCTGCTGTTCGCCATCGGCGTAGCGCTCGGGTTCTGCCAGCAGGACGGCATGGCCGCCCTGTCGGCCGCCATCGGCTGGACCGTCATGAGCGAAGTCATGAAGAGTGTCAATGTCGACAGCGACGCCGGCGTCCTCGGCGGGCTGCTGATCGGTGCCGCGACCGCCGCGCTCTGGCGCTTCCGCGACGTCCGCTTCCCGGAATGGCTTGGCCTGTTCTCCGGCAAGCGTTTCGTGCCCGTCATCACGTCGCTGGCGGCCCTGTTCCTCGGTCTCGGCCTCGGCGTCGTCTGGCCGCCGATCGCCGCTGCCATGACGAGCCTTGGCCAGTGGGTGTTCGCCGCCGGCGCCACCGGCGCGCTGGTCTACGGCATCATCAACCGCCTGCTGATCCCCACCGG
The DNA here is from genome assembly GCA_050261235.1 of Chloroflexota bacterium. GTDB lineage: Bacteria > Bacillota > Sulfobacillia > JBFLWA01 > JBLNDB01 > JBLNDB01. The sequence goes on from JBLNDB010000004.1 coordinate 11,316, forward strand.
CCTGCATCACATCATGCAGAACCTGATCGAATACGTCCTCGGCAGCTACACTGCCGCCGGCAAGATCCTTCACGGCGAGGTGCCGCGCTTCTTCGCCGGCGACCCGACGAGCGGCTTCATTCTTGGTGGCTACTACATCGTGATGATGTTCTCGGTGCCTGCCGCCTGCCTTGCGATCACCCACGAGTCGCGGCCGGAGAACCGCAGGCGGGTCGGCGGGCTGATGGCGACTGCCGCCGTCAGCTCGATGATGCTCGGCATCACCGAGCCGGCCGAGTTCTCGTTCATGTTCGCCGCGCCCCTGCTCTACGCGGTCCACGCCGTCCTCACCGGCGCCGCGCTCTGGGTCTCATGGGCGCTTGGTATCAGGCACTGGGGTTACGCATTGCCAATGTACATCACCAACTGGCGACTGTCTCAGAACGCCTGGCTGATCATCCCCGTCGGGCTGGCGTTCGCGCTCGTCTACTACGCGCTCTTCCGCTTCCTGATCCGTCGCTTCAACCTGCCCACGCTTGGGCGGCGCGGTCCGCTTGGCGACGATCAAAGCACCGGCGCTAAAGCGACCGACCGCGCCCGGGAGTTCATCGCCGCGCTCGGTGGCCCTGACAACCTCTTGCTGGTCGATGCCTGCGTCACGCGGCTGCGCCTCAAGGTCCGGCGCCCGGACGCGCTCGCCGTGGATGCTCTGCGGCGCCTTGGCGCCAGCGGTGTCGCCAAGGTCGGGCCGGACATGGTGCAGGTCGTCGTCGGCACGCAGGCGGAGACCATCCGCGACGAACTGCGCGCCGCGCTCGCCGCGCCGGCCGCGCCAGCCGCTCCGATTGCGCCGGGTGCTCCCGCTGCCGCCGACGGCGGTGCCGGACCGGCGCCAATGTCACCAGCGCAGGAGGGAGAGGCCATGGTCGAACCGGTGGTGTTCGTGGCGCCGATGAGCGGGCGCCTGCTGGCGCTTCAGGATGTCCCGGACCAGGTCTTCGCCCAGGGCATGGTCGGGCAGGGCTTCGCCATCGAGCCCTGCGAGGGCAAGCTGGTCGCCCCGGTCGCCGGTCGTGTGCTGCAAGTCTTCCCCGGCGGCCACGCGGTCGTCCTCGGCGGGCCGCGCGGTCTTGAGATCATCCTCCACATCGGCCTCGATACGGTCGAACTCGCCGGTCGGGGCTTCCATCCGGTCTGTCGCGACGGCGATGAGGTCGTCGCCGGCCAGACGCTGGTCGAGTTCGACCGCGAGCAGATCCGCGCTGCCGGGCGGTCGCTGATTTCGCCGTGCGTCATCGCCAATTCCGAGACCGTCGCCGGTTTCGAGCTGACATCACATGGTGAGGTCAAGGCCGGCAGCGGCCCCGTCCTCAGCGTCACTGTCAAGTAGGTGGGCCTGTGCTGCGAATCGTCCACGTTGACATGGATGCCTTCTTCGCCTCGGTCGAACAGCGCGACCATCCCGAACTGCGCGGATTGCCGGTGGTTGTCGGCGGATCGCCGAAGGGTCGTGGCGTGGTGTCGACCGCCTCGTACGAAGCCCGACGGTTCGGCATCCGCTCCGCAATGCCGGCCGCCGAGGCGTATGCGCGCTGCCCGCAAGCGATTTTCGTGCGCCCCAACTTCCGGGCCTATGAGGAAGCATCCCGCCAGATCCAGGGCATCTTCCACGACTACAGCGACCTTGTCGAGCCGATGTCGCTCGATGAGGCTTACATCGACGTCACCGGACAGGATGCCGTCGCGATCGGCCGCCGGATCAAGGAGCGGATCCACCGCGAAGTCAGGCTGACGGCGTCAGTCGGCGTCTCCTACAACAAGTTCCTCGCCAAGATCGCCTCTGACCTCGAGAAGCCGGGTGGCTTCACCGTCATCGATGAGAAGCGGGCCGCCGAGTTGCTGCCGACCCTGCCGGTGCGCAAGCTGCCAGGCGTCGGCGCCAAGTCCGAGGACGAGTTGCAGCGGATCGGCATCTACACCGTCGCCGACCTGCAGCGCAGCGGTCCGGAGTTGCTGACGCGCCTGTTCGGCCGGCGCGGTCTGGAGCTCGCGCAACTGGCCCAGGGCATCGATGAGCGGCCCGTCGGCGTGGGTGGCGAGGCGAAGTCGATCAGCGAGGAAACCACCTTCGATCAGGATGTGAAGGACCGGACCCAGCTGGAGCAGGTCCTGAGCCAGTACGCGGACTCGCTCTGCCGCCAGCTCGTGCGCGGCGGCCTGCGCATCCGCACCGTGACGATCAAAGCGCGCTATGAGGACTTCACCAACATCACCCGCAGCTTCACGCTTCCCGACTACACCTGCGACCCGGACAAGGTTCGCGCGACTGCGTTCCAGTTGCTCGACAAGGTCGACCTGGCGCACCACCGGGTCCGTCTGATCGGGCTGCATCTGGCCAACTTCCTGCAGCCCGGCGAGCCGTACCAGATGCGGTTCGGTTTTCTGTCCACCGACTGAGCCGCAGGGATGTCCCGTGCGTGGGGCAGCAAGCGGCAGCATAGCTACATAAGGCGACGCCAGCGCGGGCAGCCGTGCCTCGTGGCGTCGCCTTTCGTCTGTCCGAAAGTTGACATAAATCACAAGATGAGCTAAACTGGAACGGGCAGACTATGCTCTGGGAGGGGTCTGGTGATCACGCTCAAGGGACAACCGGCGCGACGCCGGCTGATTGTCATCGCTGTCGCCGCACTGACGCTGGCTGCTGCCGCCCTGGTCTGGTACCTCTGGCCGGTCCCGGTGACGGTCGCGTTCGACGGGCAGACGCAGGCCGCGAAGCTCCACCGCGGCACGGTCCGGACGGCGCTGGCCGACCTCGGCCTCGTTGCCGGGCCGCTCGATGAAGTCACGCCAGCGCTCGAGACCCGGCTCACCAGCGGGATGGAGATCCGGCTGGTGCGCGTGACCGAGCAGGTCGTCGAGGAAGACGTGGTGATTCCGCATCCCGTGACCACCCGCGAGAGTTCGACCCTGAGTCAGGGCATCATCGAGGTGACGCAGAAGGGCGTCGACGGCAAGGAACACCGGACGGTCAAGGAGGTCTATCGCGATGGCGAGTTGGCCCGGCGCGACGTCCTGACCAGCACAGTCATCCGCGAGCCGGTGGCCGAGATCGCCGTTCACGGCACCGGCCGCTCGGTGACAGTCTCGCGCGGCGGCGTCACCTACCGGTCGCGGCGCATCCTGACCGTGGTGGCTACCGCTTATGATCCCAGCGTCGGCTCGACAACCTACACCGGTACCCCAGTCGAGCTCGGTATCATCGCCGTCGATCCCCGGGTCATACCGCTTGGCACGCGCCTCTACGTAGACGGCTACGGGTATGGGGTGGCCGCCGACATCGGCGGCGCAATCAAGGGCAACCGGATCGACGTCGCGTTTCCGACGCGGGCCGAGGCCCTGCGCTGGGGTCGCCGCACGGTGACAGTGTTCATTCTCGAGAAGGCGCCCTGAGGCTGGAACAGGCGCAAAGCATCGATATCGGGCGGCAGGCAGACCTTGACCGGTCTGCCTGCCGCTCACTGTCACCAGTTGTGATATCTGGCACTAAATAAACCCCGGTTGATGACGATGTAATTATCAGGGTCAATTTCCAGCGACTCATCCGGGGGTGGCAGCTTTGCTGAAGTCCATGGGCTCACGCATCGTCTTGGTTGTGATCTGCGTGACGATCCTGCCGCTGATCGTCAGCGGTCTGGTCAGCTCGCGCACCGCGGCCGGGCAGGCCATCGCGCAGACGAAGGCCGTGCTCGCCAGCACTGCTTCGGATATCGGCCAGCAGGTCGAGGACCTCGTCACGAGCAACATGACGACACTGAACATGCTGGCGGAGACTGCGGCCATCAGGGGCCTCAACCGCGAGGAGGCGCTCGCGTTCTTCGCCCGGGCCAGCGCCAAGAACCCGCTGATCCAAGCGCTCTATGTAGGCCGTCCGAACAAGGATTTCTGGATCTACCCGCCTGCCGAACTGCCGGCGGGCTGGGACTGCACCAGCCGTCCCTGGTATCAGGGCGCCATGGCGGCTGACGGACCGTTTGCCACGGATGCTTACATCGATGTCGTCACCGGGCTGCCGATTGTCAGCATCTCGACTGTGATCAAGAATGCCGCCGGCGAGACGATCGCCGTCCTCGGCGAGGACGTGTCACTGGCAGCCCTGTCCGAAAAGGTCAAGGCCGTCACCGGTGATCGCGGCACCGCCTACATCACCGACAGCACCGGCGTCATTATCGCACATCCCGATTCCGATATCCCCAGGCGTGAGCTGTCGATCGCCGACAACGAACTCGGCAAGGCGTTCCTGGCCGGCGGCGCCGGCACTGTCGAGTATCAGCCGCTCGTCGACGGCACGCCCGGTCCGACCGTCATCGCCGCCTACAAGGTCGTTCCCGGCTGCAACTGGGGCGTGTTCGTCGAACTCGACAAACAGGCGGCCCTGGCGACCCAGCGGGCGATGAACCGGACGCTCCTGCTGATGGTGCTCGGCACGGCGGCTGTCGTCATCCCGGTCGGATTCGCGGCTGTGCCGATGTTCATGAAGGGAATCACCGGCATCAGCCAACAGATGCTCAACATCGCGAGCGGCGAGGGCGATCTGACGCAGGAAGTGACGACGACCAGCAACGTCGTCGAGACAGTCAGGCTGGCCAACACGTTCAACCAGTTCGTCATCGGCCTGCGGGGCATGATCAGCGACGCCAAGCGCACCGCCGCCTCGGTCAGCGACAACGCCGAGCGGATGGCGCGCAGCACCGAGGAAGTCCACCAGGCGACGCTGCAGATCACTGCCAGCATCGGCCAGGTCGCGTCCGGCGCGAGCGACCAGGCGCGCGGTGTCAGTGAGGTGTCGGCGCACGTCGCCAAACTGTCTCAGTTGATCGACGCCATTGGCGAAGGCGCCCGCAGCCAGGAGCAGAGCGTCGCCCTGGCCAGCGCCGCGGTCGATGAGATGGTCCACGTCGTCAAGAACGTCGCCGGTCAGACGGATACCCTGGCCCAGGCCGCCGGCGAGGCGAGCCGGGCCGCCGCCAATGGCGGCGAGGCAGTGGAGCGCGTCGTCACCGGTATGGGGAACATCCAGGAGACGGTCGTCAGAGCCGGTGAGAAGGTGCGCGACTTCGGCGCACTGTCCGATCAGATCGGCGCCATCCTCGAGGTCATCGACGACATCGCCGGTCAGACCAATCTCCTGGCGCTCAACGCCGCCATCGAAGCCGCCCGCGCCGGCGAGCACGGCAAGGGGTTCGCTGTCGTCGCCGAGGAAGTGCGCAAGCTGGCCGAGCGGTCCAGCGGCGCGACGAAGGAAATCGGAGCTCTGATCGGCAACATCCGCAGCGGCATCAGCGAGGTCAGCGAGGCGATGCAGGCCGGCATCAACGAAGTCGAGGCCGGGTCGACGCTCGCCCGCGAGGCCGGTGACGCCCTTGGTCAGATGCTCCAGTTCGTCCGGGCGACCGAGGAGCAGGTCCAGCAGATCCTTGCCGCGGCGCGCCAGATGACCAGCGCCGGCGATGAGGTCGCGACGACGATGGCCGACATCGGCCGGATCGTTGAGACAACGGCCGCCATGATCCGTGAGATGTCCGATTCCGGCGCCGCCGTGGCGCGGGTCGTCGACGAGATCGCCCGCGTCAGCGAGGGCAACGCCGCCAACGCCGAGGAGGTCTCGGCGACGACCGAGGAGCAGAGCGCCGCGCTCGAGGAGATGCGCAGCGCCGCCGCGTCGATGCGCGATGCGGCAGACACCCTGAATCGGCTCCTGTCCCGCTTCCGCGTCTGACCCATCCGCCCGCAAGACTACTTCCGCACCCCCCACATACAAGGTCGGGGCCATTCGGCCCCGACCTTGGCGTCATAATGCGGCTTCAGCTGCGTTCGCGGGCCCGCAATCGCTGCTCGATCGCGTCGACGACCTCCTCGGCCGTCAGGCCCTCGGCGCTGACCACCGGCACCGTGCTGGCGCGATCCTCCATGCCCATGAAGTTGGAGTCGCCGCCGCTGACGACCGCGGCCTCGACGTTGTCCCAGTTGAACGATTCGGGCAATAGTTCAACGGTGCCGTAGCCACGTCGCTGCAGTTCATCGACGACATTATCGAGTCCCTCTTCAACGGCCACCTTCTTCGCCACTGCTGGCACCTCCGAATTCTGCTGACTTGTTGAGAGCACCCATAGTGTCAGCCGCGGGAACATTTCTCTCGCAGGGAAATATTGGCAGGAATCCTCCGGCGGGCGGCGAACTCCCTGTCGGGGTGACTTGCCACGCGCACTCTCGTGTCGATCAGCGCTTCGTTCTGCATCGGGGCCGCAGTCGCCGGCGCTCTCTGCGCGCGGTTGATCACGTTCCTGTCGCTGTCCCTGGCCGTGCTCACGGCAGTCGCGACGTTCGCGGCAGTCACGCCAATCGCGGCAGTCACGCCCATCGCAGCAATCACGGCAATTATGCCAGCCACAGTCGCGGCCGCCACGGCTGCCACGGCTGCCGGCCGCGGCCTCGGCGCAGTCGTTGGCGGCACGCGGCCCTCTGGCGCCGGGACGGGCCTGCGGGCGTCGCTTGCAGTGGCATTCGTGGCTGGCGCGCTGCTGGCGGCGGCGGCGTGGCAACAGCGGGGGCTGCCGCTGGCGCTGGACGGGCGCGATGTCGATCTGACCGGCGTTGTGACCGCGGTCAGGCCGGACGGGGCCGTGGTCGTGCGGGCGCAGATCGACGCCGCCGGGGGACCACGCCGCAGCTTGCAGTTCTACCCCGCAGGCGACTGGCCGGCGGTGACTGTCGGCAGCAGCATTCGCGTTCGCGGCACGGTCGTGCTTCCCCGCCCGCCGGGTAGTCCGGGGGGGTTCGACGCTGCCGTCCACGCCCGGGTGAGTGGCGTCAGCGCCAGTATCCTGGCAGACAGCATGACCGTCATTGAGCCGGCGCCGGCCTGGCGGCGCCTGGCCGCCTTGCCCGCCCTGGCCGGGCAGCGCGCGGCGGGCATCCTCGGCGAACTGTTCCCCCAGCCGAACGCCGCGTTGCTTCACGGCCTGATCTTCGGCGGCGACAGCAACCAGTTGCCGGCGGAACTGGCGGCCGACTTCCGGCGCGCCGGACTGCTGCATCTTCTGGCCGCCTCCGGGTCGAACGTCGCGTTCATCCTTGGCGCAGCCGTCTCGGTTCTCCGCCGCTTCCTCCAGACTCGACACGCGCTGACCGTCGGGCTGGTCATCGTCGTCTGCTACTGGCTGATGACCGGCGGTGGCGCGTCGATTGGCCGGGCGACGCTGATGGCAGTCAGCGTCATCGCCGCCCGGTTGCTGCGGCGCCGGCCGGACTCGCTGACGTCGCTGGCGGCTGCGGCTGGGGCGCTGACCGTCGTCAACCCGCTGACAGTGCTCGATGCCGGCTTCCAGCTGTCGTTCGGCGCCACCTGGGGCCTGCTCTGCCTCGGCCCGGCGCTCCGGGCGGCGCTGCAGCGCCGTGGGATGCCCGCTTGGCTGGCAACGCCGCTCGCGGTGACGGTTGCCGCCCAGGCCGGCGTGCTGCCAGTGGCGATGGGCCTGTTCGGCGAGCAGTCGCTCGTCTCGCCGCTGACCAATCTCGTCGCGTTGCCGCTGGCCGGCGTGGCCGTGGTCACCGGTTCGCTCTGCTGCCTGCTCGGCGCGGTCTGGTTGCCTCTTGCCGTGCCCGCTGCGGCCATCACCTCTGTCGCCCTGCGCCTGCTCACCGCGGCGGTGGCCGTCGGCGCCCGGGTGCCATTCGCGATGGTGGCGCTGCCGGCGATGCCTCTCTGCTGGGCCGTTGCCTACTACCTCTGGGCCTCCGGCGCCGGCCGAAGACGCGCCAGATGCGCGATCCTGCCTGCACTGCTCGGCTTGTCCGTCATCGCCATGGCTCTGCGGCCTGCCTCCGGCGGCCCGGGCGCCGGTTTGCGGATAACGTTCATCGACGTCCGCCAGGGCGACAGCGCCCTCGTCGAGTTGCCCGACGGCCGGCGAATGCTCGTCGACTGCGGCGACATGGTCGGCCCGACGGGAACGGCGGGCGCAGCGGACACGGTGCCAGTCTTCGCTGGCCCGGGCGGCAGGTACGATGCGGCGGGACGGGCGATTGTCCCCTACCTGTGCTGGGCGAACATCCGCAATCTCGCCGCCGTCGTCATCACCCATGATCACACCGACCACAGCGGCGGACTGACGGGGATCAGGCGGGCGGTGCGTGTCGCAGACATCCTCACCTCGGAACAGCTCCACGCTGGGCAGTCCTTTGACCTCGGCGGCGTGCGCTGTGATGTTCTCTGGCCACGCGCGGGGACGCTGCGGCAGGGAAACGACGCTTCCGTCGTTCTCCGATTGGCCTACGCCGGCCGCAGCGCGCTGCTCACCGGTGACAGCGAGGCCGCCACTGAGGCTGAACTGGTCGCAGACTGCGATCGGCTCGCGGCCGACGTGCTCAAGGTGGCGCACCACGGCGGCGCCGGCAGCACCTGCGAGGCGTTTCTCGCCGCCGTGCGCCCATCGCTCGCTGTCATTTCGGTCGGCGCTCGCAACCCGTTCGGTCATCCGTCGCTGGAGGCGCTTGCCCGCCTCGCTGCGGCCGGCGCCCGGACGCTGCGCACCGACCAACTGGGAGCGATTCGCGTCGCCTTCAGCGACGGCGGGATGGCCATCTGGCACTGGGACGGGCGCGCCTGGCGAGCCATCCCGCCCGACAGGAACGTCGCCGCCAGCGGCGAACCCTAGTAGCCATGGACTACATTGCGGCAACCGATGAACTGAACAAGGGCGTCATCCACCCGCTTTACCTGCTCTATGGTCCCGAGGAGCTGCTGGTCCAGGAGTTCGCTGCCGCTCTGAGAGCCAAGGTGCTGCCGGCGGCGGACGAGTGGAATTACACAGCCATCGACTGGCCGGCCACGGCTCAGGATGTCGTCGGCCTTTGTTCGACGCTGCCATTCATGGCCGAGCGCCGGCTGGTGGTCGTCCGCGGCGCTGCGCTATTCAGCCCGCGCCGGGGCAAGGGAGCACCTGCCGCCAATGGTGCACCTGCCGCCAATGATGAAGAGACAGACGACAGTTCCGAAGCTGCCGGTCCCGCGCCTGCCAGCGAGCCCGACAGCGCCATCGCCGCCTGGGCGTCCTATTTTGCCGACCCCAGTCGCAGCACCGTGCTGGTCTTCCTCGCCGGCGAGACGGTCGACCGGCGGACGCGGCTGTTCAAGCAGCTCGACAAATCGGGGCGCGCCGTCGAGTGCGCCCAGTTCCGCAAACAGCGGGATATCGTCAATTGGCTGCGGGTGCGGGCACTCGACCGGGGACTGAAGATCGGCGAGGATGCGGCAGCGCAGCTGGCGATGTCCGTCGCCGGCGGGTTGCGCGGCCTGGCGACCGAGCTGGACAAGCTTGCCACCTATGTCGGCAAGGGCGCGACGATCGACCGTAAGGCCGTTGCCGAGCTGGTGCCCCGCACCGCCGAGGTGCGCGTCTTCGACCTCATCGACGCGGTCGCCGAGGGGCGTCAGCGCGAGGCGATCGACCTGCTCGCCGAAGCGCTCAGTCAGGGCGAGCAGCCGCTGCGCGTCACCGCGCTGCTGGCGCGCCAGTTCCGGCTCGCCATTCAGGCCCGCGTCATGGTCGATGATGGTGCGAACGCGGCCAAGGTCGCCGAAGGTCTTGGGTTGCACCCGTTCGTAGCCGAGAAATTGGTCAGGCAGTGCCGCCGGTTCAGCCGCGACAGCCTCTGTCAGGCCATGGAGCTGTTGCTCGATGTCGATGTGGCGATCAAGACGGGCCGGCGCGAGCCGCGCCTCGCCCTTGAGGTACTGACAGTGGAACTGATGCGCCTGCCCCGCTAGCCGCCTGCCCCGCTGGGTTCCCGCGCACGACGAAAACGCGGTCCGCATTGCTGCGGACCGCGTTGTTCTTGCCTATTGACAATACTTACTTGGCGTTGGCGGCTCTCATGAGGGCGGACTTCCGACGAGCGGCTGCGTTCTTATGGATAACGCCCTTCGCCGCGGCGCGGTCGAGCTGGCTCACCGCATTGACCAAAGCTTGCTTGGTCAGGGCTTCGTCGTTCGAGGCGGCCGCCTCCTGGAACCGGCGAACGGCGGTCTTGACTGAAGACTTGACGGCACGGTTGCGTGCGCGATTCTCTTCCGCGATCCGAATGCGCTTGATTGCAGACTTGATATTTGCCACAGGGTTCACCTCCTTCGTCGGCTGAACGGAAACGGCCTCGTAGTCCAACCCATTTTACCACAATAGGCAAAAACAATGCAACACAACATAAGCCTTGGAGTCTGTCAAGCAAACGCGGGTCGGCGCCGTTCCTCTCCGAGCAGTCAGGCTTGCGCTTTCGAGTTCAGGCGAGCTTGAACGGCGGTGACCAGTTCAGCTGGTTCATTAGTGAGCTGAGG
>JBLNDB010000005.1:0-12594 GCA_050261235.1 Chloroflexota bacterium
CGCCACGAGATCTCACCGACTCCCTTCGGCCTTGTGTCGAAGTGGTTGCCAGCCACGACAACCGGTGAGGTCTCTTTTCGTTACCTGCCTCGCCGCCACCTACCGATATGTTACACGGTCATTCGACGGCTCTCGGCGCAATCCCTCAGCACACGCCAAGTTGCACGCTCGTCCCTGCATCCGACCCAGAATGCGGACGAGCGCCGGATAGGGGCGGCGTCCGAAGCGAAGCTGGCTGCGGTGACAGAGCAGCGCCGCGGTCTTCCGGCCAAGGACTGGCGAGACATCGACGACGACATTCGGCAGACGGGTCGCGTAGTAGTAGACCGGCACAGCCGGCGCGTCACGGCTGGCCAGTCGCCGTACCGCCCGCCCGCCGGCGATGTGGTCGGGGTGGCGCATCATCCTCAGGTAGTGAGTCGGGTCGAAGGCGAACGCCGCCTCCGGGCGGCAGTCGTCCCAGACACTGCGCAGCGCGGTCTCGACATCCGGGTTGCCGCGCAGGCCGAGGTCGGGCAAGTGGAGGAACTCGAGGCGGCTGCAGCCGAGGATCGCCGCGGCCTGTTCCTGCTCCCGCCTGCGGATGGGCGCCAGGTGAGGGCGGCGCGTGCCTTTCTCGCCGTCAGTCAGATCGACGATCGTCAACTCGGTGCCGAGGGTGGGCAGCAGCGCCAGTGTGCCGCCGAGAAACAACTCGAGATCGTCAGGATGCGCCGTCACTGCGATAGCGCGCCGCGGCGGGTGCGTCAGCAGGCTGAGCCCGGCCCGCAGCGCCAGACGGGGATGCCGCGGCGACAGCGCCCGCCGGGCCGAGCGATAGGCCGCGATGCCGGCCAGCGCGACACCGCCAGCCACCGACAAGGCGATGCGGTACCTCCGTCTCACTTCGCCACACCTCCGTCCTGCCGACCGTACGCCGCTGCTCCATGCGCGTCTCTATGGTTCCCCCGGGGCGGTGCTATAATGTTGCCGGGAGGGCGAGACATGTCAGAACAGATACTGGTTCAGATCTGCGGCGGCGCCGATTGCCGCGGCCGGCGGTCGCTTGAGTTGTTGGCGGAGGTCGAACGGCTGTACAAGGACTGTCATGCGGTCCGCGTCATCGACACGGGCTGCCAGCACTACTGCGAGGACGGGCCGGTGGCAGTGATCGGCGGCGAGACGATTGTCCGCGCCACCGCTGACACCGTCGCCGCCGCTGTCAACGCACTGCTCGCAGGCAAGGCAGACCGGGACTCCCTGAAGTGACCGAACACGACTGCTGACGACTCAGGCCATTCCTGCCAAGACGGGGCAGCGCATCTGGCGCTGCCCCGTCGCTTTCATCTAGTGGCCTGTCGGGTCCGGGCCGCGGCCTGTCCGTAAGCCCGCAGCATCCCCACCGTCTGGCAGGAACTGGCGAATGGACGCAGAATTCGGCAGGCAGACTGTATGCGGGGGGATCGAGAGCAGTGGCGATCATCGAGTTGCAGGCATCCGAACTGCGCCGCGAGACTGATTTGCGGGCGCACCGCTGGAAATCGAGCCGCGAGGTCGAACCGCTCGATGGTCTGGTCGGGCAGGAGCGCGCCGTGCGGGCAGTCGCGTTCGGCGTCAAGGTACGCGGCCGTGGCTACAACATCTTCATGTCGGGTCCGACCGGCACCGGCAAGACGACCTATGCCCGCTCCGCTCTCAGGCGGGTCGCGGCGGAGCAGCCTGTGCCGCAGGACATCTGCTGCGTCTACAACTTCAGCGACCCCGACCGGCCGCGGATCATCGAGCTGCCGCAGGGACAGGGCGAAGTCCTGGCACGCGACCTCGACCGGCTCATCGCTGAGTTTCGCGAGGAGATTCCGAAAGCGTTCACCGGCGAGGAGTACGACCGGCGCCGGAAGCGGGCCACCGAGCGGTTCGACGCTGCGATGCAGCAAGCGCTGCACGCGCTGACCGCCCGGGCCGAGCGGGCTGGGTTCGCCCTCGCCCGCAACGAGGCCGGCGAGATGACGCCAGTTCCCGTCCGCGACGGCAAACCGCTGCCGGAGGAGGAATTCGCGCGCCTGCCTGAGGCCGAGCAGAAGCGGTACATGGCCGCTGCGCACGAACTGAGCGAGGAGCTTCAGGACTTGCAGCGGCGCTATCGCGAAATCGCCCGCGAGGCTCGCGCCGCCCTGCGCCAGGTCGATGAGGAGACGGCGCGTCTGGTGGTCGAGCCGCACTTGTCGGACCTGGCGCGCATGTTCGATGGCAACCAGCGCGTGCAGGAGTACTTGACGGCCGTGGGCAGGGATATCCTGGCGCATCTCGAGGACTTCCGCCTGTCCGAGGACGATGGCCAGAACCCTGTCGCCGCGCTGATGCCGAAGCCTCAGCCGAACTTCACCCGCTACCGCGTCAACGTGCTGGTCACCCACCGCGGCGCCACCGGCGCGCCGGTGGTGTTCGAGACCAACCCGACCTACTACAACCTGTTCGGGCAGATCACGTACAAGAGCGTCATGGGAGCGCTCGTCACCGACCACACGATGATCAAGGCCGGGGCGATCCATCGCGCCAGCGGCGGCTATCTGATCGTCCACGCGGCGCCGCTGCTTCAGAGCCCGTTCGCGTGGGAGGGACTGAAACGCGCGCTGACCAACCGCCAGGCGAAGATCGAGAACATCGGTGAGCACGAGCGGCTGGTGCCGATGTCGACGCTGGCGCCCGAGCCAATTCCGATCGACGTCAAGGTCATCATGATCGGCTATCCGCTCATCTACGCGCTCCTCCATCAGCATGACGAGGAGTTCAAGAAGCTGTTCAAGGTCAAGGCCGATTTCGCGACTGAGATGGACCGCATTCCCGAGGCCGAACAATCATACGCCGCGTTCGTGGCGTCGGTCTGCGACGAGGCCGGGCTGCGCCCGTTCGATCGCGACGCCATCGGCCGGATCATCGACTTCGGCGCCCGCTTGGCTGAGCACCAGAACAAGCTGTCGACCCGCTTCAGCGACATTGTGGCGGTCATCAACGAGGCCAGCGCCTGGGCTGACGTCAACGGACACGATCAGGTGGCGGCTGCGGACGTCATCAAGGCACTCGAGGAACGCCGGTTCCGCAGCAACCTGGTCGAGGAGCGCCTACTCGAGATGATGGATGAAGGCACGATCCTCATCGCCACAGACGGCGCGGTGACTGGCCAGGTCAACGGCATCGCCGTCCTGAGCATGGGCGACATCGCCTTCGGTCGCCCGAGCCGGATCACGGCGCGCACCTTCATCGGCCGCAAGGGCATCGTCAACATCGAACGCGAGACCCACCTGTCCGGGAGCATCCACGACAAGGGCGTGTTCATCCTCAGCGGCTACCTGGGCGGCAAGTTCGCCCGTGACATACCGCTGGCCCTGTCCGCATCGATCGCCTTCGAGCAGGGCTACGAGGAGGTCGACGGCGACAGTGCCTCGAGCGCCGAGACCTACGCACTGCTCTCCGCGTTGGCGAATGTTCCGCTGCGACAGGACATCGCCGTCACTGGCTCGGTCAACCAGCACGGGGAGATCCAGCCGATCGGCGGTGTCAACGAGAAGATCGAGGGTTTCTTCGCCGTCTGCAAGCTGCGCGGGCTGACCGGCCGGCAGGGGGTCGTGATTCCGCACCAGAACGTTGTCAACCTGATGCTGAAGGACGAAGTCGTCGCGGCCGTCCGCGACGGCCGGTTCCACATCTGGGCGGTCCACACCATCGACGAAGGAATCGAGCTTCTCACCGGCGTGCCGGCCGGGGTCTACGACGACACCACCGGCACCTATCCTCCGGAGTCGGTCAACGGTCGCGTCGCTGCGACCCTGCGGCGCATGGCTGCGGTTGCGCAGCCCGCCTTCGCCTCCGAGGAGGAATCCCCTGCCGGGACGGTGAACTCCGGTAGTACGCCAGCCAACTGGCGCCAATTCGAGCCCGGAGGCGATTCGCTGTGAAGAAGGCCGATCTCTTCACGAGGTACCTGCAGCAGGAAGGATACATGCCGAAGATCGATGAAGACGGCGATGTCGTCTTCAAGGCCGAGGGCCTGACCTACGTCCTGTTCGCAGCCGAAGACGATGAAGAGTACTTCCGTCTCGCAATCCCGAATTTCTGGTCGATCGAAGATGACGAAGAGCGCCTCCGCGTCCTCAATGCCGCCGCCACCGTCACGGCGCAGATGAAGGTGGCCAAGGTCCAGGTCATCCGCGACAACGTCTGGGCCAGCGTCGAGATGCTGATCGACCCGATCGAGAACTTCAGCAAGGTCTTCCCGCGGGCGCTGCGCATTCTGCAGGCGACGATCCGCGAGTTCCGCGAAGCTGTCATCGTCAAGCACTAGCACATCGGAGTCGCAAGTAAGCGGCCGCCCTCGCGTGGGGGCGGCCGCTTCGCATCCCGTCATGTCCGGGCGACCGCTGCCGCCAGTTGCGACAGCTTCGCCGCCAACGCCCTGACCTTGTCGTCGGTCAGACCGCCCAGCCCACCCCAGGCGAAGAAAAGGGCACGATCGCGCATCCGTTCGACAACCGGCAACTTGCTGCCGCGGCACCGGCCGCAGTCGCGGAACAGCGGCAAGGCGTAGGCGGGCGGGGGGAAGGTGTCGAGATCGATGCCGTCGGCCCGCGCCGCATAGACGAACTCCTCGCGGCTGACGGTTGCTGCCGCTGGCTCGAAGAACAGCGGCTGCGTGTTATAGGCGTGAACGGCGTAGGGGGCGACGTACGTCGGCGCGAGCACACCATGGCCCTGCAGCGCCGCGCTGAACAGCTCGGCCTTGCGGCGGCGAACCGCCAGACGCCCCTCGCACCGCGGCAGCCAGGCGCAGGCGAT
The DNA here is from genome assembly GCA_050261235.1 of Chloroflexota bacterium. Classification (GTDB taxonomy): domain Bacteria; phylum Bacillota; class Sulfobacillia; order JBFLWA01; family JBLNDB01; genus JBLNDB01. The sequence continues at coordinate 4,810 of JBLNDB010000005.1, forward strand.
GGCCGCGGCCAGAGGGTGGATGCGCGCGTTATGCCCGAGCCCGGTGTCGATGTAGCGCCGCTGGCTGCCACTGAGGTCGCGTTCGAGGCGGGCCGGGTGCTGGCCGTAGACCAGTGCGCGCGCATAGTGGCCGCGCTGGCGGCAGGCCAACAGGCCGCCCTCGCCAGCGGGGACGTTCTTCCACACCTGGAAACTGAACACCGCCATGTCACCGAATGACCCGGCGGGCCGACCGCGGTAGAGCGCGCCCTGCGCCTGTGCGCAGTCTTCGATCAGAAGCAGCGACCGCTCGCGGGCCAGTGCCTGCAATGGCTCAAGGTCGACCGGATGGCCGGCGAGGTGTACCGCCAAGATCGCTTTTGTTCTCTCGCCGACCAGGCCTGCCGCCGCCTGCGGACTGATGTTCAGGGTCAGCGGGTCGATGTCGGCGCAGACCAGCGTCGCGCCGGCGTTGATGATCGGCGCCAGCGCATATCCGGGAACGAAGGGCGAGGCGATGACCTCATCGCCGGCGCCGATGCCGGCAGCATACAGGGCAGACTCAAGTGCGGCGGTGCCGGAGGATGTCGCCAGCGCGTGCGGCTGTCCGGTCTCAGTGCGCATGGCCGCTTCGAGCTTCGCGACCGCGCCTTCGCCGCTGAGCGACCAGTCAAGGCCGTCCCGGAGCGCCTCCAGGACGGCCTGTTCCATCTCAGCATCGACTTCCCATCTGGCAATGCGCAAGCAATCAACTCCTAGGCGTGCTGCGGGTCCTCCCAGGCCCGGCTGCGCTCGACGGCGCGCCGCCAGCCGCGGTACAGCCGCTCGCGTCGCTCGGTATCCAGTTGCGGCGTGAACGCACGCTGGCAGGCCCAGCGGTCGGCGATACTGTCGCGGTCGGGCCAGACGCCGGTCGCCAGTCCGGCCAGGTAAGCGGCACCGAGGGCCGTCGTCTCCCGGATGAGCGGCCGCTCGACCGGAACGTTGAGCACATCCGACTGGAACTGCATGAGAAAGTCGTTCGCCGTCGCGCCGCCGTCGACTCGCAGGGTCCGGGCGGGGATCCCCGAATCGCCGGCCATCGCCTCGATGACATCGCGCGTCTGATAGGCGATCGCCTCGAGCGCCGCGCGCACGACGTGGGCGCGCGAACTGCCGCGGGTGAGGCCGACCATGGTGCCGCGGGCGTACATGTCCCAGTACGGCGCGCCGAGCCCGGTGAACGCAGGGACGAGGTAGACCCCGTCGGTGTCGGGTACTGAGCGGGCGAGCGCCTCGCTCTCGGCTGCCGACGCGATCAGCCCGAGGCTGTCGCGCAGCCACTGGATGGCCGCGCCGGCCACGAAGATGCTGCCCTCAAGAGCGTACTCGACTTTGCCGTCGATTCCCCAGGCGATCGTCGTCAGCAGTCCACTGTGCGACTCGACCGGCCGCTCGCCGGTGTTCATCAGCAGGAAACAGCCGGTGCCGTACGTGTTCTTGATCATGCCGGGACGGAAGCAGCCCTGACCGAACAGGGCCGCCTGCTGGTCACCGGCGCACCCCGCCAGCGGAATCTCGCCGCCGAACAGCGCTGGGTCGGTCATCCCATAGATCTCTGACGACGGTCGCACCGATGGGAGCAATGAATCGGGGATGTGCAGTTCCGCCAGCAACTCGTCATCCCATTGCAGGCGGTTGATGTCATAGAGCATCGTCCGCGACGCGTTCGAGTAGTCGCTGATGTGCAGCTTGCCCCGGGACAGGTTCCAGAGCAGCCAGGTATCGATCGTGCCGAACAGCAGGTCGCCATGCTGCGCCCGCTCGCGCACGCCGGGCACGTTGGCCAGCAGCCAGGCCAGCTTCGTGCCGGAGAAATAGGCGTCGATGACGAGCCCGGTGCGGCGGGCGACCCGCTCGCTCCAGCCGTTGCGCTTCAGCTCGTCGCAGATTGGCGCCGTGCGGCGGCACTGCCAGACGATTGCCCGCTGGACCGGCTTGCCTGTCCGGCGGTCCCAGACCACCGTCGTCTCGCGTTGGTTGGTGATGCCGATGGCGGCTATGTCGCCAGCCTTCAACCCGGCCGAGGCGATGGCGCGCCGGGCGACAGCCAGCTGCGATGCCCAGATCTCCTCGGCATCGTGCTCGACCCAGCCCGGTCGGGGGTAGTATTGCGTCAGTTCCTGCTGCGCGACGCCGCGCACCGCGCCCTCGCAGTCGAACAGAATGGCGCGCGAGCTGGTCGTACCCTGATCGAGGGCAAGCACGTACTTCATCTAGCGCGCCTCCTTATATCGTGCCAGCCACGCAGCAAGGTCGGCGAACAGCTGTGAGCGTTCGTCCTCGTTGTGAAGCTCATGGTAGAATCCGTCGTATAGCTTCAGCGTCTTGTCGATCCCGCCGGCCGCTGCGCTGCCGGCGCGGCTGAACCAGTCGATGACGGCAGCCGGCGAGACCAGCTTGTCGGCGCTGCCCTGCACGACCAGCAGCGGCACGCGGTACTCGGCGGCGCGAGCGTTGCTGCTGGCCATCGCCCGCACCAGTTCCTTATAGTAGCGGACGGTGACGTTCTTCTCGACCAGCGGATCGGCGTCGTACCTGCGGCCGATCTCGGGACTGCGCGACAGGTCGGCAGACGACAGACCGGCCGGCATCGACAGCGTCGGGTAGAGCGTATCGAGCAGATCCGCGAGCCGGGATTTCCAACTCGGCACTGGCGTGCCGACACCCAGTGCCGGGCCTGAGGCGATGATGCCTGCGACCTTGTCCGGATGGGCCAGTCCGTATGCCAGCACGACCAGGCCGCCAAAGCTGTGCCCGTAGAGAATCGTCGGCAGCGCCGGCGTTTCCGCCGCGACGGCGTCGACCAACAGGTCGAGGTCATCAAGGTAATCGGTGAAACGGTTGCAGTGACCGCGCCGGCCCGGCGAGCGCCCGAAACCGCGCTGGTCGAAGCCATGCACCGGGAATCCCTCGCCTGCCAGGAATTCGCCGACGTGGTCGTAGCGGGCGCAGTGCTCACCCAGCCCGTGCACCAGGACAATGCGGCCGCGGGCGCGGTTCGAGCACCATGAACGGCGGTAGAGTCTGAGCCCGTCGCGCGTCGCCAGCTGGCCCTCAGACAACTCCATTATCGTCATTCGCCTCCTTGAGCGATCCCCTGACCTCTTCTATCGCTGACCGCTCGAGCACCAGCCACGAACCACCGCCGTGGCGTGTCACCCGATCGATCGGCAGTCCGAGTTCGCGGGCGATGACCGCCGCCACGCGACTGCCGCAGAACCCGCCCTGACAACGTCCCATGCCGGCGCGGGTGCGCAGCTTGACCCCGTCGACAGTCCGGGCTCCGACCGGCGCGTGGATGGCCGCCACGATCTCCGCCTCGGACACGGTCTCGCAGCGGCAGATGACGTGGCCGAAGCGCGGATCGCGGGCGACAAGCGCGGCTCGCTCGGCCGCGCTGACATCAGCCAGTCGGGGCTTGGCCGGCCGCCGAGGGTCGAAATCCCGCCGCTCGCGCAGTGCCAGACCCATGTCCGCAAGTCGGTCACGGGCCAGCCGGGCGATTGCCGGTGCCGCTGTCAGACCGGGCGAACAGATGCCGGCCAGATGCAACAGACCGCTCACCGACGCCGATGGTGCGACCACGAAATCGTCGCCGGACACCGCCCGCACGCCGCTGAACGTCGCTATCACCTGGTCGCTGGGGAAGGCTGGCACCAGCGAGCGCGCCGCGGCGATGACGGACGCGTGGCCACCGGCGGTCGTTCGCGTCAGGCGTGGTTCGTCAACGTCCTCGGCCGTGGGTCCGGCGAGGATGTTGCCGTGGATGGTCGGCAGGACAAGAATGCCCTTGCCCGCGGGACCGGGCACGGGGAAGAGCGGACGGCGGACGAGCCCGCCGGCTGCCTTGTCAAGCAACAGGTACTGCCCGCGGCGCGCCCGCACCGGAATCGCGTCGCCGGCAGCGGCGGCGAGCTCGCCACTGCCAAGCCCGGCGGCGTTGACGGCGAGGCGCGCCGCAATCGGACCATGATTGGTCATCACGGTCAGGTGGTCGCCGGGCACGGAGCGGGCGAATCCCGTCGCAACGACGCCGCGCCGGATGTCGACGCCGTTTTGCGCGGCGTTCTCGAGCGCGGCGTAATTGAGCCCATGGGGGTCGATGATGCCAGCGGAAGGGGCGTAGAGCGCCGCCGCGGCGTCTGGCGCGAGGTTCGGCTCGAGCCTGCGGGCAGCGTCACCACTGAGGAGTTCCAAGTCGCGGACCCCGTTGGCCCGGCCGCGGTCGCGCAGCGCGCCCAGCGTCGCGATATCCGCCTCGCCGCCGGCGACGACCAGCGTACCGGTGCGTCGCCAATCGACTGCGAGTTCGTCGCAGAGGGCAGGGTAGAGGCTGAGACCCTCAGCGTTGAGGCGGGCCTTCAGCGATCCCGGCGCAGGATCGTAACCGGCGTGCAGGACGCCGCTGTTCGCGCGACTCGCGCCGACCGGAAAGTCCTCAGCCTGATCAAGCAGAATCAGGCGCAGTTCGTACCTGGCCAACTCGCGCGCCAGCAGCGCGCCGACGACACCGCCGCCGATGATGCAGACATCGAAGGCGTCGGTTATAATGGCCTTGGGACTCGTCGTACCGTAACCATTGGCTTGTTTCATCCGCTGCCCCTCCACTCGCGCAAGGGAGATTTCACCAGTCAGATGCGAAATCCTGCCCTTGCCCGCGTGCCCGGGCAGACTCGCGAGACAGTGGGAGGGGTAGAATGCAGGCGCTCATCATCACCGGCTCGCCGCGTCACGGCGGCAACCTGAGCACGTATGCCGGCATCCTGGCGGATGAGCTGTCCCGGCTCGGACTTAGCCACGAGACTGTGAACCTCTATGACCTCAAGCTCGGCCCCTGCCGTTCCTGTGATGCCTGCGCCGCCACTGGCACCTGCGTCTTCAAGGACGATCTCGTTGGACTTGCAGGGTGTATGCTGGCGGCTGATCTGCTGGTGCTGGCGACGCCGGTCTACTGGTTCTCGGTCAGCGGTGTCATGAAGACGCTCATGGATCGCACGCAGTCCCTCTGGCACGGGCGCCAGCTGGCCGGCAAGGCCTGCGCGGCGCTGATCACGGAGGCCCACGCGGGAGCGGTGCAAACCTGCGCGCTGCTGGAGTCCTTCAGCGACTACCATGATATGCGTTGGCTCGGCTGCAGCACCGTGCGCACGCGCGACCAGCGCGACTTGGTCGCCGGCTCGGACGAGCTGCAGGCACAGGCACGGGCCTTCGCGCGTAGGCTGCACGCGGCAATCACCGCCGCGCCGGACTCCGGCCCGGCCGCAGACAGATAGCAGTTAATAACGGCGTCCGCATAGATATGTACCAGACCTGAAACGGCAGGTGAGGTACATGTCTGGCGGACGCCGGCTGCGACTCTTGGCGAATTCCCTCACCCTGTCCCGCTGCGCGATTGCCGCCTCGATCCTGATCATCGGGGTGTCGCGCGGAGATCTCGGCGCGGGTGATCGCCTCGGTCTGATCGTCGGCCTCAACATCGCGGGCTGGACAACTGACGTGATCGATGGCTGGGCGGCTCGCCGCTCGGGCTCGCCATCGCCGGTCTGGGCCGATGTCGATCAAGCCGCCGATCTGTCGCTCCAGTGGGCGACGGCTTATGCCCTTGGCGTCGCCCGCTTGGTGTCTCTCTACTGGATCACGCTGTATCTGCTTCTGACCATCTTCGCCATGGCCGTGAGGCCATCCAAGAATCTGATCCAGATCTCATCGTTGCCGATGGTAGTTCTGCCGGCGTTTGCCTGCCTGCGGCACTACCCGCTGTTCACACTGCTCTACTTCGCCTGGGCTGTCTGCGCGGCAGCCCTGTTCTGGAGTCGGCTCTGCAGCCAGGCTGTCGCGTTCATCGATCGGTTGCCGCCCGGCCCGCGCGGCTGGTTCAGCGGGGTGCGCAAGTGGATGTCACGGTACTGTTGACGGCCCCTCACAGGCCGACCTTCCGCTTCAACGCGTCGAGCAGCCGTCGGCCGACGACCCGCTCGAACAGGTTCAGTGCTGCCTCGAGCGGCGTCAGTACGTTGCTTTCACCGGGCCACAGCTCCGCTCGCAGTTCGGCCGGGGCGGCCGAGAGAATCGAGGTCAGGGCCAGCAGGGTGATGGTCGTGTCATCGAGCCAGCCGAGCGCCGGAATCAGATCGGGCATGAAGTCGAGCGGCCAGATGACATAAGCCAGCGCTCCCGCCGCAACTGCCTTGCGCCGGGCGTCGACGCCGGCGTGCCGGGCGAGGCGCCAGAGCAGGACGGTCAGGTCGGGCAGCGCCAGTACCCACGGCGTCAGGCTGCGCAACGGGCCGGGCAGGGCCCGGTCCAGGCCCCGCTTGACGCCGCTGCGCACGCGATCGTACAGCGACGTTGCTTCCGCTGGCACCGGCAGCGCTGGTGGCACTCTCGGCACCGGCAGTGCGGCCGCAGCCTCAGCAGCGGGCGCCGTCGGGGCGCCGGCTGCCGGCCCGGCCTCGGCCTCAGGTTGCGGAGCGTAAGCCAGGTTTCGCACCGCGACGATGATGCCGCCGCGCATGATGATGACCTTCTCGAACGTGAAGCTGACCGGGAGCATCGGCAACAGCTGGTCGAGGTCCAGCTCGATGCGGCCGTCGCCGTACGACAGACCGGCCTGGGCGATCTCGGCGAGCACCCGCGGCAGAGCCTGGTCGCGGATCAGGCGGTCGACCAGCGGCAAACCCCTGATCCGCGTCGTCAGTGTCAGGCGCGTCGGCGTCAGGCTGGCGACGCGGAGTTCAATGGCCGGGCGCACGTCGATCAGTCGCGGCCGGCGCCCGAGCCTTAGGAGCAGCGTCCCCGGCCCGAATTGCGGTTCAAGCAGGCCGGCAGTCTCCCCCGGCACGAGCTCTGCGATGAGGCGTGAGACATCCTCATGGCTCAGGACGAATTGGGCGCGACTGACCTTCATTGGCAGACCTCCTGCTTGACGGTGGGGAGGATGACGCCGGCGGGCCGCCGAACACAGCCTGCATCTGAGCACAGTATACAGCCACGCTGGAGCATGGACAACGAATGGGGAGGGGGAAGAGGGGATGCTCGACCTGAAGCGCTTCGTGCCGAACGGGCGCGTCAGCACCGGCTTGCTCGCCTGGCGCGCCGGCCGGCTCGTTTGGGCCATCAGCCAGCGCAAGTACTGGCAGAATGACGGACGTCAGACGGTGATCCCGCTGGTCGGCATCGGCGGCGGACAGGAGGCCGGTGAGACGCTCACCGACGCCGTCCGGCGCGAGGCGATGGAAGAAGCGCAATCCCGCATCGCCATCCGCGGCGCACGTGGCACGCTCTGGGTCAACGCCGACACGGGCGTCGTCGAACAGCGGGATCTTGCCGCCGCGCTCGACGGTGAGGCGGCGCCGCTGCTCGTCTGGCAGATGCACCTCAGCCTCCGGAACGACGATGGAACGCCGCGTGAGCTGGATTACATCAACCCTGTCTACGAGGCCGATCTCCTCGACGAGCCCCGGCCGGGCGCTGAGACTCCCGGTCTGCTGCATGTGGCGCCCGGAACTTACTTGGAGCTGGCAGACGAGCCCCGGACGCTGAGCGAGTTGCTGCAGACCGGCGCGATATACACCGGCGCTGATCTGCCGCCGGATTGCTTGCTGATCACGCAGGGCTCGGCGCTCTTTCTCGCCCGCTATTGGCAGAGACTGCAGCGGTAGTATGACACTCTCAGAGCTGAAACACGACAGCGCGCCCCGCCGGTGATTGCGGTGCGGCGCGCGTCTCAGTCCCAAGCCCTCCAGCCCCTTGCCCCGAGCGACC
>JBLNDB010000006.1:0-7243 GCA_050261235.1 Chloroflexota bacterium
TGGCATTGGGCGGCCGACAACTTCCCGGCAGAGGAGATCAGCCTGCGATCGGCTGCCCCTGAGAATGTGGTCATCGTCGACTGCACGAACACCGGTGATCACCGCGTCATCGGCGAAGTCGACCGTTTCTCTGCGCCGACGCTGGTCCACGATGATGCCATATACATTCACGAGGGTCAGCAATACCACGTCGACAAGCTCGACTTCGACGAACTCAAGGCGTATGTCAAACGCGTGGACGTCGAGTACTACACAGACGCCAACCTCGCCGTCAGCCTGAAGGTCCTTGATGAGTTCCGGACCTGCGAGGCACCGCTTGCCAGGCACAGCTTCGGCGAGGTGATGGTGACGGCTCTGGCGACGATTTTCAAGAAGATCAAGTTGCACACGCACGAGAACATCGGCTGGGGCAAGATCCGCCTGCCAGAGGAGCAGATGCACACCACCGCCTATTGGCTCACGCTGCCGGAGGCAGCCACCGAGGGTCTCACCCAGGCCGAGATCCAGGCTGCGCTGGTCGGGCTGGCGAATGTGCTGGTCAATGTGGCTCCGGTTCATCTCCTCTGCGATCCGAGAGATATCAGGGTCGTTGCCGAGGTGCGCTCACCGTTCACTGATGCGCCGACTGTCTACCTCTACGACCAGTATCCGGGCGGCACGGGCCTCGCCGACAAGCTGTTCGACCTCCGCGACCAGTTGCTCGCCGCCGCGCGGTCGCTGGTCGGCGGTTGCGTCTGTGAGCATGGGTGTCCCTCGTGCGTCGGCCCGGCCGATGAGACCGGAATGCCGATCAAGGAAGCCGTGTTGAAGCTGATCGACCGGCTGCTGGTCGGCGTCGACGCGGCCGACTAGGGGGGCCTGACATGGACTTCGGGCAGCGACTTGAGCGCTTGCGCCAGTTGCAGCGGGAGCGCGATGCGCGCGGCGGGTGCGACGGGAGCGGCCCCACCCGGGCCGATCCCGTGATTGCGCCATGCGACAGCGATCGGGGTGACGCTGGCGCGCCCGTCCGCGGGATGCCCGCATGCGCTCCGGAGTGCGTCCTTGAGCTTGCCGCGATCGACACTCCGCACGGGCCGGCGTTCGCCCACCAACGGGAGTACTTCCTCAACGAGGGCCATGGTCATCGCCCGCTGGCTGTAGCGCGCAGCGTCGGCGAGCGGGTCTGGCCGCTCCTGGGCGGCGCGGAACTGTCTGCTCCAGGCGCGGATCGGCTTGCGGAGACGGCGTTCGTTGACGTCGAGACGACGGGCCTGGCCGGCGGCACCGGAGTGATCCCGTTCCTCATCGGCGTGGCGCGTGTCACCGGCGATCGCGTCATCCTTCAACAGTTCTTCCTGCGGGATTTCGGCGAGGAGAGCGCCCAACTCGCGGCCTTGGATGCGGCGCTGGCCGGTGTGCGGACACTGGTGACGTACAACGGCAAAGTCTTCGACTGGCCGCTCATCCAGACGCGTTGCGTGATGAACCGGATGCGCCTGACCGCGCCCGTGGCCGGTCACATCGATCTCCTCTTCCCCGCCCGGCGCATCTGGCAGCACCATCTCCCCGACTGCCGCCTCGCCACCGTCGAGGAGCGCGTCCTCGGCCACGCGCGTGAGGACGATATCCCGGGCGAGTTGATCCCGTCGATCTACTTCGAGTACCAGCGCAGCGGCGATGCCCGGCCGCTGGAGCCAGTGTTGAGGCATAACCGACTGGATATCCTCACCCTGATCAGCCTGCTCGGCGTGGTCGGCGGGGCGCTGTCCGATCCGGCCGGCTGTTCCCTCGCTCACGCCAATGAACTGCACGGTCTTGGCCGCTGGTGCCTCGACCTTGGGCTGATGGACGACGGAGTGCGGTGCCTCGAGCGGGCCAGGTGCGGCGCGCTCGCGCCGGCTGCCCGGGAGCGCGTGCTGCGCGACCTCGCTGCCGTCTACAAGCGCCTGCGCCAGTGCCAGAACGCTGTCGCCATCTGGCGTGAGCTGGTCAGTGAGGGCGTCCTGTCGGTTCTCCCGTACGTCGAACTGGCCAAGCACTATGAGCATGTCGAGCGTGACTATGCGACTGCCTTGAGACTCGTCGAACGCGCGGTGTCGCTCTCCGTGGGTGGCGGCCGGGCAGAGGCCGGCGTCTCAAGGCGCAATCTTGAGGAGTTGCTTCACAGGCGTGATCGCCTGAGACGAAAGGTCGCGCGCAACCAGGGAGGCTGACGAACAGGCGCTTCCAATGGCACACAGTCGAAGGGCGGTTCTGCGTTCGCAGAACCGCCCTTATTGTTGTGGCCCTCGCTTGGCCACGGCCCATCATGCGCGTCCGGACGTGGGCATATCTTACTCACGAGGCAGGCGCCCGGAGGTGGGAGGATGCGCTGGTTGGTCGTCGACGCCAGAAAGCGCCACGTCACGCTCCTGGTGGCGGCGCTGGCGGCGGCTCTGCTGCTTGGTTGGACGGCATGGTCAGGTGTGCGCGGGAGGCGTGTCGGTGCACTGCGTCCCATCACTCACGGTGACGCCGCCGGACATCAGGTTGCCCTGACGTTCGACGTCGACCGGGGAACGTCACAGGTTCGGGCGATCCTGCGGGAGTTGGCAGCGGCCGAGGCGCCGGCCACCTTCTTCGTCACCGAGCGCTGGGTCAAAGAACACCCCGAGACAGCGCAAGCGATGATCGCTGACGGACACAGCGTCGAGGCCTCCGGGCGAGACTACTCCGACATGAGCGGCCTGCGCCGGGATCAGGCGGCGAGCGAACTGCGCGGGGTCGTCGCGGCAATCGGCAAGGCCGTCGCCGCCCGCCCGAGCTACTTTCGGCCGCCGGCGGGAAGGTGCAGTGACGCGTTGCTTGATGCGGCAATCGCCGAAGGCCTGATCCCGGTCACCTGGAGCGTCGACTCCGCGGACTGGCGTCTCAGCACAGCGTCGGCAATCGCGCAGCGCGTGGTATCGGCGGCGCGGCCGGGTGCAATCGTGCTTCTGCATGCCGGCGACGGCAATAGCCTGACGGCAGCGGCGCTCGGCGAACTGGTCGCCGGACTGCGCAGAAACGGTCTCGCGCCGGTGCGCCTGAGCGTTCTGCTGGCAACGGAGGGCGGAGACTAGCTTCGTCTGACCGCCGGCAGGAGTGAACGACCTTCCACGCTTGTTGGCGCCTATGCTCTCGCGCCAGCTGCGCCGGTCACCCAACCGACGCCGTGGCGCCCCTGCCAGCGCAGCAGGGGCGCCAGCCAAGCGAGGATGACCCTGGTCAGTGTGCGCCGCGGCACGTCCCGGCCGGCCACCAAGTTGACTGTCAGCAGGTTGCGCTGCCCCTGAAGGATGGTCGCCCGGCCGAGCACGGCGCCGGTCGCGAATCCCGCCACCGGTCTGCTGACAGCCTCGACACGCAGTTCCAACTCGGTCTCGCTGCCCTTCGGCACAGTCGCGACCAGGTCGCGCTCTGCCACCAGGGCAACGCGGCGCGCCATGCCGCCCTGTACCGGCACCGTGCGGACGACCTGGCCGGCGCGGGCGAACTCGACCGTCGTGAACGCCTCGAATCCGTACGCGAGCAGGCGCGCGGCATCGCCCCAGCGGTCCGAGCTGTGCAGGACGACGGCGAGCAGCCGGCGCCCGTCCCGCGTCGCCGACGCGACGAGACACTTGCCTGCGGCGCCGGTGGTGCCTGTCTTGACGCCGTCCGCCCCGTCGAAACTCCAGAGCAGCCGGTTGGTGTTGTGCAGGAGGATATCCCTCGCTACTCCATCCAGTTCGGGCCTGATGTGGCGCTCCTGGGTCGCCACGACGCGCGCGAACAGCGGGTTGCGCAGGGCGAAGCGAGCCATCACAGCCAGGTCATAAGCCGTGGAATAGTGCCCCACCGCCGTCAGCCCGTGGGGGTTGACGAAGTTCGTGGCCAAGGCGCCGATCTCCCGTGCCTTGGCGTTCATCAGGGCAACGAACTCGGCCTCGCTGCCGGCGAGATGCTCCGCTGCGGCGACACACGCGTCGTTCCCGGAGTGCAGGAGCATCCCGTGCAGGATCTCGTCGAGCGTGTAACGATCGCCCGGCTTGAGGCCGGCGGTCGAACCCGGAGTCAGGGCGGCATGTCGGCTGACCGTGACGATGTCGTTTGGCCGCCCGAGTTCGGCGACCAGCAGGCCGCTCATGATCTTCGTGGTGCTGGCCGGCGCGCGGCGCTCGTAGGCGTTCTTCTCCCAGACGACGGCGCCGGTGCGCCAGTCCATGAGGATGGCAGCGTCGGCTGTCACCCGCGGCGCCTGAGGCGGGGACACGGGCTGCAGCCTCACCGTGGCCGCGACCGCCTCCGGGACGGCCGCAGCCGCCAGCAGCGCAGCGAGCAGGACGGACGCCCCCCAGCGGAGCGCCCCAGTGCTTGGGATGCGCCGTTCCAAGCCTCGCATGCCTCGCTCACCACCCGCAACCGTCGAGTTCCCACGACCTTCATATGAGTGCGGAGGCGGTGCTATGCTCCCGGCAGGCAAACGAAAGCAGGAGGCGCATGGCCTCCTGCCGGGTGATGCGATTGCCTGTGGGCCCTGTTCTACTTGGGCTCGTACGTGACAGTGCGCACGTCGCCATCCTTGCCGGCGATGTCCTGGGGCACGCCGTTGACCGAGAACTTGACTCCACCGAGGTTGCCGTACAGCACCCGGAGTTGGCTCCGGGCTTCCCACACCGCCTTGGCGCCGGGGGCGAGGTCGTTCTCGAAGATCACGACTCCATCCGCTGTGACTCGCACCCAGCAGAGGCGGAACGCCTCGACTTCGACCTTGACCGATGACCCGGTGGCGCGGTAGCGAAGCCCCGCAGTACCGAGGTCTTCCTTGACGACTTCGACCACCGGCGCCGCATCACCGCCTGACTCGCTGCCGCCCGGCGTGGTGCCGGGATCGGTGGAGTCAGGGCCAGTGACGACCGGTGGATTGTCACCTTCACCGCCGGCGCGTTGCCTGTAGATGGAGACGCCCCAGATGCCACCTGCAGCCAGAGCCATAACAAGCAGCAGCACGGCGATCAGGCGTCCCGGACGCTTGACCGACACCCGACGGGGTCTGGCCGCCACTCTGGCATCGGCCTCGGCTGCCCGCTCCTGCTCACTGCGCTGAGAGTCCTTCCACTGCTTGTACTGCTCGACCAGGGCATGTCCGTCGAGCCCGAGGTGGTTGGCGTAGAAACGCAAGAACCCCTTGTAGTACACTTCACCCGGGATGATGCTCTCATCGCCGGACTCGAGCGCCTCCAGATAGCGGAGGCGGATTTTGGTCTCGGCCTGGACCTGATCCGGAGAGAGCCCTTTCTCCTCGCGCGTGCGGCGCAGCAGGTTCCCGACTTCCGTTGCGGACTGCATCCCCAAGCCCCCCTTCGGGCGACGCTTCCCGAGTCACCGTTTCGACAACCCGAGCCAATCTCCTTCCTTAGATGAGGACATTTGACAGCTACAGGGAACGACAGAACCCGCCAGAGTCATGCAAAGAACGACAGTCGGAGTCGGGACGGCTGTCCGGCGGGGCTGTGCCTTCCGGCGCACATGATCAGACCAGCCGGGCGTGCCGGCTGGTCTGATGGCTGGTCACATGTCCTCAGGGATAGATGCGGTTGATCATCCGTGGGAATGGCGACGCTTCGCGGAGATGGTCGAGGCCGCAGATCCAGCTGACCGTGCGCTCGATACCGAGGCCAAAACCGCTGTGAGGTACCGACCCGTACCTGCGCAGGTCGAGGTACCATTTGTAATCGTCTACCGGCAGCTTGTGCTCCCGCATCCGCTGTACCAGAGTATCGTAATCGGCGATGCGCTGACTGCCGCCGATGATCTCCCCGTAGCCCTCGGGAGCGAGCAGGTCGGCGGACAGACAGACCTCGGGGCGGCCGGGCACCGGCTCCATGTAGAACGCTTTGATGGCGGTCGGGTAGTTGAACACGAACACCGGCCTGTCATAGGCTTCGGCGATGGCGGTCTCGTCCGGCGAGCCGAGATCGTCGCCCCACTCGATCTGGTGCCCCTTCCCCTGCAGGAACTTGATCGCGTCATCGTAGCTGATGCGCGGGAACGGCGCGCGAATGTTCTCGAGCTTCGTGATGTCGCGCTCGAGCATCTTGAGTTCAGCGGCGCGGCGATGGAGCACCCGCTGCACGACGTACTCGATCATCTCTTCCTGGACGCGCATGTTCTCGGCCTGATCGCAGTAGGCCATCTCCGGTTCTAGCATCCAGAACTCGGTCAGGTGACGGCGGGTCTTCGACTTCTCCGCCCGGAAAGTCGGCCCGAAATTGTAGACTTTGCCGAACGCCAGTGCGGCGGCCTCGGCGTACAACTGGCCGGTCTGCGACAGGTAGGCCTTGGTATCGAAGTAGTCGGTGCCGAACAGAGTCGTCGTACCCTCGCAGGAGACCGGCGTGAGAATCGGCGAGTCGATGCGAAGGAAGCCACGCTCGTTGAAGAACTCTTGCAGGCCGAGGATGACCTCGTTACGGATCCGCATGATCGCCACCTGCCGCGGTGTCCGCAGCCAGAGATGGCGGTTGTCGAGCAGGAAATCGACGCCGTGCTCCTTGTGAGTCACCGGGTAGTCTTCGGCCGCCGCCTGGACGATCTCGAGATCACTGATCCCGATCTCGAAACCCCACTTCGACCGCTTGTCCTCGCGCAGTTGTCCGCGGACAATGATCGACGACTCCTGGGTCAGGTGATCCGCGGTCGTGAAGGTCGCGTCACCGACTTCACTCTTCACCAGCACCCCCTGGATGAACCCGGTCCCGTCACGGACCTCGAGGAACTGGATCTTGCCGCTGGACCGGCGATTATAGAGCCAACCCCTTATTTCGACGCTCTCGCCGACGTGCTGTCCGGCTGCAGCGATGTCAATCCGTGTCATGCGCTCTGACCTCCAATCTCATGGATGTAGTTGTTACGGGAGTTTTGGTGACTATTCTGTCCAGACCGATGAAATCCTGCCAACGGGCCGCATAATTCGGCGAATGACAGGACGCGGGGGCCTCTTCCCCCGCGTCCTGTCGACGGCGCAGAGCCTCTGCCCGGTCGCCTAGGGCTGAGGCAGGCGCGGTGCGGTGGCGCCGCTCTCAGGCGAGCCAGCCAGCTGGTTGAGAACATCTCGCAGTTGCTGCATCAGATTGCCGTACCCGGCCCAGTCCCCCGCCCGCAGCTTCTCCTGGGCGCTCTCGTAGAGCGACAGGGCGCGGTCGGCCAGCTGACCGGGGGGGTCGGCGGGCCCGCCGGTCGTTGGCGGCGGGGCCGGCGG
>JBLNDB010000007.1:0-34877 GCA_050261235.1 Chloroflexota bacterium
TCTTCCGACGAAACCCGCGGTGCCACTGACGACGAAAGGGACATTGCCCAACGGAATTGTCCATTTGGTCAACACCCTGAAGCGACCGGCCTTCAGGCCGGTCGCTCTGTCTGTGCGATTCTACGTGCGGTTTACTTACGGCGCAGGAATGCGGGAATGTCCAGATCGTCGCTGGAGAACGGCTTGATCTCGAGGTCGCTGATGTCCTTGTCACGTTTGACGTGCCCATCGAACCCGGTGGCAATGACCGTGACGCGGATCTCATCGGCCATCTTCTCGTCGATGACGGCGCCGAAGATGATGTTGGCCTCCGGGTCGGCGGCCTCGGCGATGATCTCAGCCGCCTCGTTGACCTCGAACAGACCGAGGTCGGAGCCGCCGGTGATGCTGAGCAGCACGCCGCGCGCGCCCTCGATCGAGGTCTCGAGCAGCGGGCTGGACACCGCCGCGCGGGCGGCTTCGGCAGCGCGGCCCTCGCCGCGGGCGATGCCGATGCCCATCAGGGCGCTGCCCTGTTCGAGCATGATCGAGCGGACGTCGGCGAAGTCGAGGTTGATCAGTCCGGGGACGGCGATCAGATCCGAGATGCCCTGCACGCCCTGACGGAGAACGTCATCGGCGATGCGGAACGCTTCCAGGATCGAGGTCTTCTTGTCGACGACCTGCAGCAGCCGGTCGTTCGGAATCGTGATCAGCGTGTCGACCTTGCCCTTGAGGTTGGCGATGCCCTTGTCCGCCTGGCCGGCGCGCTTGCGGCCCTCGAAGGTGAACGGGCGGGTGACGACACCGACGGTCAGGGCGCCGGTCTCCTTGGCGATTTCGGCAACCACCGGCGCGGCGCCGGTGCCCGTGCCACCGCCCATGCCGGCGGTGATGAAGATCATGTCAGCGCCCTTGACGGCTTGGAAGATCGTGTCGCGGCTCTCTTCGGCGGCGCCGGCGCCGACATCGGGGTTACCGCCGGCTCCCAGTCCGCGCGTCAGCTTCTCGCCGATCTGGATCTTCTGCTGGGCCTTGGACAAAAACAGCGCCTGGGCGTCGGTGTTGATGGAGATGAACTCCACACCCTTGAGACCCGCCTCTATCATTCGGTTGACGGCATTGTTGCCGCCGCCACCGACACCGACCACCTTGATCAGGGCGTACTGCTCCATTTCGAGGTCTAGTTCGAGCACCCCCGGCTCCCCCCTAAGTGTGCAAACCTTGCCACTGCATGATTTCTTCCCCAGAAGATAAATCCCTTCTTAGGGAAATACTCCAGTGGCCCTAATTTCCCCTGCTTTCATCCCGGTGGGAGGCCGTCGGATCGCCACTCTGGTCATGGAGGAAGAGGTGCCGGCGGATGGCGCCCAGGTTCTGGAACATGCGATAGCCGAACGCGAACAGGGCGGCGTAGTAGAGTTCCACGCCGAGCTTGTCGCCCATGTAGGTGAGAGCGGCGGCGAGCAGCGCGTTGCCGAGTACGCCGCTGATGAACACCTTGATGTTGAAGCTGCCCTCCATCGACGCCCGCAGGCCCCCGAACGCCGAGTCAAGCGACGCAAGCAGGGCGACCGACAGGTAGCGAGCGACGATGACCGGTACCTGAACCGGCAAGCCGAATCCGATCAGCAGACCGATGATGATGCCGAGCAATGCCAGCCACATTGTCATCGTCCTCCCTGCACCGGCCTGGCGAAGTTGAACTGCAGACTGCCGGTGTATGCCGGCACCTGGACCTGTTGCTCGCGCCGGAGACTGATCTCGATGCCCCAGAGACTCAGGTCCTCGATTACGCCCCCGCGCATGCGAAGCGAGTTCTCAAGCACCACGGGATCGCCGATCGCCCGGATTTCGAGCGGCGGCGCCGTCAGCGTGTGGTTGATGGAGATCGTCGGGCCGGCGCAGCGGATTTCTGTGGCGCCGATCAACCGCTGTCCGTTGATGCTGATGGCCTCGGCGCCGGCTGCCTTGAGTTCGTTGATGACCTTCAACACGTCATCGTCATGGATCAGGAACAAGTTCGGATCCTGATTCGGCGCGCCGGGCTTCTTGCTGTCATCCATCGTCAGGACGATGCCAGGGCCGGTCATATCGGTCAGGCCCGCCTGAACCCGGACGCGGTTCAGCTCATCGCGCGACCCGCCGGTGGAGGCGTTGGCCAGCGAGTTGCGCAGTTCGGTGACCTCAGCGCGCAGCTTGTCTCGCTCCAATTCGAGATCCTTGACCATCTGCACCAGTTCCTCGGAGCGCTGCAGCGGCAGCGACTTGCTGATATTCTGCTGGACGCGGAACTGCAGGGCGAGCATGATGCCAAGGATGACGCAGACCACAGTCACGGCCAGTTGTGCGTTGCTCAGTTTCTTCATGCGCCTCACCTCATTTCGTGCCAAGCAAGGGGTCGCCGGTACCGCTCACCGGATTGCCGTTGTAACGCAGATCGATGTAGTCGATGACCGCGCCACGCTGAGCGACGTCATCGAGAATGCCTTCGAGCAGACCAGCCCGCTTCTCCAGCGTCGCATCCGGCTGCCCGAGATAGACGCGCACCTTGCTCAGCATGATTATCGTCAAATCGCGGTCTTCACCAACATGCACTTCCGATACTTGCCTCAGCAGTTCGCGGCTGAGCGGCAACACAGCGCGGATGCCGTCCAGGACGCCGGCCGCGTCGACGGGTTGTCCAAGCACAACGCGCGTTACGAGCGGACCCGTGATCAGCGGCAGGTCGCGGTTGATCAGCGACTCCGAGATCTCGAGGGCCACGCCGGCTTCGTCGACCTCGACATAGGCAGTGCGGTAGACGACCAGGGCGACCGGCGTCCGCTCCTGAACCTGAATACTGATGACATTGGGCAACTGGCGTCTGACGCTGACCGACTTGACCCAGGGGTTGCGTCCGATCCGCGACTTCACTTCGCTAAGGCCAACGTCCCAGATGTTCTGCCCCACTTCGATGCCGCTCGACGCGCGCAGCGCATCCGCGCCGACCTGCGCTGATCCTGTGACGACGATGTCGCGTACCGCGAACAGACCGGAGCGGAGAAAGAAGTATGACCCAAGCGCTGCAAGCAGCAAGAAGGACAGCAGCAACGCCGCCCTGCGGACCCTTCGCTTGTTCAGACGCCGCTTCGGACGGTGCGACTCGAGCGCGGCCACCGCGGTCACCTTCACTTTCCTAACCATTGTAGCATAGCGTTATGTTGCGTGAAAGCGTCATCCAGCTGCGGGAACATTGCGCCGATTCGCGGCCGTGTGCTTTTGGGCCACCGGTGACCGATTTCGGGTTCAAATACGATGGCGTGCCCTGGTTGTTTCGTGCCGCGAGCGGTGCGCCAGCGCCGGTCCGCTGACAGCAGCGACGGAAGAGGCACTGTCAGATGCAAAAGGCCAGGCGCCTCCCAAGCGCCGGGCCCGTCTGTCGCCCATTCGGTGGTCGTCTACCCCAACCTGTGGATCTTCACGCCCAACCCCCGCAGCTTCGCATCGAAGTTCTCGTAGCCGCGGTCGATGTGCTCGATCTCCTCGACCTGCGTCTCCTCGTCGGCGACGAGACCGGCGAGCACCAGTGCCGCCCCGCTGCGCAGGTCGGTGGCGGTGACGCGGGCACCCGACAGCCGCGGCACGCCCTTGACGACCGCCGTGCGGCCTTCGACCTTGATGTTGGCGCCCATACGCCTGAGCTCTTCGGCCTGCTTCAGTCGGTTCTCGAACACCGTCTCAGTGATCACGCTCGTACCGTCAGCGATGCACATCAGGGCCATCATCTGCGGCTGCATGTCGGTCGGGAAGCCCGGGTACGGCAGGGTCTTGAAGTCGACCGCCTTCGGCCGCGCCGGGCAGCGGACCGAGAGATGCTCGCGTTCGCCGCAGATCTCGGCGCCCGTTTCGCGAAGCTTGGCCATGACCGCTTCGACGTGCTCGGGGATGACGTTCTCAAGCGTGATGTCACTGCCGGTGATCGCCGCAGCCGCCATGAAAGTGCCGGCTTCGATGCGGTCAGGAATCGCGACGTGTTCGGTGCCGCCGAGCTCCGGTACTCCCTCGATGCGGATGACATCCATGCCGGCGCCGGTGATGCGGGCGCCCATACCGTTGAGGAAGTTCTGGAGATCGACGATCTCCGGTTCCTTGGCCGCGTTGTGGATGACCGTCGTGCCCTTCGCCAGGACCGCCGCCATCATGATGTTCTCTGTCGCACCGACGCTGGGAAAGTCGAGGTGGAGTTCCTTGCCCTTGAGTTGGCGCGCTTCGGCATGTATGTAGCCGGATTTCTCAGTGATCGTTGCACCGAGCGCCCGCAGGCCGTTGAGATGGAGGTCGATTGGTCGGGAGCCGATGGCGCACCCGCCAGGGTAGGAAACGCGGACCTTGCCCGTCCGCCCGAGCAGCGGCCCCATCAGGAAGATCGAGGAACGCATTTCGCGCATGAGATCCTCGGGGACCTCGGACGCCCTGAGGTTCGCGGCCGAGACGACGACGGCCCGCCGGCCCTCGCGCTCCATGACTTCGACCGAAACACCGATGCTCCTCAATATGTTGCTCATCACAGCCAGGTCGCGAATGTCGGGGGCATCCAGGATGATGCACTGCGAGCGCGTCAGAACCGCACCCGCCAGCATCGGCAGCACCGCGTTCTTGGCGCCGCTGATGCGGACTGAGCCTGTCAGATGCGCTCCCCCGCCAATCACGTACTTGCCCACAGCCGCCACCTCCGGTTTCGGTCGCGAGAACTCCCTTGTGTCACTCGGCCAGAAGTCTACCCCATCTTACGCTTAACGAGAGTGTCTGGTGAATGGGGCGTCCGGCCTGTCCAACTGCGACATCTGTTGCATCAGCGCCTGACCAGGGCCAGCACCGCGTCGGCGATGTCGCTGGTCGCGTTTGGCTTGCCGAGCGCCCGCGACCGCGTCGCCATCTGCTTCAGCCGCTCGGGCGAGTCGATGATGGCGAGGACCCTGTCGACCAGGCGCTGCCCGGTGAGGTCGCTCTCGAGGATGACATCGGCCGCGCCGGCCGACGACAGCACGCGCGCGTTCATCACCTGATGGTTGTGGGTGACGTTCGGTGACGGGATGATCACGGACGGCAGGCCGCGGGCGGTGAGTTCCGCCAGGGTCAGCGCACCCGCGCGCACCACCGCGAGGTCGCTCGCCGCCATCGCCAGATCCTGCCGGTAGATGTACGGCATCATGACGATGTTGCCGGGCAGCGGCCAGATTCCGCGTCGCTCCAACTCATGCCGGGCTGCGTCGTAGTACTGCTTGCCGGTGCCCCAGATCAGCTGCAGGTCCGGACGCTGCCTGACCGCGGCGGCCAGCTCCGGAACTGCTTTGGCGAACGAGCCGGCGCCACGGCTGCCACCGGTGACGAGGATTGTCCGCTTCCCGGGGTCGAGCCCAAGCTCGCGGGCGCTCGCCTCACGTTCTGCGGCAAGGATATCGCGCCGGATCGGATTGCCGGTGACGAACGGTCGCGAGCGGGGCGAGACATATCTGCGCGCCTCTTCGAAGGCGAGCGCCACGCGCGCGACCCAGCGCGACAGAATGCGGTTGGTGACGCCGGGGAAGGCGTTCTGCTCCTGCAGCAGGGTCGGCACGCCGAGCATCGCCGCGGCCAACATCACCGGCCCGGAGACGTATCCGCCCGTGCCGACAACGACGTCGGGGCGGAACTGGCGGATGATCCCCCGCGCCTCGAGAAACCCCTTGCCGGCGCGAAGTACGCCAAGTGCTGCCTGAAGCGGCGACTTCCTGATGACGCCGCTCACGGTTATCGTGCGGAACTCGATGCCGGCGCGCGGGACGAGGTCGGCCTCGAGGCCGACCCTGGTGCCGACATACAACAACTCGAGCCCGGGATCGCGCTCGCGCAACTCCCGGGCGATGGCCAGAGCCGGATTGATGTGGCCGCCGGTGCCGCCACCGGTGATCAAGACGCGCATCCGGGATCACTCTCCGCTTGACGGACCAAAGGTCAGTCGGTTGTATACTTCGAGATGTTGAGGAGCACCCCGATGCCCACCAGCGAAAACGTCAGCGACGACCCGCCGTAGCTGATGAACGGCAGGGGAACGCCGGTGATCGGGATCGAGGCAGTGACGACGGCGATGTTCATCAGGGCCTGGATCGCGATCAGGGTCGTAAACCCGGCCGCCAGCAGACTCGAGAACGCATCGGGGGCATTGATCGCCACCCGGTAGCCGCGCCAGAGGAAGAGGAAGAACAGCCCGAGCACCACGGCCCCGCCGATGAACCCGAGTTCTTCGCCAAGGATGGCGAAGATGAAATCTGTGTGCTGCTCCGGCAAGTAGAAGAATTTCTGCCGGCTCTTTCCGAGGCCGAGGCCGAAGATACCCCCCGAACCGATCGCGTACAGCGACTGGATGATGTGATAGCCGGTGTTGAGGCGGTCAGCCCAGGGGTTGATGAACGAGAGCAATCGGTTCCGCCGGTACTCCTCGCTGAACGCGACCCAGACGAGGACCGGCAGGGCTGCAGCGGCAAGGCCGACCAGGTGACTCAGCTGCGCCCCGCCAATGAACAGGACAACGACGGCCGTGGCCGCCGTCACAAGGGCGGTGCCGAGATCCGGCTCCTTGATGATCAGGAAGAAGATGAGGCCGATCAGCCCGAGGTATGGGAACAGGCCGGGCACCAGCCGCTTGACGCGGCCCTTCCCCGTGGCCAGCGCGTCGGCAAGAAAGAGGATCAGCGCCATCTTCATCAGTTCGGACGGCTGGATCTGCGCCGGGCCGATGGCGATCCAGCGCGTGGCGCCGTTCACCTCGCGGCCGATGCCCGGTACGAGGACGAGGGCCAACAGGGCCAGCGACCCGACGAGACCGATTCTGGACAACTTACGCAGGTGCCAATAGTCGATGTTCATCGTCACGATCATCGCGAACATCCCGAGCAAGGCCCAGAGCAGTTGGCGTTTCAGGAAGTACTGGCTGTCGCCGTATGTCGCATAGGACTTGACGGCGCTGGCGCTGTAGACCATGACGACGCCAATGCCGAGCAGCACCGTCACCGCCACGAAGATGATGAAGTCAGGGGCTTTCCGCCTGACTCTCACCTGATGATGCCCCCTCCGATTCCGCCTATCCCCCAGAACCCGATGATACCAAGGATAACGGCTGCAATGACGAAGCGCAGGACGATCTTCTCCTCGCTCCAGCCGGACAGTTCGAAATGATGATGGATCGGCGCCATCTTGAAGACGCGCCGGCCGGTGGCCTTGAACCAGGTCACCTGGATGATGTCCGAGATCGTCTCGAAGACATAGATGCCGCCGACGATGACGAGAACCAGTTCCGTCTTGGTCAGCACCGCCAGCGCCGCCAATGCGCCGCCGAGCGCGTTCGAACCGGTGTCGCCCATGAACAGCTTCGCCGGGTGGAGATTGTAATGCAAGAATCCACCCATACCACCGGCCAGACCGACAGCGACGATCGCCAGATCGGCGCGCCCGGCTGCCAGGCCGATCAGGGCATAGACGACCAGCGCCACGACCGTGACCGAACCGCAGAGCCCGTCGACGCCGTCGGTGAGATTGGTGCCGTTCGAGGCCCCCATCAGCATCAACACAACCAGCGGCACGTAGAGCCAGCCGAGCTCGATGGAACGCTGAGTGAAGGGAATCGCCACGGCGGTGGGCAGCTTCAGGTAGGCGACGGCGATGATGCCCAGGGCCAGCCCCAACAGCAGCTGGGCGAGGAGCTTGTCGCGCGCCCTGAGGCCCAGCGGACGCTTCAGAACGACCTTGATGTAGTCATCGGCGAAGCCCACTGCTGCGTTGCCGGCCATCGTCGCCAGGACGAGAACGACCGGCAGCGAGTGCGGTGCGGCGACGATCGCGGCCACTGTGCCGCCCACTATGAACAGGATGCCGCCCATGGTCGGCGTCCCTTTCTTCACCAGGTGGCTCTGCGGACCGTCCTCGCGCACGACCTGACCGAACTTGAGCCGCCGGAGAAGCGGCAGCAACAGCGGCCCGAGGACCAGCGCCACAAGAAAACCCACCAGCGGCGCAGTAACCAGCTGATTCATCTTCCCCACCTCCGGGGACTATCGCTTCTTCAGCGCCGCAACGATATCCTCCATCTGCATGCCGCGCGAACCCTTGATCAGTATGGTATCGTGCTCCTGCATCAGGCGGTCGAGCGCCGCGATTGCCTCCTGATTCGTGCTGCAAGTCGTCACGGCATCCGCCGCAAGGCCCGCGCTCATCGCTCCGTCGGCGATGAAGGCGGCCAGATCACCGACTGTGATCAGGACGTCGCAACCGATCTCCGCCACCGCGGCGCCGATGTCGCGATGCCATTCGCGGGCGAGCGGGCCCAGCTCCAGCATATTCCCCAGCACCGCGACCTTGCGGCCGCCGGCGAGATCGCGCAGGACGTTGAGGGCTGCCCGCATCGATGCCGGACTGGCGTTATACGCGTCATTGATGATCGTCCGGTTCCCGAGCGCGAAGGTCTCAAGGCGCATCGCCGAGGGGCGGGCGTTCTCCAGTCCGTCCCGCAGGCGCTCGATCGGCACCCCCAGCGCCAGCCCGACCGCCACTGCCGCCACGGCGTTGAGAACGTTGTGCTTGCCAGGCACCGGCAGCGGGATCTCGGTGCGCGCCGGCGCCAGCCGCTCGCCGCTGACGACGACGCTGAACGTACTGCCGGATGGCTCGCTGAGGATGTCAGTCGCCATCACGTCAGCCGTCTCGCTGGTGCCGTAGAGGATCGTCATGCCCCCGTACCTCCCTGCGAACGCTCTCACTCTTGGGTCATCGGCATTGAGGACGGCGATTCCGTCCGGTGGCAGGGCCGCCAGCAACTCCGCCTTGGCGGCAGCGATATTCTCGATCGTGCCGAGAAGCTCGAGGTGGACCTCGAGGATGTTCGTCAGCACGGCCACGTTCGGCGGCGCGATGCCGCACAGCTGGGCGATCTGGCCCTTGCCGCGCATCCCCATTTCAAGCACGGCCAACTCGTGTTCCGGCTCGAGCCGGAGCAGGGTCAGCGGCAGCCCGACTTCGGAATTGAGGTTGCCTTCGTTGCTGAGAACCTTGAAATGAGTGCTGAGGGCAGCCGCAATCAGGTCCTTGGTCGTCGTCTTGCCGACCGAACCGGTCACGGCGACGATCCGCAGCGGGTGCTCGGTCAGCTGCCACTTCCCAAGCGCGATCAGCGCGGCCAGCGAGTCCGGGACCACAATCGCCGCTTTGCCCGCCGGCACCGTCGCCGGCGGCCGGCTGACCAGGGCCACTGTCGCCCCGGCGGCGAAAGCCGACTCGACGAAGGCATGGCCATCGACCCGCTCGCCCGGCAGGGCGACGAACAGCTGACCAGGCCTGACTATGCGGCTGTCGGCAGCCCCGCCCAGGAACGTGGCATCCGCGTCGCCGATGATGCCGCCGCCGACGACCTTCGCCGCGTCGCGAACTCTGATCGTTGTCACTGTCTACCCTCTCCCGCTGAGGAACTCGCGCACGACCTCGCGGTCGTCGAAGTGGATTGTCCCGTCTCGGAGAATCTGGTATGTCTCGTGTCCCTTGCCGGCGATGACGACGATGTCGCCCCGGCGCGCAAGCTGAAGGGCCCGTCCGATGGCCTCGCGACGATCGCTGATGCGATCGTGGGGGGCGGCATTCGGGGTCGCCCGGATGCCTGCCTCGATGTCGTCGATGATGCGCTCGGGGTCCTCGCTGCGAGGGTTGTCCGACGTCACCACCGCATGGTCGGCGAGCGTCACGGCAATCCGCCCCATTCCCGGCCGCTTGCCGGCGTCGCGGTCGCCGCCGCAGCCGAAGACGACGATGACGCGCCCGTTGTTGTCGCGGGCGAAGTCCCGCGCCAGGCTGAGCAGGTTCTCGAGGCTGCTTTCGTTGTGAGCGTAGTCGACAATGACCGTGAATGGCTGGCCGGCATCGACCGGCTCGAATCGGCCCTCGACCGGCTTTGCAGCAGCGAGCGCGGCGCAGCAAGTGTCGAGATCGACGCCCGCGGCGAGGGCAACGGCGAGAGCACAGAGGCTGTTGTAGACGTTGACGCGTCCCATCAGCTTGAGGCTCACCGGCACGCGCACACCGCCCGTGACCAACGTGTAGGTGACGCCGCTGTGACTCTGGACGATGTCGGTCGCGCGCAGATCCGCGGCCGTGTCGATACCGTAGGTCGTCACGGGCACGCTGCTGGCGGCGGCCATTCGGCCCGCAGTCGCATCATCGGCGTTGATCACCGCCGCTTTGGGGTAGGGCTTGCGCCCGCCGCCATCCGCCCCGAGGCTCCGGAACAGCAGTTCTTTGGCTGCCGTGTAGTTCTCGATCGTCCCGTGGAAATCAAGATGATCGCGGGCGATGTTGGTCAGGGCCCCAATATCGTATTCGCAGCCGGCGACCCGTTTCAGTACCAGCGCATGCGAGGCCACTTCCATGACGCAGGCCTGGCACCCTTCGGCGACCATCTGGGCAAATAGCGCCTGCAAGTCGAGGGATTCCGGCGTCGTGCGGATGGCCTTGACCTCGCGGTCGCCGACCAGGTTGACGTTGGTGCCGATGAGGCCGGTCTTGATGCCGGCGTAGGTGAGGATGTGCCTGACCAAGGTCGTCGTGGTCGTCTTGCCCTTGGTGCCGGTGACACCAATCAGCCGCAGGCGCTGCGTCGGCTCGCCGTAAAAGCGCGACGCCATGAGCGCCATCGCCTCACGCGAATCGGGCACCCGGACGTATGCCGCCCCGGTCAGGCTCAGGTCATCCTCGCCGACCACGGCGCTGGCACCGGCAGCGACGGCCTGCGGAACGAATTCATGGCCGTCGACCTTGAACCCGCGGATTGCGAAAAACAAGTGGCCAGGCCGGACAGCCCGTGAATCATACGTCAGCCCAGTGATTTCGGTCGCCCGGTCCCCGGTCAGGGTCTTCTCGCGAAGACCGTCGATGAGCTCGCCAAGTAACACCTGTTGCACGCCCTTTCCGCGACCATGCCTTCATATCAGCGTGTGTCATGGGAGGTCCGTTTATCCCCAGAGCTGGCTGTCGTGCCAGATAATGGCATTCCCGGGCAAAAGGAAACCCCTTGGCAGGGGTTGGGATCACTTGAACGTGACTGTCACGACCGCGCCGGCCTGTATCTCGGTGCCCGGCGGCGGATCCTGCGCCACGGCGACGCCGCTGCCGCTCGGGTTGAAGCGCAGGTTGCAGCTCTCAAGTACCTGTGCGGCTTCACGCAATGACAGGCCGGCGACATTCGGCACCTTGACCGGTTGCTGCGATGACGCCGGGCCGCTCTTTTGGACGACGATCACGGTGCTGCCGCGGGCGACCTTCACTCCCGGCGGCGGCGTCTGCTGTGTGACGACGGTGCCCTGGCCCTCGAGACGAAAGACCAGTCCGGCAGCCTCGATGCGAGCCTTGGCGGCTCCGGCGTCGAGGTTGATGACGTCGGGGACGCTGACCATCTGCGTCGCGCCGCCGGCCGCCTGCGGGTCGACCTTCGGGGCGATCTCAAGGTAGGTGAAGATGTCGCGGACGACATCGCTGAACACGGGAGCGGCGATGACGCCGCCAAAGTACTGGCCCTGCGGCTCATCGAGGATGATCAGGATGGCGACGCGCGGATTTTCGACCGGGCCGAACCCGGCGAACGAGGCGATATACTTGCCGTCGGCGATCTTGCCATCGATGACCTTCTCAGCGGTGCCAGTCTTGCCCGCAAGGTCGTACCCCTCGACGATGGCCCGCTGGCCGGTGCCCTCGCCGACTACCTTTTCCATGATCTGCGCCAGATCCTCGGCAGTCTGCTTCGAAACGACCTGCTTGATCGGCTCGGGCTCGATCGCCTCGACCAACGTCCCGTCCGGCCGGCGGATCTCCCGCACCAGATGCGGCTTCATCATCAGCCCGTCGTTGGCGATGGCCGAGATGGCGCTGACCAGTTCCAGCGGTGTGACAGTCAGCGTCTGACCGAAGCCCATACAGGCCAGATCGACTTGGGTCGAGCGGGACTGACCCGGAATCAGACCGGTCGCCTCGCCGGGCAGGTCGATGCCGGTCTTGTCGCCGATGCCGAACGCGTCAAGGTACTTGTAGAATTTCTCGGTACCGAGGCGCAGCGCCAGTTGCACGAAGGCGACGTTGCACGAGTTTTCGACCGCCTCAGCGAACGTCTGGCTGCCATGGCCTTGTGATTTCCAACAGTGGATCGTCCGGCCGCCGACCTTGATGAACCCCGGGCAGAAGAAACGGTCGTTGGCCGAGGTCACGCCTTCCTCAAGGGCCGCGGCGGCGGTGATCGGCTTGAACGTCGACCCGGGTGGGTACGTGTCAGCCACCGCGAAGTTGCGCCGGTTGGCCGCAGGGAAGTCGGCGAAGTGGTTCGGGTCATAGTCGGGCCGGTTGGCCATGCCAAGGATTTCACCGGTCGTCGGGTCCTCGACGATGATCGTGCCGGCTTTGGCCTTGGTCTTCAGCAGGGCCTCATCCAGATTCCGTTCGATTATGTACTGGATTACCTCGTCGATGGTCGTCGTGATGTTGTTGCCATCCTGCGGCGGCACGTATTCATGGACCGCATCGGGAATCTCCCGGCCAAGGCCGTCGTATTCCATCACGAACTTGCCCGGCGTGCCACGCAGCACCTTGTCGTACGTCACTTCAAGCCCCTCGAGACCCTGACTGTCGATGCCCGCGATGCCGAGGACATGGCTCGCCAGGTTCCCCTTTGGGTAGAAACGCTGACTCTCCTGCGTCAGGTTGATCCCGCGCAGGGCGAGCTGCTTGACCGCCTTCGACTGGTCCGGAGTGATCTTGCGCTTGATCCAGACGAACGCTTCTTTTTTGATGACGCGGTCGTATACGGTCTGATATTCCATGCCAAGCGCGGCAGCCAGCTTCTCTGCCGTCGCTTCTGGTTGCTTGATCTGTGCCGGGATCGCGAATACGGAGTCGACATTGACGCTCACGGCGAGCTCACGGCCGCGGCGATCGAAGATCACGCCCCGCTTTGCTTCTACCGGTACATCGCGCATCCGCAAGTTGAGCGCCCGCTCGCGCAACTCCTCGCCGCGCACGAACTGCAGCCAGGCCAGCCGACCGACGAGACCGACGATGACGAGCGTGCAGACCATCAGCGCAGCGGCAACCCGCTTCCTGAGACCGATGCCGGGCATGCCTCCGGCCTACCCCCTCCCGCTGCCTGCGGAGTCCAGAGAAACGGAGAAAGGCGCTAGAGCCCCTTGGCTGCAGCGCGCCCAGTGGTGATCAGCTTGGTCAGCCAGCGCTGGACCGACGCGATCCAGCCGCCCTGCGCGCCGGCGGGACTGCTGACATCGGCGACGACCGGCGCCGTGGTGGCCTGACCGCCGGTAACGACGACCGGGCGTGCTTCCGTTGGACGAATCATCCCGAGGCGAGTCGTCGCGACCTGCTCGATGCGGGAGAGCGATTTCAACTCTGAGGCCTGCAGCTGCAATTGCTGATTCTCAGCCTGGAGGGCCGCTAGTTGCTTGTTCAGGCCGCCGATGTCGACGGTCAGCTTGGCCGCCAGGGCGAACCGTGACGCAAGGCCGAGCGCCAGGAAGACGGCCACCAACCAGAAGACGATGTAGCGTGTCTTCGGTGATGCGGCTGGCCGCCGGACGGCTCGCCGCGCCGGTTGTGCGACCGTGGTCGTCCGCCGTGGGGCCGGCTTGACCGAGTATTCATATGCAGGTCTTGCTTCAGCCAGAATCATGCTATTCGGCCTCCCTTGCCGCGAGAACCCGCAGCTTCTCCGCTACCCTGAGCTTGGCGCTGTGTGCGCGCGGGTTGCGCTCCAATTCGTCCTTGCCTGCAGTGATCGGCTTGCTGGTGATGATGTCGATGGCCGGCTTGCGGCCGCAAGTGCAGACCGGTTGCCGGGGCGGGCAGATGCAGCCGCGAGCCAGTTCCCGGTACGTCTCCTTGACGATCCGATCCTCGAGTGAGTGAAACGAGATGACGGCGAGACGCCCTCCGGGCTTGAGAACCGCAACCGCGTCGCGGATTGCGGGCGAGATGACGCGGAGCTCATCGTTGGTGGCGATCCGCAGCGCCTGGAAGACGCGTTTGGCTGGATGACCGTCATGTCTTGACCCTGGCGGCACCGCCCGGCTGATGATCTCGGCCAGTTGTCCGGTGCGGGTGATCCGGCACGCCTGTCGCGCCGCGACAATGGCGGCGGCGATGCGCCGGGAGAACCGTTCCTCGCCGTATTCCGAAAACACGCGGCTCAGCTCTTCGGCGCTCATCGCATTCACCAGGTCGGCAGCCGACGTGGCCGCCGCGGGGTCCATCCGCATGTCGAGCGGCCCGTCGTGAATGTAGCTGAATCCCCGCTCCGGTTCGTCGACCTGATGGGAGGAAACGCCGAGATCCAGGAGAACTCCGTCTACTGCGGCGATGCCGTGCTCAGCCAGAATGCGCTTCAGATCGACGAAGTTGCCGCGGACGAGCAGCGTTCGGCCGGGAATGCCAGCCAGCCTGCGACCGGCAGCTGCCAGCGCGCTGGGATCGTGATCGATGCCGATCAGCGTCGCGTCCCGCCCGGCTCGCGCCAGCAGCGCGGCCGCGTGACCGCCGCCGCCGACGGTCCCATCGAGGTAGATGCCTCCGGCTTGCGGCCGGAGGCCGGCGAGTACTTCTTCGAGCAGCACGGGTTCGTGGCTGAATTCCATCTGCGTCACGCCCTCGTACTATTCTCCCAGTCCGTCGAGCTTCTCAGCGATCTCCTCATAGGAGCTCTCGGCGCCCTCGCTGTACTTCTCCCATTCACTGCGCGACCAGATCTCGACCCGGTTCGAGACGCCGATGATGACGCACTCTTTGTCAAGGTTGGCGTATTCCTTCAGGTTGCTGGGGATGACTATTCTCCCCTGCTTGTCGAACTCGCACTCGCTGGCGCCGGAGAAGAACATGCGGACGAAGGCGCGCGAGTCAGCCTTGGTGAACGGCAGCGACTGAAGCTTGGCGGCGAGTTGCTGGAATTCGGTCTCGGTGTAGGCGAACAAGCAGGTATCGAGACCCTTGGTGATGATGAACCTGTCGCCAAGACCGTCCCGGAGCTTGGCCGGCATGATCAGGCGGTTCTTCTCATCGAGACTGTGCTGAAACTCTCCCATGAACAACCTGATCACCTCCCCGGGGTGGTCTCCCCCACTTCTCCCCACTTTCCCCCACTCACCTCATTCTATGGTGGGGGTAATATTCCTGCTTGCCTTCTGAGGAAATTTGCATGTTTGCCAAAAGGCCAGCTAGACACAGCAAAAAACCGGGCCCTGGCCGCGCGGCCAGGGCCCGGTTGCGACGAACCGGAATAGATGCTACGAGTTGACCAGCACCGGGGTCTGGACTTCATGGAACAGCTTCAGTGGTCGCCCGCACTTCGGACACTTGAGTCCAATTCCTCCGATGGCCGGCGACTGGGTCGACGCCTTGCGGCGCAATTGCTCGACCGTTGTAACGCCCTGAAGGCCACAGGAGGTGCAGGCAAACTCGACAACATCACCCACTCTGTCCATTGAGTCCCCTCCCTGAGAAGCTTGATTGAAACGAGGCTACCCGGGGCGAGAGCTGGTTCCCGACGGCGCTATTATCTTTTGTTTCATACTATTCTCTCTGCTTGTGCAAAAACCTCTGAAATCCGGTAACGAAATCGTGCCATTAACTGGCTGGTCTCAGTCTCGGATTGGAGGGCAGAGCGCCAGCAGATCCTTGACCTGCTCAAGCTGGAAATCAGGTCGCTCGGCGATGACCGAGGCACGATCATACATCCCGTAGAGGGCTGCTGCAGTCCTGGCACCAGCGCGCCGCCCGGCAGCAATGTCCCAAGGGCTGTCACCGATCATCATCGCCGCGGCGGGCTCGATCGCCAGCGCGGCGACCGCCGCCAGGACCGGCTCCGGCTCCGGCTTGTGGCGCGTGACGTGGTCCGCGCAGACCATGACCGGGAAGAACTCGCCGAGTGAGAACAGGTTCAGCCCGAATCTGGCCGAGGCCTCGCGCTTGGAGGTGACGAGGGCGAGCTGGTAGCCGCGCGACCGCAGCTCTGCAAGCGTCTCGGGCACGCCAGGGTACGGCTTGACGAGGCGGGCGTGCGCCGCGAGGTTATGGGCGACATAGGTATCACACATCTCCTCGGCCCGCTCGGGCAAATAGCGCCGCATCTGATCGATCAGCGGCAGCCCGAACAGCGGCGCCAGCTCTGCTACGGACGGCCTGCGGCCGGTGTACTTCTCGATCGTGTACTGCAATGAGTCGATGATTACCGCTTCGGTGTCGAGGATCGTGCCGTCGAGGTCGAACAGCAGGCAGGTGACTCCCGCGACAGTACTGGTGGGGTTCATGGCCGGCTCCTTTCGGCGTCAGAGGTAACGTGCCCAGATGAAATGCGACTTGCGCGGACCGGTTGCTTCTACCAGGCCGGTCTCGCCTGCAGCGACCGTAAGGTCGATTGAGCTGTAGCCCGCAGCCGTGGCGATGGCCAGCACTGCCCGCACGAGTTCCTCGCTGAGCCGCGGCCCGAAGACATGGGCGCCGGCGTGGGCGTTGGCACGGAGCGGCACGCCGCGGAAGAACGCGATGTATTCGTGCTCACTGACCCTGAAAGCGAATGCGCGCACAAGGCCGCCGGTTCCCGGTATGGCAAGGCGCCCGGTGTCGGACGCGTGCAACAGCGTCTGGCGGATCAGCGCCGGGTGACGTGATCGACCGATGACGAGCGCCGCACCCGGCAAGAGCGCCCGCAGCGCGGGCACAGGTGCGACCTCGCGCGTCCCGGGCCAACCGCGGGCGATGCCCCGCGTAGCGTCAGCCTCCTCCACCGCGGTCGCCACCCGGCCCAACGGCACGGTCACCGTCACCATTTCGCCGGCCGGAGCGAAACCTTCCTTTCTGTAGAACGGAATCGCGCCCTCCTCCGGGTCGGTGGTCTCGATCGAGCGGCAGCCAAGGGCGCGCCCGCGCCGAATGGCTTCGCCGACCAGCGCCCGACCGACACCCTGCCCGCGGGCAGCGCGATGCACATAGAGGATGCTCAGGCAGACCGCCATGCCGAGTTCATCGCGGTCAGGACCGAACAGCAACTCCATCTCGCCGAGGACGCGACCATCACGCAGCGCGATGATCGGCGGCGTGGCCGCCAGGATGAGCTCGTTGACATAGACGGCGCAGCTCTCGGGAGACATCCACGGTCCGCCGTTGAGATAGCGCTCCAGCACCGACAGGCGCTCGAACTCGCCGCGAGTGCCGTCCAGACGCCGCCACTCCGACACATCGCTGCGATGCACTGCGTGAATGCCGGCGACATCGTCGAGCCCCGCCGCTCTGACAACGAGGCCGCTTGACTCAGCGGTCACGCATCTCCCTCCCCAGCAACGCAACCGGACTGCGCCAGTTCGGCCAGCAACGCCGGCAACTGCGCCAGCGCATCGATTGTGCGCGTGCCGTCAGGCAGCTCGGTCTTGTCGTACCGCAGGAATTGCCCGTGACTGTCGTCGACGAACTCGCGCGTGTAGACGGCACGGGCGCCGGCTGCGGCGGCGCCGACGACATCGGCGGCGATGTCATCACCGACGTGGATGATGCCGTCGAGCGGCACCTGCAGCTCCTCAGCGGCAATGGCGAAAATCCGCCGATTCGGCTTGAACGTGCCAACGGCGGCCGAGACGACGATGCTGCCGAACAGGTCACGCACGCCGGCAGCGGCCAGCACCGCCGGGATGGCCTCGTAATACGGATAGTTGGAGATGACGCCGAGCTTGTACTCCCTGGCCAGCTGCGTCAACACGGG
Source organism: Chloroflexota bacterium (assembly GCA_050261235.1). Classification (GTDB taxonomy): domain Bacteria; phylum Bacillota; class Sulfobacillia; order JBFLWA01; family JBLNDB01; genus JBLNDB01. The sequence goes on from JBLNDB010000007.1 coordinate 17,780, forward strand.
CTTGAGGTCGGGCGGCGGCACCAGAGTATCGACGACGGCTGCGCAGTGCGCTGCCATGCCGGCCGCGACAAGGTCAGGCGTTGGTGGATTCCCCTGCAGTTTCCAGAATAGGAATGCCAGACGTTCGTGCATGTCATTCTCGATTTGTTGTGGATGATAGACAGCGTATTGCGCGTTCATGATCCGCGTGTAGAGGCTGACCATGTCGTCGAGGCCGCAAGCAGCAACGTGACGCTGGACAAACGAGTGAAATCGACGCAATACTTCATGGTGTTCGCGGTCGCGAAAGCGAATCAGCGTGTTGCCGAAGTCGAAGGTAACAGCCTGCACTTGACTCACATCACTCTCTACGGTAGAATTAACGGTGTCGCACGTAACGGGCGCATGGCTCAGTTGGGAGAGCGCCGCGTTCGCATCGCGGAGGTCGGGGGTTCGAATCCCCCTGCGTCCACAAAAGCGGAGGCTTTTTGCCTCCGCTTTTTGCTATTCTCCGCGCGCGGGCGCGTCGCCTGCAGCGCCCTACTGATACCGTCCGCGGGCCGCGACGCTGAGTTCGTAGCAGACGCTCCCGCCGCGCATCGCAGTCACGCGGTCCCAGCCATTGATGGTGGCGCAGGCGTGGTTGGGGATGATCGTCACCTCATCGCCGACCCGCCATGGCGTCTCCGGCGGCATGGTGATGACGCCGACCTCCTCGGACAGACGCTCGAGCGTTGCCTGCGGCGCGCCTTCAATGAGGCCGTAGCCCCTGACGAGCCCGCTTGAGTGGGCGCCGCGGTCAGAACTCAGGGCTTTGCTGCCGGCGTCGATGACGCAGCGCCCGGGCTCCGGGCGGGAGATGATGCGAGCGACGACGCGCAAGGCGATTCGTTCCGGCGTCGCGCTGCCGACGGCCAGCTGATTGGCGTCATAGAAGACGTAGTTGCCGGGACGCAACTCGGTGAAGATGTCCTGTTCGGCCTCGTAGGGGACTGTCGGCGTCGAGCCGACGGCGACTACGCTGACCGGCACGCCCGCCTCTTCGGTGAGGCGTTTCGACTCGGCCATCGCGGCCGCCTCGTCGCGCACGCATTGGCTGATCGCCGCTGCCGTGTTGAGGCCGTACGAGTGCCCGGCATGGGCGCCGAAGCCGACGAACTCAAGACCGGCGAGACCGGCGATGCGGACGGCGAGATCCGCCGCCGGCGAGCCGGCGGGCACGCCGATCCGGCGGACGCCGGTGTCGACGATGACCATCGCCGGCAAGACCAGCCCGCGCGCTTGCAGTCGCGATGCCAACCAGGTCGCGTGCTCGGCGTTATCGAACGAGACGGTGACTTTGACGCCCAGGTCGACCAGCGCCTTGATGCGGTCGATCTTCTCTTCGCCGACAATCGGATAGGCGAGGACGGCATCGCGCACGCCGTACGGAGCGAGGGCCTCGACCTCACCGACCTTGGCCGCCATGATGCCGACCGCCCCGGCGGCCATTTGCATGGCGAGGATCTCAGGCGATTTGTGGGTCTTGATCATCGGCCGCAGCCGCTTGCCGTGTCGCTTGGCAAGGTCGGCCATGTCACGGATATTGCGCTCGACCTGATCGAGGTCGACAATGACTCTCGGCGTTTCCAACCTGCGCCCCCCTTTGCTCCGGCCCGCGCGCGGCGAGGCCTCTGCAACCTATTGTGATACACCGTCTTGGCGGGGTCAAGTTCCGGCTGAGAACACCAGCGCCGGCCAGGTTCTGGCCGGCGCTGTCATGATGCGATGAATCACTCTGAAGGCTGCGGTGCGATTGTTGAGATGCCGCGGCTCGTGACGGCCAGACTGACGGCGCCGTCTGCGTCGGGCATCAGCACCTGCGAGCCGACGGCCAGCAGGCCCGCGTAGAGGTCCGCGGCGATGGGGTCGCCATCGCCGGTGGCGACGACTGAGCCGGGGCCGACCGCCATTAGGAACGAGTAGTCATGCTGCTCATAGTAGCCGAAGCTGCCCGGCAGCCAGACGTCGGCTGCCAGCTTGGCCTTGTCCTGCGCTGCCAGCAGCCGCTCACCGGCTGCATCGACGCTACGGCTGAGCAGTACGCGCAGACTGCCGCGCGAGATGCGCAAGGCCGTGGAGTAGGTGCCGGTCGACAGCGGCCGGGCGATGACGTCGACCTTGACGTCTTTGTCACCGGCCAAGAGCGACGTCGGGAAGCCCTGGGCGTCCGCAGCCAAGCTCTCGAGTCTGACTGTCGCCGCCGGGGCCAGGCGGTCGCTGACCGCCGCCACGGCGCCAGCCGGCGACAGGCGGGAGTTGGTAATCACCATCGCGTCGAGGCGCTCGACGCCGAGGTGCGCGAGATAGGCGAACAGGGATGGCAGCGTCGCTGGCGACCCGGTATCGATCAGCCAGTCGGCGCCGCTCGGCAGACGGACCAGCGTCGCCCCGGCAGCTGGCAGGAAACGAAACTCGAGCGTCGGCGTCGTCTCCCCGACCGGCACCGGACGCAGGCGCGAGCCATGGATGCGCCGGGCGAGCGTCGAGCCCAGTTCGGGATTGTAGACGCCAAAGAAGGCGCGGTAGGCCATCGTCACGGCATCACCGCGAGTGATGTAGGCGTAAGTGGAGGTTGAGCTGCCGTCAAGCAGCCCCAGCTCGAGAGCCAGTTCCATGGCAGCCGCCGTGCTGGACGGGTGATAGCCGCACAGTTTGAGGATGTCCAGCGCGAACTGGCCGCGAGCGATCTTGCCGTTCGGGTTGAACGCGGCATCCGCCTGCCCCGGCATCAGCTTGAGGTGGACGGCCGTGTCGATGTAGGGCTTGGCCCAGTGGTCGGCGGCGACATCGGGATAGCGCAACGGCAGAAAGCCGCGGGCGTTGGACTCACCGGTCAGGGCGCGCGCCAGCAGGCGGGCTTCCTCGGCGCGGGTGAGCAGTTCCTGCGGGCGCAGGCTGACCCACCACTCCGGGCCGACGATTCCCACCTGGCGGAGAGCGCTGATGGCCGGCTCGTAGACGCTGCCGGCGATGTCGCCGACCAGCGCTGCCTGCGCGGTCACTGTCTGCCCGAGCAGGAGTACGACTGCCAGCGCCAGCGTCAGGGCCAGACGAAGCGTCCGTGCCGAACCGTGGGATCCTGAATGCATCGCGCCCACCCTCTCCCGTTTCTCATTCCGGTTATCGGCCGGAAGAGCCCAACGGATTAGGGTGGGCAGCGTTTTGTTGCAGCCGCTTCAGGGCGAGCCGCGCTCAGCCCGGCAGTCGATGACTTCCTTCTCGGTGACGATGTAGTCGACCGGCCGGTCGCGCTCATCGGCCGGCACTCGCTGGACGAGCTGCAGGTCAAACGCCACGGCGACCTTGGCGGCCCGTTGCAGCGCCGGCAGGAAGCGGTCGTAGTAGCCGCCGCCATAGCCGATCCGATTTCCGACGCGGTCGAAGACGAGACCCGGGACGATGACGAAATCGATTTCGTCCGGACGCGCTTCCGGCAGCTCCGGCAGCGGCTCCATTATACCGTAGACACCCGGTTTGAGATCGCGCTCGATGTCAGTGATGATGTGTGGCGCCAACCGCCTGTCGGCCTTGATCGTCCGCGGCAGGACGACCCGCTTGCCGGCCGCCAGCGCCGAGCGGACGAGCATGGATGTATCGACCTCATTGCGGAACGGCCAGTAGGCCATGATCGTCGTGGCCGCCTGGAACGCCGCCATGCCGGCGACGTTGGCAGCGATCCGCTGGCTGCATTCCTGATTGGCCTGACGGGACATCAGCAGACGTCTCGTCAGCACCTCGTTGCGCATTCCCCGCTTGCCGAGGCCGAGCGCCCAGTTGAACATTGAGCCACCACCCCCGTGTTGGCTTTCGACGGGCGGCTGCTGCCATCCTGCCCGGCGCTGCCCTACCTGCCCCGGGCCGCCGGCTCGACCGAGCCCCAGAAGCCGGGCTCCTCCTGGCCAAGGCGCCAGTAGGCGACCCCATACAGGCCGCGCCGCCGGGCCAGGGCGACGCGCTCGGCGACGCTGCGCCGATCACCGAACCAGACGGTACGGTGAGCGCCGGCTTCGCTGTACGAGAAGGTCGCTTCGTGAGCGTCCTCATCCCAGCCCACAGCCGCTCCGACCTCCCGCGCGAGTTCATAGGCCGCGGCTGCCGAGGTGGTCGCCGCCAGGCCCGGTCCGCCGGCCGGCCAATCGTAGCCATAGGCGACGACAGCCAGAATCACCTTGCCTGCCGGGATGACGCGCAACGCTTGGTCGATGCTCCGGTTGACCCAGGACAGCGGCGCGATCGGGCCGGGCGCTGTCTGGCTGCTATGATTGTCATAGGCAGCAAGAACGATGAAGTCGGCCACGCGCGACAGCTGGCGGTAGTTGTACGCCGCCGTCTCCGCCGGCTTGCGGTCGGGCAGCGCCGGCACGGTGATGACCAGTCGCTTCCCCAGCGCATGCATCGCCCGCCAGAGATCGCGGGCGAAAGCGAGCAGTTCGTCTCCCATGTCGCCCGGCAGTCCTGCGAAATCAATGTTCAGCCCGGCGAAATCGTGATCGCGGACGAGATTCCTCAGTCGCTCCACGACGGCGGCAGCGGCCCCCTTGCGCAGCGCCGCCGCCGGATCGTCGGCCGGCCCGCTGCGATTGCGCACCACCGGCACGACGGCGATCCCGGCGGCATCGGCCACGCGCTTGATGTCGTCATCGAAGCCGATATCGGTGACGCGCCCGGCGGCGTCGACCTCGTACCAGACCGGGTAGACAGTCCGGATGAGATCGCGCTCGCCTGTAAGGACGGGTCTGGCGGTACCGGAGATATCGTTCTGGTAATAGGCCGAAAACTCGAACGACGCGCCGGCAGTCAGGGGAAATCGGAGTGGACGCCCGCAGCCCGCGCCACTCGCGACGAGCAGCGCAACCATCACTAACGCGGAGCCCCATCTGTATCGGCGAAGCAGCAAGCAGCACGCCCCCTTCAGTGACTAGTGTGGGCGGCTGGGGCGGAAAGCAAACGCGTGGCTCATGAGGCCGCAGCCTACAGCGGTATCCAGCGGCGACACGACAAAGGCCCCCGCTCAGTGGCTGAGCGGGGGCCGCTGTATTGGCTTCAGTCCAGCACGACCAGCACGTCGCCGGTGTTGACCGAGGCCCCGGATGAGACCAGGATCTCGCGGACCGTGCCGTCCTGTGAGGCGAGGATCTCGTTTTCCATCTTCATCGCCTCGAGGATAAGCAGCAGACCGCCGCGGCGGACGGCATCGCCCGGCTTGACCTTGATCGACAGGACGACGCCCGGGAGCGGCGCCTTTACCTGCACGCCGCCGGCGCTGGGCGTGCGCGGCGCGGCAGCTGGAGCCGCCGCGGCCGGGGCAGCTTGGGTCGGAGCAGCAGCCGGGGCGCTCGGCGCGGGTGCGGCCGGGCGGACGGGCGTGGCCACCGGAGCGGCAGCGGGGCGCTGCTCGCCGCCGACTTCTTCGACCTCGACCTCGTATGTAGTGCTATTGACGGTGACGCGGAATTTCCTCATCGCCGATACCCCTTTCCGTACATCGATTGTCTCGAGCTGATTACCGCTTCGCGCCCGGCGGCCTTCCAGACCGGCCCGCTCGCTCCGTACCCGGTCACGTGCGTGACCGGCACCGAGCCGGCGCCTGCCCTCTGGTCGCTGAGATAGGCGGTTATCGCTGCGGCGATCACTGCCGCCACCTGATCATCGGCTGGTGCGGGAGTGATTTTGGCCATCGGTACACCCCCTCCGGCATTATCGGTCGCGCTCTGTCCGGCTTCGGCCGGCACGGCTGGTTCCTCACGCGGGCGGGAATCGGGCGCGGGCCGTTGCGCCGCCGGAGCAAGTTCTGGAGTGATGGTCGACGGCTGCGCGCTGGTGGCGCGCCTGTTACTGAGAGCCACCGCAAGCGCGATCAGGCTGAGCAACAGGGCCAGGGCGCCGATTGTACCCAGAACGCCCGAACTCAAGGTCACGTCTGTGTCCCCCTCTACCGCCTACACTGGGATGTTGCCGTGCTTCTTGGGCGGACGAGCGTCGCGCTTGCTCTGCAGCATCTCAAGCGCGCTGATGATGCGCGGGCGGGTCTCGCGCGGGTCAATGACCATATCGACGTAGCCGCGGGCGGCGGCGACGTACGGGTTGGCGAACTTGTCACGGTACTCGGCGATTTTCGCCTTGCGGGTCTCGACCGGGTTCTCGGCCTTGGCGATTTCATCCTTGAAGATGATGTTGGCCGCACCGTCCGGGCCCATGACGGCGATTTCCGCCTGCGGCCAGGCGAGCACCTGATCGGCGCCGAGCGCCTTGGCGCACATGGCGAGATACGCGCCACCGTATGCCTTGCGGAGGATGACAGTGACCTTCGGCACGGTCGCCTCCGAGTAAGCGTAGAGAATCTTCGCGCCGTGCCGGATGACGCCGCCGTACTCCTGGTTGGTGCCCGGCAGGTAGCCCGGAGTGTCGACCCAGGTGATGACCGGAATGTTGAACGCGTCGCAGAACCGCACGAACCGGCCGATCTTGTCGGAAGCGTTGATGTCGATGCAGCCGGCCATCGCCTTCGGCTGATTGGCGACCATGCCGACAGGCCTCCCGGCCAGGCGGGCAAACCCGACGACGGCGTTGGTCGCGTAGCTCTCCTGGACCTCCAGGAAGTCGCCGTTGTCGGCAACGCCGCGGATGACGTTGCGGACGTCGTACGGCTTGTTCGGATCGTCGGGGATGATGGTCAGGAGGTTCTCATCGACGCGGTCGAGCGCGTCGCCGGTGTCGACCTGCGGCGGCTCCTCGAGGTTGTTCGACGGCAGGAAGCCGATCAGGCGGCGAACCGCGGCGAGCGCCGCGTCGTCGGTCTCGGCGAAGAAGTGGGCCACGCCGCTGACGGTGTTGTGGGTCTGGGCGCCGCCGAGCTGCTCGGGCGTGACGTCTTCACCGGTCACGGCCTTGATCACCTGCGGGCCGGTGATGAACATCTGGCTGGTCTTGTCGACCATGAAGACGAAGTCGGTCAGAGCGGGCGAATACACGGCGCCGCCAGCCGACGGTCCCATGATGACCGAGATCTGCGGGATGACACCGGAGGCGATGGTGTTGCGGTAGAAGATCTGGCCATAGCCGTCGAGGGCGTCGACGCCCTCCTGGATGCGGGCGCCGCCCGAGTCGTTGAGGCCGATCAGCGGGGCGCCGGTCTTCAGGGCCATGTCCTGGACCTTGGTGATCTTCTTGGCGTGCATCTCACCGAGACTGCCGCCGATGACGGTGAAGTCCTGAGCGAACGCGAACACGAGCCGGCCATCGATCGTGCCGTAACCCGTGACGACGCCTTCACCCGGCGCCTCGACCTTCTCCATGCCGAACTCGGTCGCCCGATGCCGGACATGCATGTCGATCTCGGTGAACGAATTCGGGTCGAACAGGCGCTCCAAACGCTCGCGGGCAGTCAGCTTGCCGGCTTCATGCTGCCGGTCGACGCGCTTCTGACCGCCACCCGCGCGGACCGTGTCCTCCCTCTGCTTGAGATCCTGGAGCTTCTCTTCTATGTTCACGCACGTTCCTCCAATCGAGCGGCGGTTCAGTGGTCTCCGTGACGCTCTACCAGCTCAATCATGACGCCGTAGACGCTCTTCGGGTGGATGAAAGCGATCTTCGAACCACCGGCGCCGGTGCGCGGCGTCTCGTCGATCAGCCTGAGGCCGGCGGCCTTGGCCTCGGCCAGCGCCTGCTCGATGTTGTCGACGCGCAGGGCGATGTGGTGGATTCCCTCGCCGCGCGACTCGATGAACTTGGCGACCGCCGCGTCCGGGGTAATTGCCTCGAGCAACTCGACCATCGACTCGCCGACCGGCAGCATGGCCAGCTTCTGGGTCGGCATTTGCTCCAGTTCCTTGACCTGGATGCCGAGCACATCGCGGTAGACCTTGAGCGCCTCGTCGATGCTCTTTACCGCGATGCCGACGTGATCAATCTTCTCGATCACTCTAGTCACTCCTTACCGTTTGGCGACATGGGTCCTGATGAACTCGACGATGTCGCCGGTCGGCGTGCCAGGTGTGAAAATCTCCGCCACACCAGCCTGCTTGAGGCCTGCGATGTCATCCTGCGGGATGACGCCACCGCCAATGACCAGCACATCGTCCATGCCTTTCGCGCGCAGCAGACTGACGATGCGCGGGAAAAGGTGGTTGTGGGCGCCAGACAGGATCGACAGACCGACCACCTGCACGTCTTCCTGAAGCGCGGCCTCGGCGATCTGTTCCGGCGTCTGGCGGAGACCGGTGTAGATCACTTCCATGCCGGCATCGCGCAACGCCCGCGCGACGACCTTGGCCCCTCGGTCGTGGCCGTCAAGCCCCGGCTTGGCGATGAGCACGCGGATCTTCTGTTCTGAGCTCACCTTCGCTTCACCCTTTCTCGGCTGGCCGGCTAGAGGGCCGTGGCCTCGTATTCACCAAACACTTCGCGCAGGACATTGCAGATTTCGCCCAGCGTCGCATAGGCGCGCACCGCGTCAAGGATGGCGGGCATCAGGTTGTCGCTGCCCTCAGCCGTCCGCCGCAGCGTCGCCAGCGTCTCGCGAACGCGGGTGTTGTCGCGCTCGGCGCGCAGCTTCTTGAGTTTCGCAGCCTGCTGGACACCGACCTCGGGATCGACGCGCAGCAGGTTCTGCGGCTTCTCCTCGTCGACCTGGAAGCGGTTGACGCCGACGACAACGCGCTGACCCGCTTCGATTTCCTTCTGATAGCGGTAGGCGCTGTCCTGGATCTCGGCCTGGATGTAGCCCTTCTCGATGGCCGCCGCGGCGCCGCCGAGATCGTCGATTTTGCTGATGTAGTCAGTCGCCAGACGCTCGATCTCACTGGTCAGGTGCTCGACGTAGTACGACCCGGCGAGGGGATCGACGGTATCACCGATGCCGCTCTCGTACGCGACGATCTGCTGCGTGCGCAGTGCGATGCGCACCGAGTCCTCGGTCGGCAAGGCGAGCGCCTCGTCGTACGAGTTCGTGTGCAGCGACTGTGTGCCGCCGAGCACTGCGGCCATGGTCTGCATCGCCACGCGGACGATGTTGTTGAACGGCTGCTGCGCCGTGAGCGTGACGCCGGCCGTCTGGGTGTGGAAACGCAGCATCCAGGAGCGCGGGTTCTTGGCGTTGAAGCGCTCGCGCATGATCTTAGCCCAGATGCGGCGGGCGGCGCGGAATTTGGCGACCTCTTCAAGGAAGTCGAGGTGGGAATTGAAGAAGAACGACAGCCGCGGACCGAACGAGTCGACATCCAACCCCGCCTTGATCGCGGCTTCGACGTAGGCAATGCCGTCGGCCAAGGTAAACGCCACTTCCTGGGCGGCGGTCGCGCCGGCCTCGCGGATATGGTATCCGGAAATGCTGATCGTGTTGAACTCCGGCACGTTCTTGGCGCAGTAGGCGAAGATGTCGGTGATCAGGCGCATGGACGGCTTCGGCGGGAATATGTACGTGCCGCGAGCCGCGTATTCCTTCAGGATGTCGTTCTGAATCGTGCCGTTCAGCTTGTCGCTCGACACGCCCTGCTTCTCGGCGACAGCGATGTACATCGCCAGCAGGACTGAAGCTGGGGCGTTGATCGTCATCGACGTGCTGACCTTGTCGAGCGGGATGCCGTCGAACAGGATCTCCATGTCGCGCAGCGAGTCGATCGCCACGCCGACCTTGCCGACCTCGCCCTCGGCGATCGGGTCGTCGGAGTCGTAGCCGATCTGCGTGGGCAGGTCGAATGCGACTGACAGGCCGGTCTGACCCTGCTCCAGCAGGTACTTGTAGCGACGGTTCGACTCCTCGGCAGTAGCGAAGCCGGCATACTGCCGCATCGTCCAGAACCGCCCGCGGTACATCGTCGGCTGGACGCCACGGGTGTACGGATACTCGCCGGGCAGCCCGAGATCGCGCTCATAGTCGAGGGCCTGGACGTCGAGCGGGGTGGCCACTCGCGGGATCTCGATGCCCGATGTGGTGGTGAAGCTCTCCTTACGTTCGGGGTTGCGGGACAGTGTCTTGGCGACAGGCCCCTCTTCCCACTTGCGCTTCTCGGACTCGAGACGCGCCAACTGTTCGCGGTCGCTCAACGCGAGTCCCCCTTTGTTCTGGTCTCAGGCACCCGCGCGCCGCCAGCGGGCGCGGCCGCTGGCGGTGCGGGTGGTACGCTGGTTCTGTTGTGGCGTTTAGGCCTTATAGCCAGCCCTTGACGCGCATCGCCTGGGCGACGCGGTCGATCGCGACCATGAAGGCGGCAGTGCGCATCGTCACGCCATGCTTGACCTGCATGTCGTAGATCTTGTTGAACGACTCGACCATGTTGCGCTCGAGCTTCTGGTTGACTTCTTCTTCGGTCCAGTAGTAGTTCTGGAGGTTCTGGACCCATTCGAAGTACGAGACGGTCACGCCGCCGGCCGAGCAGAAGATGTCGGGCACAACGAGGATGCCGCGCTGCAGCAGGATCTCGTCGGCTTCCGGAGTCGTCGGGCCGTTGGCGGCCTCGCCGAGGACCTTGCAGCTGATGACCTTGGCGACTTCGGCGGTGACCTGGTTCTCGGCCGCGGCCGGGATCAGGACTTCGCAGTCGGTCTTCCAGAACTCATCGATGGTGATGTCCTTGGCGCCGGGGAAGCCGCCGATGGTCGGCTTGCCGGTCTTGGCCTTGTTGTCGGCCTGGAACTTCATGAGCGCGGCGATGTCGATGCCGTCCTTGTTGGCGATGGTGCCGGTCAGGTCGCTGATGGCGATGACCTTGGCGCCAAGGCGGTTGACCGCGACGGCGGTGTAGCTGCCGACGTTGCCGAAGCCCTGGAGAACGACGCGAGCGCCCTTGAGGTCGATGCCGAGCTTCTTGCAGGCCTCACGGACTGCGAAACCGACGCCGTTGCCAGTGGCCGGAGTGCGACCGAGCGAACCGCCGTAGGCGATCGGCTTGCCGGTGACGACGCCCGGTTCGAGGTGGCCCTGAAGCTTGCTGAACTCATCGACCATCCAGCCCATGATGACGGCGTTGGTGTTCATGTCAGGGGCCGGGATATCCTTGTCGGCGCCGATGACCGGATGAATCATGTCGATGAAGCCGCGGCTGAGCCGCTCGAGCTCACCGGCCGACAGCTTGCTCGGGTCGACCTTGATGGCGCCCTTGCCGCCACCGTACGGCAGGCCGAGAACGGCGCACTTGAAGGTCATCCAGAGCGAAAGGGCCTTGACTTCGTCAGCGTAGGCGAACGAGGCGTAACGCAGGCCGCCCTTGTACGGGCCGCAGGCGTTGTTGTGCTGTGAGCGCCAGCCAGTGAAGACCTCGATGTGGCCGTCGTCCATTTTGACCGGGATCGCGACTTCGACCACGCGCTGCGGCTGCTTCAGGATCTCATAGACGGCGGGCTCGAGCTTGAGGGCGTCGCAGGCGGCCTTGAGCTGCTTCTGAGCGGTCTCGAAGACGTTCGTGGATTCAATAGCCATTTGACTTCTCTGCCTCCCCTGAATTGTCTATCGTGAGTACCCTGGGTATGCTCAGTGGGCCAATCGCCAACCGGTTCCTCACCCCCCTTGAGCGGACAGGACTCGCTGCCGCCTAGTCGGCCTTGCGGCTGCTGGCGGCCATCTCGAAACCTGCCGCCAAGGCTCGCTTGTTGAGGTCTTCGGTGCCCTTCGGCACGCGATCGAGGACTGCCTTCTCGATGGCGTCGCGGGACACGACGTCGGTCAGGCCGCAGATCACGCCAAGCGCGATGATGTTGGCCACGATCTCGCGACCGAGCTGTTCGCGGGCGACCGAGGAAATGGGGAACTCGTAGACCTTGGCATCCACCGGGGGCTTCTCGGAGACGTAGGTCGAATCGAGGATGAGGATGCCGTCTTCCTTCAGACCGCCGGCATACTTGCTCGCCGACTCCTGGTTCATCGCCAGCAGCACCTGAGGCCTGATGACCTTCGGGTAGTCGATGGCACCGCGGCTGATGACGACGTCGGCCTTGGAGGCGCCACCGCGCTGCTCTGGGCCGTAGGACTGCGTCTGGATGGCGTTGATGTCCTCGTAAATGGCGGCGGCTTCGGCGAGGATGATGCCGGCCGTGATCAGGCCCTGACCACCGGCGCCGGAAAGGCGGATCTCATAGCGTTCCTGACTCACTTGGCACTCGCCGCCCTTTCCCTGGCCTTGGGAATCACCACGTTGACGTATTCGTCGACATACTCGGGCTCCTCGGAAACGTACAGCTCGCCGATCGGGAACTTGCCGGCGCGCTGTTCCGGCGTCAGTTTGTCCATGGCGCGGACAGGCGCCGAGTGCTCCTTCATCCAGGTGATCATCGCCGGCGCGTCGCCGATTTTGTTCTTGCGTCCGAAGTAGGTCGGGCAACCGCTGACCGCTTCGACGAAGGAGAAACCGTGATGCTGCAGGGCCTTGACGATGAGGTCCGTCAACGCCCGCGGGTGAGCCGCGGTTGAGCGGGCGACGTAGGTCGCGCCGGCTGCCCGGGTCAGCTCGCAGAGATCGAACGGGCGGTCGATGTTGCCATAGGGAGCTGTGGTGGCGCTGTAGCCCTTCGGCGTCATCGGCGAGTACTGGCCGGAGGTCATGCCATAAATGCTGTTGTTGAAGCAGATCGTCGTGAGGTCGATATTGCGGCGGCAGGCGTGGATCAGGTGGTTGCCACCGATTGCCGCGGCGTCGCCGTCGCCGGTCAGAACGATGACGTTCAGTTCGGGATTGGCCATCTTGATGCCGGTAGCGAACGGCAGGGCGCGGCCGTGGGTGGTGTGCAGCGTGTCAAAGTCCATGTAGCCCGGTGCGCGCGAGGCGCAGCCGATGCCTGAGACGATGACGGTCTTGTCCTGATCCAGGCCGAGCTGGTCGATGGCCCGGATGACGGCGGCGAGGATGATGCCGTGGCCGCAGCCCGGGCACCAGATGGTCGGCAGCATATCGCCGCGGAGGTACTTGGTTACGGTTTCTGACATCGCCTAGACCCCCTTTGCGGCTGCGATGATCTGATTGGGAGTGATCAGCTCGCCGTCCACGCGGGACAGCTTGTGAACCGGCGCCTTGCCGTGGGCGCTCCGTTCGACTTCCAGGGCCAGCTGGCCGAGGTTCATCTCAGGCACGACAAACGCCTTGACGCGGGACGCAGCCTTGGCGATGACCTGTTCCGGGAACGGCCAGACGGTGATCAGGCGGATGACGCCGGCTCGCACGCCCTGAGCGCGCAGCTCGTGAGCCGCGTTGATGCACGACCTGGCGGTGCCGCCGAACGACACGATGGCGACATCGGCATCGTCCATGAGCACTTCCTCGACCATCGTCAGTTCCTCGACGCGCTTTTCGACCTTGTTGCAGAGACGGGTGATGAGATCTTCCGAACCCTTGCCGGGCCCGATCGGGTAGCCCTTCTCGTTGTGAAGCAGGCCGGTCACATGCCAGCGGTAGCCGCTGCCGAAGTCGGCCATCGCCGGCACGTCGCCGTCCGCGGTACCGTAGGGCAGGTACTTGTCCCGCGTCACGGTCGGCTTCTTGCGCTGCACGATCTCGAGGGTCGCCGGATCTGGGATGACGACCTTCTCGCGCATGTGACCGACCGTCTCATCCATCAGGAAGATTACCGGCACGCGCAGCGCCTCGGCGATGTTGAACGCTTTGACGGTGAGCGTGTAGGCCTCGGAGACCGAGCCCGGCGACAGGACGACCACCGGGTGATCGCCGTGCGTGCCCCAGCGCGCCTGCATCAGGTCGCCCTGGGCCGGCGACGTCGGCAGACCGGTCGATGGACCCATGCGCTGGACATTGACGACCACGCACGGCACTTCGGTCAGCGAAGCGAAGCCGAGGTTCTCCTGTTTGAGCGAGAAGCCGGGGCCGCTGGTGGCAGTCATTGCCTTGACGCCGGTCAGCGAAGCGCCGACGACAGCGGCCATGCTCGCGATTTCGTCTTCCATCTGGATGAACTTGCCGCCGACCTGCGGCAACCGCTCGGAGAGGATTTCCGCGATCTCGGTGGACGGGGTGATCGGGTAACCGGCAAAGAAGCGCACACCGGCCGCGATTGCGCCCTCTGCGCAGGCCTCGTTACCCTGCATCAACAGGACTTTGCGCTCAGCCATTACTTCCCGCCCTCCTTCTTGTGCACGTTGATTGCGAAATCTGGGCATGACCATTCGCAGAGCTTGCAGCCGATGCAGTCTTCCGGCTTGGCAATGATCGGCGCCTTGCGGCCCTTGGCCAGGACTGCTTTCGGGCAGACGCTGACACAGACGTTGCAGCCCTTGCACCACTTCTCCTGAATGGTCAGAGGCCCCTTCTGCTCCTGTTCCGGCAACGCTATCACCTCTCCTATTTCTTCGTTCTGAGTTCGGTCAGCACGGACTTGAGACGGTTGACCGAACCGGCGTCTGGTACGTAGATGAACTCAATGACGTCCGTCCCCGGCGGCACCAGCCGCTCAACCTCGGCCCGGCGGCCCGGCGAGACGATGCAGGCGTCGACCTTCGCCAGGAAACGGCGCAATTCGCTTTCGTCCTTGCTTGTCGTGTGAGTGACGTTGAGACCCTCGATGCCGGCATTGGCCATCGACTTGACGACCCGCTCCGCGAACGGCTCCGAGATGCAGACCAGACCGACGCGGATCCCCTTCGGCATGCGGGCGATGCGGACAATCGTGCCAAGCTGCGGGTCAAGGGCGATGCCGAGGACCTCGACTCGCCCGCCGACAAGCTCGCGCACCTCGTCGAGGTGGAAGAACGTCGTCACGACGAGGTCCATGTTCACCAGCTCGGCCAACAGCCGCTCGGAATCCTGCTCGAAGTCGCTCAGCAGGACGGGCATCATGGTCACGCCTGATCCCAGCTCAAGCTCCTTGGCGAAATAGTCCAGTTGCTCGCGGTTGCACTCAATGAAAGCCACCTTGACCCGGCCGAGGAGCTCGCGTCGCTCCTCGATGCGTTGCCGGGACAAGGCGGCCAATGTGTCAAGCTCCACGCCCAGGTCCAGACTCTCGTTGATCACGGCATCGATCATCTGGGCAAGGCGCTCCTGTTTTCCCATCGCTGTGGCGGTCTCGGAAGCTGTGACGAACGTACCCCGTCCCTGCTGCGAGACGAGGACGCCTTCTGCCTCAAGTTCTTTGTAGGCTGCACTGACGGTGTTCCGGCTGACGCCAAGGATCTCCGCAAGCTCGCGTTCGGTCGGCAGTTGCATGCCGGCTGGCCAGATGCCCATCTTCACCAGGTGGTCGATCTGTCGCTTCAGTTGCAGGTAGATTGGCGTGCCGCTCTTCTTGTTGACCTGGAGTTCCACTGTTGGTCCTCCCCGGGGCGAGGCCGGCGGCGGTCAGGCGCGCCGCTGCGACCGGCCAACTGGCCTGACTGGACCAAGATGGACCAGCCAGAATGGACCAATTGGACCTTTCAGTCCCCGAGTCATTCTACCAGACCGCCATGCCCGTGTCAACCGAGAAACCGGCCCGATCAGCCGGTCCCTGGGCCAATGGTGCCATTAGCTCAGTCTTTGTCCTTCTCCCGGAACAGATCCGTGATCGCGGAGCGGAGGAACTGGACTTCCGCCTTCTCAGCGATGCGCAGGACAATCGTATCCTTCTTTATGTCGGCGACCGTCCCGACGAGCCCGCCGGCGGTGATGACCTTGTCGCCCTTCTTGAGTTCGGCCAGCATCTTGCGGCGCTTCTTCTCCTGATCCTGCTGGGGCTTGATCAGGAACAGCCACCAGAAAGCCAGCAGCAACAGCATCGGCAAGCCGTAGGTGGACAGGGCGCTCCAGTTGAGAGGCATCGTCATCGCTCCTTCGGATGGGTCTCAGAGTGGGTGCTCAGGGCCGACAATCTAGCTTCTCGTTCGACTGCTCGTTTCCTCCCGCATACCCACGCCAGAAGTCGGCCCGCCAGGCTGCGAACCGGTCCTCGGCGATGGCTGCGCGAATGTCCGCCATCAACTGGAGGAGCATGTGCAGGTTGTGGAAGGTCAGCAGGCGCAGGCCGAGGGTCTCATTCGCGATCACGAGATGTCGCAGGTAGGCGCGGGAGTGCCGGCGGCAGACAGCGCAGTCGCACTCCGGGTCGAGCGGGCCGAAGTCCCGCGCGTGACGTGCATTGCGGATGTTGATGTTGCCCCGGCGGGTCATCGCCGTCCCGTGGCGGGCGACGCGGGTCGGCAAGACACAGTCGAACATGTCGACGCCGCGCCAGACACCCTCGACCAGACAGTCCGGCGAGCCGACGCCCATCAGGTAGCGGGGCTTGTCCGCCGGCATGTGCGGCATCAACTCGTCGAGCACCTCGTACATCATCTCCTTCGGCTCGCCGACCGACAGACCGCCGATGCCGTACCCCGGGAGATCGAGTGCCGCAAGCTCGGTCGCACTCTGGCGGCGCAGGTCGTGGTGGACCCCGCCCTGGACAATGCCGAACAGCGCCTGGTCGTCGCGGCGATGCGCCTGCTTGCAGCGGGCTGCCCAAGCCGCGGTTCGCCGCGTCGCCGCCTCGACCTGCGAGCGCTCAGCGGGGTACTGCGGACACTCGTCGAACGCCATCGCGATATCTGCGCCGAGCGCCATCTCGATCTCCATCACCCGCTCCGGAGTGAGGAAGTGCCGCGAACCGTCGATGTGCGATTGAAACGCGACGCCATCTTCACTGACCTTGCGCAGCCCGGCCAGACTGAAGACCTGGAAGCCGCCGCTGTCCGTCAGGACTGAGCCGTCCCAATCCATGAACCGGTGCAGTCCGCCCGCGTCGGCGACGGTCTCGTGGCCCGGGCGAAGGTAGAGGTGGTACGTATTGCTGAGGATGATGCGGGCGCCCAGCGCCCGAAGATCATCGGCGGACAGCGTCTTGACCGTTGCCTGCGTCCCCACGGGCATGAACACCGGCGTAGGGAACTCGTTGTGGGCGGTCCTGAGCGTGCCGAGCCTGGCCCGGCTGTGGGCGTCGGTCTTGTCGAGGCGGAAGGAGAACTGCATCGAGAGCACCTCCACGAGGAGAGGGGACACCGTCCCCCTAGACACCCATGGCGCGACGCGGCGCCACTGAGTATGAAAAACGGTATCTTGGGTCAAGAGTAGCACGGGTTCGGGCGTTGAGATCGACTCTTCTTGGTACTGAGAGTCCGACCCCT
>JBLNDB010000008.1:0-22966 GCA_050261235.1 Chloroflexota bacterium
CTTAGGGTGCCGCGCCTCTGCATAGCTGCTCGCCGGCTGCGGGATAATCGCAGTAGCTGCAGCGAGGAGGGATGCTATGGACACGATCCGGGTCAAGCTGACGCGGCGTCTGCTCGAGCAGGTTATCGGCAGCTTCGATGAATCGCGGTTGCCGTTGGCCGACATCGAGATCAGCGCCGACCGGACGTCCGGCGAGACGCGCATCCGCAACATCACCACCGGCGACGAGTTCGCGCAGAAAGTCACCAGCCACGAGGCCGGAGACGATGACGAAGAGGGCTGGAAGCCGCTCAGCGGGGCGTTCAAGTCCATCTGAGGCGCCGATGCAGAGGGCTTCACTCCATGGGATTTGCGGTCCGACTTCAATGACAACTCATGGAGGTCGGGCCGCAAATCCAATTTCGTTCAGCCCTTCTGCATCGGCTTGACACCGCAACCCTACCGCTCCTGGTTGGCAGGGGCGGTGCTTTTCTTGCGCTCGCGACCTCTGCCCGCTCACCGGCTGTCCACGCAGGGTTGTGGACAACCCGGGGCGAATCCCACATTGCTCCACAATCTGGCCCGGGAGGCGAGCGCCGGTGTTCGGCCTGTACAACCTACTGTGGGTACTCACCTGGTTCATCGGCAGCGCGCCTGGCCGGCTGATTGTCCTGTTATTCCTGCTCTGGTGGCTCGACAGCCGCTATTTCGGCATCGTCTCCACCCTGATCTTCGCGCCGCTGCGGCGCGAGCGCCACATCGCCCGCCTGCGCGAACAGGTGCGGATCAACACGGCCGACATCCCGGCTCTCATCGAGCTCGGCGACCACTATCTCCACGCCGGGAAGCCGCGTTCCGCCGCTGACTATCTCGAGCAGGCGGTCGCGCTCGGCGAGGATGGCGCGCGGACTCTCTACCTGCTCGGCGCGGCCCGCGTCAGGCTCGGCCGGCCTGAAGAGGGGCAGGCCATGCTGACCGATGCGATCGCCAAGTCGCCGGAGATGGCCTATGGTGAGCCGTACCTCTACCTCATGGAGGCGGCGTTCGCCCGCGACGGCAAGGACTCGCCCCGCATCGACGAACTGGTCGCGGCCCTCGAGCCGTTCGACAGCGTCGAGGTCCTGACGCGCGCCGGCCTGATCTGCAAGGCCAATGGGCGCAAGGACCTCGGCCAGCGGCTGTTGCGCGACGCGCTGACGAACTACGGCTATACACCGGCCAAGCTGCGGCGACGCTCGCGCTACTGGATGATGCAGGCGCGACTCAACCTGTTGCTGATGGGATGACAACGACCGGCAGGCGAACCTGCCGGTCGTTGTCATCTACTGACTCGCATCCTGGCGCGGCGGTGCCGGTTCCAGCGACGCCGCGATCTCGCCGAGCGCCTGCTCCTGGAGCTTGACCTGCGTGTCGTGCAGCCTCCAGTAGACGCCGTGCAGCTTCAGCAGCTGTTCGTGCGTGCCCTCCTCGACGATCCGGCCGTCGTCGATGACAATGATCTTGTCGGCGTTGCGGATCGTCGACAGGCGGTGGGCGATGACGAACGACGTGCGCCCCCTGAGGAGGCGCTTTAGGGCCTCCTGGATCAGCTTCTCGGTCTCGGTGTCGATGCTCGAAGTCGCCTCGTCGAGGACGAGGATCCGCGGATCGGCGAGGATCGCCCGGGCGAACGCCAGCAGCTGGCGCTGGCCGGTTGAGAGGGCCGAGCCGCGCTCCTTCGTGTCGGTGTCGTATCCGCCGCCCCGCTCGATGAACTCGTGGGCGTTGGCGGCCTTCGCCGCCTCCTGGATCTCCTCGAGCGCCGCCTCGAGCCGGCCGTATTGGATGTTCTCCCTGATCGTGCCCGAGAAGATGAACGTGTCCTGCAGCACGATGCCGAGTTGGCTGCGGACGGACTGGATCTTGACGTCGCGCAGGTCGTGGCCGTCGATGCGGACGGCGCCGGCGCTCGGGTCGTAGAAGCGGGCGACGAGGTTGATGATCGTGCTCTTGCCGGCGCCGGTCGGCCCGACGATGGCGATCGTCTGGCCCGGCTCGGCCGTGAAGCTGACGCCGTGCAGCACCTCTTCACCGGCCTTGTAGGCGAAGTGGACATCATCGAACTCGACCCGGCCGGCGATCGTCGGCAGCTCAATCGCGTCCTCGGCGTCGACGACGAGCGGCTTCGTGTCGAGGAACTCGAACACGCGCTCAGCCGAGGCCATCGCTGAGAGCAACTGGCTGTACTGGCGGCTCATCGCGCTGAGCGGCGCCCAGAAGCGGTTGACGTAGGTCAGGAAGGCGACCACCGTGCCGACGCTGACGCGCATGGCAATGACCTCGCGCGCACCGTACCAGATGACGAGGAACGTGCCGATGGCGGCGATGACGTCGATGACCGGCCAGAAGAACAGCTCGATGTTGATTGCCCGCATGTAGGCCTTGAGCTGGCGGCCGTTGACGCGGTCGAACTTCTTGCTGTTGAGGCGCTCGCGGGAGAAGGCCTGGATGACCTGCAGGCCGAGGATCGTCTCGTTGAGGTGGGCGTTAATGCTGGCCATCGTCTTGCGGGTCTGCATCCAGGCCGCCTCCATGCGCGGCCGGATCTGCGTGAACAGGGTCGTCAGCAGCGGCACGACGACCAGCGCCATCAGCGCCAGC
Source organism: Chloroflexota bacterium (assembly GCA_050261235.1). Classification (GTDB taxonomy): domain Bacteria; phylum Bacillota; class Sulfobacillia; order JBFLWA01; family JBLNDB01; genus JBLNDB01. The sequence continues at coordinate 2,620 of JBLNDB010000008.1, forward strand.
CGCCAGTGCAGGCTGAGCATCAGGACCGTGATGCCGATCAGCGTGATCGCCTGGCTGACCGCGTTGATCAGGCCCGCGTTGATGACATCGCCGATCGAGTTGACGTCGTTGGTGATGCGTGACATGATCTTGCCCGCCGGGCGGCCGTCGTAGAAGGCGAACGACAGGCTCTGGATGTGGTCGAACAGGTTCTTGCGCAAGTCGTAGAGGACGTTTTGACCGGTGCGGCTCATCACCCGGATCTGGTTGCGGCCGGCCGCCCAGCCAAGAACGCGCAGTCCGAGCAGGATGCCGAGCGCCAGGTTGAGCGCCCGCACGTTCGCCTTGCCGACGCCGTTGTCGATCGCGTACTTGAGCAGCAGCGGCTCAGCCATGCCGACAGCGCTGACGAACAGCGTCAGCAGGCCGGCGGCGACCACCGACCGGCGGTAGGGCTTGAGGTAGGCCAGCATTCGCTTGAAGTAACCGTAGTTGAACGGCTTCTTGCGTGCCTCTTCTTCTTCGTCCTCTTCTTCCTCGAGTTCTGCGTCGAGTGTCAGTTCGTCTGCCATTAGTGGTCACCTCCCGCCGTATCGACGAGGGCCTGCGGCGCCGCGGCGCCGTTCAGGTCAGCCGCCTTGGCGAACTGCCCCTCGAAGATCCGCTTGTAGATACCGCCGCGCGCCAGCAGTTCGGCGTGGGTGCCGAACTCCGCCACCTCGCCGCCCTGAAGGACGATCACCTTGTCGGCGCTGAGGATGGTCGACAGGCGCTTGGCGATGATGATTGTCGTCCGTCCCTGCATGATCTCCTCGAGACCCTCCTGGATCAGGTACTCGGTCTCGGTGTCGACGCTGGCTGTCGCCTCGTCGAGGATGAGGATGCGCGGGTCCATCAGCACGGCGCGCGCCAGCGCGACGCGCTGCTTCTGACCACCGGAGAGGCCGACGCCGCGCTCGCCGACGCGAGTGGCGTAACCCTTCGGCAGCTTGTCGATGAAGCCGGCGGCCTGGGCAATCGCCGCCGCCGCCCGGATCTCCTCGTCTGTCGCGCCCGGCCGGCCATAGGCGATGTTCTCGCGCAGCGACGCCGAGAACAGGAACGTCTCCTGCAGCACCATGCCGATCTGCCGGCGCAGGCTGGCCAGCGTCACCGTGCTGATGTCGATGCCGTCGATGGTGATGCGGCCCGACGTCGGGTTGTGGAAGCGCGGGATGAGGTTGATGAACGTGCTCTTGCCGGACCCGGTGCCGCCGATGACGGCGACTGTCTCGCCCGGTTCGATGGTCAGGTCGATGTTCCTGAGGATCTCTTCCTTGCCATCGAAGCTGAAGCAGACGTTCTCGAACCGCACCCGGCCAGTCACCGTCGGCATCTCGACGGCGTCCGGGGCGTCCTCGACCTCCGGCTTGGCGTCCAGGACTTCATAGACGCGCGGCAGCGCGGCGAAGGCGCGGTTGGCCGTGTTGACCAGCCAGCCGAGCATCCGCACCGGCCAGATCAGCGACCAGAGCGACTGGTAGAAGGCGATCAGCGAGCCGATCGACAGCTCGCCCCGGATGACCGAATAGCCGCCGTACCAGACGAGGATGATCGCCGACAGACCGGACAGGAACTCCATCACCGGCTGGGCGTTGGCCTCGATGCCGGCGCGTTCGATGTTGAGGTTGTAGTGACCACGGTTCTTGTCGGCGAACTTGCCCATCTCGTACCGCTCGCGGGCGAACGCCTTGACGACGCGGACGCCGGTCACGTTCTCCTGCAACACGGTGGTCAGCTTGCCCATCGCCTCGCGGACCTTCTCCCAGGCCGGGCCGATCTTCCTGTCGAAGCGGAACACCGTGTAGAAGAGGAACGGGAAGGTGATCGCCGTGACCAGGGTCAGCTTCCAGCTGATCGACAGCAGGACGGCCGTGACGCCGATGAACATCAGGGTCGTCTCGGCGAGCAGCATCAGGCCGAACGCGAGCAGGTCCTGAACGCTGTCAATGTCTCCGGTCAGACGGGACATCGCCTGACCGGTCTGCAGTTCGGCGAAGTAGCGGCTGGACAGCCGCTGCATGTGGTCGTGGAGCAGCTTGCGCAGGTCCCAGATGATGCGCTGGCCGGTGCACTCCGAGTACTTCCACTTGAAGTAGTTGGCCACGCTCTGGCAGAACCGGGCAGCGAGCAGCAGCAGTCCGAGCGAGATGACGACGGACATGTCGCCGCCCTTCATGCCCTTGTCGATGATGCCCCGCGTCAGCAGCGGCGGCGTCATCTCGAGACCGATGAAGATGAGATTCAGGGAATAGACGAAGACGAGCATCGGCCAGTATGGTTTGATCAATTTGAGGAGTCGCTTGAAGCGATTCAACGGTGTCACTCCTTAATTCGGGTCGCCGATTGGGCAGATGACGACAAAAAGACCGCTGGGCGACGCCCAGCGGTCTTACCTGATTCGCCGATGGCGAAAGATCAGGCAGTCGCTGACGTGGCGTGCCATGAGACGGTGTTGTTTGCTGCAACGAAGCGAACCCGGATGATTGCGCTCACGCCAGTCACCTCCTGACCAGTCTTGGAAAGTCTAGACATACGATACCCTGCCGGACGGGGGGCTGTCAAGAGGCAAAAGGTGCCGAACCCTATTCCATGTCGATGGTCAGGTCCCCCGCCACGTCTGTCATCCAGCAGCCGGACAAGACCATAGCCACCGCCTCCCGCCCGGCCGGCAGTTGCCAGGCCAGCTTGAGGCCGTCAGCATCCGGGCTGAACTGCATGGCGGTAAGCTCGCCAGTGCTGTCGAGGACCATCCAGTCGTTGTAGAACGGCGGGAAGCTCGCGTCGGGCTCGTAGCTGAACGTGACCTTCCCTGATTCGGCCGTTCCTTCAAGAGCGATGACCTTGATCGGGCGACCGTCCGGGGCCCTGACCTCAGTGCCAGGTTCGAGCGGGACGCGCGTCTCGTCCAGAACGTAGACGGCCGCACCGACGCGCAACGTGACTGAGCCTGACTGCGGATCGCAGCGGTCAAAGAACATGGTGTATTGGACGGTTGTCTGTCCGTCGTCGCTGGTGCGGCCATTGCTGCGTCCCCCGCCGATACCTCTCGCCAACTCAGCGCCATCAGGGCCAAGTAGGCGAGTACCCCAGCCGGCGTCGGCGAATCCGGGTGGAGTCACCAGTTGCAGCCGCGGATAGTGGTGCTGGTCGGCCACTCCGGGGCCGCCGGACCATTCAACTGTGAGCACTGTGTGAATGGGCGTCACTGTCAAGCGCGAGACAGTCACCGTCCCCCCGCCAAGGGGCAGTTGTTTATCAACCCGATACTCTCGGGTATCGGTGTCACACTTGGTACGGCTGACCGGGAAGCTGACCGTCCAGCTGCCGTCTATCGCGCCCGTGGAGGTCATCATGGCCTCGGCGGTCATTGTCACCGTACCCACCTGGGCTGGAATCGGATCGAGCGTCATGATGCCGACACTCATGCCGTCGATTATCTTTCCTCCCCCGCCGCGGGTGAGCAGCCGCTGGCCGTTGAAGGTGCAGCAGTTGAGGCCGGTGACTCGCGGGAACGTCGCCCCTTCACCGCTCACTCCGAAGACGACATTGGTCTGCGTGGCGTCAGCCAGCACCGCATAGATGTGCCATGTGCAGCCGTTCACGGTCACTTCGGCGTTCACGGGTTGGAGTAACCCCTGTTTGACCGCCCAGTCCCAGCCGGTGAAGTCCTGTGCCAGCGTATCAAGATACTTGTTCACCTGATCCGGCCACTGGAGAGCGGCCAAACCGGGATCGCTGATGATCGCCGTGTAGCTCTCCGGATCCCAATCGACCTGAGCCCCGAGGGCCTCTGCCACCAGTCGGGCTGGCACCATGGTCCGGCCAGCGAGGTTGATCGCGGGCACATCACCGCTGGCTTCCGTGCCGTTGACCAGCAAGCGCACTACCGGGTGCCCCTCGTAATCGCCCCATCGACTTCCTGCCAGGGCGCCGGCGGAGAACGATACGAGAATGGCCAGAGTCACTGACAAGGCAAGGATCAACCGCCGCTTCATCTTCCGTCCTCCTGTCGCATCGGTCACTGCGCACCGCCCTGTGGCGGGACGCCATCATTGGCAGGCCGGAGCGTATCCGCCTGTGACTGCAGCGCGCCACGACATCCCCTCCAAAAGCTACCATCTATCGCTGATGTCAGTCGGGTGAGAATACTCCATAGCGGCTGGGCTCACCTTCCAGCTGACAATCCAGTCCAGAGTTGCAGTAAGCAGAACCTGAGGCTCGCCAACGGCGAGCCTCAGGTTGTTGACAAGGCATCACGGCGCTTGCCGGTCAGACTGCGCCCTTGAGGTTGTTAGTCACCGACTCACGACGCCTGCAGGAACTTGAACTGCGCCTTGATCAGCTCGTAATACTTGCCGCGCTGCGCCATCAGCTCGTCGTGCTTGCCGACTTCGATGATCTCGCCGTTGTCCAGGACGAGGATCTTGTCGGCGTTGCGGATCGTCGACAGGCGGTGGGCGACGACGAACGACGTCCGCCCCTTGAGCAGCGTCCGCAGCGCATCCTGGACCAGCAGCTCCGTCTGCGTGTCGATGCTCGATGTCGCTTCGTCGAGGACCAGCACCCGCGGTTCGGCCAGCAACGCGCGGGCGAACGACAGCAGCTGGCGCTGGCCGACCGAGAGACCGCTGCCGCGCTCCTTGATTTCAGTCTCATAGCCCTTCGGCTGGCGGAGGATCCAGTCGTGCGCGTGCACCGCCTTGGCGGCCGCCTCGACTTCCTCATCGCTCGCGTCGAGCCGGCCGTAGCGGATGTTGTCGCGGATCGTGCCGGCGAAGATGAACGTCTCCTGCAGCACGACGCCGATCTGACCGCGGATCGAGGGCAGGGTCGCCTGCCTCAGGTCATGGCCGTCGATCAGGACGGCGCCGCCGGTCGGGTCGTAGAAGCGGCTGACCAGGCTGACGATGGTGCTCTTGCCCGAGCCGGTGTGGCCGACAAGGGCGATCGTCTCGCCCGGCGCGGCGCGGAAGCTGATGCCGTGGAGCACTTCCCGCCCCGGAACATACTCGAAGCGGACATCCGCGAACACGACCTCACCCTTGATCGGCGGCAGCGGCCGTGCCCCCGCGGCGTCGCTGACCAGCGGCTTGGTGTCGAGGAACTCGAACACTCGCTCGGCCGATGCCATCGCGACCAGAAGCTGATTGTAGAAGTTGGACATGTTCGAGATCGGGCCCCAGAAGCGCGCCAGGTAGCCGGTGAAGGCGACCATCGTGCCGATCGTGATACCCTGACTGATGACCATCTTGGCGCCGAAGTAGAACACGACGGCGGTGCCGATCGCCCCCGACAGCTCGACGAGTGGGCCGAACAGGGCGTTGATCCTGATCGCGCGCATCCACGTGTTACGGTAATCGTTGTTGATGTCCGAGAAGAAGGCCATGTTCTCGTCCTCGCGGACGAACGACTGGACGACACGCACCCCCGACAGGCTCTCCTGCAGGTTGGCGTTGATGTTCGAGTTCTTTCGCCGGACGACGCGCCAGGCGTCGCGGATGCGATAGCGCAGGCGGGTCGAGACGAGGATCAGCAGCGGCAGGATGATGAACGAGAGCAGAGCCAGCCGCGTGTGCATCCGCAGCATGATAATGATGATGCCGGCCATCTTGAACAGGTCGGCGAGCAGGTTGACGACGCCGTTGCTGAGCAGCTGATTGAGCGCGTTGACGTCGTTGGTCACGCGGACCATGATCTTGCCGGCCGGGCGGCCGTCGAAGAACTTCAGCGACAAGGTCTGGATGTGGTTGAACAGCTGCTGCCGCATGTCGAACAGGATGTGCTGGCCGATGTAGTTCATGACGCGGATCCGCCCGAACGTGCTGACCCAGGTGACGCTGTAGACGAAGATGTAGAGCAGGGCCATGACATCAAGGCCGTTCAGGTTGCCGGCGTCGATGTAGACGTCGATTGCCGTCTTGGTCAGGTAGGGCCCGGCCAGGTCGGCGGCGGCCGCGAGCATCATCAGCAGGACGGCGAACGCCATCTCGCGCTTGTACGGGCGGAGGAACCCGAGCAGGCGGCGGAACATGCCCTGATCGAACGGGCGCTCGATCGCCTCCTCATCGCGGCCGAGCATGATGCCGCGGGCGCGGCGGGCCTCCTGGCGGGCAGCCGACTGCTCGCGCGGCAGGGTCTTGTCGTCGTTCCCAGCCATCAGGCGTTCCCCCCTTCGCCGGCGACGCGGGCCGCGGTCTCGCGCACCGCTTCCTGGTCACGGAACTGGACATCGTAGATCTGCTTGTAGATGCCGCCCCGGGCGAGCAGGTCTTCGTGGCGGCCACGCTCGACGATCCGGCCCCGGTCGAGGACAAGGATCTGGTCGGCGTTCTTGACGCTCGAGATGCGGTGGGCGATGACGAACGTCGTCCGCGTCTGCATCAGCTCGCTCAGCGCCGCCTGGATCTCGTACTCGGTCTCCATGTCGACGCTCGACGTCGCGTCGTCGAGGACGAGGATCGCCGGATCGACCAGCAGCGCCCGGGCGATGGCGACGCGCTGTTTCTGGCCGCCGGAGAGGCCGGTGCCGCGCTCGCCGACTGTCGTCTCGTACTCATCCTTCATCTCCATGATGAAGTCGTGGGCGCGGGCGGCCTTGGCGGCGGCGACGACATCGCAAAGGGGCGCATCCGGGTTGCCGTAGGCGATGTTGTCGCGGATCGTCGCCGAGAACAGGAACGTCTCCTGCAGCACGCTGCCGATGTTCCGGCGCAGCGACTCGAGGGTCAGCGAGCGGACATCGCGTCCGTCGATCGTGATGCGGCCGCTGCTCGGCTCGTAGAACCGCCCGAGCAGGCTGATGATCGACGACTTGCCCGAGCCCGTCGCGCCGACCAAGGCGCACGTGCTGCCGGCCGGAACGTCGAAGCTGATGTCGCGCAGCACTTCGTTCCCCGGCTCGTAGGCAAAGCTGACATTCTCGAACCGGACCGCACCGCGGCAGTCCTTGAGTTCCACTGCTCCGGGCAGATCGGCGATGCCGCGCGGCGTGTCGAGGATCTCGAGCAGCCGCTCGCCGGACGCAAGCGCCTGTTCGAGCATGTTGACCAGCCAGCCGAGCCCGTCGAGGGGCCCGATCAGGTACCACATGTAGTTGGTGAAGGCGATCAGGGTGCCGATGGTGATGTCGCCGTTGATTACCTGGCGCCCGCCGTACCAGAGGACGAGCGTCACCGAGATGCCGCCCATGAAGTTCATCAGCGGCAGGTAGTCGGAGAACAGCCGCGCCGCCTTCATGTTGCGGTTCATGTTGCCGGTGTTGTTGCCGGCGAACTTGTCCATCTCATGCGGCTCGCGGGCGAAGGACTTGACGGCGCGGACGCCGCTGATGTTCTCCTGCAGCCCCGCGGTGAGCGTCGCCATCTGCTGCTGGATGTCCTTGAACACTGGCCGGATCTTGCGGTCGAAGCGCATGATCAGAGTCGCCATGAACGGCACGAAGGCCAGGCAGATCAGGGTCAGCTGCCAGTCGAGGCGGACGATGATGATCAGGCCGAAGCCGATCATGAAGAAGAAGTCGAACATGTGGACAAGGCCGAACGAGAAGAATTGCCTGACCATGTCGACGTCGCCGGTCAGGCGTGACATCAACTGACCCGTCTGGGCCTTATCATAGTAGGAGAATGAGAGCTGCTGCAGGTGCCGGTAGAGCGACGTCCTGAGGTCGAATACGAGGTGCTGTCCTGACAGCTCGCCGAAGTACTGCTGCCCGTAGTTGAACAGCCCGCGCACAAGGGAGATGCCGATCGTCGCCAGGACCAGCGGCACCAGCAGATCGTAGCGGCGATCGCCAAGCACCTGATCGACCAGGATCTTGGTCAGCCAGGGGCGGATCAGGCCGGCCAGAGTGAGGAACATCATCGACAGGATGGCGACGGCTTGGTATGGCAGATAGCGTCTGAAGAACGGCATCAGGCGTCTCAGGGTCTTCAAGGTCTCGACTCCTTTTCGCTGGGGGACCGCCGGCGAGCAAACCCAAAGGCACAACTACCATCTATTCGTGAGGCGAAGAAGACATCCTGCGCTTGCGGAGACAATATCTGCAAGAAGGATAGGCCGGGGCCTGAGCGAAGCTTCTGTGCGGGGGGATGTGCGATGAGTACGAGAGTCTCCGTCGAGATCCGCAATGACACCGGACTGCACGCCAGACCGGCGGCGCAGTTCGTCGAGACGGCGAGGAAGTTCGCCTCAGCGATCACGGTCCACAACGGCGACAAGAAGGGCAACGCCAAGAGCATCACCGGCTTGCTCATGCTGGGCCTGAGCCGCGGCACGACGATCACCATCGAGGCCGACGGGCCGGATGAGGCGGACGCCGTGCGGGCTTTGAGCGAACTCGTGGAGAGGCTGGCTGACCGGTAGGTGCGCCGGGTCAGGCGGGCATACTAGAGGCCGAACCTTCGAAAGGGGGACGGCAGATGCCCGGGCGAAACGTCGAGGAGGAAATCCGCAACTTCCGCATAAGACAGAAGTACAACCCCACAGACAGCGAGAAGGTCGAAGACAATCTTCGCATCACGAAAGTGAGGCGGATCATCGACTGGCCGCCCCAGCGGTTCAGGTTCAACGTCAAGAACGGCTGATGAGGGGGGTGAAGCCATGGAACGCGGCCCGGACGTAACGAGCGACATCGCCGAAACGTGCCCGCAGTACCGGCCCACTTACGTCCCAGGCTACACCGGACCGGACGAGGACGCCGACCAGGCGCGCTGCGAGACGTGCGAGTACTGGGGCAACGGCAAGTGCGGCGCCTACCGGCGGGCTCTGCGCGGCGTCAAGCCGAGCAGTCTGCTGAAATGAGCCGTGCCTGAGGCAAAACGATTCGAGGCGCCTCCAGCTGGAGGCGCCTCGCTCTGTGCATACGATCGGGGGAATCGGCGATGCCTGCGTGTCAAGCCGGCTGCGCATGATTGGCGCCTGAGTCGCCGGGCACCGAATCCCGCGAACTCAGATGACGCCACGGGCAGAGCGCCCGCTCCAGCCAGTCCAGCGCCCGGAACATCGCCAGACCCAGCAACGACAGCGCGACGATGCCGGCGAACATGTCGGGGTACATGAACCGCATCCAGCGGTCCATGATGTAGTAGCCCAGCCCGTAGCGCGTGCCGTAATTCTCCGCGAAGAACAGCACCGCCAGCGCCGTGCCGACGCCGACCCGGACGGCGCCGATGATGCCCGGCAGGGCGTAGGGGAGATAGAGATAGCGGAACCGCTGCCAGGGCGTCGGCGCCAGCGACTGGAGCGAGAACACGTACTGGCGCTCGATGCCGCGGACGGCGTCGCGCGACGCCACGAGCACCTGAAAGAACAGGATGAGGCAGAGCAGCACCAGCTTCGACCCCTCGCCGAGGCCGAGCACGACCAGCACCAGCGGCAGCAGCGCGACTTTCGGGATCGGGTAGAGCACGTAGGTCAGCGGCGCTAAGGCGCGGTCGAACCACTCGGTCGTGCCCATCCAGATGCCGAGCGGCGCGCCGATGCCCACTGACACGGCGATCGCGGCCAGGGCCCGGAGCAGGCTGGCCAGGGTATGAACGACCAGCGTCGGCCAGAGGCTGGCAGCGAACTTCGCCAGGACCGTCCACGGCCAGGGGAGCAGGCGCGGGCCGACGATGGCGGTCAGGCCCAGCCAGAGAAGCAGCAACGACGCGGCGCCAGCCAGCGCGCGGGCTTGCTTAGGCATCATCGCCGGCACCTCCCAGGGCCAGCCGCAGGGCGCGGCAGGCTTCGTGGAACGCCGGTCCGACGCGATCCGCGAACCCGCCGACCGCCAGATCGGCAGTGATCCGGCCCGGGTCGGGCGACAGCACCAGCACGCGCTGGCCGATGTAGGCCGCCTCCTCGATGCTGTGCGTGACCATGACCACTGTCAGCCGCCGGCGCTGCCAGATCGACAGCAGAGTGTCCTGCAGCCGTTCGCGCGTCAGGGCGTCGAGGGCCGAGAACGGTTCATCCATCAGCAGCACTTCGGGATCGCCGGCCAGTGCCCGCGCGATCGCCACCCGCTGCCGCTGGCCGCCGCTCAGGCGAGTCGGGAAGCGCCGTGCGAGCGGTGCCAGATCAAGCTCGGCCAGCCGCTCGCGGGCCGCCGCGAGCGCGTCGTCGCGCGCCACGCCGCGCAACAGCAGCGGCAGAGCGACGTTAGCCTCGGCCGTGAGCCACGGAAAAAGGCCATAATCCTGCAGGATTATGGCCAACTTCTGTTTATGCGATTCGACCGGCTGACCGTCGATCAGCAGCGACCCGGACGCCGGCGGCAGCAGGCCGGCCATCAGGTAGAGCAGCGTGCTCTTGCCCGATCCGGATGGCCCGATGATGGCGACGCGCTCGCCGCGCGCGACATCGAGGTCGATGTCGGCCAGCACCGGCTGCCCGCCATAGGTCATGGCGACCGAACGCAGAGTGTACATCTAGCGGCTGAACGCCTCCGTGACAAGCTGTTCGTAAGTGACCTGCCCCGGCTTCAGGGAGCCCTTCCCGATCATCCAGTCGATGATCTCGCCGACCTCTTCGCGCGTCGGCAGGTAGTGGGCCCTGAACGTCTGGGGTTTCAGTGCATCTTTCACCGGCGGCGGGAATTGTCCTTCTGTAACGATGACGTCTTTGTAGTTCGCCCAGTTGGCGTTGAGCTCGGCCACGGCCTTGTCGTAGGCGCGGTAGAACGCCTTGAGCGCCTTCGCCTTGTCCCGGATCGCCGCATCGGTGAACACCAGCGCGCCGGCGGTCGAGGCTTCGCCCTCGGTATCGGCGAGCAGTTTGGCACCCTGGATTTCAGCCATCGTCGCCAGCGGCTCGGGCAGGAGCGCCAGCTGCGTCTGGCCGGCGGCGAGCGCCTCAAGGCGGGCGGGAATCTGTGGAATCGAGGTCAGTTCGTAGGTGTCGAGCGGCAGTCCGGCCTTGGTCAGGAAGCGCTCCGTCTCAAAGACGACGACGCTGTTGGCGATCAGGCCGGTGCTGAGCCCGGTCTTCCCGCGCAGGTCGGCCAGTGACTGGAACCCGGACTTCGCTGACGCGAGCAGGGCGAAGCGACCGTCGGTGCCCGACGCGACCTTGACCGGGAAGCCGTTCGCGACCTCCGTCACGGCGTTGATCAGGTCGGTGACGGTGCCGTCGATCTGACCCGCCTGCAGCGCACTCTCGCGGTCAGTCTGACTCTGGAACTGAAGCAGCTCGACTGACAGGCCTTCCGCTTCGAAGTAGCCATTGTGCTTGGCGATGATCAGCGGCAGCGAGTTGACCGCCGGCATGATGCCGACCTTGAGCGTCTCAGGGGCCTTCTTGCCGCAACCGGCGGCGGCGAAGACGATGGTGACGAGGACCGCAGCGATCAGGACACGAGCCAGGACACGCTTCACAGCAAAGACTCCTTGTTGGGTAATGTGACGGCACACCCCGCCCCGCGGCATGGCGTGTGGCGGCGTCAATTGGCCGATTTGGCCAGGGCGAGTTGCTGGAACAGACGGTCCGGCAACTCGAAGAGCGAGGTCCTCTCCGGCAGTGGCGGCAGCGACTCAAGCGCGCGCCGCGCTTTGGCGACATAGCCGTTGAGAACGCGCTGGGCCCGCTCGATGCCGCCGCGCTCCCGCACGCTGGCGATGATCTTCGTCGCGGCAGCCTGCGCCTGACCGGCGACCAGTTCGCGGAGGGCCGGCTCATCCTTCGACAGCGACAGCAACAAGGGCAGGGTGTAGACGCCCGAGAGCAGATCCTGCCCTACTGGCTTGCCGATCAACTCGCTGTCCGCAGCGTAGTCGAGCAGGTCGTCGTAGATCTGGAACGCCATGCCGAGGTAAAGCCCATAGCGGGCGAGCGCCCTCACCGTCTTGTCGTCGGCCTCGTTCTGCTTCGCGCCGGCGGCGGCGCTGATTGCAAACAGAGCTGCGGTCTTGCCGCGCACGCCGCGCAGGTATTCGAGCGATGAACGGAAGACGAACCGCGCGGCGAACTGGCCGACTTCGCCTTCACAGATGCGAACCATCGCCCGCGCCAACTCAGGCATTTCGTTGTCAGCCCGGGCCTGCGCAAGGAGCAGCAGCGCCTTGCTGAGCAGGAAGTCGCCGGCGAAGACAGCTACGTCTTTGCCGAAGCGTGCCTGGGCGGTCGGCAGTCCCCGGCGGGTCGGCGAGTCGTCGATGATGTCATCATGAACGAGCGTCGCCATGTGGAGCAGTTCGACGGCGGCGGCGATCTTCAGCACCTCGGGATCCTTCTTCGCACCGAACGCGCTGCCGAGGAGCACCAGCGCCGGGCGCAGACGCTTGCCGCCGGCGGCGGCAAGATCGGCCCCGACGTCGCGCAGGATCCGCTGGCGAGAACCGGCGGCCTGGCGAATGATCTGCTCCACTTCTCGCAGCTCCGTGTCGATATGGGGCAAATGCCAGAGCGCCATGCACGTCACCCCCTATTCCCCAGCCTTGACGAAGGCGCTGAGTCTCTCTGTCTGTCTTATCTGGCCGCCGCGCGACAGCGCGCGCAGCAGCAGGTTGGTGGTCACGCCGACAATCAGGCCGGTCGCCGCCGCGGCGACGACCATGACCGGCAGGTAGTAGACGATGGCCAGCGTATGCGTCAGCAGCCCGGCCACCAACAGCTGGCCGAGGTTATGCGCCAGAGCGCCGATGACACTGATGGCAGGCAGGCTGAGGTACTTGCCGGCACGATAGATCAGCGGGCTCATTGCTGCCCATGCGAGCAGCGCCCCGCTGAGGCTGAACAGGAAGGCGCTGAAGCCGCCGCCGAGTGCCGCGCTGAGTGTGACGCGGACGACGATCACGATCAGCACCTCTGGCCACGGGAGGATGAACAGCGAGCTCAGCGTGACGATGTTGGCCAGGCCGAGCTTGACCCCCGGGGCGAGGCCCGGCATCAGCGCCGCCATCGGGATGGCGCGCTCGACGATGGACAGGATGAGAGCCAGTGCGACGAGGATTGCCATTGAAACCATGCGCTTAGCTGCGCTCATTGTCTCCCCTCCTCTCAATGGCAGTGTCTGTCTCTCCGATCGGTCTAATCCCGGTCTGTCATCTGATGATGCTGTCGACATCGCTCTTGCCGCCGGTGATTTTGATCACCAGGCGATGCGGCAGGCAGATGATCGACTGCCCGGGGTGGCTGATCCAGCCCTGAAGGACATCGATCTGCTCCGGGCAATTGGCTTCCGTGACGCGGATGCGCCCCGGTTCCGCGCGGACGATATTGTAGCCCTGACCGTCGGCCGTAGTAACCGTGAACTCGACCGGTTCGGTGATCTCATTGAGCCTGATCTCCCGGACCACCTGACCGTTCAGCGTCACAACCGCCACCTCGCCGCCACGCTTGCCGAGGGCCGCCCGGATCGGCAGCCAGGCCAGGACAAGCAGCGCCAGGACGATCAGCAGGATCTTGTCACCGCGTCGCATAGTGGTAGTCCCCGCTCGTAAGCTCGAAGCGGCCCTCAAGGCCGGGTGTGAGCCAGATCGCATGGTCCTTCGTGATGACAATGCAGTCCAGACCCTGCTGCTCGATCATCGCCATGCCGCGCTCGCGACCGAGGATGAAGACCGAGGTCGACAGGGCGTCGCCGTCGATCGCCTGCTTGGAGATGATGGTCGCGCTCAGGACATCGCTCTCGGCCGGCATGCCGCTGGCCGGATCGATGATGTGGTGGTACCGCTTGCCGTTTTCGATGAAGAACCGCTCATAGGCGCCCGATGTCGAGAGCGCCTCGTCAGCTGCCTCAATGATGCCGATGTAGCCGGCCTCGAGATTCTCCGGGTCCTGGATGCCGATCCGCCACGGCTGACCGCCGGGCCGGCCCCCCTCGAGGTAAATGCTACTGTCGCCAAGGTTCATGAGCGCGTTCTTCACGCGGTGCTCCGCCATGATCCGGTCGGCCTCATCGGCGGCATACCCCTTGGCGATGCCACCGAGATCGATGCCCATTCCCTTCACGGGCAGATAGACCGTGTGGTTTGCCTCATCAAGCTGCACCTGCTGGTACCCGACCAATGCGACGCGTGCGGCAAGTTCAGACGCCGATGGCACCTTCGCCCGCTCGCTGCCGATGCCCCAGAGGTTGACCACCGGCTGAACGGTGATGTCGAATTTCCCTTCTGATTTGCGGGCGTATTCGAGCGCCCTCTGGATGACCAGGAACGTGTCGTCGCTGACCTTGACCGGCTGAATGCCGGCGTTGGCGTTGACCTTGGCGATTTCGCTGTCAGCGCCCAACGTGCCCATCCGCCGGTCGATATCGGCCAGACGCTCGAACACCTCGTCGAGCGCTGCCCTGGCGGTGCGGCCATAGGCTTTGGCTTCGATCTGCGTCGTCATCATGAACTCGGATCTCGTGTATTCGCGTGCATTCCCCGATCTATGGATGCCGACGGCCACTGCCGCGACAACGAGAAGAGAAAACAGGATCAGCTTTGCTTTTCCCGACACGCATCCACACCCTTCCATACCGCGCAAGCTACAGCGACGGGCAATACCTACTTGAGTATAACACGTTGCAGCTCGTCATTGGGACAACGCAGCCTGCCTATTTGCGCCGTTTGCGGATGGGCCGCGCAACGCTGGCCCGTCGTGGCACAGTTGGCAGCAGCTCAACAGGCTTTCATAAACCTGTTAAAGTGTCACCGCATCCGCCTGCTTCTAGTCGAACCGGCGGGTTACGAAAACTGAAGCCGGAGCCTGCGCTCCGGCTTCAGTTGTTTCGCTGGTGATGCGAGGCTTACTTGCCGGCCTCCTGAAGCAGCTTCTCCATGACGGTCTTGAAGCTGTTGGTGGTGCCGGTTGCGCCAGCGACGGCGTCAACACCGCCGGTAAACTGCGCCTTGACGAAGGCACCAGGCAGCGAGTTGATGGCGTCGAGAGCGGGCTGGTGGGTGTAGCCGACGGCCGGATCGGTCTTCGGCAGGTTCTTCTCAACACTGATCTCGGTGTAGAGAGCATCGACGATCTTGTGGTTGTTGATGACGAGCGTGGCCTGGACCTTGTAGCCGTGGGAGTCGGGCTCGCCGGTGAAGCTGTAGGAACCGTCCTTGGCGGCAGCGAGCCACTCGAGGGTCTGCATCATCGACTTGAAGGTGTTGGTGGTGCTGGTGGCGCCAGCGACGACGTCGACCTTCGAGACATCACCCTTGGCCTCGACCAGCTTGCCCGGGAGGGCAGCGATGGCGTCAACAGCGGGCTGATGCTTGTAGCCGATTTCGGACTTCGGTTTGTTCTCGGCGTTGTACTCGTTGTAGTTCACAGCCGTGACCGCGCCACCGGCGACGGTGATGCTGCCCTTCTTGTAGTAGCCGTGGGAATCAGCGGAGGTGGTGATCTCATAGGTGCCGTCGACCATGCCGGTCTTGGCGTCCTTGCTGGCATTGGCGAGAGCAGACTTGACGGCGGCCTTGAAGGTATTGCTGGTGCCGGTCGCCTTGGCGATGACATCGACCTTGTCGATATCCTGCTTCTCGAGCAGAGCCTTTGGCAGAGCCGCGATTGCGTTCAGGCCGTCCTGATAGGTGTAGTTCGCGGTGGTCTTGGGCTGGTGATCCCTGCCGCTGATTTCGACATACTTGACATCCTTGTACTTGCCGCCCTCGATGGTGATGGTGGCGATGCCGTAGTTGCCATGGTCATCGGCGGCGGTGGTGCCGACGAAGGTGCCGTCGTTGACACCCTTGATCTTGGCGCCGCAACCGGCGACGAGAGCGACGGATGCAGCCAGAACCACGACCAGGATCAGTGCGGACAGACGACGAACCAAGTGTGCTCCCTCCTGTTTCTTTTGCCCAGATGGTTGTCTGGGTACGACGAACATCCTATAATGGAACCGTCAACTGCCTTTATGATACTACTTGTCTCCAGTCATGGCAACGGTTCAACGCGAAAATTGTGAAGGAACGTGCAAGCACTAATGCTTGCTTCAGAAAGGGGAGGAGCCGCAATGACTCGTGTTCTGATTCTCGGCGGCGGCTACGGTGGCGTCCAGGCTGGCCTGACGCTCAATAGCCTGCTGCGTAAGCGCAAGGACGTCGAGATCGTGCTCGTCGACCGCAACGACCATCACACGTTGCTGACCGAGCTGCACGAAATCGCCGGCAATCGCACTGATGAAGATGCAGTCCTCGTGCCGCTGCACGACATCTTCCAGTACACCAAGGTCAAGGTCGTGCGCGACGAAATCGTCAAGCTCGACTGTGCCAACAAGGCGCTCGAGGGCAAGCACGGCAAGTACGACTATGACTACCTCGTCATGGCTGGTGGCAGCCGGCCGAACTTCTTCGGCATCCCGGGGCTCGAAGTGAACGGCTTGACGCTCTGGAGCCATAAGGATGCCATCAGGGCCAAGGAGCACATCCGCAAGGTGTTCGCGCTCGCCAGCCAGACCAAGGATCCGGCGGAGCGCAAGCGCCTGCTGACGCTCGTCGTCGGCGGCGGCGGTTTCACCGGCGTCGAGCTGATCGGCGAACTGGCCCGTTATCGCAGGCAGCTCTGCCACGAGTTCAACGTTGACATCAGGGACAGCCGCCTGATTCTGGTCGAAGCGATGGACAAGATCCTTACCGTATTGTCCAAGTCGCTCGCCGACAAGGGCATGGCGATCCTCAAGAAGATCGGCGTCGAGGTCATGCTCAACTCGGCGATCACCAACGTCACTCCGGATCACATCGAACTCAAGAACGGCCAGAACATCGAGACCCGCACCCTCATCTGGACGGGCGGCGTTCAGGCCTGCAAGCTGCCGGAAGGCACCGAGTTCTCGCTCGCGCGCCGCGGTCGCATCCCGGTCAACAAGTACCTGCAGTGCGAGCAGTACCCCGAAGTCTACGTCGTCGGCGACCTCAGCTGCTGGGCAGACAGCCAGGGCAAGGAGATGCCGGCCCTCGTCGAGTCCGCTCTCCAGAGCGGCGAGTGCGCGGCCGAGAACATCGTCCATGCCATGGACAAGAAGCCGCTCAAGGAGTTCAAGCTGAACCTCCACGGCGTCATGGTCTGCATCGGGCGCTGGAACGGCGTCGCAGACGTCATGGGCATGAAGCTGACCGGCTTCCTGGCGATCGTCATGAAGCACATGGTCAACCTGCACTACCTGTTCGGCATCGGTGGCGTCGAACTGTGCATCCGCTACCTGAAGCACGAGTTCCTCAGCTCGCACTTCAAGCCGGGCCTCATCGAGGAGCAGTTCACCAACGTCCGGCCGATGTTCTGGCTCGTTCCGCTGCGCCTCTACATCGGCTACATGTGGATCACCGAAGCGATCAACAAGCTCAATGGCGGTTGGTGGAACAACGTCATCATCAAGGCCGCTGACGCCGGCGCCGGCGCTTCCAGTGCCGCTGCTGCCGCAGCTGCCGCGCCTGCTGCCGTCGCCGGTGCGTCCGCCGCAGCCGGCGCCGCTGCTGCCGCTGCACCCGCAGCCACTGCCGGCGCAACCGCCGCTGCCGGTGCTGCCGGAGCTGCCGGTGCCGCGACCGGTGGCGGGATGGCCCTGATCGGCGCCCACACCCCGGGCTGGTACGCCTGGATCGTCAACACGTTCATCTACCCGAACCCGATCTTCTTCCAGCGTGCCATCGTCATCACCGAGATGCTGCTCGGCGTCCTGCTCGTGATCGGTCTGTTCACCTTCATCGCCGGCGTGATCGGCGTGATCATGAACATCAACTTCATCCTCAGCACGGGCGTCTATGATTACTGGTTCCTCGTCGTCTCGATCGCCGTCATGGCCGGTGCCGGCATGAGCTTCGGCGCCGACAAGTACGTCATGCCGTGGCTGATGCGCCAGTGGCGGTACTTCGTCCGGAACAAGGGCATCAAGCTCTGGCTCTGGGACAGTACCAGGACTGAGAAGGAGATCAGCACGCGCTCGATCACCTTCTAGCGGCGGCTGGTTTCCCGGCATAACGAGTGGTACACTAAGAGGGATGGGCCGGAGCCCATCCCTTTCTTCTTACCAGGGCGGGAGTGCTGCGATTTGGACGAGACAAGGGACAGAACCGACAATCATGGCGTCATGGCGGCGCGACCGTCTTGGCGCAGCTACTGGCACTCGTGGTGGCGCGCGTTCCGCTTCTTCTCGCTGACCGGGGCGTTCGTGCCGACGCTCCTCGGCGCAGTGCTTGCCTGGCTTGACGGGCCGGTCGACTGGTTCGACGCGACCCTGGTCATCATCGGCGGCTGCGCCATTCAGGGCGCCGTCAACCTGGTCAACGATTTCTTCGAATTCAAGCAGGGCGTCCTGCCGGAGAAGAACCGCGATCTCGGCATCTTCGGCCCGCAACGGACCGCCCTCGAGCGGTTCATCTTCATCACCGGCATGCTGATGTTCCTCGCCGTCGTGCCGATTGGCTTCTACCTGGCCTGGAAATCTGGCTGGCCGTTCCTCGTCATCGGCGGCGTCGGCCTGGTCGGCGGCTACTTCTACACCGGCCCGCCGTTCAACTACAAGGACAAGGCGCTCGGCTGGTTCTTCGCGTTCGTGCTGGTCGGCGCGCTGCTGTCGATCGGCGCCTACTACGCGCTGCGCGGTCGGTTCAGCGCTGTCAGTTGGTGGGCCAGTCTGCCGATCGACTTCCTGATCACGGCTCTCATCATCTCGAACGAAGTGCGGGATGCCGAGGACGACCGCGAGAAGGGCATCCGCACCTTCACCTACCACGCCGGCATCGACGGCGGGCGGCTCTTCTACTGGTTGCTGGTCGCCGCTGCCTATGTCAGCCTGATTGCGCTCATCGTCGCGCGCACGGTGACCTGGCTGACCGCGCTGTCGCTGCTGTCGCTGCTCGTCTTGCGGCAGGTGCCGCGGCACCTCAACGCGCCGCGCGGGCAGCGCAAGCGGGCAGTGCTGCTGTCGGCGAGCCACCACCTCTGGTTCGGGCTGCTTTACATCGCCGGCATCGTGCTGGCGCAGGCGTTGGGCATCTGAGGCCACCGCCGGTGCATACCCCGGGCCGCCCGTGACAATCCGGGCGGCCCTGCGTGTACTCTGGTGGTCTGTGTCGGGGGCGGGGACGTTTCAGTTTCTGGTCATTGACACATCCCACGGCTGAGATACAATGACTCCGGGACAGCTCACGGTTCTCCCTCCCGGCCGGGCGAAGCCGCAGCCAGATGGGCCGCAGGTATTTCCGTCCGGGACGGAGAAGGCTAGTACCGACTCCGGAACCGCGAGGTGCAGGCATGTTCGCGTTCATCAGATCGCTCGGCTTCCTCGACATTATTACGGCGGTATTGGACATAGCGATTGTCAGCTATGTCTTCTACCGCCTTTTCCTGCTCATCCGCGGCACGCGGGCGGTGCCGCTCCTCCGCGGTCTGGTCATTCTCCTTGCGGCCACCAGCGCCAGCAGCTTCCTGCATCTCTATACCGTCCACTGGGTGTTGACGCAGGTTCAGGTGCCGCTGCTGGTGGCGCTGCCGATCGTCTTCTATCCGGAAGTGCGGCGGGCGCTGGAGCAGCTCGGCCGGGGCCGCTTCTTCGCGGCGCCGGCGTTCGCGGCCTTGCGGCAGGAAGACTTGGACAAGCTATTCGATGAGCTCGGCCGGGCAATCGACGTCCTGTCGCGGAACAAGATCGGCGGTCTGATCGTCCTTGAGCGCGACACCGGGCTGAACGACATCGTCGAGACGGGCACGCGGATCGACGGCCTCGTCACGTCGCAGCTGCTGATCAACATCTTCATCCCCAACACACCGCTCCACGACGGTGCCGTGATCATCCGCGGCAACCGCGTCCTGGCCGCCGGCACGTTCCTGCCGCTGACCGAGAACACCGACATCGACCGGGAACTCGGCACGCGCCATCGCGCGGCGATTGGCGTCAGCGAGCACTCCGACGCGCTGGCCCTGGTCGTCTCGGAGGAGACGGGCATCGTCTCGCTGGCCAACGCCGGCAAATTGGTGCGCAACCTCGACCCGCGGACACTCAAGGAAGTCCTGGCTGCGGTGTACCAGCCGAAGGCGGCGCCGCACTTCCACTTCCCGATCGGAGGCCGCGGCAATGGATAAGTGGTTCGAGAACAACCTCTACCTGAAGATACTGTCGGTTGTCCTGGCAGCCTTCCTCTGGTTCCAGGTGAAGGGCGAGCAGAATCCGCTGCTGCCGAACGTCGTCCGCGACGTCGGCATCGAACTGACGAACCTCCAGAGCGGCATCGTCGTCATCGACCAGCAGCCGACGGCGGTCAGCGTCAAGTACAGCGGCAACGGCCGCGTCGAGCGGGCCGATGTCCGCGCCACTGTCGACCTGCGCAACGCTCAGGTCGGCGAGGGCAGATACCCTGTCCAGGTGGCCATACCGCAGGGGTTCCAGCTGGTCGAGGTGATCCCCGCGCAGGTCACGGTCAAGCTC
>JBLNDB010000009.1:0-7154 GCA_050261235.1 Chloroflexota bacterium
CGGCATTCGGCTTGCTCGCCAACCAGACCTGGTTCTTCGTCGCGGTGGCGGTTCTCCTGATCGCGGCGGTCGTGTTCGCCGGCCGGCGCCTGACGGGCGGCAACCGGCTGCTTCAGGCGGCACTGGCGGTGATGCTCAGCGGCGCGCTCGGGAATCTGATCGATCGTGTCACCCGCGACCACCGTGTCGTGGATTTCTTCGAGCTGCCGCACTGGCCTGTGTTCAACGTCGCCGATATGGCGCTCCTGACCGGCGTCGGGCTCTATCTCTACGGAACGCTGCGGCTGATGGCGGCCGAAAGACGGGAGGGACCCGACCGGTGAAGCCTGTTCTCGCCAGCATCGGCAGAATCAACATCTACTCGTGGGGCGTCGCGTTCGCGATCGCCTTCATCGCCGGCCTCCTGCTCTCGTTGCGGGCAGCCAGGCGGCGCGGTGTGAATGACGACCGGATTTTCGACCTGGTCATCATCGTCGCCATCAGCGGCTTGCTGGGCGCGCGGCTGCTCTATGTCGCGCTCGAGTGGCAGTACTACGCGGGCGACGTCCTCGGCATGCTGTCATTCTGGGAGGGCGGCCTGTCCTGGTATGGCGGCCTGCTCGGCGCTCTCGTCGCCGGCTGGCTGTACTGCCGGGTCACCAAGTTCAGCTTCTGGCAGGCGGCCGACGTCCTGGCGGCGCCGCTGGCGCTGGCCTATGCAATCGTCCGCATCGGTTGCTTCCTGAACGGCTGCTGCTATGGCCACGAGACGACTCTGCCGGTCGGCGTCCGCTTCCCCGGCCTCGACGGTCCGCGGCACCCGACTCAGCTCTACTCCTCGCTCGCCGGCCTGGTCATCTTCGGTCTGGTGACCCTCGCCGAGCGCCGCCAGAAGTTCACTGGGCAGCTCTTCCTCGAGTTCCTTGCCTACTATTCGCTCTACCGTTTCATCGTCGAGTTCTGGCGTGTCGGCGAACCGTTCTGGGGTCCCTTTGACGTAACGCAGCCACTGGCGTTTCTGGGCTTTGTCGTCTTCAGTTCAGTGGTTCTCGTCCTGATCAGCGAAGCGAAGCACAACAAGGCGGGGGATGGGGTATGACCGGCATCTCCTCAGATGAACGGACGTTCGTCCTCACCGCACCCGCAGGCGAGCGGCTGGACGTCACGCTTTCCGCCAGTGGCGAGATCGGCCTCAGCCGGTCGCGCATCCAGGCCCTGATCAGCGACGGCGCGGTGACTGTTGACGGCGCCACTTGGAGCCGCCCGGGCGCCCGCCTCAAGGGCGGCGAGGTGATCGTCCTGAGGCTGCCTGCCGATCGCCCGAGCGAGGCTGTCGCCGAGGACATCCCGCTCGATGTCGTCTATGAGGACGCCGATTTGATCGTCATCAACAAGCCGCGCGGGATGGTCGTTCACCCGGCCGCCGGGCACAGTTCCGGCACGCTCGTCAATGCGCTCCTGAGGCACTGCCCGGACCTCGCCGGCATCGGTGGCGTCCTGCGTCCCGGCATCGTCCACCGCCTCGACCGCGACACGACCGGACTGCTGGTCGTGGCCAAGAGCCAGCGCGCTCACGCCGCCCTGTCTGCTGCGATCAAGGCGCGTCAGGTGCATCGCGAGTACCTTGCCGTCGTCTGGGGCGTTCCGGATGCCGTCCGAGGCCGGATCGAGGCGCCCATTGGGCGACATCCCGTCGACCGCAAGCGGATGTCGGTGGTCGAGGGCGGTCGCCAGGCGGTGACGCTGTTCACGGTAGTCGAGACGTTCCCCGCCACGTCGCTCCTGCGATGCGTGCTGGAGACCGGCCGCACCCATCAGATCCGCGTCCATCTGGCCTTCATCGGCCACCCGGTGGTCGGTGACCGCGCTTACGGGGGGAGGCGCGACAGCCTTGGCATCACCGGGCAGGCGCTGCACGCCGCGGCGCTGGCGTTCGACCACCCCGTGAGCGGGCAGGCGCTGCGGTTCGAGGTCCCGCCGCCAGCTGACCTCCGCCAACTTCTGAAGCGGCTGCGAGACGCAGGTGAATGACAGCAGCAGTCTCGTACAGCCGAACACCGCTGGTTGACATGCCTGCGGCTGGATTGGTATACTTGTCTCCGGGAAAGCCTTTAAGTTAGTCCGGCGAGACTAGCAAGGAGAAGGTGAAGGGTCACGGCCTTCTTGCTAGGCAAGAAGGCCGTTTTGATTTGCCCGGATCAAGATGAATCTCGGGGAGGTAATGCAGAGTGCCGCAGCTACAGGAGAAAGCGACAATCATGGACGAGGACGCCATCCGCAGGGCACTGGTCCGCATCGCGCACGAAATCGTCGAACGGAACCGGGGCACCGAAGACCTCGTCATCGTCGGCATCCGCCGTCGCGGCGTGCCGATGGCCCAGCGCATCGCTCAGTACATCAAGGAGAGCGAGGGCAAGGAGGTACCCTGGGGCGTGCTCGACATCACCCTCTACCGTGATGACCTGACACTGCTCTCGACCCAGCCGGAAGTTCATGGCAGCCAGATCCCAGTCGACATTCAGGGCAAGAAAATCATCGTCACCGATGACGTTCTCTACACGGGCCGAACGTTCCGGGCGGCGCTCGACGCGCTGATGGACCTCGGCCGGCCGCAGCTGATCCAGACAGCCGTGCTGGTCGACCGCGGCCACCGCGAACTGCCGATCCACGCCGACTATGTGGGCAAGAATGTTCCCACCTCGTCGCACGAAGTGATCCACGTCCACCTGCGCGAGGTCGATGGTGACGAGCGCGTCGCCATTGAGGAGATCGTCGGCTGAGACAGACGAAAAAAGCAGGGTGCGCAAGCACCCTGCTTTTTCTCATGGTTCGAATCAGTCGCTGGATTCGGAAGGTGCAAACGGGACTGCCATGATGGTCTTCTGATGGTCGTAGATGACCATCCCGGGGCGGGCGCCTGGCACCTTCCTGACGTGCCGGCGCTCGGTGCAGTCGACGGGCACCTTGGCAGCGGCGCGGGCACTGCTGTAGAAGGCTGCCAGGCCGGCGGCCAGTTCGACGGCGGCATCGGGAATCGGTCCGCCGCCGGACCGGAGAATCACGTGCGCGCCCGGCAGGTCCTTGACGTGCAGCCAAAGGTCAGTCGGGCGGGCCAGTCGCATGGTCACGAGGTCATTCTGGAGGTTGTTGCGGCCGACGAGAATCTCGCGGCCGTCGCTGCTGGTGAAGCGGCGGGGCGCACTGATCCGGTGCTGGCCGCCCCTCACGGTTGCTGCCGTTGGGCGAATGTAGCCCTGCATGACCAGCTCCGCCCGGATATCGGCAAGCGCCGCCGCATCGCCATCCTGCTCGATAGCCAATGCCACTTGCCGCAGATAGGCGAGTTCCTCGCCGGACTGGCGGGCATGTTCGGCGGCCGCGACGGCCGCCTTCTTGGCGCGGGCATAGCGTCGGAAGTAAGCCTGCGCGTTGTCGCTGGGAGTGAGCGACGGGTTCAGCTTGACGGTCCGCGCGTTGCCGGCGTAATCCTCCAGTGTGGCTTCGGTCATCCGCTTCTCAAGCCGGCCGAGGTTCGCCAGAATGAGTTCGCCGATCAGCCGCAACTCGTCAGCCTCGCGCCCGGCGCGGGCCTCTTCCAACTGGGCGGCAAGCTTCCGCTCGCAGCGCTCGACCTCGCGCCTGATGATCGCGGTCAGACTGCGCCTGACTGCGGCAAGCGATTCCTGCTCCTCATCACCGCCGAGGACAGCCGCGATGAGCGAGTTGACGTCGCTGAAACGCCGGCGGTCGGCGTTCCGAAACTGCGTCAGGGCATAGGCCGAGAACTCCCGCTTGCCCGACCGGGTGGTGACGACCTCGGGGCAGAGACCCGCTGAGTCATCACGGAGCGAGTTCAGGGCATCATAGAGCGCGGCGATGTTGGTCGGAGGCAGGCGATCGGCGATTGCCTGCGCCGGGACGCCTGCCCGCGCGCAGACCTCGGCGGCCAGCAGCGGGCTCAATCCGAACAGGCCCGTGAACAGGGCATCGGCGGCGGCGACCGGGTGGTGCATGAGTTCGGCGAAGCGGGCCTGATCGACGCACAGCGCGTCGGGTCTGTCCGGGCGTGGCGGCGGCAGGTACCGCACGCCCGGGACGAGCGGGCGGGCCGCCTCTTCATCGGCCACGCGCCGGATGGCGTCGATGATCGTGTCCTGCTCGTCGACCAGCAGGAGATTGCTGTGCCTGCCCATAATCTCAAGCAGCAGCCGCTTCCGGCGCAGGTCGCCGAGTTCATCGCGGACGCTGAACGTCAGCGTGACAATGCGCTCGAGCCCGTCCTGCGCGATGGACGTGAGCCTGGCGCCGTCGAGGTGCTTGCGCAACACCATGCAGAACGGCGGCGGCGTGGGCGGATTGTCGCGTCCGCCGGCCTCGAGCGCCAACCGCGCCCAGCGGGGGTTGGCCGACAAGACAAGGCGCAAGTCCTGCCGCTGGTGATACAGTATGAGCACTATCTCGTCTCGCGCGGGCTGGTGTATCTTCGTCAGGCGGGCATCTGACAGGGCCGACGCGAGCTCGTGAACCAGTGCGCGCAGGGTGAAACCGTCAAGGCCCAATGCCGGTGCCTCCTTCAGCGTCGTGGGGCCTGCCTGCGCAGGCAGAACAAGTATAGCACTGGCCCCTGGATGGGTCAAACGCCCGCCGGGAACCGAGTCGCCGAGGGGGGAGCACGCCATGCTGAGACGTCTTGTCGTCGCGTTCACCCATGACCGCCGCTGGCTGAGCCTGTTCATCACCATCAACCTGCTCGGGGCGGTCTATGGGTTCTACTGGTACAAGGACCAGCTGTCAGTGACGCCGCCGCTGTCCTGGATCATTGTCGCCGATTCGCCGCTTGCTTGCGTCTATCTGGCCATCGCCCAGGCCGGCTGGCTGCGCGGTCGCCGCTACCCCCTGTTCGAAGGCCTTGGCTACCTCGGGATGATGGTCTACGGCTTCTGGACGACGTTCGTCCTCATCCTGTGGGGCGCCAGCGGCGGGCAGGTGCTGTTCGCCGACTACATGCTCATCCTGTCGCATGTCGGCATGTTCCTGGAAGGACTCGTCTGCCTGCTCGGCCGGAGCACCGAGTACTGGGCAGCTGCGGCTGCGGCGGCGTGGTTCTTCATGGACCACTACTTCGATTACTTCCACGGGTTCCATCCCGCGTTTCCCAGCACCGAGCGGATCGCCCTGGTCCGCGATGTCACGCTGGCGGTCACTGCGGTGCTGACAGCGGTGATCCTGCTGGCCATCGGCAGGCGCCGGCGGAATAGCGCCGATCAGTATTCAAGCACGGGAGGTTGAGCCGCGATGCGTTTCACGAAAATGCATGGAATCGGCAACGACTATGTCTATGTCGACTGCTTTGACGAGCCGCTGGCAGGCGTGGACCTCAGCGACCTGTCGCGTCGCGTCGCCCATCGCCGCTTCGGCATCGGCAGCGACGGCCTGATTCTCATCATGCCTGGCGAGCAGGGCTGCGATTTTCGGATGCGGATTTTCAATGCCGACGGCAGCGAAGGCGACATGTGCGGCAACGGCATGCGCTGCGTGGCGCGCTACGTTTACGACCATGGCCGCACGCGGAAGAAGGAGTTCACGGTCCTGACCAGGGCCGGTGTCATGAGACCGACTGTCATCACTGACGATGCCGGTCGCGTGACCGGCGTCCGCGTCAACCTCGGTCAACCCAGTCTGACCCGCGGGCGGATGCTGATGGCCGGCGACCCGACTGAGTCGACGCTCAAGATCACGGTTACCGCGGGCAACCGTCAGTTCGTCGGCACCGGCGTCGCGATCGGCAATCCGAACTATGTCATTGAGGTCGACGATGCCGCGAGCTTTCCGATCGAGAAGTACGGCTCGTTGCTGGAGAACCACCCGATTTTCCCGCAGCGGACGAACGTCGAGTTCGTCACGCCGGTCGCCCGTGACCGGATCATCATGCGCGTCTGGGAGCGCGGTTCCGGCATCACGTGGGCCTGCGGCACCGGCGCCAGCGCTTCGCTCGTCGCCATGGCCGCCGCCGGGCGCACTGACCGTGAGGCAACTGTCTCGCTCCTCGGTGGCGATCTGCGCATAGAATGGGGCGACGACGGCAATGTCTACATGACAGGTCCGGCTGAAGAAGTCTTCACAGGCGAATATCCGATTACGGAGGTCAGGCGTGAGTGAAGATTGCTGAGCGAATCAGCAAGGTTCCGCCGTATCAGTTCGCTGAGATCGACCGCAAGAAGCAGCAGGCCCTGGCGCGCGGCGTCGACGTGATCAACCTCGGCGTCGGCGATCCCGACCGGCCGACGCCAGCCGACATCGTCGCTCGCGCTTGCAGCGCGGTGCGTGACCCGGACAACCACCGCTACCCCGCCTACGAGGGCTCGGCCGAGTTCCGACGCGCTGTCGCCGACTGGTACCAGCAGCGCTACGGCGTCGGGCTGGACCCCGACAGCGAGGTCATGGCCCTGATCGGCTCGAAGGAGGGCATCGCGCACGTCATCTGGGCGCTGGTCGATCCTGGTGACTTTGCCCTGTTGCCGGATCCATACTTTCCGATGTACCTGAATCAGACGTTGCTCGCCGGCGGTCAGGCGAGCTTTCTTCCGCTCCGGGCCGAGCACGGCTTCTTGCCCGATTTCTCGTCAGTCGACCGGACTGTCCTCGACCGGGCGACGATGATGCTGCTCAATTACCCGAACAATCCGACCGGAGCCGTCGCCGACCTCGGCTTCTTCACGGAGGCGGTGGCCTTCGCGCGCGAACACGACCTGGTGTTCGTCCATGACAGCGCATACGCTGAGGTCACCTTCGACGGGTACGCGGCGCCGAGCCCGCTGCAGGTTCCAGGCGCCAAGGAGATGACCGTCGACATCGGATCGTTCTCGAAGACGTTCAACATGACGGGCTGGCGGATCGGCTACATCGTCGGCAGCGCTGAGGCGCTCAAGGCACTGGGCGTGATCAAGATGCAGACCGACTCGGGCGCCTTCACGGCGATACAGGAAGCCGCAATCGAGGGGCTCCGCCGCGACTGGCCCGGGTTTCCGCAGGAGATGAACGCGATCTACGCGCGCCGCCGGGACATCCTGGTCGATGGCTTGACCGCCCTTGGCTGGCGGGTCAGTCGCCCCAGGGGGACCTTCTATGTCTGGGCGAGGACGCCGGCGGGGATGAGCTCGGCCGAGGCTGCGACC
>JBLNDB010000010.1:0-19099 GCA_050261235.1 Chloroflexota bacterium
GGAACACCCGTGTCGGCACCGTGGCTCTGAAGATACCGAAGCTGCGTGAGGGCTCGTTCTTCCCAAGCCTGCTTGAGCCGCGCCGCAGGACCGAGCGCGCCCTGCTCTCCGTCGTCCAGGAAGCCTATGTCCACGGCGTCAGCACCCGCAAGGTCGACGACCTCATCCAGTCGCTCGGCATGACCGGCGTCAGCAAGAGCGAGGTCTCGCGGATTTGCGGTGAGCTCGGCGGGATGGTGGGTCAGTTCCGGAACAGGAGGCTCAGTGGGGAGTATCCATATGTCTGGCTGGATGCCACCTGGCTCAAGCGTTTGCAGCCTGCTGTAATTGCGGCATCGGGGCATTTTGGGGAACAGGCAGTCAGAGCACGAGGCTATGGGAATTGAAGGGTGACAGGCTAAAGCCTTACTTTTTGATGCTATTCAACTGGAACTGGCAGGGGCAAGGAAGCTCGGGTGAGCCACAGAGGGATATCGAACGTACACGGCGGCGGAGGCGGCGGCACTGCCGGGATGGCGGTGCTCCGGGAGAGAGTGTCCAGTATGCTGCGCGAGTCAGCGTCGCAGTCGGAGCGGGAATGTCAAGAACCGACCGGCAGGCATTCCGCCCGCCGGTCCTGCGTCTTCCCATGTTCTACGCCCCGCAGCCCGGCTGCCTGAGCCGCGACTGGATCGTATCGAGGATCTTGAGGAAGTGCTCCGCCTCCCGGCGCACGTGGTCAAGCAGCAACGGCGGCGCCACGGACAGGGCGGCGCAGTCCTCCAGCAGCTTGGCGGCTTCCGCCTTGAAGTCGCGGATGCGCTTCGTGGCGTCGATGATCTCGCCCTCGAAGCGCGGCAGCGTCGGGATGGGTTGATAGTCCCAGAGGTACCCCTCGATGTCGCGCGCCTGAGCGAGCAGCCGTTGGAACTCCTCGCTGAACTGGTGCGCGATCTCCACGAACCGCCGTTCCGATGGGTCGAGCAGGCTGCGGATGAACTTGGCGTGGTCGGACATGATGCGGGTCCAGAAGACGTTCTCCTGGACGATCGAGTCGATGGTGAGTTCGTCGGATCCGGTCTGGATCTTCTGCAGAACCTTCAGGAAGTACTCGGCCTCGCGCGAGATGTGGTCGAGCAGCAGCGGCGCGTTCCAGTTGCCCAGCTTCAAGTTGCAGGTGATGACCAGCTGCAGCAGGTGGCGCTTGAACCGTCGCAGATTCTCCACCGCTGCGGCGACGGTTGGCGCGAAAGCCGGGATCTCAGCCGGCGTAAGCTTCTGCGCCTGCATCGCCAGCTGGCGGAAGATGTCCTGGAACTGCACCGCCTGGCTGATCAGTTGCGGCTCCAGGCAGGGCAAGCCCAGTTGGATGAACAGCGAGTGCTCACCCATGATCCGCAGGAAGAACCTGATTTCGTCGAGGTCCGGGTTGGTCACCGGCGGGGCGATCAAGTCCGGTACTCTGATTACCATCATCGGAATGCCTACCCCCTCTCGCGTGTATGCCTATGCGCGTGGCTGGGCGGCAAGCACCGAGGATTTCTCACGGTCGTGGCGAAATCGTCTCTGAAGCTCTGAAGCAAGGGGGTAGTATCTTGGCTGACAACACGATTCGCACCATCACCTCGGTTACCGACAACGGCGGCGTCAACCACACCGATGTCAACGGCTACCACACCCGAACCGGCGGCGGCACCATCACCGCCTTCGACACCGTCCTGGTCGCCGTCGGCGGCTGCAGCTGCGCGGTCCTTGAGGGGCTGCTGAAGCGCGATGGCTACAGCCCGGTGAAGATCACCGGCGCTGTCGAGGGCACCCGGGGCGAGGTCCCGCCGCGGCCGTTCGTTGCCGTCAAAGTCCACTTCGGCATCGAGTGCCCGGGTCTTGACGCCCAGAAGGCAGCCAAGTACGTGGAATCCGTTGAGCAACACTGCCCAGTCATCCAGTCGCTCAAGTGCAGTGTGACATCCACGTTCGAACTCAAGTAGGGAGCGGGAACAACGCACAGGCCGGTGTGCAGCCGCACACCGGTCTGCGTTTTATGTGCGGGCTCATGTTCTCACCGATACTCATTAACGGCATTAAGAAAATGTGTCTGACAATTATCCTGACCTGTTGACTTTTCACTCTCACGCCATTAATGTAAAGGTGTAGCTTAAAGATAGTCACTCCCGGGTGACCTTCATGTAGCGAACGACACAACCTGGCAACTTGGATGGGGGAACTGCAGATGACCATGGCTGATGTCGCGGCAGAACTCAAGCGCCCCGCAGCTCTCTGGCGCGAAGCCGACCCGGGCCTGCGACGGCTGATCTTCGTCAGCTTCATCGAGATGCTGTCCGTGAATGCCTACTTTTCGCTTATCGTTCCGTTCGCCAAGACCCTCGGACTGGACTCGAGCGCAGTCGGTGGTCTGAGTTCGATCCTGCAGATCGTTTCAGCACTCGTCGCTGTCGGCGCAGGGGTCCTGGCCGACCGCGCCGGCCGCAAGCGGCTGTATGTCGCCGGTCAGTTCGTTCGCTTGGCGATCACCCTGGCGCTGCTGACCACCCGCAGTTACTTCGGTCTCGTTCTCGTGTTCGTCTTCCGCGGCCTGGCAACCATTCAGAGTCCGGCGCAGCAAGCCATGACGGCGAGCCTGACACGGCGCGACAACCGGGCGACGATGCTCGGACTGTCCCAGACTCTCAGCCAGCTTGCCGCCGTGATCATGCCGCTGGCCTCGGGCGCCATCGCCGACCGCTACGGCGCCCGCGTCTCCTTCCTGATCAGCGGCGTGCTCGCGGTCATCGCGATCATCATCGGCACCGGGCTGAGGGAAAGGCCGGCGTCCGAAGCCGTCGCCGCGCCCCCGACCGGCAATCCCGCGGCCGCGCAGCCGACTGCCAACTCCGCCAACGAGCCGCTCACCGCGCGCATTCGTCACATGTTCTCCGGCAAGCGCGGCACTGTCCTGGCACTTCTGATGGCGGTCACGGCGGTTAACGGCCTCTGCAACGGCGCGGTCAACATCCTTCTGCCATACACGATCATGGATCGCTTCTCGTCGGCCTACACGGTCGTCGCCAGCGCCGGTTCGCTCATGGCCCTCGGCACCATGTTCGTCCTCCTCGTCGGCGGGCGGCTGGCTGACCTTGGTGGTCGCCGCAAGATGATCATGACCAGCGGCGTCATCTTCCCGCTGATCTTCCTGCCGGTGCTCTTCATCAAGCAGTACTGGCAGCTGGCCCTAATCCTGACGCTGACGAACATGGTCGGCAACATCAGCTCGCCGGCGGTCGGCGCCATCTACATGGAGGCCGTCGAGGATCAGGACCGCGGCATGTTCGCCGGCGTCCAGATGAGCCTCAACGCGGCGGGCATGGCCCTTGGCTCGCTGATCTCCGGCTTCGCCTACAAACTCTCGCCGAACGGGGCCTGGGTCGGCGTCATCGCCCTCTGGTTCCTCCAGATCGTCTTCTTCCACTTCGCCGTGCCTCATGACGCCAAGGCGCCGCAGGCACGCTGCGAATGCGAGTCGGCGACGGCCGGCCTCGACGACTGACCCCTGTGTCTGACAAACGGTCCTCTGTCTCGCCCGCCCGGATTGTGGTAGACTAATTCCAGCCACAATCGCGAGCGGCGCAGGCAGGAGGACCGTTTTCCATGAGCAGGAGACCCGATGACCAGCGACAGCAGCGCAAGACCAACGCCCGTCCTGACGGACGGCCGACCGGCCGCCGCACCGGCAATGCCACGCCACCCCAAACGGCCGCGCCCGCCCGCCGCGGCGGCAGAGAGCGCGGCGAGACCCACTGGGGGAACGTGGCCGACTGGTATGACCAGCTCGTCGGTGACCGCGGCAGCGAGTATCACCAGCATGTTATCATCCCCGGCGTACTCCGCCTGCTCGGGCTGACCGGCACGGCCGGCGCCGAGCGCGCGCCCCGCCTCCGCCTGCTCGATCTGGCATGTGGGCAGGGCGTGCTCTGCCGCCGTCTGGCTGAGGCCGGGTGCGACGTCACCGGCGTCGACGCCTCGCCGGAGCTGCTGGCTGCAGCGCGGCGGCGCAACGAACATGACAGGCTCCCGCTGGACTACGTTCTGGCTGACGCGACCAAGCTGGTCGACGAGGGCGGACAGCTTCAGTCGGGCCTGGCGCCGGCGGCCTATGACGCGGTGACGATCATCCTCTCGATCCAGAACATCACGCCCCTGTCGCCGGTCTGGCAGGGCGCGCGGGCCCTGCTGAAGCCCGGCGGCAGCCTGATCATCGTCATGATGCATCCCTGCTTCCGCGTGCCAAAGCAGTCCGACTGGCACTGGGACGACCGCAGCGCGACCCAGTCGCGGCTCGTCAGCCGCTACCTGAGCAGCGACAAGATCGCGATCCTGACCCACCCCGGTGACGCCGCCCACGGCGTCGACGAGACGTTCACGACCCACTTCCACCGGCCGCTTCAGGCCTACATCAACACGCTCGGCAACGCCGGTCTGCTGATCGACCACATCGAAGAATGGACGAGCCACAAGACGGATCAGGCGGGGCCGAAGAAGGAAGCCATCGACCGGGCGCGCAAGGAGATTCCGCTGTTCCTCGCCCTGCGCGCGCGCAAGGTCTAGGAGAGCAACAGACACCGGGGCAATCGCCCCGGTGTCTGCTTTGGCGGGCCGAGCCGCTACTGCGCCAGAACCAACTCGACCTGATCCATGCCGTCGACCTCGCCATTGACGATCTTGACCTCGACGAAGCTGACTTTGCCCGCGACCTGGCGGACGCTGATGATCGAGTCGCCCGTCGCCTCGCGGACGAACACCGGCTTGCCGCCGGTCATCCGGCCGATGCCGACCGCGTGCTGGTTGTAGACTGCAAACTCATCGCCGACCCAGGTCACCCAGGTCGGGTAACCGTACTTCTCAGCCGGCAGCTCAGTCTCTACGCCGCTCTGCAGATCGATGATGAACGACGCGTACTCGCCGCTGGCATTGGGATGGGCAACGGCGGCGTACTTACCGTCGCCGGACGCGAAGACGTGCCAGCCGTCCTCACGCCAGAGATCGGTCTTGCCGGTCGCCAGGTTGTGTTTGAAGACAGAAGTCAGGCCGGGGCGCGGACCGTCGAACAGGAGCGTGTTGCCATCGAGCCAGGCGACCAGCGGCAGGATGCCGATCTCGCCCTCATAGCCCCAGTCCTCGGTGGTGAAGGTCTTGATGACGCGGATCTGACCGGTCGCCAGGTCGTAGATCTGCGGTCCCATTGCCGTATCGCTGGTGTCGTCCGGGTTGAGCCGACCCCAGAACGCGATCTTCGTGCGGTCGGGACTGAGACGGTGCGACCAGGCGTAGTCGGGGAGCAGCGTCAGCCTTCCGGCACCGCTCAGGTCGGCCAGCCAGCGACGGCCCATCAGCACGGTCGTCGCGTCGATCCACGTGATTTGAACGGCGTCCTCGGCGGTCGAGTATTCGGCTTCCGTCACCAGGTCAATGTCGTCCAGACGGGCGTGGTAGACGACTTTGAATGGGCTCATGCCCTCCTCGTACGCGGCGCCGTCGACTTCCGCCCAGGCAGTCGCGCCGCCTGACGGGGCAGCGACCGGCGCCAGCTTGTACGTCTTGGAGGTCTGGTCGAACACCGGGTCGGTCTGGGTCGAGGTCGGTGACGGTTCGCTATCGCCAGCGCCGACCGGCGGCTTCTTGTTCTGTGCACCGAGGCAGCCGGCAGTCAGCGCCAGCGCGGCGATCAGGATGAGAACCAGCGCCCGCTTTCCAGTCACTTCAGGATCCCCCTCTGCTGAATATGAAGACGCTACGCTTACACAATTCGCGGCAGCGGCCGACGGAACGCCCGTCTCGCGGACAGGCATCCGGTCTCCTACAGTATACAACGTAAATGGAGCCCGGTGCGCGCGCGAATCTCGCGCAAGGCTCATGGCAGCGCAGGTAGCGCCTGACAGGCCGTCGAACAAGGTGGGGCCGGGAGAACCGACACAGGAAGGTGATCGACGATGCCGATCCGCTATCGCAGCATCGCTCAGGCTGACCTCGAACGCTGGTATGACCATGTCGGCGAAGTGTTCGCCCGCACCGGCCGCCAGTACTTCGTCAACCACGTCGTCAACGACCCCTGGGCGTTCCTGGAGGGCATCCTTGTTGCCGAAGACACCGACGCGCCGACTGACGATGGTCACCCGCTGATCGTCAGCACGGTTCGCGTGTTCGACCGCCGGCTGCTGATCCGGGGTCGTGAAGTGCGCATCGGCGGCATCGGCGAGGTGTCGACGAAGCCTGCCTATCGCCGCCAGGGGCACTCCGGCCGCCTGCTGGTCATGGCGTCTCAGCTGATGGCGGAGCGCGGCATGCCGCTGTCGCTTCTGTTCACCGACAACTACGGGCACTATGGCCGCTACGGCTGGCGCCAGGTCAAGATGACCTGGGCGAGGGCGACGCCGCATGACCTGACAACAGGCCGCACGCCAGGCGTCGGGCTGCGTCCGGTGGACTTCGCTGCCGACCTGGAGCTCATGATGGCGTCGTACGCCGACTTCAGCCACCGGCTGAACGGCACCGTCGTGCGCGACAGCCGGGCGTACTGGCGCGACTGGGTGCGCTGCGAGATCCGCGACCAGGGCCGCATCTTCCTCCACCACGGCCAACCGGTCGGCTTCGGTCGCTTCCCGTGCCGTGACCAGAGGATCGGGCTGTTTGATCTCGGCATCCTGAACAGCCACGCCGAGCTGTTGCCTGACTACCTGCACGCAGTAGCGGCCGAGGCTGGTATGGCGCTGCATATTCCCGGGGCGGTCCGCCGCTGCTGCCGGGCCGGCATTGACGCGCGATTCAGCGTCAGCGAGCTGCCGCCGTACGACGAGCAGATGTTCAAGCTTATCGACGGGACGGCGTTCCTCCGGGCGGTGTTCCACGGGGTCGCGACGACATTGCCGGCTGGGACGTCCATCAACCTGAAGTACGAGTCCGGCGACACCAAAGTTCACGTCAGCGACGGGCGACTCGCCATCGCTCAGGCGGCAGCCGACGCCGCTGGCGCGATCTCGTTGACCGATGAGCAACTGCTCGGACTGGTGCTGGTCGGCTGGGACAACCTGCGCGAGCTGGCGATCGCGCCGCCTCAGGTCCCGGCGGCCGTAGCAGCCGAGCTGCGGTCCATCTTCACGCCGTCCGACTGGTGGTTCTGGAGCGAGGACGGGTATTGATCGCAAGGGGGGCAGTCCCCGGGAGTGCGGCGGAAGCGGTGGCTGTCAGTGAGGCATCATAGGCAAGAGGTGACAAGCGTGAGACGCGGCCTGATCATCCTGCTCGGAGTGATCTTGTTCGGGCTCGCCGCCGCGGCGACGGTCGTTCTGACGAATGACGCCCGCGAGGCGGGCCGGACCCTGGCTGCTTTCCTGGACGGCCTCAACACCCCGGCCGGCGCCGGGGCGGAGCAGTACCTGGCCCTGACCACCGACCAGAGTGATGCGTTCACTTCGCTGCTCATATTGACGCCGCCCGACGCCGCCGGTTCCACCCCGCCGTCGCTCCAGCGCGATGTCCGCGTCAGCCCGTTTGGGCTGCCGGGATCGCGCGCGGCCAGCGTCGGTCTGGCGCACGCCAACGGCACGACCCGCCTCAGCTTTCGGCTCCGGCGCACCCCCGCGGGCTGGCGGGTGACGGCGCTTCCGAACCTGCTCGCCCATCCGGCCGCCTATAGCCTGAACGCGTCTGACGGGACGCCGACGCTGCTGGTCGGCGAGCGCAGCGGCGCGGTGGCCGGCGGCGGGCTGCCGGCCGGCGATCACGTCGTGTTCGTCATCGTGCTGGATGGAAAGGTGCTGCAAGCGCAGCCCGCGACGGCGACCCCGGTCTCGCGGCTGCTCCGGCTGCGGCCGGGCGAGTTCATCGAGACCGAGCAGGAAGGCCTGCTGCCGCTCGCCGCGACGGCGGCGCTCTACGACGCCTCCGGCTCCCGCCCCACCGGCATCGGGCAGATGATCCCCGGCACCGTTGGACTGAACGCCTATTACTGGCGCGGTACTATCTACGGCCTGGCGATGCCGAAGCCGTTCACGCCCGACAGGATCCGCGTCCTGCTCAATACCACCGACTTCGGCGGCGTCGAGCACCGCTCCGCCACTGTCAGCAGCGATACCGGCCTGACCATCCGCGAGTCGGGGACTGGCCGCACGGTCACCGTTGGCGCCGGCGCGGTCGTTACGCTGCGGCCGGTCGACGTGGCGGGCCGCCCCGGCGCAGCCGCTTACAGCGCCTCGGGCGCCCAGTTGGCCCGCAGCGCCGCGCGCCTCATCCTGACCGCCGGCGGGTCTGGTCGGTTGACGCTGCACACCGTGACCCGCGGGTTCGCGCCGAGCCGCTTTAGTCCTGCGTACCGCGGCCGGCTCGAAGTGGCAGCCGCGCTGCCGCCGGCCGGCGGCGCGCCGTCCGCCGGGTCCGCGACGGCGCTGCACATCATCAACGATCTGCCGCTTGACGAGTACCTCTACTCCGTCGTGCCGAGCGAGATGCCGGTCAGCTACGGCGTCGAGGCGCTGAAGGTGCAGGCGTTGGCGGCGCGCGCCTACGCCGTCGCGGCGATGACCGGCGGCGGCTACACGCAGGCCGGCGCCCACGTCGATGACAGCACCAGCAGCCAGGTCTACAACAACATCAGGAACAGCCGGCCAGCAACGACGCTGTCGACGCGACGGCGGGCCGCGTGCCCGCGTACGAGGGCAAGGTCGTGGACGCCCGCTTCTTCTCGACCTCTTGCGGCTTCACCGCCAACTCCTATGAAGTCTGGTCGCGCAGCGACGGGCGTTTCCCCGGCGCGCTGGTGCCCTACCTCGTCGCCCGACCGCAGACCACTGCTGTGACCGCTCTTCCGAATGAGGACGCGGTCCGCGCCTTCCTCCGCCGGACCGATCTCGACGCTCCGGACGCCGGCTCGCCCTGGTTCCGCTGGCGTGTCTCGTTCACCCGTCAGGAGATCGAGGCCGCGATTGCGGCCAATCTGGCGCAACGGCAGCAGGCCCAGCCGGGCTTCGTCCTGACCCGCAACGCCGCCGGCAATTTCGTCGCGCAGGCAATCGGCAGCGACCCGCTCGGCACGCTGACCGACATCCGCG
Organism: Chloroflexota bacterium; assembly: GCA_050261235.1. GTDB lineage: Bacteria > Bacillota > Sulfobacillia > JBFLWA01 > JBLNDB01 > JBLNDB01. The sequence goes on from JBLNDB010000010.1 coordinate 9,078, forward strand.
TCGTCGAGCGGGGCGCCGGCGGCAACATCATGACGCTGGAGATCGCCGGCACCGGCGGGACCTACCGGATCATCAAGGAGTACAACATCCGCATGCTGCTGAGGCCGGTCCAGTATCTCCCGGGCCAGCCCGCCATCAGCATCGCACTGGCCGACGGCAGCAGCCGGGCGAACTACGGCCTGCTCCCGAGCGCCTTCGCATGCTTCGACATCGAGCGCGATGCCGGCGGTGCCATTACTCGGGTCGTCATCCAGGGCGGCGGCAACGGCCACGGCGCGGGGATGAGCCAGGAGGGGGCGCGCGGTCTGGCCGCGCGGGGCTGGACCTATGACCGCATCGTCGCCCACTACTACCCGGGGGCGGAAATCGTGACGCTCGACGCGCTGTTCCCGCGCTAGAGCAAAGGGGGCATGACCATTGGAGCTGCCAGCGGAACTCGCGGCCGCGATCGCGGCTGAACTCGCCCTGGCCCCCGTCCGCAGCCTGGCCAAGAGCGCGACCGACCTGTCCCACCGCTACCGGGCCGGCAACGCTCAGCCGGCGGGCGGTCGCTTCCTCACCACGCCTGACGATGTCGCGGCCTATGCAGCCTACCGTCTGCCGGCAACGCACGCTGCCGTGACCGCCGCTCTGGTCCAGGCGCAGGACAGGCTGCCGGGCTGGACGCCGCACAGTCTGCTCGACGTCGGCGCCGGGCCGGGGACGGCGATGTGGGCGGCCGCTGCCGTCTGGCCGGGCATCGAGCGGGTGACATTGCTTGAGCGGGACGACGCCATGATCGCACTCGGACGCAGACTGGCCGGGCACGCGCCACAGACCGCCATCCGCGCCGCCGCGTGGCAGAGGGCTGACATCACCGGCGACTGGGACGTCGCTCCGCATGATCTGGTGATCATCTCATACGCGCTCGGCGAGCTGCCGGAGGAGCGCTGCGCGCCGCTGATCGGCCGCCTCTGGGAGCGCACTGCCGGCCTGCTCGTCATCATCGAGCCGGGTTCGGCCGCCGGCTTCGCGCGGGTCAAGGCGGCGCGCGCGCAGTTGCTCGCAGCCGGCGCCCATGCGGTGGCGCCGTGTCCACACAGCAGCCCCTGCCCGCTGCCGGCGGATGACTGGTGCCATTTCTCTCAGCGCCTCGCCCGCTCGGCGCTGCACCGGCGGGTCAAGGACGGGGCGCTGCCGTACGAGGACGAGAAATTCTCGTTCGCCTGCCTGTCCCGGACGCCGGGGCTGGCCACGGCAGGCCGCGTCATCCGCCACCCGCAGGTCCGGCCGGGGCACATCCACTTCAGGCTCTGCACTGGCGCCGGGCTGGTCACGCGGACCGTGACGCGCAAGGAGCGCGAGCTGTTCCGGATTGCCCGCGACCTCCGCTGGGGCTCGGTGATGCCGGATACAGATGCTGACCACGACCCGGGCGGGAATCAGCGCCAGCTCCCGCCTGACAGATGACGGCGTCGGGTCGCTGCCCGGCGCCGTCGTCTTCGTGCATTGTCTGCCCTAATGCAGTCGCTGCTCGACCTCGGCCAGCGACGTCAGCGGTCTCTGACAGGCGAAGTTCTCGCACAGGTACAGTGCAGTCCGGTCGTCGACCGGCCGCTTGTCGCGATGCGCTGGCGCCAGACGGTCGATGGCATCGCTGTTGCGGCGCGTCTTCGGCAGGACGACCGCGAACGGCAGATAGCGCCGGCGGACGCGCTCGCGCATGGCGGCGAAGACATCCGCGTCCCGACCCTCCGCGACGACGACCTCGATGCCACCGCCGACGGCGATCTGGACAGCCTGGAGGAAGAACGCATGGGCCGTCGGGTGACGGGCCGCGGCGGCGGCGAAGGCTTCAAGTTGCCGGTCCGCGTACTCCGCCAGGCGGGCATCCCCGGTCAGGCGGCTGTGGCGAAGCAAGTTCACGGCCATCACCGAGTTGCCCGACGGCAGCGCGCCGTCGTACAGTTCCTTCGGCCGGGCGATCAGCGTCTCCGCGTCCCGGCCGGTGAAGAAGAAGCCGCCGCGGGCTTCGTCCCAGAACAGGTCGATGGCGTCATGCAACAGGCGCCCGGCCCGTTCGAGGAGCAGCGGGTCGGCGGTGGCGCTGAACAGCTCGTGGAGGCCGTAGATGTAGAACGCGTAGTCGTCGATGTAGGCGGGAATGCCCGCCTGACCGTTGCGGTAGCGCGCCAGCAGGCGCCCGCCGGCGTCGATCAGGCGTGCCTCGATCATCGCTGCCGCGCGCCGCGCCATGTCGGCATACCGGTCGTCGCCGAGCACCGCCGCGCCACGGGCCAGGGCAGCGATCATGAGGCCGTTCCAGGCGGTCAGGATCTTGTCGTCCTTGTGCGGATGGACGCGCTCCTCGCGTTTCGCGAACAGCGCCGTCCGGGCGGCCGCGAGCCGCTCGGCGAGTTCCGCCGCGCCAAGGTCGTGCGCGCGGGCGAGTGCCGTCAGGTCGCGGCCGATCAGGTTGAGGACGTTGGCGCCCTCGAAGTTGCCGCGCTCAGTCACATCGTAGGCCTCAGCGAACAGGTCGGCGTCCGGACCGAGGATGTCGTCGAGCTCGCTGCGACGCCAGACGTAGAACTTGCCCTCGACGCCTTCCGAGTCCGCGTCTTCGGCCGAGTAGAAGCCGCCCTCGGGGGCAGTCATGACGCGGGCGACGTAGTCGAACACCTCGCGCGCGATGCACGCATAGAAGGGGTCGCCGGTGGCCTGGTGCGCCTCGAGGTACGCCAGGGCGAGCAGGGCGTTGTCGTAGAGCATCTTCTCGAAGTGCGGCACGAGCCAGCGCCGGTCGGTCGAATAGCGGGCGAAGCCGTAGCCGAGGTGGTCATAGATGCCGCCGGCGTGCATCGCCCGCAGCGTCGTCTCGACCATCCGCAGGGCCTCGACATCGCCGGTCCGCTTCCAGTCGCGGAGAAGGAAGATGAGATTGTGCGGCGTGGGGAACTTCGGCGCGTTGCCGAAGCCGCCGTAGCGCTCGTCGAACGAGGCACGGAAGTGTGACCGGGCGCGGTCGAGCAACTCCGCCGAGATCTGCCGGCGGTCCGGGGCGGTCGTGTCGATGTCGCTGGTTCCCGCCTGTGCGTCATCGTCGGGGAAGATCGCGGACGTGATCTGCTCGCTGGACGCGATCAGCCTCTGCCGGTCGCTGGCCCAGAGCTTGGCGACCTGACTGAGGATCTCGATCAGTCCGGTTCGCCCGTACTTGGTGTGCTTGGGGAAGTAGGTGCCGGCGAAGAACGGCTTGCCGTCCGGTGTCATCAGGATCGTCAGCGGCCAGCCGCCCTGGCCGGTCATCTCCTGGCAGGCGGTCATGTAGACCTGGTCGATATCGGGCCGCTCCTCGCGGTCGACCTTGATGGAAATGAAGTGCCGGTTCAGCAAGGACGCCACTTCATCGTCCTCGAACGACTCGTGGGCCATGACATGGCACCAATGGCAGGTCGAGTAGCCGATGCTAAGGAATACGGGCTTATCATCCGCTCTGGCCCGGTCCAGGGCCTCCCGACCCCAGGGATACCAGTCGACGGGATTGCGGGCGTGTTGCTGCAGGTACGGTGAGGGTTCGTCGGCCAGACGGTTGGTGCCGCGTTCAGGCTTCATTGACAGCCCTCCTCTGAACGTGCTTGCCGTGCTAGTATTGGCCGATATGCTGCTGCTAAGCCCGATGACGTTGACACGCGTTTCGGTCCGACCTAATCTGGTGGTGTGGGACAAGGCACACCGGGTGGACCGAAGCGAGAGGGGGGAGGCGCCGTGTCTCTGTCACAGCCGTTCGAGACCAGCCGTCTGCGCTTCCGTCTTCTTACCGAGGCCGACCTGGACGTCGTTCACCGGCAGTTCTCCGACCCCGATATGTGCCGCTGGTTCAGCGAGCCGCCGGCAACTCTTGCTGAGGCCAGAGGCATCATCGAGCACTACCGCGCCCCTGAGGGGCAGGACCATCTCCGCTATGGCATGTTCGCCAAGGAGACGGGCGAGTTCATCGGCACCTGCGGCTACCACTATTGGGACCGGGACCGCCGGCAGGTCGAGGTCGGCTACGACATCTGGAAGGCCCACTGGCGACAAGGCTACGTTTCGGAAGCGCTGCCGGTGCTGCTCAGCCTGTGTTTCGCCCGCCTCGGCGTTGACCACGTCTACATCCTGGTCCATCCCGAGAACATCGCTTCGATTGCCAGTGTCCGCAAGTTTGGCTTCCGTGACTGCGAACCCTGCCGGCAGCCTGACACTGAGAACGAGATCTGTCTGAAGCTATCACGGACCGAGTGGACGGCGCGCATCGCTCGGGCCACGCCCTACCAAGACGTCAACGCACTGCTGGCCCGTCTCCTGACGGGCATTCTACCCATCCTCGGCGACCAGTTGGTCGGCATGTACCTGCATGGGTCACTTGCCGCCGGCGAGTTCGACTCGCGGCGTAGCGACATCGACTTCGTCGTTGTGACCGACGGCGAGCTACCGGTCGATAAAGTGGGCGAGTTGCGGGACATGCATGCCGGCATTGCTGCCGGCGACCTCAGGTGGGCGACCAACCACGAGGGGTCGTACATCCCGCGGCGAGCCATTCGCCGGCACGATCCGACCGACTGCGTCTTTCCCGCTGTCCGCGTTGACGGCAGCTTCGGCCGCGACCGACACGGCAGCGAGTGGGTCATCCAGCGCCATGTCATCCGCGAACGCGGCATTACAATCGTCGGTCCCGATCCGAAATCGCTGATCGACCCGGTCAGTCCTGATGAACTGCGACTGGCTCAGCGCGAACTGCTCAAGGAATGGTGGGCAGACAGGCTTGATGCCCCTGACTATCTGCGCACCAGTGAGTACCGGGCCTACGCCGTGCTGACGATGTGCCGGGCGCTGTACACGCTGGCGCACGGGGCGGTCGTCAGCAAGCCCGCGGCCGCGAGCTGGGCAAGGACGACCTTCGGTGAGCAATGGGGCGGATTGATCGACCGGGCCGCTGCCTGGCGGCACGGCCTCGATATGGCCGAACTGGAGCCGGTCCTCGCCTTCATCAGATTCACGCTCGACCGCGCGCGTGAGACTGCCGGGAACGCGGAGGAAGTGAGAGGGCAGCAGCATGTGCAAGCTCGAGACTGACCGGCTGGTTCTCAGGCGATTCCGGCCCGACGACTGGCGCGACCTGCACGAGTATCTGTCGGACGAGCTGGTGGTGAGATACGAACCGTACGGCTGAGTGGAAAAGGATTGCTTTTCGCGTTCCTGGGCAGTATACTATACTGAGTCGCGAGTGGATGCCGAGAACTCTGAATGTCAGAGCACGTCTTCGTGCACCGATGAAGCGACAATCTGTCCCGTGAGGAGCACGAAGAACATGACCAAGACCGTGTACGTTGGCAATCTCCCCTGGTCCGTCACCGATGAGGACCTCAGCCGCGCCGTCTCCGAGTACGCCGAAGTGATCTCCGCGCGCATCGCTACCGATCGCGAAACCGGCCGTTCCCGCGGCTTCGGCTTCGTCGAGGTTCCGGAAGAGAAGATGCAGGCCGTCATCGACGCCCTCAACGGCGCTGAGTGGGAAGGCCGCGCCCTGACCGTCAACGAAGCCAAGCCCCGCGAAGATCGCGGCAACCGTGGCGGCTTCGGCGGCAACCGTGGTGGCCGTCGCTTCTAGATAGCGAACAACAAAGTCCGGTGCGCGAGCACCGGGCTTTTTGTTTTGCCATCTGGCATCTCGTCTTGTGGGCATGATAACTGAGTGAGAAAGTGCGCCCCGGCTGCGCGGCAGCGACTGCCGATCGGCCGGCGCAGAGGAGGCCCGTTCGTGGATTTGCCAAGGTTCACGCGCCTGCCAAAACACATCGGCGTCATCCCCGACGGGAATCGACGCTGGGCGCTGCGGCACGGTCTGCCGCGGGAATCAGGCTATGATTACGGCATCGAACCCGGCTTCGAGATGTACGAACTCTGCCGGCAACTGCACATCCCAGAGCTGACGCTCTACGGTTTCACCGTCGACAACACCAAGCGACCGGCGGCCCAGAGGCGCGCGTTTCAGGCGGCGTGTGTCGAGTCGGTGCGGCGGATCGCCGAGTGCGATGCGGCGCTGCTCGTCATCGGCGACAGCGAGTCGCCGATGTTCCCGGCGGAGCTGAAACCGTTCACCAAGCGGACAACCTTCGGCGCCGGATCGATCCGCGTCAACTTCCTGGTCAACTATGGCTGGCACTGGGATCTCGGCCACTCGCTGATGCGCCAGCCGCCCGCCGCCAAGCGTCATTCGCCGGCGCAGATCATGCGCTCGCTCGCCTCGCGCGACATCTCGCGCATCGATCTCGTCATCCGCTGGGGCGGACGGCGACGACTGAGCGGCTTCTTGCCGGCGCAGTCCGTCTACGCCGATTTCTACACCATCGATGATCTCTGGCCGGATTTCCGGCCGGAGCACCTCTATGACGCCCTGCGCTGGTATGAACAGCAAGATGTTACGCTCGGCGGCTAGACGAGGCGTCAGCAGGGCAGCAAACACGAGCCGGGCGAGCCTGACCAGGTCAGACTCGCCTTCTCCGTTCCAGACAATGCGAGCTGCACTATTGACAACACCTCCGCGACGCGCTATTGTGTTGGTAATTTAGTGTTTCGAGTCAGAAACACGTCCCAGGAGGAGCGCATGAGGAAGAGCGACAGCAGTCGGGGCGCGCCCCTCGAGGTACTGGCCCGCCTTGGCTTCAGCGAATACGAAGCCAAGACATATCTCGCCCTGCTCCACGATAACCCGGCGACGGGCTATCAGATCAGCAAGGAAGCCGGCATTCCGCGTTCGATGGTCTATGAGGCGCTCGGACGCCTGGCCAACCGGGGCGCGGTCATGTCGCTGCCGTCGGGCGATACCACGCGCTACGCGCCGGTGCCAGTCAACACTCTGCTCGACAGCCTCCGCCACACCTATGAAGACGCGCTCGATGCCGCGCACGAGACCCTCATCCGCGAGCAGACGGCGACACCCCGCGAGCAGGTCTGGAACATCGACGGGCGCGACGCTGTGCTGGCCCGGGCGCGCGAGATGATCCGCGAAGCCCGGCAGGAACTGCTGGTCTCCGTCGATGACCGGACGCTCGTCGACCTCCTCTCCGTCCTCCATGATGCCGACGGGCGGGGCGTACGCGTTCGCCTGCTCCTTTCCGGCGAGGCTGAGGTCGACTTCGGCGATGCGATCCGCCATCCGCAGGCCGAGAGTGCGCTCCAGCACCTCGGCGGCTCCCTGGTCGTGGTCGCCGACGGCAGCGAGTGCCTGATCGGCGGCGCCGCCGGCGATGAGACCTGCATCTGGACCGGCAACCGGCACGTCGTCTTCATCGCCCGCCAGTACGTCTGGCAGGAGATCTTCACTCAACAGGGATCCTCGGCGAGAGCGTGAGCTTTGCTCCGCACAGCGGCCGGCAGCGGTAACATAGCCGAGAAACACAGTATTGGAGTGCCTCACGATGATCGCCAAGACCGCCAATGGCACCGAAACGTTCGCCGGCCTCACTGAACAGGAAGCAGCAAGGCTCCGCGCCCAGCACGGCGAGAACGTGCTGGCCGTGGGCAAGCGTGTCTCGCCCTGGACAATCCTCGGCGAGCAGTTCAAGAGCCCGCTCATCTACGTCATCCTCGGCGCTGCCCTGGTGTCGCTGATCATGGGCGAGGTCACCGACTTCATCATCATCATGGCCGTCGTCGCGTTCGACGTCATCCTCGGCTTCTTCCAGGAGTACGAGGCGTCGAAGACATATGAGAGCCTCAAAGGCCTGGTCAAACCGACGGCATATGTCATCCGGGAGGGCATCCGAAGGGAAATCGACATCCGCGACATCGTCCCCGGTGACATCGTCCTCCTCAATGCCGGCGACAAGATTCCGGCAGACGGGGAAGTCGTCGAGACGGTCCGCCTGACCGTCAGCGAGGCGATCCTCACCGGCGAGAGCGAGGGCGTCGCCAAGCGGCACGGCGATCAAGCCTACATGGGCACGACCGTCCTGGTCGGCCACGGCATCCTGCGGGTCACCAGCACCGGCGCCCGCACAGAACTGGGCAAGATCGCTTCCTCGCTGACCGACACGCCGGAGGCCCGGACGCCGCTGCAGCAGCGCCTCGAGGCGTTCAGCGGCCAGCTGACGAAGATCGTCGTCGCCGTCACGCTCGGGCTGTTCATCATCGGCGTCATCGGCGGCCGCAACCCGCTGGAGATGGTCCGCGTCGCGATCATCCTCGCCATCGCGGCCATCCCGGAGGGCCTCCTGATCGCCGTCACCGTCATCCTCGTCCTCGGCATGAAGAAGGTCCTGCGACGCAAGGGCCTGGTCAAGCGGATGCTGGCCGTCGAGACGCTCGGCTCGGTAACGGTCATCTGCACTGACAAGACCGGCACTCTGACAGAAGGGATCATGAAGGTCACCAGCACCGACTTTGACGATCCCGAACTGGCGGTAAAGATCCTCGCCCTCAACAACAACCTCGAGGATTCGCTCGAAACATCGCTCTGGGACTTCGCCGCCGCCCAATCCGGCGTCAGTTCCGAGGAAGTAGTGCGCGACAATCCGCGCCTGGCTGAAGAGCCATTCTCCAGCGACACCAAGTACATGAAGACGCTCAACCGGATCGGCAACGCCACCATGCTCCTGCTCAAGGGCGCGCCCGAGGCCGTGCTGGCGCAGTGCGCGCTGCCGGCAGACGCGCGCGAGCGGGTCAGGCGGCTCGCCGATGACTGGGCCGCCCGCGGCCTGAAGCTGATCGGCCTCGCCGCCGTGCCCGTTCCCGTCGCCGCCGAGCAGGCGGCGCAGCTTGAGGGCGGTGACCTGACGCTCGAGCAGTTCGAGGCGAACGCCGGCGTCAAGTACCGCTGGGTCGGCCTCGTCGGCATCGAGGATCCGGTGCGCACGAGCGTTGCCGATGCCATCAGCACCTGCGCCAAGGCCGGCATCCGCGTCAAGATGATCACCGGCGACCACCGCCTAACCGCGCTCAAGGTCGCCCGCGAGGTCGGGCTGGATCAGTTCGGCGACGGGATCGTCGAGGGGTCGGAGATCGACGCGATGGATGAGCGGACGCTGCGCCAGCGCGTTCACGACGCCATCGTCTTCTCGCGCATCTCGCCGCACCAGAAGCTGCGCATCGTCGCTGCCCTCCAGGAGCAGGGCGAGGTCGTGGCGATGCTCGGTGACGGTGTGAACGATGCGCCGGCGCTCAAGAAATCGGATATCGGCGTCGTCGTTGGCACGGCCACCGAAGTCGCCAAAGAAACCGCCGATCTGGTGCTGCTCGACTCGGACTTCGCGACCATCGTCTCGGCCATCGAGGAAGGCCGCGTCGTCTTCCAGAACATCAAGAAGGTCGTCTCCTACACGCTCTCCAACTCGTTCGCCGAGATCCTGCTCGTCTTCGCGGCGATGATGCTCGGCCTGCCGGCGCCGATCGCCGTAGCCCAGATCCTCTGGATCCACCTGATCTGCGACGGCCCGGTCGACATCGTCCTCGGCTTCGAGCCCAAGGAACCGGGGATCATGGAGGAGCCGCCCCGCCCGACCAGCGAGGCGATCCTCGGCCGGATGGGCATGGGGCTGATCGCCGGCATCAGCACATCGGCCGCGCTCGGCATCCTGTTCATGTTCAACCACTACTGGCAGGTTCACGGTGACATCGCCCTGGCGCGGACGGTGGCGTTCGAGACGCTGGCCATCATCTCGCTGGTCTACGTCTTCGCCTATCGCAGCATGCGGCGCAGCATCTTCAACAGCGGCAGCCTGATGTCCAACAAGCCGCTGCTCATCTCGGTCATCGCCGGGTTCATCATCTCGTTCCTGCCGCACTGGGTGCCGTTCATCGGCAATGCCCTCGGCATCGTCCGGCTCGGCGTCACCGAGTGGCTCGAGGTGTTCGGCATCAGCTTCGGCCTGCTGATCATGGTCGAGGTCGTCAAGTTCATCTCGATCCGGCGCAGGTCGCGGCTGGGCGGCAAGCCGCTCGAGCTGAACAACAACTAGCCGGCGCCAAGACTTCGCCCGGACGCAACGAGGCGGGGGCCCCCC
>JBLNDB010000011.1:0-38298 GCA_050261235.1 Chloroflexota bacterium
ACGACCCAGCAGCCGGCATCCTTGAGATCCGTCAGCGCCTGACTGATGTTGCCGACGCGCGCCACTGGCAGGTACTCGATCGCGCCGGCCGACACCCGCGCCACCGTCTCGGTCAGCCCGGCGGCGCGCCGCTTCGGGATGACTACGCCGTGGGCGCCGGCCGCCTCCGCCGTGCGGATGAGCGATCCGAGATTCTGCGGGTCCTCGATGCCGTCGAGCACGACGACCAGCGGGTCCTCGCCGCGCTCGCGCGCGACGGCGATGATGTCCTCCAGCTCGACGTACTGCTGCGGCGAGGCCTGCGCCAGCACCCCCTGGTGGTTGGCGCCGCCGGTCAGCTCGGCGAGTTCGCGGGGATCGACCTCGATCACCGGCACGTGCGCCTCGCGGGCCAGCGCGAGGATCTGGTGGATCGAACCACGGCGCTCGCCGCGGCCAACGAGGATCTTGTTCAGCGGTCGTCCGGCGCGCAGGGCCTCGAGCACGGGGTTGCGCCCGTACACCTGTTCAATGGTCCGTGATCGCATGTCGTTCACTTGGCGTCCCTCTCACTCTAGTATCAACCGCGGCCCCGGCGGCGATGCGCGGCGGCGATGTCAGTCCTGCTGTCCCTTGAGCTGAGCCAGCGTCGGCATCCGCCCACAGCTCCGGCTGCCCTCGGGGCAGTAGCCGAACTCGTCGCACGACGCGCCGGCCCCGTGGAAGATGTTCGGCGCGATGCGCTTGTACTCCGCGAGCAGGCCGCTGAACAACCGCCTGATCTCCCACTGCGCCCGCGTGCAGCAGCGCAGGTTGAACATGTGGCGCAACTGCCGGGCGTTGGTGCTGATGACGAACCGGGTCTCGGTGGCGTTGGTCAGCGCGAAGCGCAGATCCTCGGCCGGCACCTTCATCTTGAGGCCCTCGTTCTGGAACGCCTGGACATCCTCCTGGATGCGGCGGTACTTCGCGAGCAACTCGGGATGGGCCGCCACGGTCGGCGGCACGACATAGCGGAAGTGCTTCTCCTTGACGTAGCGCTGCGACTGCTGCAGCTGCGATACGGCGGCGCTGGCCTGCTCGGGCTCGTTGATGACGACCCCGGCATCCTTGAAAATCGTGATCAGCCGGTGACGGTCGTTCTGCTGGCTGCTGATGCGGCTGTAACCCTCGACCGCGAAGCTGGTCGTCCAGTGCTCGAGCGCGCCGTGGTGGCCCGACTGGAGCAGGTTGCGGATGAACTCGCCGACCTGTTCGTCGGTCCAGGTGCGGCCCATCACCATGTCGGCCAGCTCGTCGACGCCGAGCGGCGAGTAGCAGACGCGCGCCAGCGTGATCAGGCGCTCGGTGTTGATGTCGGTGCCCATGAACGGATAGTAGAGGATGCGGAATCTCAGTGACGTCTCCTGCGATTCTCCGGCCAAGTCGCTCGCCTCCCCGGTCGTGTCGCCTGCGTTGTGCCAGTGCTGTGGGCGGTTCGGTCACGCGTCGCTGGGCTGGCGGTCTGTTTGGTCAGCGCTGCCGAGTGCCGACCGGCGCAGCAACTCCTTAAGCCGGTCGGTCTGCCCGGTCAGGAACAGGTAGCCGACCAGAGCCTCGAACGCCGTCGCCTGGTGGTACTCAGCCGGGTCGGCGTTGCGCGGCATGTGCCCTGGTCTGGCATTCCGCGCCCGGCGGACGATTCCCTGCTCCGTGTCGGTGAGCTCGCCGTCAAGCCGCCGCAGCGCGCCTGCCTGAGCGCCGGCCCGGACATAGGCGACAGCCGCCTCGTGCAGTCCCCGTGCCTGCGGGTGACCGCCGGCAACGAGGGCGAGCCGGATGTGAAGGTCGAACACGGCGTCGCCGATAAAAGCCAGCACCAGCGGGTTCAGCTCCTGTGGCGACGGATGGAGCGGGCCGGCGAGCGTCAGTTCATCGCCGGCCAGACCGGCGCCAAGCGGCTCGCGGGCGCTCATTGGCCGCCCTCGGCCGCGTCACGGCGCTTCCAACGCACGCCCTGCGGCGTGTCCTCGAGGATGATGCCCTGCGCCGCCAGCTGATCGCGGATCCGGTCAGCCTTTGCCCAGTCCCTGGCCTGCCGCGCCGCCTGCCGCTCGGCGATCAGGGCTTCGACGTCCGCGTCGAGCGACTGCTCGCTGAGGGCGCTGGCAAGGACGCCGAAGATCTGGTCGAACTCGCGGAACAGGTCAAGATACTCCCGCGCCACTGCCGCCGCATGCGCAGGAGTGACGCGCGTGTTGGCGTCGCGGACGAGGTCGAACAGCACCGACATGGCGTCGGCCGTGTTGAGGTCGTTGTCCATGGCAGCGATGAAGCGGTCGCGGAAGGCGGCCAGCGAATCTATCTGCTCGCGCTCGGCCTGATCCGGCTGACGCTCGGGCGCCACGCCGAGCGTGTGCCGGAGGTCCTCGATGCCGTTGTAGAGCCGCTCCAGTCCGGCCTTGGCCGCCGCCAGTTGGTCGGCGCGGAAGTCGAGCGGGCTGCGGTAGTGGGCCGACAGCATGAAGAAGCGTACGACCTCCGGCCGGTAGGTCTTGAGGATCTCGTGCGGCACGACGAAGTTGCCGAGCGACTTGGACATCTTCTCGCCGTCGATGTTCAGGAAGGCATTGTGCAGCCAGTAGCGGGCGAACGGCGCGTCATTCGCCGCCTCGCTCTGGGCCTTCTCGTTCTCATGGTGGGGGAAGAGCAGATCGACGCCGCCGGAGTGAATGTCGATCGTCGGTCCGAGGTAGGACATCGCCATGGCTGAGCACTCGATGTGCCAGCCCGGCCGGCCGGGCCCCCACGGACTGTCCCAGGCCGGCTCGCCGGGCTTCTGGGCCTTCCAGAGCGTGAAGTCCGCGGGGTGGCGCTTGCGCTCGTCGACATCGACGCGGGCGCCCGCCTCCAGCCCCTCGACGGTCTGACCCGACAGCTCGCCGTAACGCGGCCAGGTCGAGACGTCAAAGTAGACGTCGCCGTCGACGACGTAGGCATGGCCTTTTGCGATCAGCTTCTCGACGAGAGCGATGATGTCGGCGATGTGCTCGGTCGCCCGCGGCTGGACGTCGGCCGGCTCGACGCCGAGGGCCGCGGCGTCTTCCTTGTAAGCGGCGATGTACCGGGCGGCGACGTCGGCGGCGCTGATGCCGAGTTCACTCGCCCGGCGGATGATCTTGTCGTCGATATCGGTGAAGTTCTGGACAAGCGTCACCTTGTAACCGCGATAGCGCAGGTAGCGCCGGAGCACGTCGAACACCATGAACGCCCGCAGGTTGCCGATGTGGAAGTAGTTGTAGACCGTCGGTCCGCAGTTGTACATCCGCACTTCCCCCGGGCGCAGCGGCTGAAACTCCTCGACGCGCCGCGTCAGGTCGTTGTAAAGCCGGATTGCCATCGCCATCCCTCCATTCTCTGCCAAGACAAGCAAGCCGCCCCGGACAGTCTGTGCTGTCAGAGGCGGCTTATGCCGCGGTCCCACTCTGCTTACCCCGCTCGGGGTCTCAGCGGCGCCAGTCAGCGCCCGGCCGGCTAACGGCGGCCTGCCGCCGGCGCCTACTATGCGCTCACGCGCGGTTCGGGCCGGGGCTACCGGGTGCATTCGGCGCCATCTGCCCGGGCGCCGCTCGCAGCGGTCGCGGCGCCTCTCTGACGGGCGGTTCTGCGCGTACTGGTCCCGGTCACTGCCTTTGTTGCCATTGATTATACGGCCGGCCAGCGGTCGTGTCAACGGCAGCGGCGCAGCCGGGCCGGCTCAGCGGATGATCCGCAGCGCGCGCAGGGCAGCCGTCGTGCGGGCCTGGAAGATCGCCGCGATGCGGGCAATCAGGTCGCGGATAGCGTCGATCAGTCGCTGGATCCAGCTGCGGGTCTCGGCGAGCGAACCGAGGACTTTGTCGAGCTGCGCCCGCACGCTCTGGAGCTGGGATGTCAGCTGGCTGACGTTGAGGTTGAGCGACTTGATCTGCGCCATCAGGTCGGCCAACTGCGTCACCTGGGCGTCGGTGAGAGTGATGTTGTTCTGCTTGGCGACGTCGCGGATGATCGTCCTGATCTGGCCCGGATCCTTGGTGTTGGCCTGCGTAACGCGCTGCTTGGTCATGATGATGAAGCGGGTCGCCCGGTTCTTGTCGCCGATCTGCTCGCCGAGCTTGCCGGTCTGATAGAGCTCGTTGGCGGCCGCGTTCTTGGCTGCGGTCGCGAGACCGGCGCCGGTCGCACTCTCAAACGCCTTGACGATGCCGGCCAGGGCTGCCGTGCCGGAGACCGGCATGGGCGCCGCCGCGACAACGCGGGCGTCCTTGACGCCGGCGGTGACCAGCGCGCTGGCGTACATCTCCGGCGTCACCCAGGAGATGTTCGTGATTTGGACCGTGATGCCGCTGCCCGCCGGGAGCGTCTCGACCGAGGCAGAGGAGATGGCCCGCTGACCGATCATCTCGGCCGGCACATACTGCCCGAGGTAAGCGCGTTCTTCGGCGTTGCTGACGCTGATCAGCCTGACGCCGGACTGGGCGCCGAGCTGGCGCTTCATCGCCTCCTGCTGCTCAGCGGTCAGGTCGCTGCCGAGGACGACGACTTTGGTGCCCTCGGCGAGCGCCGGGCGGGCACCGATGAACCACGAGCAGACGGCGAGCGCAGTCAGAGTAATGATGACGATGACGGCGATGACCCGATTGACAGACACCGGTGCATTCACATGCGTCACCCGCCTTTGGAGTGTAGTCGGACTGGCTCTAGCTTCTCCGCCGGCGCGCCGCCGGATTCGGAAAAGGAAGCCACAGCATCGTGTGGCTTCCCTCGCAGGTCGGCGCGTCAGCGAATGTGGTCGATTCTCACGCGGCTCACGCCGGAGCCGATCATGCCGATGGCGGCGGCCGCGGCGCGGGACAGGTCGAGCTCGCGACCGGGGACGAACGGCCCGCGGTCGTTGACCCTGACGATCACCGACAGCCCGGTGTCGATGCTGGTGACGAGCAGCTGCGTGCCGAACGGCAGCGACTTGTGGGCTGCGGTGTAGCCATGCATGTCGTACTGCTCGCCGCTGGCGGTCGTCCGGCCATGAAAGCCGGGCCCATACCATGAGGCTGTGCCGTTCCAGGTGCGATTGGCGCGGCTGGCGAGCTGGTCACGCCAGTCGACGAGCGGCTCCCAGCCAAGGGCGCGGCGGATGTTCTTCAGCCAGATGACGGCGATCGACAGCGGGGTGCCGCCGGCCTGCTGGGCGGTGCTGCGGTCGACGGCGACGAGTTGGCGACCATCGGCAGTGAGGATCAGTGTCCCATCAGCGTAGTCGATGCCAAAGTGATACGGCATTATGCCACTCTCGACCGCGGCGCTGAGGCGCGTCGCGACGGTCTCAGTTCGCTCTTCCACGGTGTAGCCGCCAAGCGGCGCCCGGATGCGGATGACGATGTCGCCGCCAACGAGGATCTCGCCGACCAGGTGGCCGCCGATTTCGACGAGGCGCGAACTGACTGCATCGGGCAGCGGGTCGCCGGTTGCCGCCCCCGCCCGGCCGGACCAAACGTTGACGGCCGTGCCGACCAGCGCTGCTGCGAGCAGTGCGGCCAACAGTCGTCTGAACACAATGGTCCCTCCTTTCGGGTGTGACAGGCCGTCAGCCTGCCATCAGATCATGTTCCCCGATGGAGGGACCGCGTATACGTCTTGACTTGCCGGCCTACTTGTCTGACACCTCGTCACCGTTGTCGCCGCTGCCCGGCTCCGGCCGGTCCGGGTCGGTAACGATCATCGTCGAGATGCCCGGACGCGGCAGATGCCCGTCGGCGATCAGCGCCCGCAGGATGTCGTCGTACTGGTTCTTGTCGATGAGCAGCGCGACCGGACTGATCGCGCCGAGGATGTACGGGCCGGTCCGGCGCGAGGCGCGGATCGCCTCGGCGAGCGCCGGGTTGTCGCAGGAGAGCAGACAGACTTCCTGGAACCGGACGCGCCCGTATGCGTCACTCCACTCGCGCAGATCGCACAATACGTTCTGCGGCACGCCGCTGCGGGAATAGCCGCTCAGGAAGCCGATGATGTCATCGCCGGTCCAGCCGTTGCAGAGAGCGCGGTAGACGCTGTCGCGGCTGATGGCATAGACCATGATCTGATCCGGCTTGATCAGGTCGGCCAGGCTCTCGAGTTCCCAGAGAATCGCCGGATCGATGTTGCGCGGCACGAGCAGTTCGAAGTTCGGCTGGAGCAGCAACGTCGTCTCGCTGTCCTCGTGCACCGGGACGTCGCCGGTGAACACGGCCCGTCCCGCCGCGGTAATCCGGAACGCGGTCGCTCCGCCTTCGGCGGTGCCGCTGGCGAGCCAGCCGCAGAACAGGAGCGGGTTGACGAACTGCTTCTGCAACCGGAGCTCCATGTTGCCGTGGTAGCGATCGGCGGTCATCGGCTCGACCTCGTTGACCAGCTTGCCAAGGCCGATCCAGCTGCCGGCGGCAAGGGACAGGGCGAGCGACAGGATCGTCTCGAAGTCGCTGTCGCGGCTGGAAGTGACCTCGCGCCAGTACTGGTAGAGGTCAGACCACATCTGCCAGGCCGGCGAGCGCAGCCAGTCCTGCACGCGATCGGTCAGCCGCATCTGCCCCTGACCGCGTTCGATCAGCCGCCGCCAGCGGGCGAAGCCGATGATGAAGGCCAGTCGCTCCGGGTACTCGGCCAGTTCGCTGGCGTCATCGGCGATTTCTTCGCGGATCAGGAATGTCGCCATGATCTCCCGCTGCACCCGCCGGTAGATGACGCCGGCCTGGGTGATGCGGACCTCATGCTTGCGCATGAACGACAGGAACCGCAACAGGTCGCCGAGGATGGCCGAGCCGTCCTCGCGACGGCCGCTGACGCCGGCGTCGTCGACCTTGACCCGCTCGAGGACGCGCGATGAGAGAACGTCGACGAGCAGCCGCCGGACATCGTCCGGGACGAAATAGACCTGGCGGTAGTTGACCCGCCCGACGAAGACCAGGCCGCTGTCGATCAACTGCCCCAGCAACTGGCTGGCTCCCCGTTCGCCCTTGCCCGTCAGCTGGCGAATGCGGGCGTTGCACTGCTCGACGGTAACGCCCGAGCCGCCCGCCGAGTAGACGATGCCCTTCAGCGTGGCGACGACGGGATCGTCGAAGCTGTCGACCAGCTCGGCGAGCGTGCTGCGCGACAGAGCGCGGTCAGTCAGCCAGGCGATGAGTTCGCGGCGCGACAGGTCGGCCGGGGCGCCGGCCCGCGCGGCCATGCCCTCGAGATAGCCCGGTGGGGCCTGCTGCAGGCACTCATCGTACTTCAGGGTGCTCACCCCTTCACGCCCGCCCATCCAGGCGCAGGATCTCGGCCGCGGACAGGATGCGGTAGCGATAGCCTTGCTCGGTCAGGAAGCGCTGACGGTTGGCGGCGAAGTCGGCATCCTTGGTCTCGCGGGCGACCAGCGAGTAGAAATGGGCCGACCCGCCGTCACGCTTCGGGCGGAGAATCCGCCCGAGACGCTGGGCCTCTTCCTGGCGGGAACCGAACGTGCCGGATACCTGGATCGCCACGTTCGCATCCGGCAAATCGACACTGAAATTGGCGACTTTCGAGACGACAAGAATCGACCGCGTGCCGTTCCTGAACTCGGCGTACAGCCGCTCACGGTCGCGATTCGACACCCGACCGGTGATCAGCTCGGCGCCAAGGTCGGCTGCCAGCCGCTCGAGCTGGTCGAGGTACTGGCCGATGATCAGGATCCGGTCGCCGCTGTGATGTCGCAGCAGCGCCTTGACGACGTCGTCCTTGGCCGGGTTGACGGAGGCGATGCGGAACTTCTCCCGATCCGCGGCGACTGCGTACTCGAGCCGGATCTGCTCCGGCAGGTCGATCCGCACCTCGGCGCAATCCGCTGTCGCGATCCAGCCTTGCGATTCGAGGATTTTCCACGGGACGTCGTACTTCTTGGGCCCGATCAGGCTGAACACGTCCTCTTCGCGCCCGTCCTCGCGGACGAGGGTGGCCGTGAGCCCCAGCCGGCGGCGCGCCTGGATCTCCGCCGTGATGCGGAAGACCGGCGCCGGCAGCAGGTGGACTTCATCGTAGATGATGAGGCCCCAGTCGCCCTGGTTGAACAGGGCGAAGTGCGGGAAGTCCTCGTCTTTGCCGTGGCGGTACGTGAGAATCTGATAGGTCGTCACGGTCACCGGCCGGATCTGCTTGACCTCGCCGCTGTACTCGCCGACCAGTTCCGGCGTCAGGTCGGTCTTGTCGAGCAGTTCGTCGATCCACTGGCGGACGGCGGTCACGTTCGTCGCCAGAATCAGCGTCTGGCAGCCCAGCCTGACCATGGCGCCGATACCGATCGCCGTCTTGCCGGCGCCGCAGGGCAGGACAATGACGCCGCTGCCGCCGCTGGCCGCGCCGCCGGCGTGGAACGCCTCGATCGCCTTGACCTGATACTGTCTCAGGGCGAACGGCAGACCGGCCCGCGTCGTGCCGACCAAGCTGACACTAAGGGCGGTGCCGCTGACATAGCCAGCCAGGTCCTCGGCCGGGAAGCCGAGGCGCACCAGCGCCTGCTTGATTTGACCGCGGTAGCGCGGGTCGACGGCGAGTGCCGTCGGGCTGACCTGATCGATCAGGTACGGCCGGACCGTTTTCTGATGGAAGACTTCGGTGATCAGATGGGGATCGGCGCTGGCGAGGAGCAGCCGGTCCTCGTCGCGCACCAGCCGCAGCTTGCCATAGCGCCCCATCTGCTCGCGGATGTCGTGGCGGACGTTGTCGGGCAACGGATACTTGCCGTACTCGTCAAGCGCGGCCAGCACCTCGTCGGCCGTGACGCCGCTCGCGGCGGCGTTCCAGAGAGACAGGGGCGTAATCCTGTATGTGTGTATGTACTCGGGGCTTTTCTCGAGGTCGGCGAAGCTGATGATCGCGTCGCGGGCGTTCTCGTACCGGGGGTTGTCGACTTCGATCAGAATCGTCTTGTCGCTCTGGACCACAAGGGGATTCTCCGGACGGTACAAGCCCCTCACCCCACTCGTCGGATCGTCGCGACGGCCAGAGCGGCGGCGCCTTCGACGCGGCCGAGCGCGCCGAGACCCTCGTTGGTCGTCGCCTTGATGCTGACTGCATCGTCGCTCAGCCCGAGCGCCGCCGCCAGCACCCGTCGCATCTCGGGTACGTGAGGAGCGATCTTCGGACGCTCCATGATCAGCGTAACGTCCACATGTTCCGGCGCCCAGCCGGCGCCGGCCAGGCGTGCCACCACCTCGCGCAGCAGACCGACACTGTCAGCGCCGGCATAGCGCGGGTCGGTGTTCGGGAAGAGCTGGCCGATATCGCCCAGTACGGCCGCTCCAAGCAGCGCGTCCATCAGCGCGTGGACGATGACGTCCGCGTCGGAATGCCCAAGCAGACCGATGTCGGCGGGAATCGTCAGGCCGCCGAGCGTCAGCGGCCGCCCCGGTTCGCAGCGATGCACGTCGTAGCCCATGCCGGTGCGGGTTTCCATGGCGCCCGTCTCCTTCAGCCAGTGCCCGGCCACGGCCAGGTCGTCAGGCGTGGTGATCTTGATGTTGCGGCGCTCGCCGGCGACGATGGCGACCGGCAGACCGAGACGCTCAACCAGCGAGGCATCATCAGTGCCCTGATAGCCGTCGGTCTGCGCCCGCTCGTGCGCCGCCTGGATGATGTCGCGGCGGAACGCCTGCGGTGTCTGGATGGCGCGCAATCCGTCGCGGAGCATCGTCCCCGCGAGGCGGTCGCCGGCAACGGCAGCGATCGTGTCAACGAGCGGCACGGCGGCGGTCGCAGCGCCATGCTGACGGGCTGCGACCGTCACTCGCTCGATCAGCCCGGGCGTGCAAAGAGGCCTGGCCCCGTCGTGGATGACGACGAGGCCGGCCTCCGGTGAGATGGCGTTGATGCCGTTTGCGACCGATTCCTGGCGGCTGGCGCCGCCGCCGATAACTGTCCGGACCTTGGTGAACCCGTAGCGCGCGACCAGCGCGCGGGCCTGTGCCAGCTCGTGCTGCCCGGCGACGATGGCGATCTCATCGATGACGGCAGTCGCAGTGAGCATGGCGAGCACGTGCGCCAACACCGGCTTGTCTCCCAGTGCGGCGTAGACCTTGTTGCCTTGGGTGCCGAAGCGCCGGGCCTGGCCGGCGGCAGGGACGATTGCCGCGACGCGGTTAGCCACCTGCGATCACCTCAAGGCATGGCCCGGTCGGCCGATTTCGGTCGCGCGAAGATCATCCTGCCGGCAGACGTCTGCAGGACGCTGGTGACGAGGACTTCGACATGCTCACCGATGTGCTTCTTGCCGCCGTCGATGACGATCATCGTGCCGTCATCGAGGTAGCCGACCCCCTGCCCGGCTTCCTTGCCGTCCTTGATGACATGGACCAGCATCTCTTCGCCCGGCAGGACAACCGGCTTGACGGCGTTGGCCAGGTCGTTGATGTTGAGGACGCTGATGCCCTGCAACTCCGCGACCTTATTGAGGTTGAAGTCATTGGTGATGATCCGCCCGCGGAGCAGCCTGGCCAGTTCGACCAGCTTGGCGTCGACCTCGTTGCCGACGCCGGTGATGTCTTGCTCGTAGATCTGAACGGTCGCGCCGAGATCCTTCTGGAGTTTGTTCAGGACGTCCAGGCCGCGCCGGCCGCGATTGCGCTTCAGGACATCGGACGAGTCAGCGATGTGACGCAGTTCGTCGAGGACGAACCGCGGCACGATCAACGGCCCGAGGAGAAAGCCTGTCTTGCAGATGTCATAAATCCGGCCGTCGATGATGACGCTCGTGTCAAGCACCTTCGGCTGGGCGCTCTCGACCTTGACCGCGCCGGCGCCGCCGCGCGAGCGGGCGAACAGGCCGGGCACGTCTTCGCGTTTCTTCACGGCCACACTGATGCCCAGGTAGCCAAGGATGACACTGCCGGCAATCGGCACGAACACGCTGACGAGCGGGACTTTGGAGAACGCGGCGCCGATAAGATTAGCGATAATGAGTCCGATAATCAGACCAATGGCCCCGTAAAGGATATCCTGCAAGGGTGCCCGATGCAGCTTGATCTCGACCCAGCTGGTAGCCCTCCAGATCAACTCGATCAACCAGGGAACCACCGCAAAACCAATCACGCCGCCGATCAAGATGCCGAGCCCGATCACTGTGAAGGAGTTGTACTGCTTGAGGTTCACCCGGAACAAGGCCTCGATTCTCGCGGCGCCGTAGGTTGTCGCGGCAAAACCGAGCGCCATGCCGAGAACCGTCGATAGCCAGCGAATCAGTTTCCGCCACATTGCACATTCACCTCCCTTCGCCCTTTCAACCATTATATTCGAACTGTCGTCCACCTTTCAAGTTTTTGCCTTCGCCAAAAACGAACGCCGGCAGGGCCATGCAACCCGGCCGGCAACGAGTCACCGGTTACTCAAAGACTTCGTCAAGAACCGTCCGGGCGGCGGTCTCCTCGATTCCCTGGGCAAGGACCAGCTCGCTGATGAGAATCTGGCGCGCGTTGTCGAGCATCTTGCGCTCGCCCGTCGACAGCCCCTTTTCTTTGTCCCGGTAGGCGAGATTGCGGACGACCTCCGCCACCTCGTAGATGTCGCCGCTCTTGATCTTTTCGAGGTTGGCGCGGTAGCGGCGGTTCCAATTGGCGGACATCTTGGTCTTCTGCGCCCGCAGGATCTCGAAGACCTTCTTCACTTCTTCACCGTTGACAACTTCCCTGAGGCCGATTCCCTCGGAGTTGTTCACCGGTATCATGACCTTCATATCGCCGATCGGCATCCGCATGATGTAATACCGCTGCAGTTCGCCGAGGACCTCGCGCTCCTCGATGGCCTCGATGATTCCGGCGCCATGCATGGGGTATACCACCTTGTCCCCGACCTTGAACACCGGCATTGGGTACGACCTCCTCAATCATGTTGCTCTGCCATTGTACCATTGTTTGGCATCGAAGTCAACGAAAAGTGTTCATTGTACCACGGGCATTTATTCCTTGTCAACATCTTCTTATGCAGATTCCTGAAAAACTATTGCGGACAGGCTCCCGGCATCCGCCGAGCCTGTCCCGGGTTAAGTCAGGGTGTGCGTGCAGAACCCCTCTGTATTACTTACGCACCAGCCCGGGGAAAAGTTCCGCCGCCGGGCCGGCCGGTCAAATTGACAAGGACAGGCAACCATCCTTATAATAGGGTCTGTAATCCTACAGTCGTAGGAGGGATGAAACCTGAGCATGAAAGACCTGCTTTGCGACGACTTCCAGGAAGCCGTGGGCGAGTCTCTGGTGCGTCACAAGAGCGTCCTCGACGTGCTGACCAAGTATCAGGAGGCGAATGCGCGCGTCAACCGCGCGGTGGTAAAGTCCGTCACCAACTGTGGCTGCATGAGCGTCAATGCCCAGCGGCAGCGCGTCCCGTCCGACGTGTCGCTCCACGATCTGCCGCAGTTCATGGATTCGCATATCAGCGGCAAGCTTTGCGAGCAGTGTAAGGAGGTCATCGAGTCCGAGATCGGCGCGAACATGTTCTACCTCGCGGCCCTCTGCAATCTGCTCGATCTCAACCTCTATGACATCCTCATCAAAGAGCGCAAGCGTCTCTCCGCTCTCGGCATCTTCAACTTCTCCGACTGACGATAAGACGTCTCGCAAGACAAAACCCCGCGGCCTGTGCCGCGGGGTTGTTTGTTGTCCCATGAAGTGAAGCCTGCTGCGCCGGCCGCTTTCAGACGTGCCGATCGAGCAGGACCTGGTCCCGCAAGCGGCGCAGCCCGTCCTTGATGGCGCGGGCCCGCACCTCGCCGATGCCCTCGACATCGTCGAGTTGGTCGATGGTGGCGGCCAGGATGCGCTGCAGGGCGCCGAAGTGATCGACCAGATTGTCGACGACCACCGTCGGCAGGCGGGGAATGCGCTGAAGAATGCGCACGCCGCGCGGCGACACGGACAGGTCGAGATTCGCGTTCGGGCCGTAGCCGAGCTGCTGAGCGACAGTCTGCAGGTCGAGCAGGTCGTCCGACGACAGCGCCGCTGTCCTGGCGCGCGCCTGCTCCGGGGTGAGCCCGTCGGTCGGCACGAGATAGTCGCGGACAATCGCCAGACCCTCTTCCTCGACGTTGGTCCGCAGCTCATCAAGCTGCATGCTGATCAGGCGGCCTTCGGTGCCCATCTCGCTGATGTAGCGCTCGATCTCCTTGATGATCCGGTTGACCATCTCGGCCCGCTGGAGCACGCCGCAGACATCGAGCAGCGTGACAAGGTCCTCGAACTCGAGCGCCGACAGGCTGACGGAGGCCCGGTCGAGCACCGCCCGATACTTCTCAAGCGTCTGGATCGCCTGATTCGCCTTGTTGAGGATGACGCTGATATCGCGCAGGATGTACTTGATCGGTCCGCGATAGAGCGAGATGATGTTGCGGCGCTGCGAGATGGCGATGACCAACTCGCCGGTCTGGCGCGCCGTGCGCTCCGCGGTGCGGTGCCTGATGCCGGTCTCGAACGACGGCACGGTCGGGTCAGGCACGAGCTGGACGTTGACATAGACGATCCGGCGCGCGTCGCTGGTCAGGATGATGGCGCCGTCCATCTTCGACAACTCGTACAGGTTGGCAGGCGTCGCCTCAGCGTCGATGCGGAAACCGCCCTCGCACAGCTTCATCACCTCAGGGGTGTCGGCCAGGACGATCAGACCGCCGGTGCGGGCCCGTAGCACGTTCTCGAGCCCCTCGCGCAACGGTGTGCCTGGTGCCAGGATGCGCAGGGTCTTGAGGAACTTTTCTTCGCTTAGCGCTCTCTCGTCCGCCACCCGACTCAACCTCCCAGAGCTGCGTCAATGGCCTCCGCGACAGTCCTTACTCCGGTTATCGTAATACCGGCGTCCTGAGTTAAGGTCTGAACGCTGGACGCCGGCACGAGGCAAGCCCTGAAGCCCATCTTCGCCGCCTCCCGGACCCGCTGGTCAAGGCGCGCAACGCCGCGCACTTCACCCGCCAGTCCGACCTCGCCCACGACGCAAAGCCCGGCATCGACCGGCGCGCCGCGAAAGCTCGATGCAATGGCGATGGCGACAGCGAGATCGGCCGCCGGCTCCTCGACGCGGATGCCGCCGGTCACTTTCAAATAGGCGTCCTGATTGCCAAGCTGAAGCCCGACCCGCCGTTCGAGCACGGCGATGATCAGGGCCGCCCGGTTGTTGTCGATCCCCTCCGCGACCCGACGCGGGTAGCCGAACCCGGAGGGACTTACCAGGGCCTGCAACTCGACGAGCACTGAGCGCGTGCCCTCGACGCTGGCGATGACGACCGAGCCGGGAGCGCCGGAAGTCCGCTCGGCCAGGAACACCTCGGACGGGCTGGCGACTTCGGACAGGCCCCGCTCCTCCATCTTGAAGATGCCGATTTCATTGGTCGAGCCGAAGCGGTTCTTGACCGCGCGCAGGACCCTGTACTCATCATATCGGTCGCCCTCGAAGTAGAGAACCGTGTCGACCATGTGCTCGACGACCCGCGGACCGGCGATTGCGCCCTCTTTGGTGACGTGCCCGACAATCATCACGGGCAGCCCCCAGCCCTTCGCCAGCTGGGTCAGGAAGGCCGTGCCCTCGCGAACCTGACTGACGCTGCCGGGCGCCGACGTCAGGTCGGACAGGTACATCGTCTGGATCGAGTCGATGATCATCAGATTCGGCTTGAGTTGCTCGGCCTGGTCGCGAATGGTTTCGAGATCCGTCTCCGCAGCCACGTAGAGGCTTGGATTGAGTGTCCCCAGCCGCTGGGCGCGCATGCGGACCTGGCGGACCGACTCCTCGCCGGACACGTACAGCACCGGGCCGTTCCTCCGGCTGATGGCGTTGGCTGCCTGGAGCAGGAGCGTCGACTTGCCGATGCCCGGGTCGCCGCCGACCAACACCAGCGAGCCCGGCACGATGCCGCCGCCAAGCACCCGGTCGAGCTCGGCGATCCCGGTCGGAGAGCGACTCTCATCGGTCAGCTCGACCTCGCCGATTGGCTGCGGCCCGCTGCCGCGGGGTATGGCCGGTCGGTTCACGGCCGGTTTCGGCTCCTCGGCGATGCGTTCTTCAACGAAGGTATTCCACTGCCCACAACCCGGGCAGCGACCAAGCCACTTGGCGGACTCGTGGCCGCACTCGCGGCACATGAAGACGTTCTTCGCGGTCGCCTTTGCTTTGGCCAAGACCGGACTCCCCCTCACCCTCAGTCATTCGCTGCGAGAAAAAGAAATCCTCGCACTCGGTCGCCAATGGCATCGTGTGCCAGAACGGCGAAGGGCCCAAGCAGTGTCGCTTGAGCCCTTCAGCCGAACATGGTCGATGAGAGGCTACTGCCTGCTGATCTGCTGCCGCTTCGCGTACCACTCCGCCTGGGAGTCGTACAGCCTTGTGTACTCGCCACCCCGGGGATAGAGCTCGGCGTGGCTGCCGGTCTCGATTATCGCTCGGATGGTTCGGTGCTGAGCGGCAGCGGCGGATCGTCCACGCGAAGCAACTGCTTCAGTGCAGCCTGCAGGACTGCCGAGAAACTCACGTTCTCATGCTCCGCAAGATCCTTCAGCCAGCGAGGCAGCGTCACCATCGTGTTGACAGCCTTGCGCTGCATCTTGTCTCGATAGGCGGGCATCCAGACATCAATCAGAGCCACGAACTCGCCCCGACCGAGGCGCATACGGAGTGGGTCACTGGGCTCGGGAATGTGATCGCCGTCTCGCTCCATGCCATACAGATGGAGGGACAAAGCACCACGTGCCATGGACATTGCCTCATCGATGGACTTACCGCAGGTCAGGCAGCCCGGCAGGTCAGGAAACTCGACCGAGATGCCGTCGTCAGCACGCCGAAAGACAGCTGGGAATACGTATGAATCCTTCATCCGCGCTGCTCCTTCCCATCTGAAGTCTGGCCTATGTAGGGGCTCGCCATGGGTCTCACTCATCCTTGAGCCCTGCCTGTCTTAGGATGCTGTGAATCGTTGCTGCGGTGAGTGTTCCCTTATGCCATGGGATGGTAACCTTCTGGGGCTTCAAGGAGTGCCTGAGCTGTATGTGGGAGCCCTCTTGCTCGGCGACCACCCAGCCATTATCGCGAAGCAGCCGCAGTATCTGCTTCGGAGTCTTGTTCCGGATAGGCACCACCCCTTATGGTTGGACTGTAACATATGTAATTCCATATGTCAATCGGTGGCGCAAAAAGCATGTCGGGCCTCCCGCGGGATGGCGGAAGGCCCGACTTCTCCGTCTGTCTAGCTCACCGACTCGGTCTCCCGGCGCCGCTCGCGGGTGCCGAAGGTCAGCTTCCCATCTTCGCCGACATCGACCAGCACTGTGCTGCCGGGCTTGAACTCACCGCGCAGGATCCCGTCTGACACCGGATCCTCGACCAGGTGCTCGATCGCCCGCCGCAGCGGCCGCGCCCCATAGGTCGGGTCAAAGCCCTGCTCGGCCAGTTTGGCCTGGGCGGCATCGGTGACGTCGAGGCTGATCTCGGTCTCCTTGAGCCGGCGCTCGACGTCGCGCAACATCAGCTGGACGATCTGCTTCAGGTGGGTCGCGTTCAGGGCGTGGAAGACGATCATCTCGTCGATGCGGTTTATGAACTCGGGACGGAAGGTCTTCTTGACCTCGCCCATGATCTTGTCCTTCATCGCCTCGTATTCCTTGGCCTCTTCGTTGTCGGAGGTCCGGAAGCCGACGATCGATCCCTTGCTCATCAGGTGGGCGCCGATGTTGGCCGTCATGATCACGACGGTGTTGCGGAAGTCGACAGTGCGGCCCTTGGAGTCGGTCAGGCGGCCGTCGTCGAGCATCTGCAGCAGGATGTTGAATACTTCCGGATGGGCCTTCTCGATCTCGTCGAGCAGGACCACCGAGTACGGCTTGCGGCGGACGGCTTCGGTCAGCTGGCCGCCCTCTTCGTAGCCGACGTAGCCCGGCGGAGCGCCGACGAGGCGGGACGCGTTGTGCCGCTCCATATACTCGGACATGTCGATGCGGATGAGGGCGTTCTCGTCGCCGAACATCGCCTGCGCCAGGGCGCGGGCCAACTCGGTCTTGCCGACGCCGGTCGGACCGAGGAAGATGAACGAGCCGATCGGCCGCTTCGGATCCTTGAGTCCGGCGCGGGCCCGTCGGATCGCCCGGGCGACGGCCTGCACGGCCTCGTCCTGGCCGATGACCCGCTTGTGCAGCGTTTCCTCCAGTTGAAGCAGCCGCGTCGACTCCTCCATCGCCAGGCGCTGGGTCGGGATGCCGGTCCAGGACGAGACGATGTGGGCGATGTCGTCTTCGGTGACGTCGGCCTCGGTCGCTGACTGGCTGTCTTTCCACTGATGACGCTGTTCCTCGAGCTCTTGGCGCAGCTTCTGCTCGTCATCGCGAAGCTTGGCGGCCTTCTCGAATTCCTGCGCCTGGACCGCCGCTTCCTTCTCCTTGCGCAGCGTCTCGACGCGCGCCTCGAGTTCCTTGAGATCGGGCGGCGCCACGAACGAACGCAGGCGGACGCGGGATGCGGCCTCGTCGACGAGGTCGATCGCCTTGTCAGGCAGGAAGCGGTCGCTGACGAACCGGTCGGACAGTCGCGCGGCAGCCTCGATGGCGGCGTCGGTGATCTTGACGCGGTGGTGGGCTTCGTAGCGGTCGCGCAGGCCGCGCAGGATCTCGATCGTCTCGTCGACGGTCGGCGGCTCGACCATGATCGGCTGGAACCGTCGCTCAAGCGCCGGGTCCTTCTCGATGTGCTTGCGGTACTCATCGATGGTCGTCGCGCCGATCGCCTGGAGTTCGCCGCGGGCGAGCGCCGGCTTGAGGATATTGGCCGCGTCGATGGCGCCCTCGGCAGCGCCGGCGCCGATCAGGGTGTGCAGTTCGTCGATGAACAGGATGATGTCGTGGGCCTGGCGGATCTCGTCCATGACCTTCTTCAGCCGCTCCTCGAACTCGCCGCGGTACTTCGAGCCGGCGACGACGGAGGCGAGATCGAGCGTGACAACGCGGCGGTTGGCGAGGATCTCCGGCACCTTGCCCTCGACGATGCGCTGGGCAAGCCCCTCGGCGATGGCCGTCTTGCCGACGCCGGGTTCGCCGATCAGGACCGGGTTGTTCTTCGTCCGCCGGGAGAGGATCTGGACGACGCGCTCAATCTCCTTCTCGCGCCCGACGACCGGGTCGAGCTTGTGCTCGCGCGCCAGACTCGTCAGATCGCGGCCAAACGCGTCGAGCGTCGGCGTCTTGCTGGCGGCTGCGCCACCGCCGCGGCGCGGCGCGCTGTGGGGACTGGGCTGAGCGGTGCCGCTCGTCTGGACGACGCCGCCGAGGATCTGGACGACGGTCGCCCGCACCCGGTCGGCATCGACGCCGAGCGACGCCAGGATCTGTGAGGCGACGCCCTCGCCCTCGCGGATGATGCCGAGCAGCAGGTGCTCCGTGCCGATGTACCCCTGGCCGAGGCTGCGCGCCTCTTCGGGCGCCAGTTCCATCAGGACTTTCTTCGCCCGCGGCGTCGGCGCGACCTCGCGCACCTCTCCCGTGCCGCGGCCGATCTTCTTCTCGATCTCGGCGCGGACGCGCTCGAGGTCGATGCCAAGCATCTGCAGGGCCTTGGCGGCGACCCCCTCGCCCTCGCGGATGAGACCGAGGAGGATGTGCTCGGTGCCGACGTAGTTCTGGTTCAGTCTGACTGCCTCTTCCTGAGACAGCTGCCAGACGCGGGCCGCACGCTGTGTGAAGTAGCCCGGAAATTCCGCCATGTCAGTTCCCTCCCTCGGCCGCAGCGCCGATTCAGCGTGCGGCTTGGTCTTTCAGCCGCCCGCGGATCAGTGCGGCGCGGCGGAGATCGCGTTCGAACGGGCTCAGTTCCTTGCCTGCCTGCTGCTGCAGGAACCAGGGCCGGGTGGCGACCAGCAACTCGTTCAGCACCGACGGCGCGATGCCGGTGAGGATGCTCAGGTCGACGCCGAGCCGGACGTCGGAGAGCAGCTGCATCGCCTCCTGCGAGCTGATGATGCGGGCATTGGTCAGCGTCCCGAAGGCGCGGCAGACGCGGTCCTCCAGTTGCTCGCGCATCTCGCGCAGCAGGCTGTCGCGGGCCTGGCGCTCACTGTCGATCACCTGCTGGACGACATTACGGAGGTTCTCGATCGTCTCCTCTTCGGTCGTCCCGAGGGTGATCTGATTCGAAATCTGAAAGATGTTGCCGATCGCCTCGCTGCCCTCGCCGTACAGGCCGCGGACGAGCAGGCCGACCTTGCCGACGGCGCTCAGCACGTTGCCGGCCTGATTGGTCAGGACGAGCGCCGGCAGGTGGACCATGACCGATGCCCGCATGCCGGTGCCGGCGTTGGTCGGACAGGCGGTCAGGTAGCCGGTGCGCTCGGCGAAAGCATAGTCGAGGTCCGCCTCGAGCTGATCGTCGATCCGGTTGGCCAGCGCCCAGGCCTCATCGAGCTGCAGCCCGGGCACCAGGCACTGGATGCGCAGGTGGTCCTCCTCGTTGACCATGATGCTGACCGCCTCATCCTCGCGGATGACGACCGCCCGGCCCGCGCCCTCGCCGGCGTGCTCGGGGCTGATCAGGTGTTTCTCGACCAGGACCTGTCGCGCGCGGACCGGCAACTCAGCCAGGCTGACGAACGAGAACGGCTGCGGGCTGTCCTGGTTCATCCGCGTGACGGCGCCGGCGACGAGGTTCGCCACCTTGCGGCTGGCCTCCTCATCTGCGACGGCCGGGAACGGGATGCCTACGAGGTTGCGGGCCAGCCGGACGCGGCTGGAGATGACCACGTCGGACGCCGGGCCGGTCCCCTCCATCCACTTGCTGAGGGCACGTTCCGTGAATCTGTTGCCTGCCATAGTCTCACCTCCGCGGCTGAGCCGCTATTCCAGCTTGCGCTCAAGCTCGCGGATCTGGTCGCGCAGCTTGGCAGCCTTCTCGAATTCCTCGTTCTCGATCGCCCGCTGCAGGTCGTTGCGCAGCGTGTTGACTTCCTTGCGCACGCGGACGAGCCCGCCGGTGCGGCGCGGCACCTTGCCGGTGTGCTGGACGTGGCCGTGGATCCGCTTGAGCAGCGGGTCGAGGCGCGCCGCGAACGTGGTGTAGCACTCGCTGCAACCGAGGCGGCCCTTCTGGGCGAAGTCGTTGTACGTCTGGCCGCAGTGCGGACACTGCTCGCCGGCCGCCGGCAGCCCGCTCGCCGGCTGGCTGCCCATCAGCCCGGCCAGCAGGTTCGGGAAGCTGAACACGGGCTGGAACAGATACTCGAACTCGCCCTTTTCCTGGGCGCATTGCTGGCACAGGTGGAGTTCGGTCTTCTGACCGTTGATGATCTTCGTCAGGTGGACCGTGGCCGGCCGCTTGCGACATTCCTGACACAGCATTAACGCTCACCCCCGTATGGTCGTTGGTCTCGCGGTTGCGTGAGATAGGGCAGCAGAGCCAGGCTCATCGCCTTGAGGATATTCGCCCGCATGTAGTCACGCACCGGCAGTTCGATGGCGATCGTCTCGCGCTGGATGGCAGCCCGCATCACGGCTGCCTCCCGGTCGCTGATGTACCCCTCTTCGAGCAGCCAGAGGATGTAGTTCTCAGCGTCGCCCTGGGCGATGTGGTCATCGATGGCTTGCCTGATGCGATTGATCAGCCTGGACGCCGACTCGGCGTCGATGCGGGTGATGCGGAGGTAACCGCCGCCGCCGCGCCGCGTCTCGATCAGGTAGCCGCGCGCCGGGTTGAAGCGCGTCGTCAGCACGTAGTTGATCTGCGACGGCACGCAGTCGAACAGCTCCGCCAGTTCGCGCCGGCTCGTCTCGAGCATCTTTCCGGCTGCGTCCAGTTGCCGCTTGAGATACTCCTCGATATCGTCCGACAGGTTTGGCACGGCCTTCACCTTCCCCCTGCAGGTCAGCTGTCTTTGACCTTCTTTGACCTTCTGCAGACATTATAGCACCGTCCTTGGCTGTCTATTCAAGATTCGCCAGCGACCTTCCTGACCGGTGTCTGACCATTTTTGACCTTCAACCGAAAGCTAACGCGCCCAGGCTGTCCCGGGCGCGCTCGCCTAGATCACTTCGAGGATGAGGAACTTCAGATACCGCGACTCCCCCGCCCCGAGCAAGACCGGGTGGTCCTTGGCCTGGCTGCGGCTCTCGACCAACCGCAGGCGGCGGTGGCTGTCGTTGGCGGCGTCCTGAACCATGGCATAGAACAGTTCTTCCGACATGTGATACGAGCACGACGCTGTGACGAGATAGCTGTGCGGCGGCAGCAGGTGCATCGCCCGCAGGTTGATCTCCTTGTAGCCGCGGACTGCGCCCTCGAGCGCCGCCTTGTTCTTGGCGAACGCCGGCGGGTCGAGCAGCACGACGTCGTACTTCTCGCCGGCGGCCTCGAGCCGCCGCAGCTCGTCGAAGACGTTCGCCTCGCGGGTGACGATGCGGTCGCCAAGGCCATTCAGTTCGGCGTTCCGCCTGACCATCGCCAGCGCGTCGGCTGAGGCATCGACCGCCGTTACCTCGCGCGCGCCGTAGCCGGCGCAGTGGACGGCGAACCCGCCGGTGTAGCTGAAACAGTCGAGCACCCGCGCGCCCGGCATCAGCGGGGCGATCGCGGCGCGGTTCTCGCGCTGGTCGAGGAAATAGCCGGTCTTCTGGCCATGCTCGATATCGACCAGCAGGCGGAAACCGTTCTCCTGAATCTCGATCGTCGTCGGGAACGCGTCGGTGAGAAAGCCCGTCCGCCCGTCGACTCCTTCCAGCTGGCGGACTGGCACGTCGCTCCGCTCGTAGATGCCCTTCGGCTTGATGATCTCGTTCAGGAGGCGGACGATCAGCTCGCGGCGGACATCCATCCCGAGGGCGAGGAACTGCACCACAAGATAGTCGCCGAACTTGTCGACGATCAAGGCCGGCAGGCGGTCGGCCTCCGCGAACACGACGCGGCAGGCGTTGCTGTCCTTGACCCAGCGTTGCCGGTATGCCCAGGCTTCGCTCAGGCGTCGGCGGAACAGCTCTTCGTCGACCTTCTCGTGTTCGTTCCGCGTCATGATGCGGACGCGGATCTGCGACGCCGGGTTGATGTAGCCACGACCGATGAAGCGGCCGCGCGCATCGCAGACGGCGACGATGCCGCCGGGGACGAACTGGCCCTCGATCGACTCGATCTCGTTGGCGTAGACCCAGGGGTGGCCGTCAAGCACCCGGCTCTGCCGACCGCGGCCGAGGATGACGCGCGCTTCCATGTACAGCACCTCAGTGTTCGGACGAGCTGTGGCCTGGGCGAAGAGGACTACTCCTCCTCTTCTTCCTTCTTGTCCTTGGCGGCGGCCTCGATGACGGCCTGGGCGACGTTCGCCGGGACTTCTTCGTAGCCGGAGAAGTCCATCGTGAACGTGCCGCGGCCCTGGGTGATCGACCGCAGGTCGATGGCGTAGCGCGCCATTTCGGCGAGCGG
This sequence comes from Chloroflexota bacterium, assembly GCA_050261235.1. Lineage (GTDB taxonomy): Bacteria > Bacillota > Sulfobacillia > JBFLWA01 > JBLNDB01 > JBLNDB01. The sequence continues at coordinate 22,405 of JBLNDB010000011.1, forward strand.
AACGAGCGCCTTGACGACCTGGAAGTTGCCCTGGGCGTCCATGCCGAGGACCTTGCCGCGCTTCTTGTTCAGGTCGCCGATGACGTCGCCCATGTACTCCTGCGGGATCCGCACCTCGACGCTGTAGATCGGCTCGAGCAGGACCGGTTTGGCCGACTGCATGCCCTTCTTGAACGCCTGATGGGAAGCGATCTTGAACGCCATTTCCGAGGAGTCGACGGGGTGGTAGGAACCATCGAGCAGCGCGATGCGCAGGTGGGTGACCGGGTAGCCGGCGAGAACGCCCTTCAGAATGGCTTCGCGCATGCCCTTTTCAACGGCCGGAATGAAGTTGCGCGGGACGGCGCCGCCGAACACCTTGTCGACGAATTCGAATTCGCCCTCCGGCATCGGCTCCATCTCGATGATGACGTGGCCGTACTGGCCGCGGCCGCCGGTCTGCTTCTTGTGCTTGTGCTCGGCCTGCACCTTGGCGCGGATGGTCTCCTTGAACGCGACCTTCGGCATCTCGAGGGTCACGTCAGTGCCGAACTTGCGCTTCAGGCGGTCAGTGATGATCTCGAGGTGCTGGTCGCCCATGCCCGAGATGACGGTCTGCATAGTGACGGGGTCCTTACGGAACGAGAAGGTCGGATCCTCTTCAGCGAGACGGGCGAGGCCGCTGCCGATCTTGTCTTCATCGCCCTTGGACTTCGGCATGACAGCGACGTGATAGACCGGATGCGGGAAGGTCGCCGGCGCGAACATGATCGGGTTGGCTTCGTCGCAAAGCGTCTCGTTGGTCGTGGTCTCCTGGAGCTTGGCGACGGCGCACAGGTCGCCAGCGCTGACTTCGGCGACCGGCTCCTGCGTCTTGCCCTTGATCAGCAGCAGCTGGCCGATGCGCTCGTCGCGGCCCTTGTTGGCGTTGTAGGCGTGCGAGTCGGACTTCAGCGTGCCGGAATAGACGCGGAAGATGGTCAGTTTGCCGACATAGGGGTCGGCCATGGTCTTGAAGACGAGCGCCGAGAACGGGGCATTGTCCGCCGGCTGGCGCTTCTCCTCGGCCTTGCTCTTCGGGTTGACGCCGGTCGCCTCGCCGCGGTCGGCCGGCGACGGCAGGTTGTTGATGATGACGTCGAGCAGGGGCTGGATGCCGATGTTCTTGCCCGCCGAACCACAGCAGACCGGAACGATCTTGCCGGCGCGGACGCCCTTGGCAAGGCCGGTCCGGACTTCATCAGCCGTCAGCTCGTTGCCCTCGAGGTACTTCTCGAGCAGCGCGTCGTCGGTCTCAGCAGCAGCCTCGATCAGCTTGGTCCGGTACTCGGCGGCCTTGCCGGCGAGGTCGGCGGGAATGTCGCCCTCTTCGACCTTCTTGCCGGTGGCGTCGAACGTGTAGGCGCGCATGCCGACGAGATCAACGACGCCCCTGAACTTGGCCTCGGCGCCGATCGGCAGTTGCACCGGCACGATATTGTTGCCGAACATCTGGATGGCGGACTCGACGGCCTGCTCGAAGTTGGCGTTCTCGCGCTCCATCTTGTTGACGAAGAGAAGGCGCGGCAGGTGGTACTCATCGGCGTAGCGCCAGGTCAGTTCGGTGCCGACTTCGACGCCGGAAACGGCATCGATGACGCTGATCGCGGCATCGACGACGCGCAGGCCGGCCTTGACCTCGCCGACGAAGTCGAAGTAACCCGGAGTGTCGATGATGTTGATCTTATGGTCTTTCCACTCGGCCGGCGCGATCGATGAGTTGATCGTGATGCCGCGGCGGATTTCCTCGGGGTCATAGTCCATCGTCGTGTTGCCGTCTTCGGTCTTGCCGAGGCGGTCGATGGCGCCGGCATCGAACAGCAGGGCCTCGGCCAGCGAGGTCTTGCCGGAGCCGCCGTGGCCGATCAGGCCGATATTGCGAAGTCGGTCAATGGGGTATTTCTTCACGTCGATCTCCTCCTTGCCATTGCACAGACGCTTGACACGAACAAGAGGCCGGCGGCCTCTTGTTGTCTATCCCGCGAGTCTATGGATAGACTCGACAGAAATTCGACGGGGAGTTGACATTTCCTTTACTGCAGGCAAATTAGTTTTGTCCGCGGCCGGATTTCCTCATTCGCCCACTTTCTCCAGCGCTCCCTCAGTGTACTTGTTGTACGGGTTCCAGAGGATCCATTCCTTCAGACCGGCGTCATAGACGGCCTTGATCTGAGCGCGGACTTCGGCCGGACCGTACTTGTACCCGAGCGAGAAGTCCTGCAGCCACGGCCGGACAATCGCCTTGCTGTCGCCCTGGCGCCGCAGCGCATCCTCCATCGCGCGCAGTACGGTCTCGTAGGGCGCCCGGTTCGGATCCGGCAGACCGTAGTTGCCGGGGCCGTAGTGCGACGGGTAGACCATCGGGCAGACGTAGTCGACATTGGCAATAATGTCCTCGTATTGCTGGCCGATCGTCAGATCGTCCTTGGCCGCCGTGACGAGACCGAACACATCGGCTGAAACGAACACGCCGAGCGGCGTCAGCTGCTCATTGGCATACTTGAGGAAATCGCGGATGACTTCCCTATGCGTACGTTCGTCGGTGCCCGGAAAGACCATGTCTTTCACGTTGCCATCAGACGGAAAGCGGACATAGTCGAACTGGATCTCACGGAAGCCGTGCTTGACTGCGTTCTTGGCGACGGCGATGGCGTAATCCCAGGTCTCCTTCTTGTACGGGTTGAGCCAGCCCTGACCGGTGCGATCGCGCCAGACGCCGCCAGCCGAGGTATGGACGGCGAGATCGGGATTGGCGTTGGCGAAGACGTTGTCCTTGAAAGTGACGATGCGGGCGATCGGGTAGATGCCGTGGGCGTGCAGCTTGCTCAGCAGCTCATCGATGTCGCGGATCTTCGGGACCGCCGCGCCGGGTGTCGCCTCGACCTTGGGCTCGTCCATGCGGTACGAGATCTGGCCGGTGTCCTCCTTGATGTCGATGACGACGGCGTTCAGCTCGGTCTCGTCAATCAGCTTGATCAGCGCGTCGACGCGTGACGTCGAGCCGGCGGTGTAGCCGGTCATGTAAATTCCGCGCACCTCGACCGGCTGACGGCCGATCCGCTGTTCGAGCAACGTGGCCAGCCTGCCGGCCAGCTCCGGGTAAGAGCCGTCGCTTTGGCTGACAGGCTCAAGCAGCGGCAGCAGGCTGCTCTCGACGGTGGCCGCGTCGGCCAGCGTCGGCAGCGCCATGAGATTGAACCCGCCATTGCGGTAGGCAATCAGCGACGGGCCATAGACTGCCGCAACGACCGCAGCGCCAATCAGGACAACGGACAGCAGCACGACGAAGAAACGTCCAGAGTTGAAGCGTCGCGGCATGATTGTCACCTCATTTGTTCATTATGTCGACTGTCTCCATCATAAGGCATACTGCCGGGCCGTTCAACAACTCTGACGGTGTTTCGGCGGACTTGCAAGGACTGGCAGGCCGGCCGTAGAATTATGTCTACGGAGGTGCGACAAATGCTGAAACCGCGAACCCCACAGCGCCGTCTCCCGGCGCTGTTGCTGATACTGGCCATGCTCGCGGCGCCACTCTTCGCATCCGGGTGCGGGCCGGGCGCTCCCGGCGCCAATCCGCCGACCGCCGGCGAGACGCCGCCCGACCGCTTCGACCTGATCATCCGCGGCGGCACTGTGGTTGACGGCACGGGCGCGCCGGGCTTCATCGCCGATGTCGGCATCATCGGCCAGCGAATCGCTGCCGTCGGTGACCTTGCCGGCAAGGCGGCGGGCGAGACGATCGATGCCACGGGCATGATCGTTGCGCCTGGCTTCATCAACGCCCACTCGCACACTGATGAGAACTATCTCGCGACCCGCGGCGCCGAGTCGGCGCTGATGCAGGGGATCACGACGGAGATCGGCGGTCAGGACGGGCGGTCGCCGCTCGACCTCGACCAGTTCTTCGCCGACATGGCCAAGGGCGGCTCCGGGGTCAATCAGGCACTGCTCATCGGGCACGGTGCGCTGCGCAAGGCAGTGATGGGAACCAGCCCCGGCAAACCCAGCGACGCGCAGCTGAAGGCGATGCAGGATCTGCTCCGGGCGGGCCTCGAGGCCGGGGCGGTCGGCCTGTCCGCGGGCCTCGAGTACACCCCGGGCAAGTACGCCGACGCGGCGGAACTGTCGCAGCTCGCGGCGGTGCTCGTTCCCTACGGCGGCATCTACGCGCCCCACATGCGCAACGAGGGCACCGGCCTGCTCGACGCAGTCAATGAAACGCTGACCATCGGCCGCGAATCGGGCGCCAAAGTCGAGATCGCGCACATCAAGGCCGTTGGCGAACGCGCGGCCGGTCTGTCGCAGGCCGCCGTGGCCGCCATCGAGGCGGCGCGGGCCAACGGCCAGGCCGTTCTGGCCGACGTCTACCCGTATCAGACGCCGGATTATGCGCAGAACCTCAGGCTCGCCGACGTCTACCGCTGCTACACCGCCGATCGCTTGGTTGTCAAGGTGGCTCAGGACAGGAGTCTGCTAGAGCGGTCGCTGGCCGACATCGCAGCCGGCCTTGGGCTTGCCCCGGCGGAGGCGGCGGCGCAACTGACCGCTGCAGACCCGGCGATCATGGTCTATGCCCTGCTCGAGACTGATGACGATCTGGAGGCATTCCTCAGCGCGGATTTCACCGTCTTCTCCAATGACGCCGGCGCCAAGCCGCGCTACAGCGCGGCCTCTGCGTACCTGGTCCACCCCCGCACCTACGGCGCCTTTCCGCGCATCTTCGGCCGCTATGTGCGCGAGCGACAGCTTCTCAGCCTTGAGATGGCCGTTCACAAAGCCACGGCGAAAGTCGCTGATTACTTCGGCCTGGTCGGCCGCGGCCGCATCGCCAAGGGCTACTACGCCGATCTGGTGGTCTTCTCGTCGACGGAGATCGCCGACCGGGCCACGTTCGCGTCACCGCAGGAATACCCCGTCGGCATCAGCCATGTCCTGGTCAACGGCACGCCGGCGGTGCGCGACGGCAAGCCGACCGGCGCCCGCGCCGGCATGGCCGTCCGCCGGGGGCAGTGAAATCCCGCTATGGGACGAGGGGATCCAGTGCCAGGTTGGGCGAGTTGACCGGCGTCGCCGCCTCGCCGCGGTCGGCTCCGGTCAGAAAAGCGCCGACGACCTTGCGTCCGCTCAGGTAGATGTTGAGATAGACCTGCTGTTCCGTCCCGCTGACGCGGCCGATGCTGTAGGTGACGTGCGTGATCTCGCGGCCGGCGTATCCGGCGAAATCGAGACCGGCCGCGCGCGAAGCCGACAGGTACGAGTCGTAGGGCGCCTGCGTCAGATCAGTGGGCAACCGGAGCCGCTCCCGGGCAGGGGCTGCGTCATGGCTGAAGCCGAGGCTCGTCGCGTAGACGTGGGCGGCGTCCGGCCTGAAGATCAGGGCGGCGGCGGCGCTGACAGCGGCCAGCGCGACGACAGCCAGCAGTATGCGGCGCCGGCGAACGGCGGCGGGTTTGCGTGAGAGTCGCATCTTCATGCCCCCTTCGACAGGTCAGTTATTGGGCGCGTCACCCAGCTATTCCTGCTTCGGATCAGCCGCGGTCGACGGACGACTGCATCCGTCCCGCCAGGCGCCAACGCAATCATCATCAGTATACGGAGCGGACGGCCGCAGTTGGCCGTCCGCTCTGTGTGCTTATGCCGCTATTCGTTCGCTCTTACGGGCGCCCGGCCTGGGGTGTCGGTGAGCCCTGCGGGGACGATGGCTGGGGCACGCTCGCCGCTGCGGGCGCCGGCTGAGGCGCACTCGCCGCTACGGGCGTTGGCTGGGGCGCACTCGCTGCCGCGGGCATCGGCGACGTGACCGCGACACCGCTCTGGCTGAGGCTGGCGGTGACGCTGGGCTGGGGTCTGATCTTCTCGATCCGATCACGGATGAATGCCAGATCGACGTACTTGTCGACGGCGTTGACCAGTTCGTATGAGGCCATGCCCTTGGTCGAGGCGGCGATGATGCGTTTCCCCTTCGAGCGGATCAGCTCGACCGCGCGCTCGAAGTCACCGTCGCCGCTGAGCAGGACGGCCACGTCGTACTGGTTGACCGTGTTGAACATATCGATGACGATTTCAATGTCGAGATTGGCCTTCTGGATTGTCTCGCCCGACTCGGAATCGACGATTTCCTTGATGTGCTTGGTCCGTACCGTATAACCGATGTAAGTCATCGCTTCGAGGAACTTGCGGTCCTTCACCTCGGACGGTGCGTTCAGGCCTGTATAATAGAACGCATTATACAGCTCCCGCCCCTCAGCGAAGTAGTCGAGGAGCTTCTTGTAGTCGATGTGAAATCCGAGCTTTCTCTGCAGGTAGAACATGTTGGCGCCATCGACGAACAGAGAAACGCGTTCCACAGGGTTCCTCCTTTTTCGCTGCCCTTGGCACATCATTTCCACATCGCCGGCCGATTCCCTCTGTCAAGTATCAACTATAATTTACATCAGCGGTCGCCGCGCGTCGCTGACGCCGCGGAACCAGCGCCGGATATGGGGTTGCGCCAGCGCGGGCAACCTCCCCGCATAGATATACAATCCCACTGTCAACGACATAGTGGACGCTGCCGGCGTGGACCACGGGCTTCGCGGTCTCGCGCGCAACCTTGATCAACTGGGTCAGATCGCGGACTTCGATCGTCGGCAGGGCCGGCGGGAGGTCGGTCTTGCCCTCGATGAACAGGCGCGCGTTCGCCCGCCGCAGCCTCTGATCAGCGATGGTTGTGTCGCGCCCGGCTCGGCGGGCGAGCACCCCCAGCCAGACGGCGAGCAGCAACGCGCAGTCGGTGACGGCAAGCGACCAGATGCGGACCGGTCGGACCGGCAGAGTCAGGGTGGAGAGAGCCAGGGTGGCCGGCACCCTGGTCACCACCGGCATGCTGGTCTCACTGTAGAATTCGCGCTGTGCCGGCATGATGATCTGGCGTCGATCGGCTGACCAGACCAGTTCGAGCGGGGCGGCGAAGCTCTGGTCGCCGATGCCGGCGCCGGTCAGGCTCGCGGTCACGGTGGGCTGGATGACCAGAGTGTACTCGCTGGCGCCGACGCCTGTCTCCCGCTCGATGTCAGCAATCAGACCGCTCAGCGCTGGGATGTCCAGCACGTACTGGGCCCAGAGCGTCGCAGTGTCGCCCTTGGCAGCGAACTTGGCGGGACTGAGAAGCGTCTGTCGTTTCGACCATGCCTCGCCGGCGCGGATCGTCAGGTCGACGGCGTAGGTCCCGCTGATCCCGCTGGCTCCGGCGGCCTTGACCTGGTAGTTGAACTCCATGTTGACGGCCTTGGTGATGTTGGTGAAAATGGTCGTCTCGCCGGTCACTTTGCGCGAATCATAGAGATGATTGGGGGTCAGCAGGGCGGTCCAGCTGTACCGACCGTGCTGGCTGACAGCGGTGCCGACCTCGGTCCGCTCGCGCTCGAGCGGCGTTCGAAAGGCCAGCACAGCCAGACCGGCGCCGGCGAGCGTGATGATCGCACATGCCGCCGCCAGCCAGATCAGCAGGCGGCGCGGGCTGCGCCGCGGTGACCGCCGTTCCATCCTCGAAGCCCCCCGAGTATCTGCGTGGTGGTCCTACATGGATTGTAAGACAATCCCCGGGCGGAGCCTGTCGAAATCACGGTGTTCGTGCGGCCCTTGCCTTCGACAGGATGCGCGCGCCAGCACGCGGAGTTGCCGGCTAGACCCCAGCCTCGCCGGTGCGGCGGCGCGACACCAGGGTCGCCCGCAGCGAGCCGGCGGCCAGGATCGGCGAGCGGGTGATCAGCCCGTTCCATAGCTGGCGATGCGTCCGGGAGCCATCGGCCAGATCCAGCAAGCTCTGGAATACCTCCGGGTTGTCGAACGCCAGGCGTTGGACCAGCCTTGGCCGCCTGCCGATGAGGGCGGTCAACCGCCAGGCGGCGCGGAACTCCGCCCGCCAGGCGTCACAGAGCGCACTGTATGCCGCGAGATTGAGACGATTCGGCTCGAGACCGCGGGACAGAGTGTCGGACAGCACCGCGCCGGCCAACCGGCCCGACGCCAGCGCGTAGCGCATCCCTTCGCCGGTGAACGGATCGGCGAGCGCCGCCGCGTCGCCGGCCAGCAGGACGTTGTCAGCCACCACCGGCGATCGCTGGTGGCCGAGCGGCACCAAGTGGAACCTTGGCTTTGGCTCGGGCAGCCCATGCTGCGCCGCGAACGCCGCCAGGCGCCGGGCCAATTCCCGGCCCGCCACGGCCGGCGCGCCGAGGCCGATGTTGACACGGCCCCGCTTCGGCATCGCCCAGGTGTAGCCGACGGGACCGGCTCCGTACTCCACGCGCAGCCCGCCACCGGTGCAGGCCGCAATCGCTGTGTCGGCGGCGGCGACCTCGGCGCAGGCCGTCAGCACTGCCGGCGCCGGTCCGGCGTGCGTGCGCACCGAGCGCGCGACGACGCTGTTCACGCCGTCGCAGCCGATCGCCGCCCTGGCGCGGTGGCTGCCGCGAGAGGTCACAGCCAGCACGGAATCGGGCAGCCTGATCAGGCGCACCAGCCGCTCGTCGTCGCGCAGGCGGGCGCCGGCCCGCACTGCCGCCTCCACGAGCCAGAAGTCGAACGCCGCCCGGTCGACGGTCACCGTGAATGGGCGGGGGCGAAGGACATCACGCTGCTCGCCGAACCAGACGGCGCGAAAGACGGAGCAGGGCTGCTCCTCAAGCTCAGCCGGCAACGGCGTCGGCAGTTCCGGCAGCGCTGCCGCGGTCAGCCCGCCGGCACAGCACTTGTCGCGCGGCAATGACGCCGCGTCCAGGAGCAGCACGCCGAGGCCGCGTTCGGCGCAGATCCGTGCTGCCGTCGCGCCGGCCGGACCGGCGCCGACAACGATGACATCGTACATTCAGCATCACCCGGCACTAGTCTCCCCAAAGCCCGGTCAAACGAAAGAGGGCGCGACCCGGATGGTCGCGTCCTCTCTGCTGCTCGCGTCTTGGGGAGACTCAGGCCTGTGGATTCCGGAGCTGCTCGACTGTGAACCGCCCGGCTTGCTCGGCTGCCTTGAGCTGCATCTCCTTGTTCTGCCGGCTGACCGGCAGGTAGGCGATGGGCTTCAGTTGCAGGTAGTTCATGTAGTTCTCGAGGTTCTTGATCGCCGATGGCGCTCCCGTGCCCGACCCACCGGCGGCGGCTATGCCGATCACCGCCTTGCCCCGCAACTGGGCGGCTTCACGGCGGGGCCATTCGACCCGGCGCAGGCGATCGAGGAAGATCTTGGCTGACTCACTGAGATCCCAGAAGTAGACCGGCGTCGAGAAGACAATACCATCAGCGGCGACGAGCTTGGCGCGGATGACATCGAAATCGTCCTCGCCCTTCTGGATGCAGTCGGGCACGTTGCGGCACTGGCCCCAGCCGTTGCCGCAGGCCTTGCACGGGTTCACGCGGAGAGTATTGAGGTGGACAAGCTCGGTCTCAGCACCAAGCGACTCAGCGCCGCGCAGTGCCGCCTGTGCGAGGCGGCTGGTCAGGCCATCGAGGTTGGGACTGGACTGGATGGCGACGATCTTCACGGTACTCACCTCTTCCCGCGGGCCCGCCGGCCGGCTGACGGGCCGCTCCTTCAACTGCAACCGCGCCCCGGGCAGCGGCCGCGGGACGTCTCCTGCCGGCCCGCGGTCGCTGCGCGGCCGCGCGACCCTCAGTCCGGCGCGGAAACCAGAAGAAACTGATGATCATCAGGGCGGCACCGGCTGTGATCAGCCAGCGCAACACGGATGCCGGGATGGGATGCCCGAGCCGTGCGGCACCCGGCCCGGCGAGGCCGCAGATGAGCAGCAGCCAGGCAAGCATGCGCGGGATATTCCTCTTCATCGCCGGTCGCCTCCGCCCCCTGAGTGTGGCCGGAAGTGTTTCGCTCACCCAGACCGCGAATCCTGCTGAAACGTGTCGCAAGTGCAGGTGCGACGCCGGGTCGTGTGAAACATGAACTGGGGTGCGTCTGTAGTATTGTTCGATGACCAGACCGGAATCACACACGGGGGGGTTGGAGCGATGGGAAGCCTGCACGGCCGCATCGGCGGCATGATTGACGGAAACGACATCCACTGCGAAGTCAGCGGCGGTCAGGTCGAGGGCCGCTTCGGCGGCCCGGTGCTTGGCAAGGACATCAACTTCTCGTTCGATGGCCAGCGCCTTGGCGGACGCTACGGCGGTCTCTTCGACGGCAAGGACATCGACGCCGAAGTCAGCGCCAACCGGATCACCGGTCGCATCGGCGGCATCATCGGCGGTGCCGACATTGACCTGTACGTCGACGGCGACCGCATCCGCGGCCGCGTCGGCGGCCCGATCATCGGCTTTGACAGCGACATCACCTGGGATGTCGGCGGCCGGCTGAATGGCCGCTTCGGTGGCGATCTGATCGGCCACGACTTCGTCGGTGAGTTCGACGGCATGACGCCGCTGCTGGCGGTCGCTCTGGCGGCCATCGTCTACTATCAGGACCGGCTCGAACACTCGCGGCACGGCCATCACGGCGGACACCACTGAGCGCCTGCGAAAGCGCGGGATGCCACCTCGGCATCCCGCGCTTGTTCTCCTTTACCGGTCTGTCTTCCGGAACACGGTCGGGCGCTCCTCATGGTTGGATATGCTGAACCCCACCACGCATCCGGCCTGGCGCTGAAAGCGCAGACGGCGCCGCCACAGCTGCTGGAGTCTGGTCTCGAACTCATCGCCGGCGACCGCCGTGAGCGGCGGCACGGGAACGGCATGAGGGTCGTCGTTCCGCATCGTCAGTCGGCGACCGTCGCTGGCAATGGTGTAGGTGACACGCAACTCGTCATTGACGTACCGCCCGACATACGCCGCGAGTTCGGCCGGCGTAAGCTCCGGTGGCGAGGGCGCGGGGCGGGTTGGCGGCTCGGGGTCGGCAGCCGGAGCCGGGCCGAACTCGTCCTCAAGGATGATGTCCTCGATCGCCACGGCAAGGTCGGTGGGCGAGACGGCGCTCGAGTTCGCAAGGCAGATGATGGTCGTGTCCTGTTCGGGAAAGCGACGGATGACCGACTGGAAGCCGAGGAACTCGCCGTAATGCCAGAAGCGGTTCAGGCCGCGGCGCTGGCCGAGGAAGTGCCCGTAGCCATACAGGACGGCTTCACCGTTGTTGAGGCGACCGGGCGCGAGAGTCCGCGCGATCAGCTCTTGGCCCCCGCCGAGGGCGTTGGTGGTGAAGTTGCGTGCCCAGATGGCGAGGTCGTTGAGCGTGGTGAACAGACCATCATCGCCGACCAGCATCGTCGTGGGCATGTCGCTGATGCGATACCCGCACGCGGCGTTGGGGTCAGGGGTGTACCCGATGGCCCGGTTGGGAACGACCAGTGAGTTGTCATCGTGGAAGTGAGTGTTGGACATGCCGAGCGGGGCGAAGATCCGCTCGTTGGCGAACTGCGCCAGCTTGATGCCGGAGACCCGCTCGACGATGACCGACAGAAGGAAGTAGCCGGTGTTCGAGTAGAGGTGGCAGTCGCCAGGCGCGAAGTTCAGCTCGCGCTGCCTGCAGATCAGGTCGAGCAACTCGGCCTCGCAGAACGCATCGCCGAACGGGCGGCCGGCGACCGCCCAGAGCAAATGGCAGAAGTCCTGCAGCCCACTGGTGTGGCGGAGCAGATGATCAATGGTGATCGGCGCGCCGTAGTCCGGCAGTTCAGGCAGGAATTGCCGCACGTCATCGCTTGCCGACAGCTTGCCATCAAGCTCAAGCAGGGCGATGCTCATGCCGGTGAACTGCTTGGACAGTGATGCGACGCGGAACACGGTGTCGGCGGTAATCGGCACGCCGTAATCGAGATTGGCGACACCGACGCATCTCTCGTAGTAGTGAGTGGCACCGTGCCGAGCGACGCTGAGCGCCAGCCCCGGGCCTTGCGGGTCGATGCCGGCCGACAGCGCGTCGATGCGCCTGGAATGGCGGTCGTGCATTGATCTGCCCCCTTTGCGCGAGTACGAAGAAGCGCCGGAGAAGTCAATTCACCGGCGCTTCAGGCTATTCCTTTATCATCGCTCAGCACGGCCGGCCGAGAACCGCCAGAACGCCGGCGTAGACCTCGCGGTGAATGTCCTCGATGCTCCGAATCGCCCCGTCGGCGACGCAGCTCACATGGAGCCAGCCATACTTGCGAGCCACCCAGCGCGCGGTGTCGTACGCCATGGCGACGTGATGCGCATCGGCCTCATGGATATCATGGCGGACATCGCTGGACTTGGCGACACGGGCCGCCACCAGCCGGGCGCTGAACGCGGGCGGCATATCGAGGAAGACGACGCAGTCGGGGACCGGCAGGCCGAGGATACCGAACTCGAAATCCCACAGCCAGTCCAGGTACTTCGTGCGCTCGGCTTCATCCGCGAGCTTGGCGGCCTGATGAACCATGTTCGCCGTCGTGTACCGGTCGGCGAGGATGACCGCGCCGCTCCGGTAACTGGCCTCCCAGTCCTTCTTGAACGAGGCGTAGCGGTCGACCGCGTAGAATGTGGACGCCGCGTATGGCCCGACAGCGTTCGGGTCGGTGCCGAAATCGCCGTTCAGGTACATCTTGGCCAGCGCCGACGATTCACTGGCGTAATTGGGGAACTCGATCTTCCGGACCGGATACCCGTCGGCACACAGATGCTCGTAGAGGCGCGCGATCTGTGTCGCCTTCCCGCTACCGTCGGTAGCCTCGAGGACAATCAACTTGCCGTGCATGCCGACTCCCCCAGAGCGGCCCTGCGGCCGCGCAACGTTCGCTACTTCTTCTCTGCTACCGCGGCTGTCACAGGCACGACCTCGATCCAGGTCTGACCCGTCGCCAGCGTGAGTCCCTTGCCGTCGGCGGTCACGAACCTGGTCGGCGACGTCTCGTCGGCCTTGCTCCAGGTTCCCTCGGAATAGCGGCCGGCGACCAGGAAGATCGCCTTTCCCTCACCGACGGTGTCCATCTTCAGGCGGAGTTCGGAGTCGATGACCTTGCTCTTCACGAACTGGACGATGATGTTCGCCGGCGCGATGACCTGCTTGGTCTCGCGGTCGGTGTGCGGCACGCCGTTCATCGACCGCTGATAAGCGTGATCCTTGTAGTCGTAGGCGACCGTGTACTTGTAGCCATAGTCGATGGTCAGACCTTTCGACGGCTGATCGGCCCATGGGCCGAACTGCCAGCGGGCGGTCGGCTCAGCCGGCTTGCGCGCGCCGATCCGCTCAGTCAGACTGGCCATGCTCGTATAGAGGTTGTGCGGCGACTTGCGGCTGTTGTCGCGCCAGAAGCCGCTGCCGGACATGTCGTCGAGATCGATCAGCCCGAGGCGCCGGATCGCGGCCAGGCCCTCCTCGGAGCCGCCGCAATGGGCATAGGCGGCGCCCCATTCACGAGCCCACTGGACGAAATACGGGCGCGCGCTGCGCACCGGGCCGAGGAGCGACGCATCCTGGCTGTGATAGATGGCCATGAAGCGGGTGATGCCGCCTTCGGCCTGCGCCTCATAGACAAGGTCGGCGCTAAGCAGGCCGCTCTGGGGGCGCGCGTCTTTGTGGTTCTCGATCATCACGGCAGTGAGCGGAACGGAACTGTCGTACTCGAGGCCGGTGATCGGCGACTTGGCCTTTGGCGGCGGTGGTGGCGGTGGCGGCGGTTCGACTTGTCCGCCGCTCGGGCCGCCCTTGGGCGCAGCGCAGCCGGCCGGTATCACGAGCAATGCGGCTGCCAGGAACAGAACGGTCACGATCCTGAGCAATCGAAACACGAGGTCTTCCTCCCTGGTGTTCGTCGTCTCCTGAATTCGCTCGCGACGTGCGGCCTCCTGCTGCGTGAAGGGGAGAAACACGCGATAGGAATCGACATCCGTCGTTCTTCCGGGCGTTTCGCGGGGCTGTCCATGGGTGCATAATAGTGCCAGGAGAGCGAGGTGCTGGCATGAGCTACCTGGTCGAGCCTGTCACTGAGACGCTGCGGTTGCTGCCGCTGCTGATCGCAGTGCTGATCGTGGTCGAGCTCCTCGAGCACCGGATGAGCGGCCGCTTCCAGCATGGTCTGGCTCGCATCGGCCGCTGGGGCCCGGCAGTGGGCGCCGGCATCGGCGCCTTTCCGCAATGCGGCGGCGCCATCGTCGCCAGCGAGCTCTATGCCGCCCGCGCGGTGACGCTCGGCACGCTGCTCGCGGTCTATCTGGCGACCTCTGATGAGGCGCTGACCGTGCTGGCCATCAACCCAACCCGGGCGGCGACCATCGCGCCGCTCCTGCTGACCAAGATCGCCATCGGCTTGATCGCGGGCTACGCCGTCGACCTGCTCGCCAGCCGGCGCGCAATCGGCATCGGTGGCCTGGCACTGACGGCCGCGCCGGGCCTGGCGAACGGGACCGGCGGGTCTCCCGCCGCGCCGTCTGCCGGCGCAGAGCCGCACTCCCACTATGAGGCGCATGCCTGCCTTGAGGGCAGACTGAGCCTGACGCGATTGCTGCTGCACGCCCTCCGGCGCGCGGTGCGCGTCGCGGCCTTCATCACGCTGACGACCGCCGCACTGAACTGGGCCGGCCAGGCGCTCGCATCACTCCAGACGGGCGGTCAGCTGGTCGCGAGCGGCGTCGTCGAAGTCGTCGCAGCAGCGTCGTTCGGCCTCATTCCCTCGTGTGCCCCGTCGGTGGCCCTGACCGATCTGTTCGTCAAAGGGGCGGTCCGCTACCCGGCGCTGATCGCCGGGCTTTGCGCCAACGCCGGCGCCGGTCTGCTGGTGCTGCTGCACGAAGCCGGCTGGCGCGCCGTTGTCCGCGTGGCATCGCTGCTGCTGCTGATCAGCATCGGTGCCGGACTGGCCCTCATGCTGTTCTAAATTGCCCCGGGCTAACCGCGGGGCAGCCACCCGCTCGGGCGGTTCGGCGCCGCGACTTCGATCGCACACCGTCGCCCGGCCGCTGCCAGTCCACCGCAGACGACGCTGCGGGCGAGTTCCGGGTCGTTGCAGTCGATGCTCAGGTGGGCGAGCAGGACCGTCCGCGTCTGCGGCCCGGCCAGGCGCATCAGCGCCGCGAGACACTGCTCATTCGACAAGTGGCCATAGTCACCGAGCACCCGCTGGACCAGCGGCCAAGGACGGCCGCTGGATCGCTCCATGTTGACGTCATGGTTGCTCTCGAACACGAAGTGGTGAACCGCACCGAGCTCCTGCTCGACGCTCGCGGGGACATGGCCGAGGTCGGTCAGCACGGCCAGGCGCTCATCGCCATCGCTGACCAGGAACCCGACCGAACTCTCGGTGTCATGGGGCTTGCGGATGGCGCGCACGCGCAGGCTGCCGATGCTGACCGGCTCGCCGGGGCGAATCGTCCGGCGCAGCGCGTGCGGCAGATCGCCAGCCGACTCACGGTCCCAGACGCGCCAGAACTCATGCTCGGCGAAGACCGGAATGCCGTGCCTGGCGGCGAACGGCTTGCGCAATCGGAGCGCGATCGTGTGGTCAGTGTGTTCGTGCGACAGGAACAGGCCGGCGATGCCGGCCGGCGCAATGCCGACTTCGGCCAGCAGCGCCTCAAGGCGTCGCAGGCGGACGCCGCAATCGATCATGATCGTCGTCCCATCGGCGCCGCGGACCAGGAACGAGTTGCCGAAGACGCTCGATGACGAGAGTGAGCAGAACGTGAGCCCCATGATGTACATCCTCGTGGTGGGCAGATTCGGGGCCGGTGCGGGGCAGCGGCCCGGTGCCGTGCGGTGCGATGAACAGCGTAACTACGGATTCAAGCTCGCAGCCCGGCGCACCTGCCGCAGCGCCAGTGTGAGTAAAGTTAACGCGGGTCGGCGCCTCTGAAAAAAGGAACGAGACGGTTCCTCTCCGAAGGTGTAAGTTACCACACCCAACACCGAAAGAGGGGATCGTCTCGTCATGGCGGATT
>JBLNDB010000012.1:0-5060 GCA_050261235.1 Chloroflexota bacterium
AAGCTTGAAGCGGCTGAGCTACGGCTTCAGAAACAGGGACACCTATGTGAGAAAGATGATGCTTGCTTTCCTGCCGCCACTTTTCCTCGCGTGCGCTTCACACTTATTGACGTAGAGCCTCTAGAGCCTTGACGCGCTGGTCCGACTTGCGTATAATAGGCTTTGTCACCGCAACGGCGGCGTAGCTCAGCTGGCAGAGCATTCGGTTCATACCCGAAGTGTCGCTGGTTCGATCCCAGCCGCCGCTACTATGTTCGGTCCCGGGCCATTAGCTCAATTGGTAGAGCATCCGACTCTTAATCGGGCGGTTATAGGTTCGAGTCCTATATGGCCCACCACCCAGACCCCGCGCAGCGCGCGGGGTTGTGTCTTGAGCGAGACCGCTGCCTGCGGTGGAGAAACAATCAACTTGCGCAGCGTCGCGGCTCCATGTTATAATCACACGTGCCGATGTTACGACCCCATGGTCTAGTGGCCCAGGACACCACCCTTTCACGGTGGTAACTCGGGTTCGAATCCCGATGGGGTCGCAGCCCGCCAAGCGATTTGGCGGGTTTTTGCTTTTGTCGCGGTTTGACAGGAGCAGGCCGCGGATGTACCTTTGGGTTGTACGACTTACATACTTGGAGGTGCACCCTGATGCCGATCATCCAGATTGAAGTCCTGAAGGGCCGCTCTGTCGAACAGAAGCGTGAACTGGCCCGCCGCGTGACCGAGGTCGTCACCGAGACCATGAAGTGCCCTGCCGACGCCGTGAAGATCATCATCCGCGACATGGAGTTCGAGAACTACGCCAGCGCCGGCGTGTTGAGGGTGGATCAGAAGTAGGGCTGACAATCGACTGCGCACCGGACGAGTCTTAGGACTCGCGACCGGTGCGCAGTTTTTGTCTGCAGCGAGACACGCCGGGCGGGGCCGTCATGCCTTGGTCTGTGTTCCTTCGTCTCTGTGCCGCTGTCGCGCGCGGAACCGTCGCACCCTGACCAGACTGGCGCACGTATTGCAGCACCACTTGCGCGAGCCGCTCTTGCTCTCGTCGAAGAAGACGTAGCGGCAGTCAGGATTCTCGCACTGCCTGAGACGGCGCGGGTCATGCTCGGCGAGGAACCGAGCGAAGGACAGCACGATGCCGCCCAGTACGCCCGACCAGCCTGACAGCTCCGGCACCAGCGTAGCCACGAGCTGCCGACCAGTCCCGTCCAGCCGGTAGTGGAGTGGCACTCCGTCCAGGTAGTTGCCCAGCTTCCGAGCAGTGTCCGGCGCGAGTTCGCTCCCCGAATCGACGGCCGCGACAGCCTGCCCGAGCAAATCGCGCAACTCGATCAGATCGGCGATCTGCTTGGCCGAAATGGCTGTCGGGACGGGCAGATGCCAACGCTCCAGCAGCCTCCTGACCCATGCGGCATCCGCCAATGGGTCTCGCCTGGGCGGGTGCTCGACCGACCAACGACTGTTGATGAACTCCATGAACAGAGCTTCCATGCCACTCCTCCGCACCGATGCTTCGCCCGGAGCAGGGCTTCCACCTGCGGCAGGCTCCGTCATCCATCATAGCATGAACGGCCCCGATGTGTAACTGAAAATCAGGTCTTGACAGTTACAAGGCAACTGATATACTAAGTGTAACGGGCGAAAGCGCAATAACAGTTACACGGCGACTGCGCCCGAATCAGCATTATGAGTGCAAGGAGAGATATGGGATGTCCGCTTCGACCATGGCTCCGTGCGGCCTGATCTGCGCCGAGTGTCCCGCGTTCATCGCCACCAGGACCGATGACACCGCCACGTTGCTGAAGTGTGGCCATGCCTGGGGTCAATCCTACGGGCGGGAGATCACCGCTGATGAAGTCAAGTGCGATGGTTGTCGCGCGTCCGGAAGGAAGTGGCTCTTCTGCCGCGACTGCGCCCTCGCCAACTGTGAGAAGAGCTCGCAATTCGATTCCTGCGCGCACTGCCCCGATTACCCCTGCGCCAAGGTCGACGCGTTTGAACCCGACGGCCGGCTGAGGCTGGAGAAGCTGCACGCGGCGCTCAGCAGCCGGTAGCCGGCTGCCCCGTCACAACCACACAGACCGATCGCTGACCGGGTGCGCAATGCATCCCGGTCTGCTTTTTCTTCCCCGGCCGGGGCCTGACCCGTTTGTCGAGAGATAGACCAAAGCGTCGCCTGATTGCGACAAGATACGCGCCGGGGCTTGTACTACAATGTCCCCAGAGGAAAACTCAGGAAGCGCGGTGTCGGCTAGATGCCCGACGAGAGAGTCCGCCAACGAGCGACATCCGCACCGAATAGACACAGATTCCGGTTCTCCCGCAGCCTGACCCGGTTCCTTCCGGCACCGGACCGTGAGACAGTCCTGTTCGTCATCCTCGCATTCTTCCTGGGACGCGCCAGGATCGCCGATACGCTGTCCCCGTTCGGAATCGCCTTCTTCGCAGCCGCCTGCCTGTACCGGCCAAAGCTGCTCACGCTGATCGGTCTGGCTGTCTCGGCCGGGGCGCTGTCTACTGGTCTGGGCCCCCGCAGTGTCGAAGCAGTCGTGTTCGTCGCTGCGCTGCCAGTGCTCATCAGGGCGCTGCCGGTCCACTCGCCGGCCCGGCTCGCTGCCCTTCTGCCAGGAATTTCGTTCGTCGTCAGCCTGGCCACCGGCGTCGGGACAGCGCTGATCTGGGCCCGGTCGCCAATGGGGTTCATAACTGCACTCTTCCAGGGTGTCACGACCTGTCTCCTGGCACTCATCTTCATGGCCGGTCTCTCCCTGATCACGAATCCCAGGCGGGGGCGCATCCTCAGCGGCGAAGAGGTCCTTGCGCTGGTGGTCCTGCTCGCCGGAGCCATGAGCGGCATGGCGAGCGTTACCTGTTACGGCGTCTCACTGCGCGATGTGTTCGGCGCCGTGATCATCATCAGCGCCGCGCTCGTCGCGGGGAGCGGCCTGGCAGCTGCCATCGGCGTTACGGTCGGCCTGATCAGCAGCCTGTCCGGCGTCCTGTCGCCGGCCATGATCGGCACGCAGGCCTTCGCCGGGCTGCTGGCCGGCATCTTCAAGGAGTTCGGCAAGTGGGGCGCCGGCGCCGGCTATCTGGTCGGTTATCTGATCTTCTCCCTGTTCATGGCGCAGCCGCTCGACATTCCCCACCTGCTCATCGGCCAGGCCATCGGCCTGCTGATCGTCATCGCCTGGCCGCGCGGCAGCCTCGAGTCGGTCGCCCGGATGGTCGTCGGCACCGCCGAATACAAGGAGAGACAGGCGGCCACCGATCGGACGCTGCGGACGCTGACCTCCGAACGCCTGAAGGAGTTCGGACGGGTGTTCGAGGAACTGGCGCGGTCGTTCGAGCAGATCGCCTCAAGCGCCGCCGAAACGGTCGAAGAACGCACGCTCGACAAGCTCCTCAACACGATCGCGTCGCGGGTCTGCAACTCCTGCCCGTCCTACCGGACTTGCTGGGATGCCGATTTCTACCGGACATACAAGGTCCTCATCGATATGCTCGCCCTCGCCGAGCAGAACGGTGGCGTCGCCGCCAGCGATCTGGACGACGATCAGCGCCGGCGCTGCGTCCGGCTGAACGATCTGCTGACGACAGTGAACTATCTGTTTGAAATGTACCGGACCGAGCACTTCTGGCAGAAACGGGTATCCGAGAGCCGCGAGATCGTCTCCGGCCAGTTGCGCGGCATCTCCCAGATCATGACCAGCCTCGCATCGGAGATCCGCCTCGATGTCGAGTTCCAGGACGAGCTTGAGGACATACTGGCCGCCGAGTTGACCGAACGTGATCTGCCGTACCGCACCCTGTCGGCCGTGCGCAACGCCGGCCGCCATGTCGAAGTAACCCTCGCCTGCGAGCCGTGCGATCACTACGACGACTGCGCTCGCAGCTACGCGCCGGTGATCGGCAAGGTGATCGGCCAGACGCTCGGCGTCGAGAAATGCGAGTGCAGCTGGCGCAACCCAAAGCAATCCTGCCTGTTCAAGCTCTACCCGACGCGCGCCTTCGATTTCCGGGTCGGTGTCGCCAAGCGCGCCAAGGCTGGCGGGCTGGTCAACGGAGACACCCACCTGACCAAGGAACTGCGCGACGGCAAATTGCTCGCCATTCTGAGCGACGGCATGGGCAATGGCCCGCGCGCCGCGATGGAGAGCCGGGCCACCATCGGCCTTCTCGACGAATTGGTCGAGGTCGGCTTCGACGTCGAACTGGCAGTGCGGACGGTCAACTCGATCCTCGTCCTCCGCTCGCCGGAGGAGATCTTCGCCACCGTCGACCTGATTGTCATCGACCTGCATACCGGCGAAGGCGGCTTCATAAAGATTGGCGCCTGCCCGACGTACATCGTCAGGTCAGGCGAAGTGACCCGCATCAAGTTGGCCTCATTGCCGCTCGGCATTCTGAATAGCATTGATGTTGAGCAGAGCCGGCAAACGCTCCGGGCCGGCGACCTGGTGATTATGGTCAGTGACGGCGTCCTCACCGGGCGCGATGGGCAACGCGATGACTGGCTGATTCGGCTCCTCAAGCGGAGCCAGGGTCAGGATCCGCAGGCGATTGCCGATGAAGTGCTGACTCGCGGGCTGGCGGCCTCAGCCGCGGACAGCGACGACATGACAGTCGTCGTCATCCGCATCGAGGCCCATCCCGATTGACCGTCAAAGCCGTATAGCTACTAGCCCTCCCCCAACCCTTGCATAGCGTGGTCCTCACGGGCCACGCCCTCTTTTTTGGGCAACGGCCGGGCAGGGTTTGGGCATAATCCTATTGAACTTTGGGACAAGCTTCCGCGCCAGGGAGGGGACGGGCTTGCTCCAGACGCAGGTGGCAGCGACGATTGACCGGCACCGCATGCTCGCACCCGGGCAGACGGTGCTCGTTGCCGTATCCGGCGGCCCGGACTCGCTGGCCCTGCTCGCTGTCATGCGCCAGCTGGCGCCGGCGCTGCAGTTGCGGCTGGCCGTGGCCCATCTCGACCACGGGCTGCGCCCCGACAGCGCCGCCGACGCGGAGTTCGTCGCCGCCCTTGCGCAGGCGGCCGGCTTGCCCTGTTATCGCGAACG
>JBLNDB010000013.1:0-7247 GCA_050261235.1 Chloroflexota bacterium
CGTGGCGGTCCTCGGAGCAGCGGTGGCGAGGCTGCCGGTGCGGACGCGGAGCGAGATCCCGCGCGCCGCAATCGCCGCGGCGATGCAGGAGATAGCTCGGATTGCGGTGAAAGCCCCGGTAATGATTGGTCAGGTCATCCTGACCGACATCGCCGGTACCGGCGTCGACCTGATCGCCTCGTGCGACCTGCCGGCAGTCGGCGACACAGTGGGGTGAGCGCGTGCAGGAGATCATGGCGATCGTCAATCCGGCCTCCGCCAACGGCGCGACGGGCCGCAAGTGGCCGAACATCGAGCGACAGCTCAAGCAGGCCGGACTGGCATTCGACTGGCAGTTCACGACCGGGCCGGGCGATGCGACCGACATGACTCGGAACGCCCTTCGCAGCGGCGCGCGGACCATCGTCTCGGTCGGCGGCGACGGAACCACCAACGAGGTCGTCAACGGCTTCTACTCAGACGGCGTGGCGCTCAACCCCGAGGCCGAGTTCGCGATCATCCCCGGCGGCACCGGCGGCGACCTGATCAGGACGCTCGGCATTCCCCGTCACGTGGCGGGCGCGATCGAGCGGATCAGGGCGGGCGCCAGCCGGACCATCGACCTTGGCCGAATGACGATCAACACCTCCGGCGGCAAGCGAGTGTCGCGCCTGTTCATCAACGTCGGCGGCGTCGGCCTCGACGGCGACACCGTCGATCGCGTCAACCGCACTTCGAAGGCCCTCGGCGGCTTCGTCTCGTTCCTCTGGGGCGTCCTCGCGGCCCTGGCCGCCTACCGCAACAAACCTGCGGTGGTGACGGTCGACGGGCAGCAGATCGCCGACAGTCTGTCGGTCGCGGTGGTCGTCGCCAACGGCCGCTACTTCGGCGGCGGCATGAAGATCGCGCCGGCGGCCGAGATGGCCGACGGCTTGTTCGACGTCGTCCACGTCGGCAACATGGGCAAGCTGGAACTCATCGTCAACCTGCCCCGTCTCTACGCCGGCACGCACCTGACCCATCCCAAGGTGTCGCTGTTCCACGGCCGGCACGTGACCATCCGCTGCCCGGGCGCGATCGTCGACTGCGATGGCGAGGTACCCGGCGCGGCTGACGCGGAATTCGAGCTTCTGCCCGGTGCGCTGCGCATCCGGGCCTGAACAATCACAGGAGGCGAGTGGAATGGCCCTCATTCCGGCATCGATACTCAAGCGGTTGTACGTCATCGGCAGCCTGGGCAATGTGCCGGGCGGTTCCCGCTTCACGGTCAAGAACACGCTGGCGCGCGGCACCATCGGTCAGGTCTACGGCTTGACGGTTGACGGCCAGCCGGTCTCGCCCGCTCAGATGACTCTGAACTTCCCTGACCGGTCGCTGCCGGCAACCCAGATCACGCCGCAGCAACCGTGCGTGTTCCCGGTCAACGTCCCGGTCGATGTCGTCCTCGCCGGTGTGAGCCTTACACCAGGGCAGCATCAGATCGGCCTGTCGCTCCGGATCATCGAGTTCGGCGATGTCAACGTCGAGTTCGGGGATGCGGTCGTGTAGGACGGCGTAAGAGGTTTCACCACATAGTCTTCGTGGCCGTGATGGACTCGTCGGTAGTCTGAGAGGCCGGGGGCTGAGCTTGTGCTCCGCCCCCGGCCTCTCACGGTGTTGACGGAGATGGCGGTGCCAACTCGGCACTGGGTCTGCGAGAACCGAGTGACTTCGGTTCTCGGTGCGAAATCGGTCACTCCGCGACCCTGTCAGGTGTCCAAAAAGTAACCGAGGCGGGACTGAGTTGACAGAAGATTGGCCTGGGGGTCAACATAAGGCTCAGGATGACCACGCTCGGTGCGAAATCGGTCACTCCGCGACCCTGTCAGGTGTCCAAAAAGTAACCGAGGAGGCATTAAGTTGACAGAAGACCGGCGTGGGGTCAACATAAGGCTCAGGATGACCACGCTCGGTGCGAAATCGGTCACTCCGCAACCATGTCAGGTGTCCGAAAATTAAGCGAGTCTCACCACATAGTCTTTGTGGCAGCGGTGGGCTCGTCGGTAGTCTGAGAGGCTGGGGGCTGAGCCTGTGCTCGGCCACCAGCCTCACCTCCTCGGGCTTCGCCCAGCAGCGACGCTGGCTTTCGGGCATGCTAGGACTGCATTCTGGAGAGCCGCCGCCGCAGGTGCGTGCCCCCAAGTCGCCGAATAGTCCACCAATTCGCGGCAGCAGCAACTGGTCATGGTAAGATGAATTGTGTAATCGATGCGATAAATGATCTTGCGGCAGGAGGTGACTGGCCATCTACCTGAACACCAGGCGACGCACGATTCGTCTGCTCGCGCTGGCGCTGACGCTCGCCCTTGCGGTCGGGCTGGCCGCCGGCTGTCGCCGGCCCGGCGGAGCCAGCGGCGATAAGGGCGCGGTGACAGTTGCCGGCTCGACTTCCGTCCAGCCGTTCGCCGAAATCCTCGCCGATGATTACTTCAAGGCAACCGGGCTGACTGTCAACGTCCAGGGCGGCGGGTCAAGCGCCGGCGCTCAAGCGGCGATTACCGGTGTCGCCGAGATCGGCTCCTTGTCGCGCGGGCTCAAGCCCGACGAGGCGGCGGTCCTGACGGAGTTCGTCATCGCCTATGATGCGATCGCGGTCATCGTCAACCCGGCAAACCCAGTGGCGGCCCTGACCAAGGATCAGCTCAAGGCCGTTTTCGCCGGGACTATCCGCGACTGGGCCGAGGTCGGCGGACCGAAGGGCGCCATTACCGTCATCAGCCGCGAGGAAGGCTCAGGCACCCGCAGCGCGTTCGACGAACTGCTGATGGGCAAGACCGAGCTGACGCCGCGGGCCCTCGTTCAGGACGCCAACGGCTCGGTCAGGGAGACCGTCGCTCAGGACCCGCGGGCAATCGGCTACATCTCGCTCGGCAACGTCGATGCGCGCGTCAAGCCGGTCATGGTCGATGGCATCGCGCCGTCGGTTGACACCGTGCTGAGCAAGCAGTATTCATTGGTGAGGCCGTTCCTGCTCGTCACGGCGGGCGCGCCGCAGGGCCACACGAAGGATTTCCTCGATTACGTGCTCGGACCGGAGGGGCAGCGGATCCTCCACGATGAGGGCCTCGTGCCGGCCGCGTCGGCCAAGTAGGGGAGGGCGGAGACATGACCTGGCAGGAGAAAGCCATCGAACGCCTGCTCCTGATCATCGCCCTGACTGCCGTGGCTGCCCTGATTCTCATCACCGTGTTCATCTTTCGCGGCGGCTGGCCGATTCTTGAGAAGATCGGCTTGTTCGAGTTCGTCCTCGGCACGAAATGGGCGCCAGGCCATGGTGTGTTCGGCATCCTGCCGATGATCGCCGGTTCGGTCTGGGTCACCGTCGGCGCGCTGCTGTTCGGCGTGCCGCTCGGCGTCGCCTGCGCCGTCTTCCTGGCGGAGATCGCCTCGCCGCGCGTCGGCGCGGTCGTCAAACCGGCGATCGAGCTGCTGGCCGGCATCCCGTCGGTCGCCTACGGCTTCATGGGGTTGGTCATCCTTGTCCCGCTCATCCGCAACGTCTTCGGCGGCCCCGGCTTTTCGGTACTCGCTGCGGCCATCGTCCTTGGCATCATGCTGCTGCCCACCGTCGTCAGCATCTCATATGACGCCATCCGCAGCGTGCCGCGCGTCTATCGCGAGGGCATGTACTCGCTCGGCGCCACCCGCTGGCAGACCATCAGCATGGCCATCCTGCCGGCCGCCCGTTCCGGTATCCTCGCCAGCATCGTCCTCGGCATGGGCCGGGCGATCGGCGAGACGATGGCTGTCATCATGGTCGCCGGCAACGCCACTCTGGTGCCGGGGTCGCCGCTCGACCCCGTCCGCACCCTGACCTCGAACATCGCGCTCGAGATGGGCTACGCCGCCGGTGATCACCGCACGGCCCTGTTCGCCACCGGCATCGTCCTGTTCGTCATCATCGCCATTCTCAATCTGGTCGCCCGCCGGGTGCTCGCGGGAGGTGCTCGCAGGTGAACGCACGCGCCAAAGCTGCCGACCGGCGAGCCTCGATGTTGTTCTGGGGCGCTGCGCTGCTCGCCGTCGCCATTCTCGCCGGCATCGTCCTCTACATTCTGATCAACGGCGTCCCCGGTCTCAACTGGACCTTCCTCAGCCAGGCGCCGGCCAGGATGGGCCGCGACGGCGGCGTTCTGCCGATGATCGTCGGCACGCTCGTCCTGACGTTCATGGCGGTCCTCATCGCGACGCCGCTCGGCGTCGGCACGGCGATTTACCTCACGGAGTACACGCGCGAGGGCGTCATCACCCAGATCATCCGCTTCGGCGCCGAGAGTCTGGCCGGCATCCCATCGATCGTCTTCGGCCTGTTCGGCTTCCTGTTCTTCGTCATCCAGCTGGACTTGGGCTGGTCGATCCTCTCCGGCTCGCTGACCCTGGCCGTGATGATTCTGCCGACCATCATCCGCACTGCCGAGGAGTCGCTCCGCGCTGTGCCGCCCGCATACCGCGAGATCAGCTACGCGCTCGGCGCCAGCCGCTGGCAGACGGTGACGCGCTCGGTGCTGCCGACCGCTCTGCCGGGCATCGCAACCGGCATCGTGCTGGCGCTCGGCCGCAGCATCGGTGAGACGGCGGCGGTCATCTTCACTGCCGGCTCGTCGCTCCGCCTGCCGACATCGCTGCTCGACCCGGTGCGGACGTTGCCGGTCCACTTCTACATCCTCGCCCGCGAGGGCATTTCGCTGTCGAAGGCCTACTCGACAGCTGCCGTGCTGGTCATAGCCATCCTCATCATCAACTTCTTCGCCTACTATTTGCTCGGCCGCTTCAGCGCGCGAAGGGGGTCGGTCAGGCGATGAACCAGCGTCAGGACGGCTTCACCGGAGCCAAGATCGAGGCCCGCCGGTTCAGCTTCAGCTACGGCGACAAGCCGGCGCTCAAGGCCATCGACTTGGCCGTTCCCCGCAACTCGCTCCAAGTCATCATGGGCCCGACCGGCAGCGGCAAGACGACCTTCCTGCGAGCCCTCAACCGGCTCAACGACCTCGTGCCGCGCATCCGCACCGAGGGCGAGCTGCTCCTCGACGGCCAGAACGTCTATGGCCACGGCATGGACGTCGCCCGCCTGCGCAGCCGCGTCGGCATGGTGTTCGCGCTGCCGACGCCGCTGCCACTGAGCATCTTCGACAACGTCGCCTACGGTCCGCGCTGCCGCGGGGTAAAGGGAAGCGAACTGAAGGACCGCGTCGAGGCAGCCCTGAAGCAGGCCGCGATTTGGGATGAAATCGCCGATCGGCTCGATGATTCGGCTGCCGCCCTGTCCGGCGGCCAGCAGCAGCGTCTGTCGCTGGCGCGCGTGCTGGCGGTGCAGCCCGAGATCATCCTGCTCGACGAACCGACGTCCGGTCTTGACCCGCTGTCGACGTTGCGCATCGAAGAGGCCCTGCGGGAACTGGTCGCCGACTACACGATCGTCCTGGTCACCCACAATCCGCTGCAGGCGGCCCGCATCGGTGGCCAGGTCGCGTTCTTCTACCTCGGCGAACTGGTCGAGACCGGACCGGCGGACGAGCTCTTCACCCGCCCGCGCGACCGGCGGACGGAAGACTACATCACGGGCAAATTCGGTTGATGGAGGTGATGACGACGGAGGCCAAGATCGTGGTCGAGAACCTCAACCTTTACTACGGCCGCCACCACGCGCTGAAGGGCGTCAACGTCGGCTTCCAGCCGCACGTCGTCACGGCCATCATCGGCCCGTCGGGCTGCGGCAAGTCGACCCTCCTGCGGACGCTCAACCGGATGAACGACCTGATCGCCGATGTTCGCGTCGAAGGAACGGTCGCGCTGGACGGCGAAAACGTGTACCGCCCGGGCATCGACCTGACGGCCCTGCGCAAGCGCATCGGCATGGTCTTCCAACGTCCGACGGCCTTCCCGCTGTCCGTGTTCGACAACGTGGCCGCCGCGCCGCGCATTCACGGCATCACGAAGCGCAGCGACCTGGAAGCGATCGTCGAGCGCAGCCTGCGCCAGGCCGGACTCTGGGAAGACGTCAAGGACGGCCTCGGCAAGCCGGGGCTGAGCCTGTCGCTGGGGCAGCAACAGCAGCTGTCGCTGGCCCGCGTGCTGGCGCTCGACCCGGAAGTGGTGCTGCTCGACGAGCCCGCCTCAGCCCTCGACCCGCTGTCGACGCTGCGGCTTGAGGACTTGATGCAGACGCTCAAGGACAAGTACACGTTCGTCATCGTCACCCACAACATGCAGCAGGCCGCCCGCGCTTCCGACTGGACGCTGTTCATGATGGGCGGCGAGCGCATCGAGTATGGTCCGACGCAGGACCTGTTCACATCGCCGCGCGACCGGCGGACCGACGACTACATCAACGGCCGGTTCGGCTGATCAGTCAGGGATCCAAACCGCAGTACGAATACGCAAGGAGGTCAACGGACTTGAGTGTGAGCAGCCCGCGGCGAGCGTACGAGGCCAAGTTGGCCGAACTGAACGAGACCCTCCTCAGCATGAGCCGCGCCGCCGAGGACATGCTGCGCAAGGCCTTGGTGGCGCTCCAGACCCGCGACGTGGCCTTGGCCGATGAGGCGATCCGTGATGACGACCGGGTCGACTTCTACAACCATGACATCGAGAACCGCTGCCTGAAGCTGATTGCCACACAGCAGCCGGCCGCCCGCGACCTGCGGGTGATTTTCGCCGCCCTTGGCATCGCCACCGATGTCGAGCGGGTCGGCGACTATGCCGTCGACATCGCCAAGACGGCCAAGCGGCTGGCCGACCGGCCGCTGTTCAAGCCGCTGGTCGACATCCCGCACATGGCGGACCTTGTCCGGACGATGCTCGAGCGCGCCATCGAGGGCTTTGTCAGTCGCGACCTGTCGATGGTCAAGGCGATGATCGACATGGACGATGATGTCGACCATCTCTACAAGGCCCTGCACGAAGAGCTGGTCGATTTCATGAAGCAGGACGCCGGCCTGATCGATCAGTGCGTCCAGTTGTTGCTCATCACCAGGTACCTCGAGCGCGTCGCCGACCACATCACCAACATCGGCGAGCGCGTCTACTACGTCGAAACCGGCGAACTCAAGGAACTTCACCAGTAGACAGCCCATAGCGGAGGGCAGCCTGGCGGCTGCCCTCCGTTTGTCAGTACGCCCGGCATGGGCGTTTTCTTGGAGGTGAAAGTCCTCTGCGGGGGCTGGCAGTGCCAACCGCTAGCCAATGGCAAGGGTGTCCGCTGCGAGGCGGAATCTGAAGGAAGCCGGAGG
>JBLNDB010000014.1:0-47174 GCA_050261235.1 Chloroflexota bacterium
TTGATCGCCACCCAGGACAGCTGGTCCATCTCCAGCAACATCCGTTGCCGCAAGGTCGGGATGTCGATCGCGCGCCGCAGCACGCCGCGCGTCAGGCCGGCCTTCGCCGCCGCCATCTCGATCTCCGCCGGCGTAGTCTTATCGCAGCCGACGATGCGGATGAACCAGACGAACTGACTGAGCACGAGCACTGTCGCCAGCGACAGGCAGCCGGCCAGCAGCCAGACGGCGCGGCGCCTCAGCCGCACGATCTGGAACGGCACGCCGCGCCGGCCGACGATTCGCACCCGCGAGCGGGTCGTGCGTGCAATCGGGCGCAGGTCGCGAAAATCGCGGACGCTGACTCTGGCGAGCACCTGACGGTCGTTGGCGCGGATGTCCCAGAGGTAGATGCCGCTGCGGTTGGCGAGATTGAGGAATTTCTCGGTGAACGGGCCGCTGACGCGGATCTCAAGCGATCCCGTCAGCTGGTGGACGATGTTCCGCACGAGCACCGCCGTCACTCCCCGTCCGCGAACTCGATCGACTTCAGCTTGCCGGTCACCAGCAGGTCCTCATCGTGGACGAACGAGATCGTCAGGTCGGTGCCGGTGACGATCAGTTGGCCGGTGTTCATGCCGACACGCACACGGTCGCGGCTGTACTCGATCAGCCCGCGGTGGTTGTCGATTGCGACTTGCAGGTTGCCGATCAGCGTCAACCGCGGCACGTCAAGCGCCACATCGCCAGGCAGCTCGAGCGCTCCGGCCACTCTCTCCCTCAGGTTGCGCGTCCGGTCAGCCACCCCTGGACCCTCCCTGTCTCACTGCCTGCGGCTCGGCCGCAGGCCGCCGTTCCACCAGACATCCTATGTCCCGGGTCGGCGGCAAAGACCGTGGGTAGCCCGCGCCAGCTTGCCGGAGGTTTTTTGCGGCGACTGCCTAACCTGATTTCATGCCGCGTTGTCTATTTGGGTGAAGGCCTTCCGGCGCAGGGGCGCCCCCTGCAGAGGCGAGGTGAGGCAATGGATGAGAGGCAACTGATCGAGGCGGCGCAGGCCGGCGACCGGGATGCATTCGCGGCGCTGGTGTCCCGGCACGAACGGTTCGTCCTGGCCCTCGTCCGCTGGTATGTCGGCGCTGCCGACGCGGCGGACGCGGCGCAGGAGACTTGGCTGGCGATGTACGAGAAGCTGTGGCAACTCGAGGATCCGGCGAAGCTCAGGGCATGGCTGCGGCAACTGGTCTTCTACCAGTGCCTCAACTGGCGCAAGGCAAGGGCGGTGCGCACGCGCCGCGAGCTGTACCTCGACAGCGACGGCTGGCTGGGACTGCTCGAGACAGTCACCGATGACGGCCTGCCGGTCGAACGCATCGCCGAGAACCGCGAACTGCGCCACTCGCTGTCGCGCCAGCTCGACCGGCTGCCCGGCGACTACGGGCCGCTGCTCCGCCTTCACTACCTGCGCGGGCTGTCCTACGAGGAAATCGCCGAGTTGACCGGGTTGCCGCTGACCACCGTCCGTTGGCGCCTGCACTACGGGCGCAGGCTCCTGAAGTCCCGTCTGGCCCGCAATTACCATGCGAAGGGAGTTGTCCTGGATGCCCGAAGCGATGGATAAGATCCGGATCTACGGCATGCTGCGCGAGGTCAAGGAAGTCGCCATGCAGGCCTCGCTGACCCATTCAATGCGCCACTGCACCCCGGTGCTGGCCGACATGTTCAACCAGTGCCTCAAGGCGCTGTCGACCGACACCAGTGACACGCTGCTGCCGACCTTGTTCAAGGAACTGCCGCGCGACACGGTGTCGCTCGATGAGGTCGGCGCGTCGGCGGCGCTGCTGTCCCGCTACGTCATGCCGGATCGCGGCTGGACCTGCTGCAAGCCCCACCGTGCGGACGACGACGATGAAGATGACGACGACTGATGGTCACTAGTACGGCAGCAATGCTGGCTGGCCTGTGGGGCTGTGAACAGCCCCTCGGGCCGGCCATTCGCGGTCAACTGCGACTCGTGCGCATCGGTGACGGGCTGTCGGCCACAATCGCCGGTTACGACGAGCCGGTGCAGATCCGGTCGGGCGCCCCGACTGAGGTGAGATTCGCCCTCCCGGACGGGCTTGGCGAGTTCCGCGGCCACCTCCGCGGCGACGCGGACGCGGTCAGCGGCCACTGGATTCAACCGCCGCGAGTCATTGCCGGCGACCGCACGGCCACGCCGGTGGCGCTGTCGGCCAGCGGGCCGGGCGTCTGGACAGGCGATGTCGTGCCGCTTGACGAGCTTCTGTCACTGTACGCGTCGATCGCCCAGGAGCGGGACGGCGGCCTGACCGCCTACGTGCGAAACCCCGAGTACAACTTCGGGCGCGGCATGCTCTATCGGGTGGTCGCCGAGGGGTGCCGGGTCCGCCTGGTCAGTTCGGGCGACAGTGAGGACGATCCACACGGCACTTACGATGCCGCTGCCGACCGCCTCATGCTCACCTTTCCGGGCCTCGGGCTGGACCTTCTCTTCACGCGGCGGAAGCGGACCGAGGCGGCCGGGTTCTACCCGCGACCGGTCCCGGGCGAGGTCTACTCGTATCGGCAACCGGAGGCCGCCGCCGACGGCTGGCAGACTGCATCACTGGAGCAGGAAGGCATTGCCGAACAGCCAATTTGCGAGCTGGTTCAGTCGCTGATCGACCGTGAACCTGCCCAGCTCGCCACACCCTGCCTTCAGGGTCTGCTGATCGCCCGCCATGGCAGGCTCGTGCTCGAGGAGTACTTCCACGGCTTTGACCGCGAGCGGCCGCATGACATGCGGTCGGCCTCGAAGACCTTCGCCTCGCTGCTCGTCGGCATCGCGAGCGAAGCCGGCGCGCCGCTCGACGAGAACACTCCCGTGTACTCGCTGTTCCCGGAGTACGGCGACCTTGTCGCGCTGGATCGCCGCCGGGCAGCGATGACGGTTGCCCACTTGATGACGATGACGTCCGGTCTGGCCTGCGATGACTATGATGACGCCTCGCCGGGCAACGAGGACCGGCTGCAGAGTCAGACCGAGGAGCCGGATTGGTTCAGGTACACCCTCGGTCTGCCGCTGGCGAACATGCCCGGCACGAAGTACGCGTATTGCTCGGCGGCTGTCAACCTGCTCGGCGGCGTCATCCGCAACGCCGTCGGGACATGGTTGCCGGAGTATTTCCGGCAGCGCGTCGCCGAGCCGTTGCAGATGGGGCGCTATCACATCAACCTGATGCCGACCGGCGACGCCTACATGGGCGGCGGCATGCACCTGCGCCCGCGCGACATGCTGAAGCTCGGGCAGCTCCATCTGGACCAGGGCTGCTGGAACGGACGCCGGATCGTCAGCGCCGACTGGGTCAGACGCGCGACGACACCGCGTGTCGCGTTGCCTGACGGGAGCCACGATGGCTACAACTGGCACTGCCACCAGTACACCGTCGGCGGACGCGCGCTCCGAGAGTACGATGCGAGTGGCAACGGCGGACAGCTGGTCATGGTCTTCCCCGATCTCGACCTGGTCGTTGCCATCACCGCCGGCAACTACGGACAGTATGGCATCTGGCGGCGGTTCAGGGACGAGCTGGTGCCGGAGCGGATCGTTGCAGCGGTCAGACGCTGACAGCACGAAAAGAGAGCCCGCATCACTGCGGGCTCTCTTGTTCATTGCTCCGTGGTTACTTCAGCATGCTGCGGACGATCTCATTGACCAGCTTGCCGTCGGCTTTGCCGCGGGTCCTGGCCATCAGCGGGCCCATGACTTTGCCGATGTCCTTGGCGCTGGTGGCGCCGACTTCGGCAATGACCTGGGCCGCAACCTGATGGATCTCGTCCTCGCTCATCTGCTTCGGCAGGTACTCGCTGAGGATCTTGATCTCGCTCTCGAGTACCTCGACTCGATCCTCGCGGCCGCCGAGGCGCTTCAGCTCCTCGATCGCCTCGCGCCGGTCCTTGGCTTCCTTGGCCAGAACGGCGAGCACTTCGTCATCGGTCAGCTGGCGCTGCTTCTCGATTTCGCTGTTCTGGACAGCGGCGCGGGCGAGCCGCAGAACCGAGAGGCGGGCTTTGCCGGCTTCCCGCTGGCGCATTGCGTCCTGCGCATCAGCCTGAAGCTTGTCCCGAAGAGACAACCACGCGACCCCCTCTGCTGAGAGGATTAGCTGTAGCGGCGCTTCCTAGCCGCCTCAGACTTCTTCTTCTTCCTCACACTTGGCTTTTCATAGTGTTCGCGCTTGCGAACCTCAGCCAAAACGCCGGACCGCTGGCATTGCCGCTTGAACCGGCGCAGTGCGCTCTCAAGAGATTCGTTCTTACCGATACGGATCTCCGCCATTCCTGTTTCCCTCCCTCCTACGAAACCGCCATCGACTGCTGCTGCGAAGGGGCGGAAAATGCTCCTCCAGAGATTATACAGCAGCTTTGCAAATTATGTCAATCTTTAGCCTGGAGGCCAGGTCAAAGATCGACCGCCGAGGATGTGGAAGTGGAGGTGAGGAACGGTCTGGCCGGCATCGCGGCCGATGTTCGTGACCACCCGGAAACCGCCGGCGGTGAGTCCCTCCTGCTCGGCGACTTGGTTGACCGCGCCGACCAGTCTGGACAGCAGGCGCTCATCACCGGGGACGACAGCGGCCAACGACTCGATGTGCCGCTTCGGGACGACGAGGAAGTGGACCGGCGCCTGAGGGTTGATGTCACGGAAAGCGAGCACGTCATCATCTTCATGGATGATGCTGGCCGGAATCTCCTTGTTCACGATCCGGCAAAAGAGACAATCGCTCACGCGTACACCCCCCTCCGGCAGCGTCGCTCACAGGATATTGTGCGAGGCCGTCCGATATTATTCTCTCCGTGCGCCGGTATTCCTTCCGCATGCAGCCGCCGATCGAAGAAACCGCACTCATTTTCGGACAAGCTTTTTCGATTGGTCATGTCAGGTTTCCCGACATCATCCCTTGCCCAGCTCAGGGCGGAATGGTATCGTGTTGGGCAAGGGGTGTGAGGTGTGATGGCAGACCAGCGCCAGGCGGCAGTCTACGCGATGTGCGTCGTCCGTGACCTGACTGGCCTCAGCGACCGGCAGATCCGCTACTACGACCAAGTCGGCCTGGTCGTCCCGGTCCGGACCGCCTCCGGTCGGCGTCTCTACTCACCTGCCCAGATCGATGCCCTGCTTGAAGTGAAGGCGCTGATCGACGAGGGGCTGACTGTCGTCCAGACGAAAGCGGCTCTGGAGCGCCGCCGGCGGCGCCCGAGCGGCGTCCTGACGGCGCGTGAGCCGGATGTCGAGACCCGTCGCGACGCCATGATCGGCCCCGGCACCCAGCGTCTCAGCAATACGGCATACGTTGAACGGCGACTGGGCGAGATGCGCCCGAAACGCTGACGAGCGGCGGCAGTGCCGCCGTTTTTCATTGTCAGGCGCCCACCAGACAAGGAGGAGAGACAGTTGACGAAAGCGACCGAAGCCGACATCATCCGCTCCTGCACCGACCTCGGCATCAAGTTCATCCGCCTGCAGTTCTCGGACATCCTCGGCAACGTCAAGAACGTCGCCATCCCGCTCGACCAACTGGCGAAAGCGCTGGCGGGCAAGATCATGTTCGACGGCTCGTCGATCGAAGGGTTCGTCCGCATCGAGGAGTCGGACATGTTCCTGCGGCCTGACCTCGGCACCTTCTGCGTCTTCCCCTGGCGGTCGCGGACCGACGGCGCCGAAGCGCGGCTGATCTGCGACGTCTACAACCCCGACGGCACGCCGTTCGTCGGCTGCCCGCGGGGCGCCCTCCGCCGCGTCATGGCGCACGCCGCCGAGCTGGGATACGAGCTGATTGCCGGTCCGGAAGCCGAGTTCTTCCTGTTCGAGCGCGATCAGGCCGGAAACCCGACGACAACTCCCCATGACCAGGGATCGTACTTCGATCTCGGGCCGGTCGACAAGGGTGAAGAGGCCAGGCGCGACATGGTGCTGGCGCTCGAGGGGATGGGGTTCGAGATCGAGCGGTCGCAACACGAAGCCGCGCCGGGGCAGCACGAGATCGACTTCCGCTATGCCGACGCGCTGACCACCGCCGACATGGTGTCGACCTTCCGCATCGTCGTCCGGACCATCGCCATGCACCATGGCCTGCATGCGACATTCATGCCGAAGCCGGTCCAGGGAATCAACGGCTCGGGCATGCACACCCACCTGTCGCTGTTCCACAAGGGCGTCAACGCCTTCCACGACCCGGACGCGCCGGATGAACTGAGCGAGGCGGCGCTGCACTTCCTCGGCGGCCTGATGAAGCACGCCAAGGGCATCACCGCCATCACCAACCCGATCGTCAACTCGTACAAGCGGCTCGTTCCCGGCTATGAAGCGCCGGTCTACATCGCCTGGTCGGCCGTCAACCGCAGCCCGCTGATCCGCGTCCCGGCGCCGCGCGGCATCGGCACGCGGCTGGAGCTGCGGAGCCCGGACCCGTCATGCAACCCCTATCTGGCGCTCGCCGTGATCTTCGCGGCCGGGCTGGACGGCATCGAGCACCGCATCGAACCGCCGGCGGCAGTCAACCGCAACATCTACTTGATGACCCCGGAAGAGCGCGCGGCTGAGGGCGTCGACAGCCTGCCGGGCTCGCTCGCCGAAGCGCTGGTCGAGCTTGAGCGCGATGAGGTGGTGCAGGCTGCGCTCGGCGATCACATTCTCAGCCACTTTGTGGCCGCCAAGCAGATCGAATGGGACATCTACCGGACCCAAGTCCACAAGTGGGAGATCGAGCAGTATCTGAACGTGTTCTAGTACGACAGAGGAGATGGGCCGGAGGCGCGAGTCCCTCCCAACGAATAACGGGGAGCAGCTGTGGCTGCTCCCCGTATTGCTCTTGTACCTACCAGTTGCCGCTCGTGCGAATCGCCGGCTCACCCATGGTGGCGCGGAAGATGTTGTTCGCGTATTTGAGGAAACCGCGCGCGTTGGCGACTTGCGGCGAGTCGGCGAGGATGGCGTTGCGGAACTCTGGCAGGAGCCACTCGGCGAGGGCCTGGCTGCCGCCGCCAGTGAAGAAGATGACGTCAAGATTGCGGTAATCCCACAGCGAATCGAGTTCGGTGATGATCTTGTGGGCTACCCGTTCAAACACTTCGCGCTTGGTGCGCGAGATGTCGTAGACTTTGCCGGCGATGCGGACTTCGCCGCGCTCGACGATGCGGTCCAGCTCGTGCTGCTCCTTGTCGATCTTGAACTCCGCGCGGAGACGATCAGCGATCAGTCCGTAGGCGTTCGACAGGCCGATCGGCGTCGAGCCGCTGAGGTGATCGATGAACTCGAGCTGGTCAGCGACCGCGAAATCGGTCGTCTTGAAGCCGACATCGACGACGCCGACGCTGAGCGAGGCGAGGTCCTCGTCCTGAATCGCGCCGGCCTGGTTGAGGGCGCGGTCATAGAGGGTGCCGAGCGGCTGGGGGACGATCCTCAGCTTTTCGATGGTGATCGTCTTTTCCTTCTCCTGACCGTTGACGCGGAACTTGAGCACGTGCGAGCCGCGCAGGTTGTTCTGCCAGGCGTCGCGATAGGCGGCGAAGTAGCTCGTCGGCAGTCCGGTGACGACGTTGAACGTCTCGTTCTCCCACTGCGTGTAGAGGTTGAGGCCGGCCAGCATGAGCACCTTGACGTTACGGTCCTCGGCCCGGTTGGGATCGAGCGAGCGGCTGGCGATCTCGCTCTGGCGGATGGCGAGGTCGCCGACGAAGTAGTCCCTGCCATCGACGGTCAGCGACAGGTTGTCAAGGGGCCGGGTGCGGACGCTGAGCTCGGAGCGGTAGCGGAGTTCCTGCCCGATGCCAACGACGCTGGGGAAGACGAATTCACGCTCGTCGTCCGTCGCCTTGACGAACCCGTAGCCAACGTCGATGCCGATGTTCTTGCTCATCGTGCTCCTCCCTCCATTTTCGGACCAAGGGGCATGACCCCCGGACACAGTTACAGTCAGTTTGATGGACGACTTCGCTGCCTTCCTTCAATTTCCTCCATGCAACGACAATTTCCTCGCAGTTTTTTTGCGTATCTGGTGGGGTTTCCCGGACTTGCCGTGGACGAATCCGGCAGTCGGCGAAAACGACAATCAGGGGCGCCCGCGCGGCGGGAACCCCTGATTGGACTGGCCTCGCGCCTCAGCTTAGGCGTGCCGCGATCAACTCACGCAGTCGCGGCCACTCCTGGGGCAAATCTTCGGCGATGCGCGCCACCGCCAGCGGCAGTTCCCACGCGGCGAGCGCCGCCCAGTCGAGCGAGCAGCGCTGGTCATAGCGCGTCAGGTAGGCATCCAGGAAATCGCGCATGGACCGCTCGGCGACGTCAGGGGGAACGATGTCGCCCGGGATGAACGCGGGCAGCATCTTGAGCAGAAGAACCGTCCGGGCGACGTCGGCGACCGGCGCGCAGAGACACGCCCCGGTCCAGTCGATCGTCACCAAGCCACGCGACGACATCATGATGTTCATCGGATGGAAGTCGCCGTGGCAGAGCCGGTCACCGTCGGCCAGCGCGTCCAACGCCCGCAGCGCCGCCGCCCTGATGTCACCGAGTTCGGCGAACGCCGGCGGAAGCGCGACTCTTGCCACGGACTCCTTGAGTCCCGCCAGCGCGCGGGGCAGACCAGGAATCGTCCGCGTGTGGATGTCGGCGTGCAAGTCGGCCATCTGGGTCGCGCAGGTGCGGAGGCAGTGCGGCTGGTCGAGCATCTCCCGCAGCATCTCGCGGCCATCGATGCGCTCATACACGATGCCTGGCGCGCCGTCCTCGATGACCGTCGAGTAGACGCGCGGCGCGGCGACGCCAGCCTCCCAGACCGCGCGGCCGAGCCAGGCTTCGTATTCGACCTGGCGGAGGAACGCCGGATCGGTCGTCGGTTGATAGAGCTTCAGCGCCTTGCCGTCAGGCAATGCGTAGACGACGGCACGGGCGCCGCGGCCGATGATTTCGCCCTTCTCCACAGGGAGCCCCCCTCCGGAAAGTTATCTCTTGTTCGTGGGCGGCGTGCGCAGGGCCGGTCGGCTGAGGCCAAATGCGCAAGCCGTCTCGTTTTGTCGCCTTGCCTCATAGGATGTGTACAGGGACGTCACTGACGCCCCAAGCAGATCATCAGGAGGACGGCCATGGCAAGGCTGCTGCATTATGTCGTCAATGCGCTCAGCGACACACTACTGGCGGATGACTCTGTGCCACAGGGCGTGCAGATGGCCAATGCACCAGCCCTCTGGGCACGCGGCTACACCGGCAGGAATGTAGTCGTAGCCGTGATCGACTCTGGCGCGGACTACAGCCATCCCGATTTCCGGCGCAAGTTCTACCCGCCGATCAACTTCTCCGGCAGCCGCAGCGCCCGTGACGACAACGGGCACGGCACGCACGTCACCGGGACGATCGGCGCCAACGGCTGGCTGCGGGGCGTCGCCCCGAATTGCCGCATCCTGCCGATCAAGGTGTTCGATGCCGACGGCTCGGCAGGTGACGCCGCCATCGCCAGGGCCTTCCGCGCCGCCGCCGACTGGATCGGGCCCAACGGTGAGCGGGTCAACGTCATCAACGCCAGCTTCGGCGGCTCGGCCGACAGTCAGGCGCTCCACGACTCGATCCGCTATGCTGTCGGGCGAGGCATCATCGTTGTGGCCGCGGCCGGCAATGAGGGCGACAACAACCCGAACCAACTCCAGTACGTCTACCCCGGCGCCTATCAGGAGGT
Organism: Chloroflexota bacterium; assembly: GCA_050261235.1. Taxonomy (GTDB): domain Bacteria; phylum Bacillota; class Sulfobacillia; order JBFLWA01; family JBLNDB01; genus JBLNDB01. The sequence goes on from JBLNDB010000014.1 coordinate 9,711, forward strand.
CGTCGAGGTAGCATCGGTCAACGCCTACGGTATCCACTCCGAGTTCTCGAACGTCAACGAACAAGTCGATGTCTGCTGCCTCGGCGAGGCAGTCCAGAGTACCTATCCGACCTATTTCGGCCACCGCTATGCGGTGTTCTCCGGCACGTCGATGGCTACGCCACACCAATCCGGCATTTGCGCCATCGCCTACGAGATGTTCGTGTCGATCCACGGCCGGCGCCCCGCCAATGAGGACGAACTGTGGCAGTTCGTGTCCAAGAACGTCAAGCCCCTGCGCATCCCCAAGATGGAGCAGGGGCTCGGCCTGGGCTACCTGCGGCCCGAGTTGCTGACCCAGGGCAAAGTGGCCGCCGATGAGCTGCCGGCTGACGAGGCGGAAGAGGAAGCCATCGATACTGAGCCGGCGGAGTCGGCGCGGCAGACGGTGCGGTACGCGATGTACCTGCGAAACGTCAAGCGCAACACCTACGTCGTCCAGATCGGCGGCACCTGCCGGACACGACAGGTCGCAGCCAATCTCGGCGAGGGCATCAAGCGCCGGATCGAGAACGGTACGGCGAGAATCGAGAAGATGTTCTAGCGGCACACCCAGCCGGCATCCGCCAACAGCAGGAGCCCCCGTAGTGCGGGGGCTCCTGCTATTCGCCGTTACAAGACCTGCTTCCCTTCGATGAACACTCGCTCCGCTTTGGCGCGGATCTTGAACGGATGGTCGCTCCAGATGACGAAGTCGCCGTCCTTGCCCGGCTCGAGGCTGCCGACGCGATCGGCGACGCCGATCGTGATCGCCGGGTTGATGGTGATGGCCTTCAGGGCCTCCTCTTCCGGCAGTCCCTCGGCGCACGACATCGCCGCGCACGAGACGAGGTACTGGGTCGCCACGAACGGGTGGTCGGTGATGATGCTGACGTGGCAGCCGGCCTTGTGGAGAATGGCCGCGTTGGCGAAGCTGAGAGCGCGGGTCTCGATCTTACTGCGGGCGCCGAGCGTCGGGCCAAGGTTGACCTTGGCCTTGCGGCTGCCGAGGAAATCGGCGATGACGGCGCCGTCGGTGCAGTGCTCGATCGACCAGTCGATGCCGAACTCCTCAGCCAGGCGGACCGCGGTAACGATGTCATCGGCGCGGTGCGCGTGGATGCGCAGCGGCATCTCGTGGTTCAGGACCTTGATCAGGTTGAGCATGCCGAGGTCGGTGTCAGGCAGCTTGCTCGGATCGGCCTTGCCGGCCTCGAGCTTGCGCTGGTAATCCCGCGCCTTGTAGAACGCCTGGCGGATGATCGCCGCCGTGCCCATGCGAGTCGCCGGCGCGCGGTGCTGCATCTGACCGTGGAACCGCTTCGGGTTCTCGCCCAGCGCCGCCTTCATGCCGGACGGGTTGCGGACGATCATCTCATCGACGATCTTGCCGCGCGTCTTGATGACAATCATCTCACCGCCGATGGCATTGCCCGAGCCCGGGGTGGTCTGCGCCGTCGTCACGCCGCCGGCGCGGGCGTCCTGGAAGCTGGTGTGGCCGGGGTAGATGGCGTCGATGGCGCGGACTTCGGCGGTCATCGCCGAGCTGCCCTCGTTGCCGTCCTGGCCGGACTGGCCGTACCACTCGCCCCAGAGGCCGAGGTGAGCGTGGGCGTCGACGAAGCCGGGCAGCACGACCTTGCCGGTGGCGTCGATGATCTCGGCGCCGGCCGGCACCTGAACGTCCTTGCCGACCGCGACGATCTTGCCGTTGTCGATCAGCAGCGTGCCGTTGTCGATGGGCGCGCCGGTGATCGGATAGATCTTCGCGTTCCTTACTGCCAGCATTAGCAGCACGCTCCCTTCTCGCGGCGATAGAGGACCTTGCCGTCGATGATCGTGACCACGCAGTGGGTCAGCCACTCGAACGGATCGCCGTCCCAGACGACGATGTCGGCGTCCTTGCCCGGTTCGAGCGTTCCGACGCGCGCTTCGATGCCGATATGCTCCGCCGCATGGCGGGTGATGGCCGCCAGAGCGACGTCCTCCGGCATACCCTCGCGGATGCAGACGCCGGCCGCCTGCCTGAGGTACTGGATCGGCATCACCGGATGGTCGGTGGTCAGCGAGACATGGACGCCGGCCTTGGCCAGGGCGACCGGGGTGTGGAAGCCGAGGTCCTTGGTCTCGATCTTGCCTCGCCCGAGCATCGTCGGACCGACGACGACGGGGATCTTCTTCGACGCCAGATAGTCGGCGATCTGGTCGCCCTCGGTGCAGTGCTCGAGGGTGATCTTGATGCCGAACTCCTCGGCGACGCGAATCGCAGTGACGATGTCATCGGCGCGGTGCGCGTGGACACGCAGGGGAATCTCGCCCTTCAGCACCGGAATCAGGGCCTCGTGCTTCAGGTTGACGTCGACCGCCTTGTCCGGCTTACCCGCTGCCGCTTCCTTCTTGCGCATGTAGTCGCGGGCGGCGAGGAACGCGTTGCGCATGATGGCGGCGGTGCCCATGCGGGTGGTCGGCTTCTTGTTCTGGGTGCCGTAGACGCGCTTCGGATTCTCGCCGAGCGCCGCCTTCATGCCGGCCGGCTGCTTGATGACCATCTCGTCGACGATTGTGCCGTAGCACTTCAGGGCGACGGTCGAACCGCCGATGACATTGGCGCTGCCGGGGGCGACCATGGCAGAGGTGACGCCGTGGCGGCGCACCTCTTCGAAGGCGGTGTCGGCTGGGTTGATGCCGTCGAGGGCGCGGCACTCAGCGGTGACCGGATCGGTGGTCTCGTTGCCGTCATTGCCCTCCCAGCCGACGCCGTCCTCGGCGATGCCGATGTGGCTGTGCGCGTCGATGATGCCTGGGGTGACGTACTTGCCGGTGGCGTCGATGATCTCCGCCCCGGCCGGGATCTGCAGCTCGCGCCCGATGGCGGCGATCTTGCCGTTGTCGACGAGGATCGTGCCACCCTCGATGACCTGCGGCACTGGTGCGCCTGGCGCGGCAGCCGTGAGAATCTTGCCGTTCCTGATTGCGAGCAAGGGCTAGGTCCTCCTTCCAGACTGTGGGATGGGTACCGATTGGAATATGGGATTGTTTCTGTACCCAAAACAAGGTTCCTGCCGCCGCCCGGAACTTTATGAGACGCGGTCTCCAGGGGTTAGGCTGTGCCCGGACGGCGCGCGGTATGTGGCTACCGGTCAGAACGAAGGCGGACAGGCAGTAATGGCCTGTCCGCCTGATCTTGGGCGGGCGGAAGGAATGGCTGGTTGAACGTGGAAAACCCTGCGGCAGGAGGGAGGCCGACAGATGATCCTGCGACTTGCGGCTCCGAGACTGCTGGTTCCCGTGCTAATCGCGGCGCTGCTCATTGCTGCGGTCGGAGCGGGCTGCACTCATCCCAGCGAGAGGACCGGACCGGGTGTGCCGTCTCCGCTGGCAGCGATGATCGCAGCCGGTCTCGGCGACCCGAACCCGCTGGTCCGCCAGGCGTGGTCGATGATCCGGGCGGACGTTGAGCAACATGAGGAAACTTCAAAGCAGCTGTTCGCGGATCAGGGAACGAAGTTCATTGATGCTGAGATAACGGCACTTGAGCTGACTGACCGCTTCGACAGCATCGCCGCCGGCTGCACCATCGAGGTCTACCGGCTGGAGTACCGGATGCGTCCGAACGACATGTCGAAGGTCATGCTCGCCGGTGGCATGAGCACTCAGGACGGCTGGCTGCTGGGCGTCGGCAGCATGGGAAGGCCCTACCTCGTGGCGCGAGTCGTCGATGGTGAACGTAGCTACCTCGGCACGATCTACCCGGATGGAGAAGGCCAGGGAACGCTGGACGCGACGCTTGAGTTACTGAACCGGCTCGATTGAGGTGCAGGCGGAACCAGCGGTGATGACGAGTGTGAGACAACTATCCGCCTTCTCGTCGATGGCCCGGACGGCCTGAACCCCAGGTTTGTCTCCAACCGCGGGAGCGCAGTCGGCAAATAGGCAGAAACCAACACGCCCTTCCGTTCGCTGAACGGAAGGGCGTCTCAGTATCCGCGATCCTATTTGCCGGAGTCAGGCGACTGGATGAACATCTCGACGACGATCAGGCCGTACTTGCTGCCGTGGACGACAGCCAGTCCAACTTTGTCGTACTTCGGATCAAGGATGTTGGCCTTGTGGGTCGGGCTCGCCATCAGCAGCTGGTGGGCGGCATCGACCGACACGTTGCCACAGAGGTTTTCGCCGAGTTTCGTGAAAGACACGCCCGCCAGCTTGGCCCGGTGCGCCGGCGTCCCGGTCGTCGGCGAGTTGTGGGCGAAGAAGTCGTTGTCGATCATGTCATGGGCATGCGCGGCAGCGACGCCGTTGAGTTCGGGTGACAGAGCCAAGGGCCGCAGGCCCGCCTGCTCGCGCTCGGCGTTGATCATCGCCAGGAGTGTCACGACTTCGCGGTCCGGTTCGTCGGCGGCAATGGCCTGAGCCGTGCCGGCGAAGAGAAGTATGGCAACCAGAAGCAGGGCCACGGGACGGACGCGCACGAGATTCCCTCCGATCCAGACAACAATCCCGCCCCCCAGTGAAGGAGCGGGACCGATAGTCGGACCTGCTCTTCGGTAACCCGGCTAGCTCAGAGAGCCCCGTGGCTTTGCGTCCCACCCTCGCGGATGGTTTGCCTTTATCGGAGGGAATTGCTGTGCGGTTGATGGAACCGACAAACCGGTACATGTCCATTATCGTCAAACGATGCCAATCTGTGAAGAGGGTTCAGCAAAAAAGTGAGCGGACAGGTGGGACCTGCCCGCTCTTGGCATGAGGATGCGTCTAGCGAACGATGTCGATCAGCAGGGACAGCATCTTTGCGGCCTCAGCGCGAGTGCAGGCCTGGGCCGGCGCGAACACGTTGCCCGGCAGCCCGGCGATGATGCCCGCCTTGACAGCCTTGACAACCTCGGCTTTCGCCCACGACGGAATCTGCTGATCATCGATGAAGCCGGTCGTGGTACCCGTCGCATCTGCCTTGTCGCCGAGCGCGCGGGCGACGATCACTGCGAACTGGTCGCGGGTGACCTTACCCTGCGGATCGAACAGGTTCCCCGGCAGACCGGCCATGTAGCCAGCCTTGACGACGGCGCTGACGTAGCCGGTCGCCCAGCTGGAGACCTTGCTCGCGTCGGCGAAGGTCAGCGTCGCATTGGTCTCGGGAGTCAGGTTGAGCGCGAGAGCGAGCATCTTCGCCACCTGCTCGCGGGTCAGATCGGCGTTCGGCGCGAATGTGCCGTCCGGCTGTCCGCCAACGACGCCGAGGCTGGCCAGCTTGAGGATATGCTTCTCGGCCCAGTGACCCTTGATGTCGGTGAGCGCCGGCATGCCCTCCTTGATCATCACCGCGTAGGTGGTCAGGTGGTTGGTGCGGGCGATCAGCCTGTTGCCGTCGAGTTCAGTCGGGACCGGAATCCAGGCGCCGAGTTCGGCATCCCAGTAGAACACCATCGGTGTGCCGCCGTCAGCTGCAATCTGCGCGAGCTCTTCATCCGTGAGTGTGAAGCTGATGATGATGTCAGTGCCGAACTGGGTGACGCTGTCGCCGGCGCCGATTTCGGCCGTGATCTCGTAGATGTGGTTGCCGATCGCGATCATGCCGGTCGTCGGCGGGACGTTCTCGACAACCGGGGCGATGGTAACGGTGACGTCTTCGCTCAGCGCGCCGGCCGGGAAGGTGACGGTGAGGTTGTCACCGCTCTGGACCGAGCCGCCGTCAGTCGTGACCGTCTCTGAGGTCGAGCCGGCGACGATGGGTGGGATGACGGGCGGGGTCCCGCCGCCGTTATCGACGTTCACCTGGTATCTGATCGAGTCGCTGGCGATCCACTGGTTTCCGATCGCGTCCTCGAATTTGACGTAGACGGTCTTGGTGCCGTTACCGCTGCTCACAGTGTACGTGGTGGCAAGCCCGCCCGCGGCCAGGTCCTGCCAGCCGGGGGCATCGCTGAAGGTGTCCGACTCGGAGATCGCGCACCTGACCGCGCTGTTCGAGGCAATTGCCAGCGAGACTGTCCGGTTCGTGGTGATCGCAGCGCCACCGTCGATGACGACGCTACCGGCAGCAGCCGTTGCGGTCAGGTAGCCCTCGGTCGACATGCCCGCGTTCGTCCACCAGGGGCTGTACGCGACCCTCGACGCGCTGTCCGCACCGCCGATATCGCTGCTGACATCCGGGCCGGTCGCCTTGCCCCAGTAGTTGTGCCTGGCATCCAGCACCGCCGTCGTGTCGCCGTCGAGTGCCACGGCCGTCTCATTGGTCGTGCCGAAGTTGGTGTTCGTGACAGAGACTGTGCCGTTCTTCACCGCGTACAGGAGGACGGCGCAGGCACTGCTCCCGGCGTCATCGGGCTTGGTGTACTTGATTCCAGAAATGCTCACGCCGTCGATGGACCCGCCGACGGAACCACCGGCGCGTTCCCAGAAGAGGATGCCGTTCTGGGCAATCGCTTCAGTCGGTCCGACACCAGTGATGGTCCCGCCTCTGACGTTGACGGTTATGTCGCCGCCACCCGAGAGGGCACCGTTGCCGTTGATTGCGTCAATCGCGTTCTTGTTGAAGCCGCTGATCTGGCAGTTCTCGATGTCCAGGACCGTGGTCAACCCGCTGCCGGCGTCCACGGCGATGCCCTGACCCGTCTGAACGCCATTCACCACCCAGCCGGTGTTGGCGACTGCGACGTTTGTAAGCGAGCCAGTCGACGAGTTCCAGAACACAACCGCGTTGGCGCTGAGGCCGCCCGCATCGATGGTCATGTCCTGAAGGCTCACGCCATCCGCTCCGTTGACCAGCGCGGCAACCGCCATGTTGTTGTCGTACTTGTGCGCGATGCCAGTACTGAGAAGTGCCGCGGGCTGGACGACCGTCTTGCCGATCCCCGCGCCCTTGATGGTCACAGGCTTGGCGATGTTGAGGGTCTCGGGGTACGTGCCCTCGGCGACTTGGATGACATCGCCGGCATCGGCAAGATCGATGGCCTGCTGGATGGTGCAGCCCTGACCGTCGACGAGAATCTCACGGGCAAGGATCCGGACAAAGCCTTGCTTGCCGCCCTTCCCGTTGTGGACCATGGCGGACTCAAGCAGGAATCGGTCGGCAAGGCTCAGGGCCGAGGGAGCCTTCGCCGCAGCAGTGCTGCTGGTGGACGTAACATCATAGGTGTTGCCCGTTGCATCCAGTCTGAAGCTTGCTGCCACTCCCGAGAGGTTGAAGATCGTCCCGGCCATGCTGAACTCGTTGTTCCTGATGGCCCACGACCCGGCCAGAACGGGACTGCCACCAAGCGAAATGTGGGTGCCATTGTTCAGGAACCGGTTGCCTTCCAGAGTGATGTTATCGACGGTGTTGTCGAGGTTGAGCGCGGTCCGGTTGGTATCGAAGACGTTGTTCCGGATCGCCACACTGTCCCTCGCTGAGACGCCATCGCTCCAGATGGCCGACCTCCAGCTCGAATTGCGGTAGACGTTGACTGCGGAACCGGTGAAGAGGTTGTTCTCAATGGTCACGCTGGCGGAAGCAGGGCCGATGTGAATCGCGCGGATCATCCTGTCTTTTTCTCCGAGCGTTCCCAGTTCTTCACTGGTCTTCCCGGTGTCTCTGACGAAGTGGCAATTCCGTACTTCGTAGACACCGGTGCCCTTAAGGTGCAGCGCCATGAAGTTGCGACCGGTCTGGTCATCAACGAAGGCGAAACCGTCAACTGTGACAGTCCCCGCTTCAATAGTGACACTGCCCTTGATGATCGTCTCGGCGTCAGCGGCGGGGACTTGCTCCGTCGGGTCATTGCCTGCCTGGGCACCCTTCAGAGTGAGCGACTTGTTGATTGTCACGTTCTCGGAGTACGTACCCGCGGCGACGACAATCGTGTCGCGTTCGTTCGCAGCAGCCACGGCCGCGCTAATGGTGTCATACGCGGTCGCCTGCGTTGCGTTGACGACCTTCTTGGCTGACCCATGGGTGGTCATCGATGCGTCGGTGTACCACGGGTCGTAGGTCACGGCGCCAGCAGTCAGGTCGGCGATGCCCGACGCGGTGGAGACTCCCCACCAGTTGCCGGTCGCATCGACATTGTTGTCGGGACTGCTGTTGATGACGCCATACTCGTTTCCGGCGAGACGGTTCTGGTGAATGGTCACGACACTCTTGTCGTTCTCGTCATACCCGACCGAAACCGCAGTCGTGCAGCCGGTGATGGTATTGTCGGTAATCGTCGCCTCTGCGGTGCCGTAGTAGGTGGTGACGAGGATGCCGGCCGACGTCGACCCGTCCGTGGCGGCCACTGCCGTGCAGTCAGTGATGGTGTTGCCTGAGATGATGGCCTTGCCATCGCGGCCTACCTCAAAGGCATAATCCAGCCCGTTCGCCGGCTGCCCGTCCACGGCGGGCTTGCCGAGGTAGCGGTTTCCAGTAATGGTTCCCACTGAACCAAACCCGGTGTAGACACCGATCCGGCCGATGTTGCTGAAGGTGTTGCCGTCAATCGTCATGGCCTCTCCGTGCAGGACGATGGCGATCCCACCGTAGGCCGGAGGGGGGTTCACGATATTGGTGAACACGCAATCGCGGATCGTACCGGAACCATGCGAGAGGATGCCCACCGCAACCCGGTTCCCGGTGCCATCAGGCTTGTAGTTGCCATCAAGAGTGACACCGCTCAGGTTGAAGGTCTTCCCCGCATCCACGAGCACCATCGCGTCAGTGTCAGCCCACTTGGCACCGCCAACGAAATCTTTGGCAGCGCGGATGATCGTCGAGCCACTGCCTGCGCCCACGATCGAGACGTTTTTCGTGATGTGGAGTTGCTGATCCAGCAGGTACGTCCCGGCTGCGACCTCGATCGTGTCGCCTGGATCGGCGCCGGCGATGGCGTCCTTTATGGTACCGTAATCAAGGATCTTCGTGATGTTGTGCACGGGGAGAACTGGATCCGCGAGGGCGACTCCAGCCAGCCCGGACAGCGCCAGCGCCAGTCCAATGACGCAGGCAGCGAGTCCCATGATTACTCTCCTTGGGGTCACGGATACTTTCCCGAGTCGCTTCAGGCTCATCGTGCTTCCTCCTTTTTGAGCCCAATCTTGGTGTGCGGGGATCCGTAGAATACTGCTGGAGGCGGCACTGGTCCGTCTCCGCCGGCACAATGTCAGGCAGACAACAGAAACACGCACCCGCGCAGGGGTGCGTGTGGTCGGTCTCACTACTCGCTCCCGACTCGCCTAAGTGACCGCTTGCGGCGAGCCGTTCTTCGCTTCCACAGCAAGCCAGAATTCTACACTTCCCGTCCAAAACCTTCCTCGTCTGGCAGGGAATTTTCGCAGATCTGCAATGGCCCTTGGCTACTGGGCTGGCGGCACTCGCCTGACCAGAAATCGCGGCCGCACCTCACCTGGGCTGAACGCCGCAACGGCCTCGCCGCCTAACTCTTGCCTGCTTCCTTCAGCCGCTTGATCTCCAACCGCGCCAACTCATCGCAGCGGTTGTTCTCAGCGTTGTCAGCATGGCCCTTGACCCAGCGCCAGTTGACCTCGTGCTCCTCGCAGAGGACGAGCAGCTCTTCCCAGAGGTCCTGGTTCAGGACCGGTTGCTTGTTGGCCGTCAGCCAACCGTTGTTCCCCCACTTGTCGATCCAGCCCTCGTTGAACGCCTTGCTGAGATACTGACTGTCCGTGTAAAGGTCGACCCGGCACGGGCGCTTGAGTGCCGTCAGGCCGGCGATGGCGGCAGTGAGTTCCATGCGGTTGTTCGTCGTCTCGGGGTCACCCCCCGAGAGCTCTTTGCGGGCCTTGCCATAAATCAGCACGACGCCCCAACCGCCCGGGCCGGGATTGCCGGAGCAGGCGCCATCAGTGTAGATACGGACTTCGGCCGGCCTGTCGTCACCTTCTGGCATCATCGCTGCCTCCTCAAGCTTTCGCGTTGTCACGGCGCGCGGCAATCAGTCGAGATGGACAGGGACGCGCCCGGTGACGGTGACCGCTGTCGGGTCGACGTCACACGACACGGCGTAGATTTCGACGCCCGCCCGCGCGGCCTGCCGCAGGGCCTGGCCGAACTCGCTGTCGATGGCGTCATTGGGGGCGAAACCGCTGGCATCCGAGCGCTGGATGACGAACACGACCGCCGCACGCAGTCCCTCAGCTACGGCCTTCATCAGTTCGCCGAGATGCCGCGTGCCGCGCCCGGTGGGCGCGTCGGGGAAGCGGGCCAGGCCATCTGCCCCGACATACGTGCATGACTTGATCTCGACAATCGCCCGCGGCTCGCGCAGCGCCGCTGCTGACGACGCGTCACGGAACAGCGCGTAATCGATCCGGCTGGCGCCATAGCGAACCTCGGCCCGGGGCGTCAGCTTGGCGAACTCAGGGAACAGACCGGCGTCGAAAGCGACCCGGAACAGCTTGTTCGGGACGCCCGAGTCGACCGACACCCACGTCCCGCCGGCCGTCCGCGCCAGCGCGAGACTGTAGGGCAGCACCCGCTTCTCCCCCGGCATCAGCCTCAGCCTGGCCTCGTTGCCAGGCTCGAGGGCTTCCTGCAGGCGGCCGGAGTTCGGCAGATGCGCTCGCGTCGGCTTGTCTCCCGCCGGGGTATGCAGCACCGCGCCGACCGAGAAGCGGCCCGTCCGGCCGACCAGCGTCGCCGGAACGAGATCAGCGGGCAGATCGATCCGGGCCGGGCGCTTCCGGCTCGCTGACGCAGGACTCCTGCCCATGTCAACTCCCCCATTCCTGAACCGGGTTCGCCGGTGGCTCTCCTGTCATTATAACTGCCAGCAGCCCAGCAGGACAACAAGAGGCTGGCTCGATGTGACCAAATGCCGCAATATCTGGCGGATTGACCCGGATATTGCCAAACCATGACCGATGTGATAGAATGCTCCGCGTGCCCGCGATATGAGCCTGAGCAGGCCCGACCATTAGGTCGGGCTGATTCTCTGCCGCGTTTGAGCCCGAGTGATCCGCCGTCGCGCAAGACACGAACCAGCAGTAGGTGATGTACCGGTGGCAATCATGAACCTCCGCTCCGACCGATCGTTTCTCAGCGGTGCCGCAGATGACGTGTCACTGCTGCCGCTGCGCCTCTATTACCAACCGATCGTCGACCTGAACGGCGGCGCCGTCGTGGCCTATGAAGGCCTGCTGCGGCTGCAGCTGGGCAGTGGTCAGGTGCTGACCCCGGCGGGGTTCTTCCACACCCTCGAACGCTCGCGGCTGATGCCGGAGGTCACGCGCTGGGTCATCAGCGCAGCAGCAGCCAAGCTGGCCTGTCAGCCGACTCTGTCGCTGTTCGTCAACCTCGACCGGGAGTCGCTCGGTGACTACGGCATCATTGATTGGGCCGCGAGCGAACTCGACCAGCGGCAAATCAAGCACTGCCGCCTCGGATTCGAAATCAGCGAGCGGACTGCCATCAGGAACAACTCGGCCGCTGTCGCCTGGCTCACGGCGGCGCGCGAGCGCGGCTTCGGTCTGGCGCTCGACGACTTCGGCAGCGGCGGGTTCACCCTCGAGCACCTGTTGTCGCTGCCGACCGACGCCGTCAAGATCGACCGCCTGCTCACCCAGCGCCTGTACCTCGGCGAGAACCCCGGTCTGCTGAAGACCCTGACAAGCATCGCCAGCTGGCACGCCAAACCGCTGATCCTCGAGGGTATCGCCACGCCAGAAATGGTCGACTTCGCGCTGAGCCACGGGATCGGCATCGGTCAGGGCTACTACCTCGGCTTGCCGGCGCCGCAGCCGCAGCCGCTTGGCCACCGACCGTCCGGCCAGGCGGCGGCCGAGCCGGCCGCGCGACTTCTCTGTTAGGGGCAAAAGAGCGAGAACGGATGCGTCCGTTCTCGCTCTTCGTCAATTGGCTCGGGTTCGCTTCGACTCCCTCACTGCCGGCGTTCAGTCGCGAGCAGCGCCCGCTTGCGGTCGACGCCCCAGCGGTAGCCGCTCAGGTCGCCATCCGAGCGGATGACCCGGTGGCAAGGAATCATCACCGCGACCGGGTTCGCGGCACAGGCGCCGGCAACTGCGCGGACCGCCCTCGGCCTGCCGATCGCCGCGGCGATCTCGGCGTAGGTGCGCGTCTCACCGCAAGGAATCGCGCGCAGAGCTTGCCACACCTGAAGCTGGAACTCTGTTGCCACAATGTCAACGGGCGGCAGATCTCCGGGTTGCGGGCGTTCGCCGCTGAGAAGCCGGTTCAGCCAGGCGGCGTAGGTTGCCACCGCGGCTTGATCCTCGGTCAACTCGGCCCGCGGGAATTCTGAGCGCAACTCGCTCAGGAGATGCTCTTTGTTGCCAAAACGGCAAGCGCAGACTCCTGTTGCCGTTACGGCTATAAGTGCTGTGCCAAGGGCCGTCTCAGTGAACCGGTATGCGATGCGGACGCCCTGTCCGCCGCGCCGGTAGGCGCCAGGGGTCATACCCAGCCGCTCGCGGGCGCTCTCGTAGGCGGCGCGGGAAGAGCCGTAGCCGGACGCGTAGACCGACTCGGCCACCGGCGCGCCCTGCCGCAGTTGCTGCTTCAGTTGCTCGCGACGCCGGACGGCTACGTACTGTCGCGGGCTGAGGCCGGTCAGTCGCTTGAACAGCCGCTGGGCATAGGCCGGACTGAGCCCGACGGCCGCGGCGAGCTGGGCCAGCGTCGGCGCCGCGCCCTCGGTCTCGAGCAGCGCGCGCATCCGGCTGACGACCTCAGCCGCGCGATCGGGCGCGGCGGGACGGCATCTGCGGCAGGCGCGGTAACCGGCCCGCTCGGCCGCCGCAGGCGTGGCGAAGAACACGACCTGTGTGCGCCGGGGACGTCGCGCCGGGCAGGTCGGCCGGCAGTAGACGCCGGTCGAACGAACGCCGTAAACGAAGGCGCCGTCGGCAGCGGCGTCGCGGTCAAGCACAGCCCGCCAGCGGGCATCGTCGGTGGCCCAGTGAGCATCGTGAGTAGCCATGGCTGCACCTCCGGGTATGTGTTCCTTATCTAGGATAAGCCAACTCACCCGGGCATGGCTATCCGGTTCTTGCGCTCAAAGTGCCCGCACGATGTAACCTTTTCGACTTGCCGCTGTCTTATTGAGTGGATGACGGAGAACCGGGAGGTGGTACATTGTTCGCGCGCGCCGAGACAACCGATGCCGAGCAGTTGTACCGTCGCTACCGCGGTGCCGTCTACGCGTATCTGGTGCGCCTGACCGGCGACGGCGACTGGGCGCAGGAACTGCTTCAGGAGACCTTCTACCGGGCGATCGTCCGCGCGAGCAGCTATCGCGGCGACGCCGCGCCACTGTCGTGGCTCTGCGCCATCGCGCGGAACCTGTTCGCGGGCGAACTGAAACGCAGGCAGCGCGAGCGCCGGAGCTTCGTCCCGGTGGACGACGAGCAGCCAGCGTCGCCCGACGACAGCCCGGACCGCGAACTCCTGCGTCGTGAGCAGCGGGCGATGATCGACCGGATCATCGCCGGACTCCCGGAGACCCAGCGGTTGGCCTTGCTGCTGCGGGACTTCGACGGTCTGCCCTACGAGAGCATAGGCGAGATCCTCGGTTTGACGCTCGCCAACGTCAAGGTCACCATCCACCGGGCGCGCGTTCGGTTCCGTGAAGCATACGCAGCCGAGAGGAGTGGCAGCGATGACTGATGGCGCGAAGATACCCTGCGACGTGGCGCGCGATCTGCTGACGCCATGGCTGGCCGGCGATGTGCAGCCGGGCACGGACGCCTGGCTGAGGCAGCACCTGGCTGAGTGCGCCGAGTGTCGGGCAGCGGCCGATGAGGCACGGGCACAAGCGCTGCACGGTGTGGCACCGGTGCGGTCAAGTACGGAGGGATCAGCAATGGACGCAGACATGGAGGGACGTCGCCTGTTGGCAAGAGTGCGGCGGCGCGACCTGATGCTCAAGGGGATCATTGTCCTGCTGCTGATTGCGGCAATCGTCGCTACAGCTTGGGGAGTGGCCGCGATTCGGGCGTGGGCGAGCATGCCGGTCGCCCAACCGGTGCCAGCCGGCGATGTCGAGCCGCGGCAGGCGGTCGCAGTGGATCTGAGCAGGCTCGGCCTGCGGGCCGGCGATGTGATCACGACCGAGCACGGCGTGGCCGCCCTCTGGAGCGACGCCGGCAACAACGTGGTGCGGGTCGACATGATGCGGTTCGCCAACGTGGATGACGCCCGGCGCTGGTTCAACGACTGGGAGCACAGCTACAACGTGAAGATCATGTCGATCACGATGAACACCTCGCTCGGACGGACGGCCAAGTTCCGGTCGCGCGGCAGCTTCCTCTACGGCTGGCAGACCGACCGGTGGTTCATCGCCATCACCGTCCCCAATGCGGTCAGCGATCCCGTCGCGTTGCGCGACGGCGTCCGCGACGCGCTGCTCGAGTCATTCACCCGCGACAAGTAGGTCGCACACGAGAGAATCCCCGGCCGGCTGCCCGCCGCCCGGGGATTTGCGTTGTCGGCGCGACTAGTTCTGCGGCTGAAAATCACGCCGCAGCCTGTTCTTGGCCTCGTGCCGCTCGAGCGCCAGCTCGATCAGCTTGTCGACCAGCTGCGAGTACGAGATGCCCGATGCCTCCCAGAGCTTGGGGTACATGCTGATCTTGGTGAAGCCGGGGATGGTGTTGATTTCGTTCAGCAGCACGCGACCCGTCCGCCGGTCGACGAAGAAGTCGACCCGCGCCAGACCGGCGCAATCGAGCACGGTGAACGCCTCGATGGCGATGCGGCGGATCATCTGCACCGTCTCCTGCGGCAACTCGGCGGGGATGACCAGGCGCGACTTGTCATCGATGTACTTGGCCTTGTAGTCGTAGAACTCGTTGGCCGGCAGGATCTCGCCGGGCAGCGAAGCGATCGGGTCGTCGTTGCCGAGGACGCTGCACTCGATCTCGCGCACGTCGCCGGCTGAAGCCTCGATGATGACGCGCCGGTCGTAGCTGGCCGCCAGATCGAGCGCCGCCCCGAGTTCCGCCGGATTGCGGACCTTGCTGATGCCGACGCTCGAACCGAGGTTGGCCGGCTTGACGAAGCAGGGGAAGCCGATCCGGGCCTCGATATCGGCCATCACGCGGTCGCGCGCCCGCGCCAGCTCGGCGCCGGTGGTCAGCACCCAGTCGACCGTTGGCAGGCCGTGGTAACGGAACAGCTGCTTCTGCGCGACCTTATCCATGCCGAGCGCCGAGCCAAGGACGCCCGACCCGACGTAGGCGACGTCGGACAACTCGAGCAAGCCCTGGACCGAGCCGTCCTCGCCGAACGTGCCGTGGAGCACAGGAAAGACAACATCGAGGGCGCCGCCGAGCGGCAGATCGCCATTTCCCGCCGGCAGGGGCGACACGGCGCCGTTCCCCTTGACCGGCTCGACCGGAATCAGGGCCCCGGCGCCGGCCAGTGTCACCGGTGTGCCGCCGGCGACCTCGATGCCCTCGCTGAGGGCCTTGAGCGGGTTGCCGGTGAGCAACCAGCGTCCGTCACGGGTGATGCCGATTGGAACGATTTCGTATTTCTCCTTGTCCAGCGCCGCCATGATCGACTGCGCCGACGCGAGCGAGACGGCGTGCTCCCCCGAGCGGCCGCCGAAGATTACTCCGACTCTCAGCTTACGGGCCATTGCCTGGCCTCCTCATTCGCAAGATGACTTATGGGGTTCAGTCTATGCTGCAGCGGGCATCTTCGAGTCGGCTCCGGGGAGGTTGCCGTTCCTTCCGTCAAGACCGGGCCAGGTCACCGATGACGATCTCGCCGCGCGCTTCTCGCAGCCTTATCTTCTGAACCGTGTTCTTCAGTTCCTCCGCCCCGCGGAAGACGACGCGCATGTAATTGCCGGTAAGGCCCTCGAGCGTGCCGGCGCGCCCACCGCCGGCTTCCTCCTCGACCAGCACCGGCAGGGTCTTGCCGATGAATCGCTGCTCGAAGGCGAGCACCAGACTCTCGTCCAGCGCCGCCAGGCGATGCGCCCGCTCTTCCTTGAGGCGGTCCGAGACCTGGTCGGGCATGTCTGCCGCCGGCGTGCCGGCGCGCCGCGAGTACTGGAAGATGTGCATCTTGGCGAACTCGACGGCGCCGGCGAGGGCGTAGGTGTTGAGGAAGTTGGCCTCGGTCTCGCCGGGAAAGCCGACGATGACATCGGTGGTGATGGCGATGTCCGGCATCGCCGCGCGGGCGCGGGCGACGACCTCCTGATACTGCTCGGGCGTGTAGTGGCGGTTCATCCGCGACAACACGTCGGCATCGCCGCTCTGGAGCGGGATGTGGAGATGGTGGCAGACCTTCGGATTGGCGACCATCGTTTGCAGCAGTTCGTCAGTGACTTCGAGCGGCTCGATCGAGCTGATGCGGATGCGCTCGAGTCCGGGAACCGGCGCGAGGAGCCGCAGCAGGGCGGCGAGGCTAGTCCGCTCGGTCAGTCCGGCGCCATAGGCGCCAAGGTGGATGCCGGTCAGGACTACTTCCTTGAAGCCGGCGGCGGCGAGGCGCTCGACCTCGGCCTGGACGCTCGCGGGCGGGCGGCTGCGCATCGGACCGCGGGCGTACGGGATGATGCAGTAGGAGCAGTACTGGTTGCAGCCTTCCTGGACTTTGACGGTGGCGCGGGTGCGACTGGTGAATTCGGTGATCGGGATGTCCTCGAACTCACGCGTTTGCATTATGTCGCCAATGGCGCGGATCTGAGCCGGCGGATCGGCGGCGCCGGCGTCACTGTCGGTCGCGGCGGCTCCGGCCTGCTCGCGCTGGCTGATCGCCCGCTCGACGAGATCGACGATGCCCTTGCGGTCCTTCGTCCCGGCGACGATGTCGACGCCCGGGATGGCGGCCGCCTCTTCCGGCGACACCTGCGGGTAGCAGCCGGTGATGGCGACGATGGCGCGCGCGTTGCGGCGACGCGCCTGGCGCACGGTCTGGCGCGACTTCTGCGAGCCGCGGCCGGTGACGGTGCATGTGTTTATCACGTAGACATCAGCCTCATCGTTGAAATCAACGATGTCGTAGCCGCTGGCGCGGAACGATTCGATCATCGCCTCGGTGTCGTACTGATTGACCTTGCAGCCCAGCGTATGGAATGCGACGGATGGCACGGCGTCACTCCTCCCAGGGGCCCGGCGCGCCGGCGGCGCGGCCGAGGTCCCCAAGATGGTACATGATCATCGTCAGCGCGGCCGGCCCCGCCGTTTCGGTGCGGAGAATCCGCGGCCCGAGCGACACGGGCAGGCAGCCGGCGGCCATGGCGGCAGCGACCTCGTTGTCGGCGAAGCCACCCTCGGGTCCGATGTAGACCGTGATTGTCCCCCCGGCGCCGACGCTCGCCGCCGACAGCGTCTCATGCAGGCCGCGACCCGACTCGCCCTCATAGGGGATGAGGTGCAGGTCAGAGCCGGCGACGGCGCACGGCAAAGCCGCCGCGAACGGCAACGGCGGCAGCACGGCCGGCACGACCGTGCGGCCGGACTGCTGCGCCGCCTCGCGGGCGATCTTCTGCCAGCGCCGGGCGCGCTCCTCGCCGCGCTCGCGGTCGAGGCGCACGACCGAGCGTTCGGTCAGCACCGGGATGAACTCGGCCACCCCGAGTTCAGTTGACTTCTGTACAATATAGTCCATCTTCTCGCCTTTCGCCACACCCTGCGCGAGGCGAATCCGCAGCGGCGCCTCGCAGCGCACCGACCTGGTGGCGACGATGCGGGCCCGCACGGCCTTGCTGTCGACGCTGACCAGTTCAGCGAGCGCCTCGCGCTCGGGGGCGACGACCAGCACCACCCGCTCGCCAGGCCCGAGCCGCAGCACACGCGCGATGTGCGCAGCGTCCTCAGCGGCCAACGTCACGTCAGCGCCGATGGCCGGTGCGGCCGGGAGCGAGTTTTCGGGCAGGAAGAAGCGGTTCATCGGAAGACCCCCCCAAGCGCCTTACTCATCGGCCCCTTTCTGTGCAAGCAACGCCACCCATTCCCCATCGCGGCGCTCAGCGCGAACGGTCAGGCCCTGCCGCCCCAGCGCCGCGGCCACGTCGTCGCGCCGCGCGGCGATGATGCCGGACGCGATCAGCCGGCCGCCGGGGCGAAGACCGGCCGCCACGGCCGGCGCGCCGACGATGATGACATCAGCCATGATGTTGGCGAGGACGAGGTCGGCGCATCCCGGCGGGACCGCGCTGCCGGCCTCGACACGCACCGGACCGGCCGGGGCGAGGACGCCGTTGACGCGCGCGTTCTCAGTCGCCGACCGGACGGCCACCGGGTCGAGGTCGAGCGCCAGCACGTCCCAGGCATCGAGCTTGGCGGCCGCAATGGCGAGGATGCCTGAGCCGGTCCCCCAGTCGACGACATGGCGCACCGGCTGCGTGGCGCGCAGCTCGTCCATCACCTGCTCGAGCAGGGTCAGGCAGAGCGTCGTCGTCGGATGGGTGCCGGTGCCGAAGGCCATCCCCGGGTTGAGACGGATGACGATGTCATCCTGTTCCGCCGCCGGATCCTCCCAGAGCGGCGTGACGAGCAGCCGGCGACCGAGGCGCGTCGCGTGGTAGTGCGCCTTCCAGGCATCGGCCCAGTCCTCATCCTCGACCGTGCCAAGGGTCAGCTTGAGCGTGCCCCACTCGGGCACGCTGTCACGCGTCTCCCTGAGCCGCCGGCGCAGGTCGGCGACAGCCGGCAACAACTCGCAGGTCGTCCGCTCGCCCAGGGCGTGCTGCGCCGCCTCGACCCGGACCGCCTCCCAGTCGCGGCCGACCAGGGCCAGGTAGCCCTTGACCCGCACCGGCGCGCCGGGTTGCGGCTTCAGGTCGCAGTAGTCCCAGTGTGCTTCGCTCTGCGAAGGAATGAAAGAGGGGTCGTCGATCGCGACCCCTTTGCAGCCTATTTCGGATAGGTGAAAACTGACGGCCTCGACCGCCTCGGCGGGGCATGCGACTTCAAGCTCAAGCCACTTCAATGTGACTCCCCCCTGCTAAAGCCCCAGTGCGTCGCGCATCTTGCGGAAGAAACTGCGGTCGTCTTCGCTGACCTCGTTGCCGCCGACCTGGCCGAACTCCCGCAGGATCTGGCGCTGCTTGTCAGTCAGCTTGCGCGGCACGCTGACGTGGACGCGCACGTGCTGGTCGCCGCGACCGTACCCGCGGAGATGGGCGATGCCCTTGCCGCGCAGTCGGAAGTTGGTGCCGGTCTGCGTCCCTTCCGGAATCTTCAGGGTGACCGGGCCGTCGAGCGTCGGCACCTCGATTTCGGCGCCGAGCGCCGCCTGGACGAAGGTGATCGGCTGGTCGACGATGACGTCATCGCCGTCGCGCTCGAAGATCTTGTGCGGCTTGACGCGGATGACGATGTAGAGATCGCCCGCCGGGCCGCCGCGCTGTCCGCCCTCGCCCTCGCCGGCCATGCGGAGGCGCGAGCCGTTGTCGACGCCGGCCGGGATCTTCACGCTGAGCTTGCGGTTCCTGCGCACCATGCCGGTGCCGTGGCACTCCGGGCAGGGGTCGGTGATGATCCGGCCCTCGCCGTGGCAGACGTCGCACGGACGCGACGTGACAAAACGGCCGAACGCCGTGTTCTGCTGCACCTGGATCTGACCGGTGCCGTGGCAGTGCTTGCAGACCTGCGGCTGCGTGCCCGGTCTGGCGCCGCTGCCGCGACAGGTCGGGCAGGACTCGACGCGGCCCAGTTCGATCTCGCGTTCGACGCCGAACGCCGCCTCTTCGAACGTCAGCTCCATGTCATAGCGCAGGTCGGCTCCCTGGGTGGCGCCCCGCGGGCCGCGCTGACGGCCGGCCATGCCGCCGAAGAACATGTCGAAGATGTCGTTGATGCCGCCGCCGAAATCGCCGAAGTCCTGCGGGCTGCCGAACGGGCTGCCCTGGCCGAAGCCGCCCTGCGAGGCGGCGTGGCCGAACTGGTCGTAGCGGGCGCGCTTCTCCTGGTCGGAGAGCGTCTCGTAGGCCTCATTGATCTCCTTGAACTTCTCCGCGGCGGCGGGATCCGGGTTGGCGTCCGGGTGATACTGGCGGGCCAGCTTGCGGTATGCCTTCTTGATGTCGTCGGGGGTAGCGCCGCGGTTGACCCCCAGTACTTCGTAGTAGTCACGTTTGTCAGCCACCCGCGCTCACCTCCCCTTGGGGCCGTCGGGTCAGACGGGAGGCATCGCCTCCCGTCCGCCGCGTTGTCTCAGCCTACTGCTTCGGCTGGTCCTTGTCGTCCTTGACCTCGTACTCGGCGTCGACGACGTTGTCCTTGTCGCCCTTGCCGGCCTGACCCGCGTCGCCGCCCATGTTCGGGCCGGCGCCGGGCTGCTGCTGGGTCTGAGCGTAGACCTTGGCCGACAGCTCGTAGAGGTGCTTGGTCAGCTCCTCCATCGTCGCCTTGATCTTCTCGTGGTCGGTGCCCTTCAGGGCTTCGCGGACGTCGTCCTGGGCCTTCTTGACCTTCTCGACGAGGTCCTTGTCGGCCTTGTCGCCGAGATCCTTGAGCGTCTTGTCGGCGTTGTAGACCAGGCTGTCGGCCTGGTTGCGGGTCTCGATCTCCTCGCGGCGCTTCTTGTCCTCGGCCGCGTACTTCTCGGCATCCCTGACCATTTCCTCGATCTTTTCCTTCGGCAACCCGCCCGACGACTGGATCGTCACTTTCTGCTCGCGGCCGGTGCCGAGGTCCTTGGCCGAAACGTGGGTAATGCCGTTGACGTCGATGTCGAACGTCACTTCGATGCGGGGCACGCCGCGCGGCGCCGGCGGAATACCGTCGAGACTGAAGCGGCCAAGTTCCTTGTTGTCGTTGGCCATCTCGCGCTCGCCCTGCAGGACGCGGATCTCGACCGACGGCTGATTGTCCGAGGCCGTCGAGAAGATCTGCGACTTCTTGGTCGGGATGGTCGTGTTGCGCTCGATGAGGCGGGTGCAGATGCCGCCGAGCGTCTCGATGCCGAGCGACAGCGGCGTCACGTCGAGCAGCAGGACGTCCTTGACCTCGCCGGCCAGCACGCCACCCTGGATGGCGGCGCCCATGGCGACGACTTCGTCCGGGTTGATGCCCTTGAAGCCCTCCTTGCCGAGCAGGCGCTTGACGAGCTCCTGGACGGCGGGAATGCGGGTCGAGCCACCGACCAGCAGGACCTTGCTGATCTGGTCCGGCGTCAGCTTCGCGTCGGCGAGCGCCTGCTTGACGGGGCCGGCGCAGGCTTCGACGAGGTCGCGCGTCAGTTCGTCGAACTTGGCGCGGGTCAGGGTGACATCGAGGTGCTTCGGGCCCGAGGCATCGGCCGTGATGAACGGCAGGTTGATGTTCGCGGTGAGCAGGCTGGACAGCTCGATCTTCGCCTTCTCCGCCGCCTCCATCAGGCGCTGCTTGGCGGTCGGGTCCTTGCGCAGGTCGATGCCGTTCTCCCGCTGGAACTGGTCGGCGACGTAGTTCATGACCCGCTCGTCGAAGTCGTCGCCGCCGAGATGGGTGTTGCCGCTGGTCGACTTGACCTCGAAGACGTGGTCGCCGAGCTCGAGGATGGACACGTCGAACGTTCCGCCGCCGAGGTCGAAGACGAGGACCGTCTGGTCCTGCTCCTTATCGAGGCCGTAGGCCAGGGCCGCCGCGGTCGGCTCGTTGATGATGCGCAGGACTTCGAGGCCGGCGATCTGGCCGGCGTCCTTGGTCGCCTGGCGCTGCGAGTCGCTGAAGTAGGCCGGCACGGTGATGACGGCCTGCGTGATCTTCTCGTTGAGGAAGGCCTCGGCGTCGGCCTTCAGCTTGCTGAGGACCATCGCCGAGATCTCGGGCGGGGTGTACTCCTTGTCGCCCTCGATGCGGACCTTGTAGCCCGCCTCGCCCATGTGACGCTTGATCGAGCGGACGGTGCGCTCCGGGTTCGAGACGGCCTGGCGCTTGGCGCGTTCGCCGACGATGCGTTCGTTGGTCTTGCTGAAGCCGACGACCGAAGGCGTGAGACGGCTGCCCTCGGCGTTCGGGACGACGGTCGGCTGGCCGCCTTCCATGAAAGCGACGACCGAGTTCGTGGTCCCAAGGTCGATGCCAATGACTTTCGCCATGCGTAACCCTCCTGTGTCTGTGACTAAGCCTGACTCCCGCGTCCCCTACGGCCGCCGGGAAACTTTGCACATCGTGGCGCGGATGACCTTGCCGTACATCGTATAGCCGCGGCGGAACTCCTCGACGACCGTGTTATCAGGATACTCGTCGGTGTCGATGCGCATCACGGCTTCGTGGAATTCCGGGTCGAACGGCTGGCCGGCCGCGGCGATCGGCTCAACGCCCTCTTTCGCCAGCAACTCGCCGAACTGCTTGCGGATCAGGTCAATCCCCTCGCGGACCGGCGCGACCTCGGTCGCCGTCTCGGCCGACTTGACCGCCAGGTCGAGGTTGTCGACCACCGGCAACAGCCGCAGGATCAGCTTCTCGGCGGCGAACTTGGCAAGGTCGTCACGGTCGCGCTCGACGCGGCGACGGAAGTTCTCGAGATCGGCCTGGGCGCGCCGCCAGCCGTCGAGGTGATCGGCCGCCTTCGCCTCCGCCTCGGTCAGCTTCGCCTCGGCCTCCTGCAGCATCGCCTCAAGCTCGGCGATGCGGGCGGCCTGGTCGGCGGTCGCCGCTCCGGCAACCCCCGGCTCGTTGAGGTCCGACGCCGGGTTGGCGCAGCCGTCGCCGGTCAGGTCGCTGAGATCGGAGGCCGGATTGGCGACCGGCTCGGTATGTACCTCGGCCTTGACCGCCGGGCGGCTCTTCTTCTGCTCCATCAGTACACATCCTCCAGACGTACTACGCGCCGCGACCCGGGCAGGCATCAGCGCCCGGGCCGCCATTATGTCGCGTGTTGGGCGTCACTATGTCAACCGGGGCCGGCGCCTAGAAGTCCAGCTTATCGAACTCCGTGTCGCCCTGCGTGCCGCCGCCCGTGCCGGCGCCGGTCGCGGTCCCGTTCTTGCTCTCTTTCATCTTGATGATCGTGTCGATGCGGAGGATCGCCTCGGCGATCTCGCCCGCCGCCTTGAGAGCGTGGATCTTGACGAGGGCCGGATCGACGACCCCGAGTTCGTACATGTCGGCCAGCTCGCCGGTGTCGCAGTCGATGGCCAGCGAGTCGCGGCCCTGAGCCGCCTGCGCCGACAGCACGTCGCCGACCTTCTCGAGCGGGTTGAAACCGGCGTTGGCGACGATCTGCGAGAACGGCTTCTTGAGCGCCTCGACGACGCAGTCGATGCCGTAGACCGACATCCCCTTGACCGACTCGCGAGAGCGCGCCACGTCGCGCGACACCGCCAGCTCGATCGCGCCGCCACCCGGCACGACGCCGCCCCGCACCGCAGCCTGGACCGACGCCGCCGCGTCCTTGGCGATCCGCTCGCGCTCGCCGACGACCTCCGCGGTCGCCGCGCCGACGAGGATGGTCGCCATCGGCTTGCCGGCGCCGCCGAGAATGCGGATGTGCTCGAGCTTCTCGTCCTCATAGGCCCGCTCGGCCTGGCCGAGGTACCTGGCGAGGTCGGCCTGGTCCTTCTTGAGCGCGGTGCGCTTGATCATCTTGGCGCCGGTGTGTTCGGCCGCCCGTCGCAGGTCCTTGCCGGCGACGCGGGCGCAGACGACGATGCCGGCGTCGGTGAAGAACTCCTCGGCGATGTCCTCGATCCCCCGGTCGATGAGGATCATGTTGACGCCAAGCTGTTTTATCTTCTCCAGATTGCGTCTGAACTCTTCCTGCAGCTCCATATAACGGGCGAAGCCAGCCTCGGTGCCGAGCGCCTCGTCCTCGATCTCTTCCGGCTCGAGCGCGTCGTCGACGATGAGCAGCTTGACACCGTTGATCTCCTTCGGCATCTGCTTGTTGAGCCGCTCCTTGTCGACGATGACGCCGTTGAACACCTCGTTGTCGGCGCCTTCCTCGGCGATGACCGTGTCCATCAGCTTGAAGCCAGCTTCAGTGAGCTTGTCGCGGCCGATCATCTGCGCCGCCTTCACGACCGACTCGGCGATGTCCTCATGCTCGCGGCCGGCCACGCGGGCCACCTTGAGCAGCGTGTCGCCGTCGTTGGCGTCGACGGGTCTCGCCTTCGCCTTGACGGAAGCGAGCGCCGTCCGGATGCCGGAGCGGATGCCGTCGATGACGCGCGTCACCGGCACGCCCTTGATGACCTGGTTCGCGCCCTCGCCAAGCAGCGCGCCGGCCATGATGGTGGCGGTGGTGGTGCCGTCGCCGACCTCTTCCTCCTGGGCCTTGGCGACGTTGATGACCATCCGCGCGGCCGGGTGGTTGACGTCCATGCGGGTAAGGATGGTGATGCCGTCGTTGGTGATGACGACGTCGCCGAAGCGGTCGACGAGCATCGTGTCGAGGCCCTTGCTGCCGATCGTGCCCTCGACGGCGCTGGCAATGGCGCGGACGGCATTGACGTTGGTCATCAGCGCCGCCAGGCGCTCATCGACCTCACTCTGCTGTGTCACTTGCTTGACGTTTGACAAACGCAGGCCTCCCGTCTGGTCTGAGCCTATCCTCCGAGGCGAAGCCTTCTGCAGCAGCCACTAGTCCCCGAGGAACTTGTCGAGCGCATCGTTGAGCTGGGCGGAAACGAACTTCACAATGGAAGCGACGCGGTCGTACTGCATCCGCTTCGGGCCGAGGACGCCGATCGTGCCGAGCGGCCGCCCGTCGACGAAGTAGGTCGCCTTGACGAGGCTGCAGTCCTTCAGCTCCGGCAGGCCGTGCTCGATGCCGATGGTGATCTGGAAGCTGTTGTTGCCGTGGGTGAGCAGCTTCTCGACGACCGTCTCCTGTTGCAGGGCGCTGAGCACCGCGCGGACCTTGTCGAAGTCGCGGAACTCCGGCTGGTCGAGGATGTTGAGCTGCCCGCCGACGACGACCCGGTCCTCATCGGACGCGCCCTTGGGGCTCTGGACGAGTTCCATCGTCTCGTTGAGAATCTGCTTGTACTGGGACAGCTCGGTCTCGAGGGCGCGGATCGTCCCCCGGCCGAGCTGATCGACGGTCTGGCCGCGCAGGTAGTGGTTGATGACCACCGATATCTTCTCCAGGACCTCCAGGTCGATGTCCGGCGGCACGTTGATGATGCGGTTCTCGACCATGCCGTTGTCGGTGACGAGCATGATCAGGGCCTGGCCGTCGCGCAGCGGGACGATCGTGAGGTGCTGGAAAATGGCTTTATCACGCCGCGGCCCGAGGACCAACGCCGTGTAGCGGGTGGCGTCGGAGAGCAGGCGCGCCGTGTTGTTGATGAGGCTGTGGAGTTTGCCGAGGCGGGACTCGAAGGCGCCGTGGATGATGTCCTGTTCGTTCTGGCTGAGCTGGCGGTCGGCCATCAGCCAGTCGACGTAGAACCGGTAGCCGGTGTCCGACGGGACCCGGCCGGCCGAGGTGTGGGGCTGCTCGATCAGCCCGAGGTCCTCGAGGTCGGCCATTTCGTTGCGGATCGTCGCCGGACTCACGCCGAGCCGGTACTTGCGCGCGATCGTGCGTGAGCCGACGGGCTCGGCGGTGGCGATGTAATCCTCGACGATGGCCTGCAGCACCTGACGCTTGCGTTCATCAAGCCGCATCCCGCCTGACCCCCTTCGCTCTGTGTTAGCACTCGCGTGGGGTGAGTGCTAAAGTCCTGAGAAGAAAATACCACCCGGGGGCGGGTGGTGTCAAGCGTGAGGGCCCCGATGAGGCAGCACTCAACCGATCCAGCGATCTGCTTCCGGCCACACTTCAGTCGGTGGAAACAGTTGGCGGGCGTATTCAGTTCCTGCTGAGACCGACGGACCGCTTGCCCCAGACTCAGGAACCTGGGGAGACGGCAAGGACCTCAGACGAGCAGCGGGCGCGCCGATACCCACATGGCTTCGAGCGTGGTGGCCGTCGCCAACGTGGAACTGGCGGCTCGGGCGAGACAGTCTCATCCGATCTTCCGCGCATACCGGAGCCTCACGAACTGGTTGATGAAGGCGTTCAGACCGTTTCCTGCATCGGCGAGGCGTTTCATGGCCTCGATGTGTGCCCTGCCAGCACTCGCATATGTATACTCGTAGGTCGCGCCAGTCTTGAAGCGAACGCGGATGGAGTCCTCATCGTAATCATATGCTTCCACACCTGAGTCGCCGTTCACATCCCTGTAGGGTCTCATCATCTCTTCACCTCCAATCCTGCCGTCCGGTCGGCTTCTTGCGGACATATCGCAGAGCTAAGGACACTCACTCAAAACAGCCGCAGTGGACGTGCCAAACGGAGTCGTCCGAATGCCCGCTCAGACATCCGCCAACTTGTGGCCTGATGGCCCCGATCTGACGCGGACTTCTTCTGCGCAGGTATGCCATGTCTGTCAGGTCGGTGTCCGTGATTATGAGAGCCAACGTCCTGCTCAGCTAACCCCTTCCGTGTTCGTTCCACAGGCACTCCCCAGCGCAAGCGCAGCATCCTAAGTCAGATGTGGTACTTCCGTCTGCGCAACTCAAATGCGCGAGTTCCGCCCTCAAGGATGTCGCAGATATGCTGCTGAATGCCGCGGCTGCTCAATATTCCGTCGTCCTGTGAACCGTCCGGCCTTAGCCGTGCCGTATCGTTCTCGATTGACCCGGTTCTGTACTCGAACTTCTTCCCGTCCCGGTTGGGTGTGGTTTCTCCATGCTGGTTGGCTACAATCACCTGATCAGCGTCAGCCCCTACGACGATGTTCGCGTTGTGCGTGACGACAATGATCTGTCGTTCCTTCTTCTTTTCTCTGATGAAAGGTATCAGCTCGTCAAAGATTGAACGATTGTCGAGATCATCCTCTGGCTGGTCGATCAATATCGGGCATTTGCTTTCAGCAAGTTCGATTAGCAGCTTCAGCAAGACTAGCGCTTTCTTCCCGGGCGACATCGCATCCATGAGGTCGCCGCCCATTTTCACCCTGTACTTCACTTCGAACCAGTCGTCCAGGATGTCGCGCATGGCCTTCTCAGTAGTGTGCCCTTTCTTGAGAACCAACTCGCCCGAAAGCACCTTTCTGAGCAGTTCGCTCACTCTCTCAGGCGTGTAGGACTCATCGGTGAAGTCATCAGGGGACACTGTGTCCTTGAAGACCTTCTTGCCAGTGTCCATGATGCTCTTCAGCCTCTCAATGAACGCATCCTTCTTGAAGGGAACGTCGACAGAGAACTGCAGTGCTTCACGGCTCGCACCATACCTGCTGTTGACTACGCCGGCGAACTCCTCACGCCGCTGCCGAAAGAAGACTGTTGAACTGACGACGGAGTTGATTAGTCCCTGCTTGTGTTCTTCTATCTGGCGCTTCTGTTGACCGAGCCGATCGAACTCAGCTAGTTTCTTGGATTCGGTTGCGATTCTCTCCTCAATTTGAGCGAGTGACCTACCTTGGATTCGTTCCTGCAGTCGCAGCTGAGTGGCCTGGTGGTCCGCGAGTTCTGCGCTCTTTGCCGCCCTCAACTCACTGAGAGACAAGATCAGAGACGTCCGTTCGTTTTCCCACGAAGAATCGGCCTCGGCCACAATCCGCGACTGTATTCCTTTAATTGCCCTCTTTGTGTCCTCAGACAGGGCATGTGTGATCGAACTACCCTCGACAATAGATCGGATTTCGCGTACTGCCGCCACATCTGCGTCGAGGGCTCCGATCTGAGGACGTAACTCAGAGACGCGTGCGGTGGCGGCCTCATACGCCTTGACATCTTGCTCTGTCAGCGATGACTCACGAACAAATCGCTCTCTCTCACTCTCGAGTCTCGTCTTCTCTGACTCAATGCCAGCCCTATCGCCGAGTTCCTGGATTTGCTGTGATAGGCGGTCGATTGACAGCTGAGTCTCACACAGGTCGAGTATGGCCTTTGTCAGCTCAGCCTTGTAGTCGCGTATGGCTTCGTCAGTGGCATGGAGCGCCGCGCGCACCTCTTCATCACGCAGGATAATGCTCTCGATGATCTCATCGACCTCTGTCCTCTCAGCCTGTGCGTCACAGAGTCTGTTGAGGTATGTCTGAGGGACATATACAATTTTGCGAGTTCCCCCTGAGCCGCCGGCGCTGCTCTCGTTGTCAGCCCAGTACGCAGTGAGGGACACATCCGTCTTGGTCTGGGCACGTGCTAGCTCGGTCTTGGCTTCCGCCTGCTCTCTATCCAGCGCCAAGGCAAGGTTGTGAAGGAGTATTGACTTGCCAGTGGACTTGCCGCCGATGATGCACGTTAGCCTATCGCCAAAGTATACCGGATCAGACTGGAACTCGTGGTCATGAAAGATGACCCTGTCGATTACGTGATACGCCGACTTGACCTCAGGCTTGAGCTCTTGGATTCTAACCCGATCCGCCGGCTCGTACTTCACCTGCTTCAGGCCGTTAAACGTAGGGTCAGCCTTTATCCAACAGTACCGCCTATCGCGAGGTTCGAAGATCGCGGAGTTCTCATGCGCGTCGCTACCGTGAATACAGGGCTTCAGTGAGCCGCACTCAGCAATAACGCGGCTTTCCGGGCATTCGCTCTTCCTACCGAGGAAGTAGTCAATGTCACTGAGCGTCGCCGAGAATATGGCGTCAACAAATCTGTAGATCGAACGGCGAAACGCCAAGAGCTGAGATCCAGCATCTCCCCCGTAACCAGAATGGTTGACGGCACCCGAGACCCCGTCGTTGGTCTTGTTTGAGACGGCGATGAAGACGTGCTCGCGTAGGTCGTGATCTTTGTCAAACACGCCTCGAAGCACGTCGAATGAGACTACGTACTGCTCAGCCCCCTTCTTCAGTGCAGCATCCCTTGATAGTGACGGATCGATTTCGTTGCCGAGTCGGATCAGCTCAGACTTGGTTGCCCCGAAATCGGTGTTGCCGTATCTGAAAGACAGTCTCCCAAAGAAGCGGTCCTCGATCGAGTTGACAACAAGTGGGTCGAATATGAAATGGATGTTGATGGGCGATTGGCTTGCAGGCGGCTGCATCCTCATCTCGACATTTGGCAACACCAGGAGCACGCTATCTGGCAATCTGCGCTCTGTGACAACTCTGAGATAGTTGTCCAGAGAAAGATAATCGGTGATACCGATTACTGAGACGGCCTTAGCGGGATCAGTGCCATCCCCGATATAGGCGGCAATATCTGAGTAAAAGCGATCCCACTTTTCGTCTATGGTCGCGCCAGTGAAGCCGTCACTCCTGGCCGTCCCTGGAGTATGGATGTGAAGATCCCAACGTCTCCACTCAGACCCTCTTGGATACTCCGCCATTTCCCCACCCTCCAGACGTCCATAATGCGTGAGTCTTGCCCCGTGGGCAATCGCGCTGCCCCGAGACACATGGAATCGCCCGGCCTGGCGATCGCACCACGCTTCGTCGCGGCCAGACTAGCTATCACCGGGTGTCGACTGCATGTTTCCGTCAACATGAGTCCGGCGCGGACACAACTGCCGTCAATCTGCTGCGTCTCCCAGACCTTGAGCTGCTCTGCCGCGATCATGATAAAGGACTCCTCATGGCCCGGGCACATACTAGCTGCAATAATGTCCTGTCTGGAAGGCCAAATCAGTTCGTGCAACGAAGCATCTATACAGCACTTACTACCGAGTTCTGTGCTGAACTCAACTTCTGTGCCGAAGTCTGTCGGGAACATGTCGCCAGTCAGTTGTCTCGTCTCGCGAGCCTACCGCACTCTGCCCATTCATGTCGGATGATGGAGATTTCTCCAGACGCAGGCAGTCTCCTGCTGGGATGGAAGGGGCGCACCCATGACACTCCATTGGTCCAGCCTCATCATCCCACTCGCCGTTCTCCCGCCGAACCTCTTGGCGGTCGTCTTCCCGCCCCGCTCCCAATCACGCGCCCACGCGGAAGACCGCCCTCCTCACGATCATGGAGCGCCTCGGCCAGGCTGACGTGGTCAGCACTCTGGCGCGATTCGACACCAATGTGATCAGCAGCGACTGGGTGCGCCTTCCTGTTACGCTGCTCTGCCTGCTCGTCCACTGCATCGGCTGGGCGGCCTCCTCATTCGCCAGCGGGACTACGCACTCTACTTCGCGCTGCTGTGGGGCATCCCGGTTCCAAATGGCTGTCAGCCCGATTCTCGAAGTCGGGATACTGGGCCTCGTCATCATGTCGCCGTGACTGGTCAGCAGCGCCATCGTCCTCGCACTGAGCCACATCCCGCCCTGCCCAGCCGAGCATCGCCGCCTGGTGCAGAATGGCCGAATTGCCTGACATAGCTCACAACGCCGAGCCCGCATCCCCACTCCGACAGTGGTAGTGCGGGCTCGCTGCGCCTTCCTGGAGTCCATGCGGGTGTGATTGTGCGCTCAGGAACAATCGTGACGGGGGCGTACCGCCCATAGCTTGTCCGTGGCGGCTTTGACGAGACATTTCGGGCGCAGTAATATTAAGAGGACGGGTAGACTCCTGGAGACGATTGCATGGTTGCGTTTCTGCCCGCAGACGATTGCGATTTTGGGGAACTGGTCCGGACATCGAAGATCGCGTTCGACGACGACGTCAACTACGGGGCGCCGTCGCCCGGCGGTCCGTTCGGCTACGACAGCATCACCTGGCACAGGCGCGCCGGGGTCTGGGGCGCACGGCTGTACAAGATCGTCAACGATGGCGCCATCGTCGGCGGCATTGTCGTCCAGCCCGATCCGCATCACAATCCGCGGACCTGGTACCTGAGCCGCCTCTGGCTGCTTCCGGAGTACCAGAACAAGGGCATCGGGACTCAGGCCGAGGCGTTCGCCGAGAGCGTTGTGCCGGCCGCCCGCCTCTGGAAGCTCGATACGCCGCTGTACAACAAGCGGAATCAGCACTTTTACGAGAAGCTCGGCTACAAGCGCACCGGCGTCAAGAACGGCATGGTGCTCTATGACAAGAAGATCGAGCAGTCCGACTGAGTCTGCGCGACTTGGTCGCTGATCCGGGCGGGCAGGCCCGGACCGCTGTCCGTGCAAGACGATTGAGGCCGCGATGTCACTGCAGTGGCGTCGCGGTCTTTCTGTACCGCTCCTCAGCTCATGCGCCCGCTTGGTATCCGGTGGTAAGACTGGGCGCGTCTGGGGCCAGAAAGCATCGCACAGGGCCCGTCAGCGCGCCCACGCGACCGCAAGGCGACTTTGACCGACCGCCCCGCGAGCGATACGCTCGAGCCAGAACAGGGGGATCGGGAGGCGATGTTCGTGCTCGCGTTCCTGCCCGCTGGCGACGGCGATTTCGAGGAATTGGCCCGCACCTCCAAGCTCGCCTTCGATGATGATGTGAACCACGGCGCTCGTTCTGCGGGCGGCCCGTTCGGTTACGACAGCCCCGTCTGGTTCCTGCGCGCTGAGCTCTGGGGCGCGCGGTTGTACAAGATCGTCAAGGGCGGGACGATTATCGGCGGCATAGTCATCGAACCGGACCCGCTCCACAACCGGCGCACCTGGTACCTGAGCCGCCTCTGGATCGTACCTGAGTACCAGAACCGCGGCATCGGGAAGCAGGCAGAGGCCTTCGTCGAGAGTGCCATCCCCGCCGCCCGGCTCTGGCGGCTCGAGACACCGGCATACAATAAGCGGAACCAGCACTTCTACGAGCGGCTCGGTTACCGGCGCGTCGGCACCCGCGCGGGGATGGTGCTGTACGACAAGCGGGTGCAGCATCCGCCCCAGGCGCAACACCCCAGTCGCAACACGGGCCCGAGGTGAGACGCCCGGCCAACTGGGCGAGGCGTCTGGATTGCGGTCATCGCCGACTACCGGTCGGTTCCGGTTGGCACATGCCGGGCACGCTCTCTGTGGCGCGTGTCGGGCTTTTCTTGTGCCCTCATGGATTTGGCGTCTGGCTGTCGCGCCGTCCCATGCATGGCCGTGCCGTTCCTCACCATCTGCCTGCGGTCGCGCGCTGGCAGCCCGGTCGCTCGCGGTGGCCCGTCGCAGTATAGGTCGCGGTTGAAGGATTGCCCCGGGCAGACAAGGAAGCAACTGCATCAAGTTCGACCATCACGGCAATCGGCAAGCCAGTCGAGCCACCGCGCGACCTGCTCTGGAGGAAATCATCTGCCAGCGTCTA
This sequence comes from Chloroflexota bacterium, assembly GCA_050261235.1. Lineage (GTDB taxonomy): Bacteria > Bacillota > Sulfobacillia > JBFLWA01 > JBLNDB01 > JBLNDB01. The sequence goes on from JBLNDB010000014.1 coordinate 41,675, forward strand.
AAGGATTGTGGCAAGCGTGAGCGGCCCCGTCTGCCGCCACGTGCAAGGAGTGACAGGCATGGCCCGCATCCTGATCGTCGAGGACGATGAGAAGCTGAGGGACATCATCGCCAACCACCTCCGCCGTTACGGCCACGAGCCGCAGGCGGTGGCCGATTTCGCGCAGGTCCGCGACGAGTTCTTGCGGCTGTCGCCCGATCTGGTGCTGCTCGATGTCAACTTGCCGTACTATGACGGCTTCTACTGGTGCCGGCAGATCCGGGCCGTATCGCAGGTGCCGATCATCTTCCTGTCCGCGCGCACGGGCGACATGGATCAGGTGTTCGCGATGGAGAACGGTGGCGACGATTATGTCACCAAGCCGTTCAGCCTCGAGGTGCTGACCGCCAAGATCGGCAGCGTGCTGCGGCGCGTCCGTGGTGAGCTGGCGCCGGGAGCGCAGCCGGCTCAGGCCGGGACTGTGCCGCCTGGCTCTGCGCCAGCCGCGACACACCCGCAGTTGTCGGTCGGTGGCCTGACGCTCGATGATCAGCGCTGCCAAGCCATCTACGGCGACCAGCGCGTCGAGCTGTCGCTGACCGAGTTCCGCCTGCTGAGTCTTCTCATGCGGAGCGCCGGCAGCATCGTGACCCGCGAGACGCTGCTCGAACAGCTCTGGGACGACGTCTCGTTCGTCGATGACAACACGCTCAACGTCAACGTTGCCCGCGTGCGCCGCCGCCTCGAGCAGATCGGCTTCGCCGGCGGCATCGTCACACGACGGGGGCAGGGGTACATGCTCGAGACCGCCGGTCCGGCCACCGGCCGGGGTGAACAGCGGTGAGCCGCCGCGACTTCTTCGCCGACCGCCTGCCTTATCTGGTAGCCTTCGCCAGTGTCCTGACGCTGACGCTCGCCGTCATCTGGCTGGCCGGCGCGATCGGCCAGCGACCGCTCAGCCTCGGCAACCTGATCTACATCGGCGTCATCGCCATAGCCGGCTTGATCGCTTACCTTCTGACCGACTACCAGCGCCAGCGGCCGTTCCGCAAGCAACTGCAGGCGCTGCGCGACGACCCGTCGCTGGAGGCGTTCGCAGCCGTAGCCACGGCGGCGACCCGCGAGCAGGAGGCGGTGCAGGAGCTGATTCGCACCCAGCACCGTCTCTATCTCGATGAGCTGGCGGCGTACCGGCGCCGGCAGGAGATCAACGGCGCCTTCCTGAACCGCTGGGCGCATCAGATGAAGACACCGGTGTCGGTGATCGACGCGACGCTCCAGGAAGAGGAGAAGGCGGGCCAATGCCCGCCCGAGCTGCTGGCCAGCCTGCGCGAGGAGTTGGACCGCTTGGCCGAGGGCCTCGAGCTGATGCTGTCGAGTGCGCGCCTCGGCGACTTCCGGGCCGACTTCGTCGTCCACCGGATCGACGTCGCCGATGCCGTCCGGCGGGCGATCAACGAGCAGCGGCGGGCGTTCATCCGCCGCCAGGTCTACCCCGTGCTCGATGCGCCGGCCGAGCCCGCACTGGCCGACACCGATGAGAAGTGGCTGCGGTTCGTCGTCGGCCAACTGCTGACCAACGCCATCAAGTACTCGCGGCCGCGCGGGGGGCCGGCGGTCCGCGACGACGATGACAGAAAGCAGGTCGTCGTGCGCGTCGAGGCGGGGCCGCACGCCGTCACCATCAGTGTCAGCGATCAGGGCGTGGGCATCCCGGCACAGGATATCGGCCGGGTGTTCGAGCCCTTCTTCACCGGCGAGAACGGCCGCCTCTATCCGGAGGCCACCGGCATGGGGCTCTACCTCGCGCGCGAGGTCTGCGACCGGCTCGGCCACCGGATCGAGGTCAAGTCGGAGCAGGGCGTCGGCACAACGGTGACAGTCACCATCAGCACCAACACGACGCTGCGCGACTCCCGTTGACAGTCCCCTGAGCGCGCCCTGACAGTCTACACAGATACGGAGGAAACGCAGATGCGTGACTGGCGCAGTGAACTGACCATCCGCCCGGCGACCGACGCCGATGTCCCGGCGCTCCGGCTGCTGGTCAACGCAGCTTACCGCGAGTTGGCAGACCTCGGCATGAACTACACGGGCACCTACCAGGATGAGGCGCTGACGCGCGAGCGGATGCGGGGGCGCGATGTCTACCTGGCATTCGACGGTGAACGGCTGGTGGCGACGATCTCGACCGATGTCCGCGAGCAGAACGGCCGTCCCACCCTTTACATAAGCCAGTTCGCGGTCCAGCCCGACCTCAAGCGTCAGGGCATCGGCCGCCATCTAATGGATTATGTCGAGCAGGTGGCGCGGCAGCGGGGAATCACACGCCTCGGGCTCGACACCGCGACGCGGGCGCACCACCTGGTGCGGTTCTACCAGAGCCTCGGCTTCCGCATCGTCGCCGAGGAGCATTGGGAGGGCAAGACGTACAACAGTTATGTAATGGAGAAGGACCTGGACGCGCCTGCCGTCGGGCCGCTGCGCCCGGCCACCGAGGCTGACATGGCTGAGCTTGTTGCCCTGGTCAAGGATTTCTTCGATCATCATCGCCGCCTCGGCAACCCCGCCGCGGAGATGCCGCTGGCTGAAGCCGAGGCCACAACCCGCGACTGGCTGGCCCGGGGCGAGTTCCACGTCGCGGCGGCGGATGGCGAGATAGTGGGCTTCGTCCGCTTCGACCGCGATGGCGACGTGTTCTGGCTCGCCGACATCGGCGTTCGCGCCGACCGGCGCAGCCAGGGCTACGGCTCGGCGCTGCTGCGGCAGGCCGAGGACTACGTCCGACGGGCGGGCGGCGACGCGCTCTACCTGCACGTGACGACGCGCAATCTGGCCGCGCTCGACTTCTACATGCGGCACGGATATGACACCGTGAACACGATCGAGCTGTACAAACCGCTGGTCGCGAAACCGGGGAGCGCGGCCGGGAGCGAACAGGAATCACGGTACATCGAGATTTCCGGGCGGAAGCTGAGACTCAGATAGGCGCACGGAGGGACTCACCATGAATTACGACTTCAACCGCATCTACGACCGCGCCAGCACTGACAGCCTGAAGTGGAAGAAAGGCCTGTTCGGCGCTGACGACATCCTGCCGCTCTGGGTCGCCGACATGGACTTCCCGGTCGCCGAGCCGATCGTCGCCGCCCTGCGACGACGCCTCGACCACCCGATCTTCGGCTACGGCGATGTCTCCGGATCGGTCACCGGCGCCATCGTCGAGCGCCTCGAACGCAAGTGGGGCTGGCGCATCGATCCGCAGTGGATCGTCTTCGCGCCGGGGGTCGTGCCCTTGCTGACAGCGTCCGTCCGCGCCATCGCGCCGCCGGGGACGAAGATCGCCATCCAGACTCCCGGCTACCCGCGCTTCTTCCCGGCCATCACGAGCAGCGGCTGCACCGCCGAAGTCAGTCAGCACCGGCTGGCCGGCGACCACTATGAGATGGACTTCGCCGATCTCGAGGCAAGGTTCGTCGACCCGGCCGTGCGGGCGTTCATGCTCTGCAGCCCGCAGAACCCGATCGGCCGCGTCTGGCGCCGCGACGAGCTGCTGCGGGTCGGCGAGCTGGCGCTGCGCTACGACAAGCCAGTCATCTCCGACGAGATGCACGCTGAGATCATCATGCCGGGCTTCAGCCACACCCCGTTCGTATCGCTGTCGCCGGAGCTGGCGGAGCGGTCGCTGGTCTGCATGTCGATCAGCAAGACGTTCAACCTGGCCGGGCTGGCGGCATCGTTCGCGGTCATCCCGAGCCAGACGCTGCGCGAGAAGATCAGGCAGGCGACCGACTCGATCACCGGCGACATCAGCATCCTCGGCATCGTCGCGATGGAGGCGGCGTTCCGCCACGGCGACGAGTGGCTTGCGCAGGTGCTCGACTACATCCACGGCAATTACCTGTTCCTCAGGGACTATCTCAGCGCGCGCATCCCGCGCATCAAACTCATGCCAATGGAGGGGACCTACCTCGCCTGGCTCGACTGCCGCGGCCTCGGGCTCGACGTTGACGCGCTCGAGCGGTTCTTCCTCGAACAGGCGAAGGTCGCGCCGATGGGCAAGGCGATCTTCGGCCCCGGATCAGAGGGCTTCCAGCGGCTCAACATCGCCTGCCCGCGCGCCATCCTGGCCGACGCCCTGGCGCGCATCGAGGGCGCCGCGAACGGGCTCCCGACCCGGGACGGACGTGGCGAGAAGCACTGAGGATCTGTCGCGGAGTATCGCTAGCATGGAGAGGACGGCCAATTGGCCGTCCTCTCCGCATGCTCGTCTCGCTTCGCACTTCGGTTATGTCCCAAGACGTGGTGTAAATTCGGTTCAGGCTCCCTGAGGTGCGCTCGGATCAGTCGGCGTTTGCCATAACCAATTCCAGATGTCCCGCAGGCACGCCGTGCTTAAAGCTGCCCGCCTGATTCCCTGGCCAGCAAGTCAGCAATGTCACCATGGCAGCACATGCCCTTCGGGTTCTTTGTGAGGCAGTCGCAGCCCTTCATCGCTCCAGTCAGACGAGCCACATCGGCTATGCTGCGCGCTCCCCTTTCCCGGACGGCGCGAACGATGTCCTCCTCGGTGACTCGACCGCAGTAACAGATGTATTTTGGGGTCGCCCCCTTCTTCCATGCGATCGGCACGGAGGTCTCGCTGCTCCGGACGGTGCAAATCTGCGAGAAGTAGACTAGGTCGCAGTCGGGATTCAGGCAGGCGGAGAACGTGGCTGATTCAGGTATCGGAACGACTGCCAGACTTTCTACGGTCTCGCGGGGAACAGGCTGCCCAACGGATCCACATTCGGGGCATTTGAGCTCAATCACGGCAACGGCCTCCCAATCAACGATCTCGCTTTCCATCCCTAGTCTACGGCGTTGAGGCGTCCAGGTAAAGCCAAACACCGCCCCTCGGGTATGCCTGGACGTGATTGCGTAGCGCAAGTTCAGTCGACGTTCACATGGCCAACTCCAGAGGCCTGAAGGCGTGCTGGGCCTGAGCCTGTCCATGGATTCCTGGCTGAAGTAGCGCCGGCCTGTTACCCACTCATCATCTTGGTATCTGATTGGGGGCGTGGACTGACCAGTTATTCATCGAGACCTGTTCTCACCGACAAAGTGCCGAGACCCGGGAGCGCTCGCCTCCTGCACGCCGCACCAAAGCAATCATCACTCCTGGTGGAATCGGTGCTTCCCAACAACCCCTGAAGCGGCGGGCCAAAGTTGGCCGTCCTCTCCGCATGCTCATCCGGCATAATCAGAAGTTCTCGATCTCCACCGGCGGCAACCGGTCTCCCGGCGTGAACCCGAAGATGCGCGACAGGAAGTAGAGGTGCGCTTCCAGCGTCGTCTTGACCGTCTCGGCGTGGACGCGCGTGCGGACGCTGAACGGCGCTGGTACGACGTCCTCGATGCGCCCGTCGGCCGTACGGCGCAGCAGCGCCGTGCGACCCTGCTCGAGCGGCCGGGTTTGCGTCCAGTAGACGGTGTCGCCGTCATAGCGCGGGCTGGCCAGGCCGCCGGCGCCGGCGGGGGC
>JBLNDB010000015.1:0-24183 GCA_050261235.1 Chloroflexota bacterium
CATGGACGACAAGAAGATCGCCTCGCTCGAGGCGCTGATGGTCCAGGCGCGCAAGGCGGGCGTCAGGCTGATGGCCTGCCAGATGTCGATGGACGTAATGGGCGTCAAGCCCGAGGAACTGATCGATGGCGTCGAGATCGGCGGCGTCGCAACGTATCTGGCGGCCGCCGAGCAGGGGAATGTGAACTTGTTCATCTGATCCGCCGCAGAAGTCCCCGGCCAACGGTGAAACCCGCGTGGAGCACCGGCCTGACAGGCGCCGCAGCAGCTGAGACGGGTGGGCGAGCACACGTTCCGCATGCGATTCCTGAAGGATGTGGGCAGGGAAGTGTCAAAGGGACAATCGCAGGCGAAGACACATCCGACCCAATCGCCGGTACTGACGGGCCACCCCATCTGGTGCCTTGGCTGTGCGCCTGTTGCTATGGCTGCTGTCGGAGCTGTTCACGGCGCCGCCGCAACGCCAGCTCGACCAGTCTGGCGACCAACTGCGGGAACGGCACGCCACCGGCCGCCGCGGCCTTCGGGAAATCGCTGTAGTCCGGGGTCATCCCCGGCTGGGCGTTGATCTCGATCACCACCGGCTGACCGGCGGCGTCGAGACGGATGTCAATGCGCGCGTAGTCGCGGGCGTCGACAGCCCGGAAGGCGGCTACGGCGAGCCGCTGCACCGCCTCGGTCAGCTCAGGCGTGGCGGGGGCCGGGCAAAGCGTCTTCGCTGCATCGGCCTCCTTGACCTGATGCGTGTAGAAACCCTGGCCTGCGAACACGATCTCGACCGGCGGCAGCGCCGCCGGCGGGTCGCCGAGCACGCCGACGGTGAACTCGCGCCCGGGGAGGAAGCTTTCGACCAGGACGGCGCCGCCGAACTCGCTCCAGATCCGCTCGGCCTGCTGCGCGAGCGCGGCCCGGTCAGCAACGACCGACGCCGCGCTGATGCCCCGGCTCGACCCCTCGGCTTCAGGCTTGAGCAGGGCGGGATAGGTGAACGGCAGCTCCGGGCGGTCGAACAGCCGGGCCAGATCCGCGCGGTCGCCCAGCACCGCGAAACCGGCCGTCGCCACCCCCGCCTGCTGCAGCAGGCGCTTGGCCAGGCCCTTGTGCTGGCAGATCACCTGCGTCGCGAGGCCAGAGCCGGTGAAGGGATAGCCGGCCATCTCGAGCATGCCGACGATGTTCGGCTGCTCGCTCTTGGTCGCAAGACCCGGGGCGTTGTTGAACACCACGTCGGGCCGGATTTCGCACAGCCGCCCAATCAGATTGGGGCCGGCCGCGACCGACACTGGTTCGTGACCGGCAGCCGCCAGCGCGGCGTAGATGCCGGCCGTGCTGCGCTCGGTCGCCAGCGGCGAGTGAAGCAAAGCGACCCGGCTCATGCCCGCACCCCGGCGTTGTACGCGTCAAGCAGCCGCCCGACCCGTTCCGATTCACGCAACGGCCGACCGGTCTCCGGGTCGACGGCGTACCACCCGCCGTCGATCAGCTCAGTGCGGACCTCGCCGCAGGCGCCGGGGCGTCCGAGGAGCTGCGGCGCGTCGAGCAGCCCGAGCGAGATGGCGGCGGCGATCGCGTCCGGGTCGGCGAGGCCGAGCGTGTCGCCGGCGGCGCGGCGCGTCCGCGGGCTGAGCGAGCCGATTGCCCAGAGGAGGATGCGCGCTTCAGTCAGCAGCTCGGCGCGGCGCTTGGCGACGACGAAGTCGCCTTCTGCCCAGGGCAGGCCACCGCCGGTGTTGCGCAACATGCCGTGCGCCATGCGACCGGCTTCGATGACCTCGGCCGCCGTTGCGGCGTGGTCGGCTTCGCTGAAGCCGACGATGTGGATGATGTCGGGCTTGAGTTGCAGGCCCAACTGCAGCGACGAGATGACCTGCCCCTTCGCGACTGCCGGGTCGGTGGCGAGGCTGGTCAGCCCGGTGCGGATCTGCCTGATGATGCGGAAGTCATCGCTCTCAAGCTCGCGCAGGAGATCGGTCGCGGCCAGCATCTTCGCCAGGTCCATCGGATACGAGGTGCCGACCGGCGTGTTCAGCATGAACTGGGCGATGTAGGTCCTGACGCCGGCATGACGGGCGTTGTATGCTGCCAAGTAGTGGGCGGCCACGGTGACGGCGTCATGCGCGCCGCGGAGGCCCCAATGGTGCGGCTCGTTGACCTCGACGGGAATCCCGCGCTCGGCATGCCAGCGCATGGCCAGCTGATTCTCGCGCACCGCCTCAGCCACCGGACGGTCGGAGCGCCCGTCGAGCTGGTTGTACCAGCAGAGCGGGATGGCGGCCCAGGCGTTGTTGATCGTCTCGACCAGCAGCGGCGCCCACTGCAGCAGGTCGCGCGTGCCGGAATAGCAGCGCAACAGCGGATGGTTGCCGTGCGCGGCCGCCTGCTTCAGTCCCCGCAGGTCAGCCGGCGTCCGCAGCGGCACGCCGCCGGCGCCGTCCTCTTCCGGGCGCTGCTCGCTTGGGCGAAAGAATGACTCCTGTGCGTTCTGATCCGGGCCGATCGAGATGATGTCAATGGCGCCGGACTCGGCAATGGCCCGCACGCCTGCAGTCGTCTCAGCCAGCGACGGGCGGCCGAAGTGATGGCGCAGCAGCGGGCGGGGCGAGGTGGCGGCCAGCCGCTCGATCAGCCCGTCGGGATACAGCGCGGCCTCGGCGTCCGCCGGCACCCGGCGCAGGTAGGCCGTCGCTTCCGCGTCGCCCTCGCCGGCGAAGAAGCGCTGGAACAGGCGATGACGTCTGGCAACCGCAACGACCGGCGGCGTGCCGCCGAACACGTACTCAGGCCCGGTCAGGCCGCGCTCGCTGACCTGACGCTCGAGCTCGCCGAGCAGGTTGTCGGCTGCCTCCGGCGTCAGCCGGTAGCTGATGGCAACGATGTCGGGCCGCTGCCGCTCGATCTCCCCGATCAGCCGGGCGACCGGCACGGCCGGGCCGAGAAAGCACGTGTCGTAGCCATGCGCCCGGGCCAGGCGAAGGAAGTTGTAGACGCCGGCGACATGGACGCAACCGCCGATGGCGGCCGCCAGTATCGTCTTGCCCACGCCGGGCCTGGGGTTGAGGTCAGACAGCATGCGCTATCACTTCCCCTTCCTGAACGAGTCTCTGGATTTCGCGCACCGTCAGGCCGGCCAGGCCGAGTCGTTCGACCGTGCGGCCGGTGCCCCGGTAGTCGGTCTCATCGATGATCGACGCCAGGTCGATGATGTGATCGATGGTCGGCGTCGGCACGCCGAGCAGGTTGCCGATGGATGACATCGGCACCAGGCTCATCGGCACATCCTCCCACAGGTAGCGCGTCTGCAGCGATGTCGGCGCGTTGATGCCCTTGTAGCCGACATTGTTGTGGATGGCGTCGTGGAGGTTGCGGCCGGTCGCGTCATAGGCCAGATACAGCCAGTCGCGGGCGCGCGTGGCGCTGAAGCCGAGCGCCTCAGCGACGGCGATGCGCTCGGCGTCCATATGCTCGAGGATGCGGGCCGTCGCCTGCGTGATGCCGTCCATGTAGAACTCGAAGTTGCCGTTGGTCGACTCGATGCGCCCGGCGTTGAGCACCGTGATCGCCGGGTGGAAGATGGCGCCGATGTTGTCGAGGCTGGTCTTGAGGACGTTGATCGCAGGCACGAACTGCGGATAGGCCCGCCGCACCATGCGCAGCGCGTCCACCGTGCGGTGGCCGGGGATGGCCGCCAGCGGTACGGTGTTCTTGATGCCGAAAATCTTGACCTGGGCCGGGTTTATGCAGCGCGCCGCATAGATCAGCGTCTGCGCCTCGGCCACCAGCGCACCGGGCGCCGCGCCTTCCTGGCGCAGGATGGTGTGGACTTCGAGCGCTCCGCCGGTGCGGCCGGGATTGAGCACGACGACCTGACCGTCCCTGAGGTGCGGCGCCATTGCCCGGGCCATGAACTCGTGCCCGGTAGCCGGCACGACGACCATGATCAACTCGGCCCCGTCAAGCGCTTCCGCCATGTCGGTTGTTGCCACTGGAACGGCGCCGAACCCCTGCACGAGACCCGACAGCTCGATGCCGCCGGTCTGGCGGATCGGCTCAAGGCGCAGCTTGCCCCGGTTGAAGATGCGGACGTCACAGCCCATCAGGGCGAGATGCCCTGCCATTGCCTGGCCCCCGTGGCCGGCACCGAGGACGGCCACGCGCAGCGACTGCTCGGGTCGCAGCGGTGAGACGAGTCTGGCTTTCGCCGAAGTCTGGGTCATGAGATTACCTCCTTGAGTATGAGGATGGGACAAGCCCCCCGGAAGCGGATTCCGGGGGGCTCGGCAAGCGACAGCAAAGCCAACGACAGAGTCGCCGGCAATCCTTCTACGCTTCCGAGGTTAGCTGACGGGTTCGGGTTTGAAGGTTACCCTACGGGCCTGATGCCCGATGCACCCCTTGATCTGGTTCCCCCGTATCCTTAGGAATTCAGCGTCCGCCATGCGGCGGAGTCTATTCAGTTGGTGTGAGAAGTATTATAGCATATTCGTTCCCGTCCGTAAACAGAACCACCGGTTATTGCCAGATCCAGGGCTGGCGGTTGAGCCACCTGCGTTGGCGATCTGCCCGCTCGTCCAGCGCCCGGCGCAATCTGCTCCAGGCCAGCGCACCGATGGTGACCATGGCGGCCACCACGGCCCAGGGCGGGATGACGACGCGGTACGGCATCAGACCCTCCAGCAGCCGCGGCAGAAAGTCGGCGAATGTCCGGTAGGTCCCGCGCTCCGCCTGGTACTCCCGCAGCAGTTCGATCACCGGCCTGGTCAGGTAGAAGCCATGCGTCTCGTGGTAGTTCGCTTCCTCGGCCAGCGCCTCCGGGCCGAGCAGGTCGCCGGCGGCGAGGCTGGTCACCGCCCGGAGGATCTGCTCATCGAGGAACGCTTCCAGCGATCCGTAGCCCTGGCGCTTCATGGCGCGCATCGTCCGCCAGTAGACGGTCGTGAGCGCAGCCGTCTGGTTGCGCCGCGCGGCGACCAACGGGTTGACGAAGGAATGCCCCCACTCGTGCAGGGCAAGGGAAGCCAGCTGTGTGCCGGTCGGGATCTCAGGGTCGGAGATGCTCCGGCCGGGTTCGCGGATGACGGCGAAGACCGCCCGCTCGCCGCTCGCTGCGGTCACAGACGCCGCGTAGCCGCCGGACGGGAACATCGCCGGCGAGAGGATGATGTGGTACTCGGCGGCGCCGGTGCCGAAGAACTCCTCAAGCCAGGCCACGGTCGGGCCGGACGGGCAGTCTGCGGCTCGCGCCACCCACTCGTCATAGCTGCTCTGCCAGCGCTCGGCAAACGCGGCGAAGTTCGATTCGGCAGCCAGGTCGCGGAGGGCCGTGCGGAGATCTTCGAGCGTCTCGCGGTTACCGGCCGCCCAGATCAGGTCGTCCGCGTATTCGTACTTTAGGCCGAGGTCCGGCAGCGGACCAAGGTGGCAGATGAAGGACGGCGGCAGCTCGTAGGTGAAGCCGAGACCGGCGAGGTTGTTCAGGAGCTGGATGGCCCGGTGGTGGCGGTAAGGTCGGAAGAAAGCCGCCAGCGCGCGATAGTACTCGTTGCCGTCACTGACCGGGCTGCGCGTCTCGATCCAGTCTGTCTGCGTCAGGGCGCCGGCCAGCAGTTCCATCCCAGGCCGGATCTCGATGGTGCACGGCGCGGCATGGGCCGGGCGGGCCGCAGCGATCAGCGCCGCCGCCAGCAGGCAGGCCGCCACAGCGCCTATCCTCAACCCGGTGCGCACCACCATCACCCCGTCTGGGACTTGTGCCGGCCTTACCATGTTCACCACGCCGCCGGCCAATCCCTCCGCTCAGTCCGCCTACTATCTTCCACCCAGTACCTTGACACGCCCGGTACTGGGTGTTATATTGTACCCGTGCGAGAGGAGGAACGGCAATGGACAACGCAACTGAGTGGCGCACCCAGCTGCGCCGCGGCGTACTCGAGATCTGCATCCTCGCACTGATCAGCCGGGGACCTACATATGGCTACGAGATCGTCACCCAACTGGCCGCCGTGCCGGTGTTGGCGGCCGGCGAGGGGACCGTCTACCCGCTTCTCCGGCGATTGCGCAACGATGGCTGGCTGGCGACGTCGTGGCAGGAGTCACCGGCCGGACCGCCGCGCCAGTACTACAGCCTGACTGACAACGGGGCGCGGGCGCTGGCGGCCTTCCGGGCCGAATGGCGCCAGCTGGTGGAGGCTGTCGAACGGTATTTCGAGACGAACGATGAAGGGAGTGCCGGTGATGACTGATCCCAATCTGCTTGCCCAGAGGTATCTGCAGATTTTCCGCGCCAACCTGACGCGCCTGCCGGAGCGGGAGCGCGATGAACTGACGGCCGAGATCCAGAGCCACATCACCGAGGCTCTGAACTCCGGTCAGTCGATCGCCGACGTTCTGACGCGTCTCGGACCGGCCGATCGACTCGCCAAGGCCTACATGGTAGAGCAGTTGCTGGACCCGGCGACGCCAGGCAGCCGCATCGGCCGGTTCCTCGCGGTCACCGGCATCGTGGCATCAATGAGCCTGTCCGCGATCATCATCATCCCGACGCTCGGCGGGCTGGCGATCGGCCTCGGCGTCGGCGGCATCGCAGCAATCATCGCCGGCATTGCGGCCTCAGCCGTCCCCTGGACGATCCATCTGCCGTTCACGATGCCGCTGGCAGCGGCGCAGAGCTTGGCTGTGTTCATCGGCGTCGTTCTGACGGCGCTCGGGGCGCTCAGCACCTGGGGGCTGGTCGCCTACATCAAGTTCATCGTCGGTGCGACGCGACGCGCGCTGTCGCGCTGAGCAGCCGAGCATATGAAGCGATAAGGCGACGGAGCTGACGGCCAGTTGGCTGCCAGCTCCATTCGCTCTGCGCCAGGGCGGGCCGATTACTCGCCTTCAGGCGATTCCGGCGCCGTGGGGACGTTGGGATCGTACTCCAGAATGTCACCGGGTTGACAGGCGAGCGCACTGCAGATCGCTTCGAGCGTCGAGAAGCGGATCGCCCGCGCCCGGCCGGTCTTGAGCACCGACAGGTTCGCGATTGTGACGCCGACTCGGCTGGCGAGCTCGGTCAGCGACATCTTGCGGTCGGCCAGGACGCGGTCGAGACGGATGATGATCGCCATAGTCCCTGCCTCCTAAACCGTCAGGTCGTGCTCTTCCTGGAGTCCGGCGCCGTAGCGGAAGACCTCGGAGAGGCAGATGATGATCAGACCGAGCAGGGTCTCCTCAACCGGCAGCGCCAGCTTGGGCTGCAGCGTCACGCCCGCGACCGCGATCTGTCCTGAGAAATGCCGCCACATGGCGTAGCCGGCGAGCGAGCCAAGAGCCCCGGCAGCGATCACCAGAATCCCGATGCGCCTGATCAGTCCGGCGTTGTCCAACGAGAATGGCTTGCCGGCCGCGACATTCGTCAGCAGGCGCCGCAGGGACGCCAGGATGGCGAGCGCGACCAGCGCGGTCAGGAAACCAACGCCGAAGCTGATGATGATTCCCGAGCGAGCAGTACTCTGGTCGACACCGCTTGAGAGATCGATCCTGACCGCGCCGCCATCTACCACAAAACTTCCCGAGCCGTTGCCGCCGAACCCGGGATACGCCGCCGCAACCACAACAGCCACCAGGAAACCGACGCACCCGACAATGGTGAGGATGTAGGCGATGCGCACGGCCGCTGCGGTCCAGCGCAGCACGTGAGAGTTCCTGTCCATAATACCAAACCTCCCTCAGTTGGGAGGATATCACTGGACTTATCGTTTGTCAATAAGAATTTACCGCTAAACACAAAACTGTCGGCAGATGCCGACCCGTGAACGCCTATCCCCTGCTCTACTGCGACTTGCCCCTGGCCAAGATCGGCCATTCCTCGACCACTCTGCCTCCCCGCACGCCGTACATGCGATCGTAGAGGTTACAGGTCGGACAGGCGTGGTTCGGAATGATCTCGACCCGCTGCCCGATCTCGAAGTGCACGCCGTCCGGCGCCGTAAACACGCCGTGTTCATCCGACAAGTGCTCGATGTGAATCTGCGGCCAGGCCTTGAGCGTGCCGTGACCAACGTTGCGCGTCACGCCGGCGCCGCGGACGAAGGCGGTCAGGGCCTTGACGCCGGTGTCGAGAACGACCCGGTCGGGTGTCGGCCGGTTGACCACCGTCGCCAGCACGGTCAGCGCGCAGTGCGCCAGCGTGCCGATGACGGCCGCCTGGGCGGCATCGAGGAAGATGTACGTCCCCGGCCGAATCTCGGTGATGCCCGGCAGGGGATCGGCCACGAGCATCGCAGGCGTGGCGCCGACGCTGATTTCATCGACGGCAATACCATGCTTGCGCAACAGCTCCGCCGTGGCCAACATGTCCTCGTGGCTGCGGCGGACAACGTCACGCACTGCATCGCGATCGGCGGCGCCGTAGCTGTGCCCCTCGTGCGTGAAGATGCCCCGCAGGTGCAGACCGGCTGACTCGGTCACAGCCCGCGCCAGAGCCAGAGCCGGCGAGCCGGGCGCAACGCCGGTGCGGGCATCGCCGGTGTCGATGTCGAGCAGGACATCGAGGGGCTTCGCCTCGCCGGCAAAGGCCTGCGCCAGGGCGGCGACCTGCGCCGGGTGATCGACGCCGACGGCCACCCGGATCCGGCGCGCCAGCTTCACCAACCGCTCGAGCTTGTGTGGGCCGACGATCTCATTGGCGATGAAGATGTCGTCGAGCCCCTCAGCGGCCATCGCTTCCGCTTCGCCAAGCTTGGCGACGGTGATGCCGCGGGCGCCGAACGATACCTGCCGCTTCGCCAGCGCCGGCGTGCGGTGGGTCTTGGTGTGCGGGCGCAGCCTGACACCGGCCCGGTCGGCCCGTTCCTGCATCCGGCGCAGGTTGGCGTCCATGATGTCGATGTCGACGAGCAGCGCGGGTGTATCCAGTTCGGGATAGAGCATGATCGGCGATTCCTCCCGAATTCAGTGATGACATGGTTTGGCTTCGTCACGGTGGGTGAAAGTCCTTGGGGCAGGCCCGCTCCGGGCCTGCCCCTCTCCCTGCCTGTCATCGTCTTCCGCGACCCAAGCCTCAGCCGTTCTTCCGCTGCAGGCAGTTCTCCGAGTACAGAGTGAACTCCGCGCCGGGCTCGGCCAACTCGAAGAATGTCCGGAGCGTGTCGGGTCCGTCGAGCCGGTACGTCGTCCGGGCGCGGAATCCGGCCGGAATGTTCTCGATCGATTCCGTCTCGAACACCAGCTCGGAGCCATCAGTGTTGATACGCATTCGGCAGCGCCGACTCAGGCTCCTGCGACCTAGCATGCCCTGAACGGATGTGAGCCCCCGCGCATCGCGCGGGGGCTCACCGGTTGCGGCGTTACTTCTTGATGACCTTCTTGATCGCGTCGGTGAGATCCGGCTTGCCGATCTCCTCGAGTTCGTAGCGGACGCGCAGCATCGGCTTGTTGATGTTCTTGCAGACGCGGGTCAGGTCGATCGGCGTGCCCGAGACGATCAGGTCGCACGGGATGGCGTTGATCGTCGCCTCGAGGTCCTTGACCTGCTGGCCGCCGTAACCCATGGCCGGCAGCAGGACGCCGATGCCGGGGTACTTCTCGAACGTCTTCTTGATCGTGCCCTTGGCCCACGGACGCGGATCGATCAGCTCGGCGGCGCCGAACTTCTTCGCCGCCACGACGCCGGCGCCGTACTTCATCTCACCGTGAGTGAGGGTCGGGCCGTCTTCGATGACGAGGACCTTCTTGCCCTTGATCTGCTCGAACTTCTCGACGAACAGCGGCGAGGCGGCGTCGACGACGGTCGCCTGCGGGTTGACCGACTCGATGTTCTTGCGGACGGCGAGGACATCGTCCGGGTTGGCGGTGTCGATCTTGTTGATGACGATCACGTCGGCGAGGCGGACGTTGGTCTCGCCCGGATGATAGCGGAGCTCGTGGCCCGGGCGGTGCGGGTCGACGAGGGTGATGTAGAGGTCGGGCTTGTAGAACGCGAAGTCGTTGTTGCCGCCGTCCCAGAGGATGACGTCGGCTTCCTTCTCGGCCTCGCGGAGGATGGCTTCGTAGTCCACGCCGGCGTAGACGATGACGCCGCGGTCGATGTGCGGCTCGTACTCTTCCCGCTCCTCGATCGTGCATTCGTGCTTGTCGAGGTCGGCGTAGGTGGCGAAGCGCTGGACCGCCTGCTTGGCGAGGTCGCCGTACGGCATCGGGTGGCGGATGGCGACGACCTTCTTGCCCATGCCCTTGAGGATCTCGGTGACGCGGCGGGTCGTCTGGCTCTTGCCGACGCCGGTACGGCTGGCGGTGATGGCGATGACCGGCTTCTTCGACTTGATCATCGTCTTGTCCGGGCCCATCAGGCGGAAGTCGGCGCCCAGCGACAGGACGAGCGACGCCTTGTGCATGACGACTTCGTGCGGGATGTCGCTGTAGGCGAACACGCACTCGTCGACCTTCAGCTTCTTGACCAGCTTCGGCAGCTCGGACTCGTCATAGATGTCGATGCCGTCCGGGTACAGCTTGCCGGCGAGAACCGCGGGATACTTGCGGCCTTCGATGTCGGGAATCTGGGTGGCGGTGAAGGCGACGACTTCGTAGTCCTTGTTGTCGCGGAAGAACGTGTTGAAGTTGTGGAAGTCGCGCCCGGCGGCGCCCATGATGAGAACGCGGGTCTTGGCCATGTGGTTTCCCCTCCCAGGGTTTGGTTTGTGTCTGTTGCTTAGCGCATGAGCAGGGCCATGATGGCCTTCTGGACATGCAGCCGGTTCTCGGCTTCGTCGAAGATGACCGAGTTCGGGCTGTCGGCCACTTCATCGGTCACTTCCTCGCCGCGGTGGGCCGGCAGGCAGTGCATGAACAGGGTCTCGGGCTTGGCGGCCTGCATCAGCTTGCTGTTGACCTGGAACGGCATCAGCTCGCGCAGCTTGCGCTCCTTGTCCGCCTCCTGGCCCATGCTGACGAAGACGTCGGAGTAGATGACGTCGGCGCCCTTGACTGCCTCGTACGGGTCGTGGACGACGGACGCCGTGGCGCCGGTGATTCTCATGTCGTCCTGGATTTCCTTCCAGTAACGCTCGTTGATCTCGTAGCCGGCCGGGGCGCCGAGGACGAAGTCCATGCCGACCTTGGCGCAGGCGTGGGCGACCGAGATGGCGACGTTGTTGCCGTCGCCGACGAAGACCATCTTGCGGCCCCGCAGGTCCTTGCCGAACTTCTCGCGGACGGTGAACAGGTCGGCCAGAGCCTGGCACGGGTGCTCGTCATCGGTCAGGCCGTTGATGACCGGAATGTCGGCGTACTTGGCGAGGTCGACGACGTCCTGATGCTTGAAGGTGCGGATCATGATGCCGTCGAGGTAGCGGGAGATGACGCGGGCGGTGTCGGCGATCGTCTCGCCCCGGTTGAGCTGGAGGTCGTTCTGGGACAGGTAGAGGGCGTAGCCGCCGAGCTGGTAGATGCCGACTTCGAACGAGACGCGGGTCCGGGTCGACGACTTGCTGAAGATCATGCCGAGCGTCCGGCCCTGGAGCGGCTTGTGCTGGGTGCCCATCTTGTTCTGCATCTTGAGGAACGCCGCCGTGTCGAAAATCTGCTCGACTTCCTCGACGCTCAGGTCATGGACCGAAATCAGGTCGCGACCCTTCAGGTTAACTGCCATTCGATTCGCCTCCTTTGATGTGTGAAATCCTTGCCCGCAAAATCAGCGGACGACGGCCGTCCCGGCGAGCCCTTCGAGCGCCGCGACGGCTTTATGCAAAGAGGTGATGATCGCCTTCTCGCCGCCAGCGGCGACGAAACGGCGAGCAGCCTCAACCTTGGGACCCATGCTGCCGGCCTTGAAGTGGCCCTCGCGGGCGTACTGCTCGACTTCCGCGAGCGTCATCCGGCTGAGATTCCGCTGCTCCGGCTGGCCGAAGTTGAGGGCGGCCTGTTCGACGTCGGTCAGGATGATGAAGATGTCGGCGCCGACATCATGGGCCAGCCGCTCACCGGCGAGGTCCTTGTCGATCACCGCCTCGACGCCGCTCAGAACGCCGTTCTCATCCTTGACCGGGATGCCGCCGCCGCCGGACGCGATGACGACCGCGCCGCTGCCAATCAGGGCGCGCACCGAGTCGCGCTCGAAGATGGCCTTCGGCTGCGGCGACGGGACGACGCGGCGCCAGCCCTTGGGACCGGCCTCTTTCATCACCCAGCCCTTGGCCTCTTTCAGTTCTGCGGCCTTCTCCTTGGAGTAGAACGGGCCGACCGGCTTGGTCGGGTCGGCGAATGCCGGATCGTGCGGGTCGACGACGACCTGCGTGACGACGGTGACGACCGGCTTGTCGATGCCGAGCGCATGCAGGCGATTATGCAGCGACTGCTGGATCATGTAGCCGATCTGTCCCTGGCTCTCGGCGCCGCAGATGTCGAGCGGCATCGCCGGGACGAGGCCGCTCGCCTCCTCGTTCTGAATGAGGATGTTGCCGACCTGCGGACCGTTGCCGTGGGTGACGACGACCTGGTGCCCGCGGCGAATCAGCTCGGCGATCGCTTCGGCGGTGACATCGACATTGTGCCGCTGCTCATCGCTGGTGCCGAACTGGCCCGGCTGCAGGATCGCGTTTCCGCCGAGCGCGACGACGATTTTCTTCCCCATCTCTTGCTCCCTCCGTCTCCTGGGAATCTCTCGGATCGGCCTATTCCCTCGCCAGGCCGACCAGCGCGATCGGTGTGTCACAACGGGCACACCGCGTGCCATGCAGGCTGTACCCGACCACGCCCATGCCGGCGCGCCGGATCACCGGCTCGCCGCACTGCGGACAGTGCGTGTCGTCCGCGTCGGCGATCCGGACGTTGCCAAGGTACACGTACCGCAGCTTCTTCAGCGCCTGCTCGCGGGCCCGGATCAGCGTCGGCACGGGCGTCGGCGGCAGGTCCATGCGGTAGTTGGGGTAATACCGTGAGAAGTGCAGCGGGATGTCGGGACTGATGCCTGCCAGCCAGTCGGTGAGCTGATCGATCTCGCCCGGCTCGTCGTTGAGGCCCGGCACGAGCAGCGTCGTCACCTCGACGTGACAGCCGGCCCTGTGGGCGGCGACCACGGTCTCCTTGACCGGCTCGAGGCGGCCGTGGCAGACGTCACGATAGTACCTGTCGGTGAACGCCTTGACATCGATGTTCAGGGCGTCGATGTGGGGCAGCAGGTCGGCGAGGGGCTCCGGGTTGATGTAGCCGTTGGTGACGACGACATTGGCCAGCCCCAGCCGGTGGACTTCCCTGGCCGTATCCAGCACGTACTCGGCCCAAACGAGGGGCTCGGAGTAGGTGTAGGCGATGCCGACGCAACCGTTGCGTCTGGCCGCGGGGCTGAGCGCCAACTGCGCCACGTCCGCCGGCCGCCACTCCTGCACCGGCGTCTCGCCCTGCGAGATCTCCCAGTTCTGGCAGAAGGCGCAGCCGAGGTTGCAGCCGTTGCTGCCGATCGACAGGATCGTCGAGCCGGGGTGGAAGTGGTAGAGCGGCTTCTTCTCGATCGGGTCGAGAGCGCGCGACGAGCACTTGCCATAGGTGAGAGCGCAGAGCTTGCCGTCGCGGTTGCCGCGGGCGTGGCAGCGGCCGGTCTCACCCGGCTTGAGGAAGCAGTACCAGGGGCAGAGGCGGCAGCGGACAGCCTGGTCAGGCATCGGCTCCCACCACTGGGCCGCGTGCATCTCCCACCCTCCTCTGCTTCAGGGAGTGCGGCGCCGGCGCGCCGCCTAGTGAAACCGCACCACTTCGAACCGCTCGAGCTTGATCCCCGCCTCACCCGGCTTGATGCCGCCCTTCTGACAGGCGATGGTGTACTGTTCGCGGGCATCGTGGATGCCCTCCAGATGGGGCAGGAGCAGGCCGGAGCGGCTGCCCTTGCTGACGATCACGCCATAGCGGTCCGGGTCGAGGTCGGCAATGCTGTCGATCGGCTCGGGAGTGCCGAGGACGTCGACCGAGTAGACGAGGTCGTCGAGTTCCTCCGGCTCGACGGGGTCGAACCGCGGGTCGGCGCTGCCGGCGCTGATGGCGTTAGAGACTATTTCCTGGGCAATGTTGTCGCGGACGGGTTCGATGGTGCCGATACAGCCGCGCAGTTCGCCATCCTTCTTGAGCGTGACGAACACGCCTGCCGCCCGGCTCGTGAACTCGGTCGGGAAGTCCGGCGGAATCTCGACCACGCCGCCGGTGGCGACGAAGTGCTCGAGACTGCGGCGCGCCAGACTGACAAGCGGCGACTCGCCGCGCCGGCGGGCCGCAACCTCGGCCCGGCGCCGGTCGGCGATGCGCGCAAGGTATTCACGCTGCGGATCGGCGCCGCGCGGAATCAGCGTCGCGACCCCGTAGCCGACGCCGTACGGTCCTTCGTAAGACAGGACCTCGATGTCGAGTTTGAGGCCATCGAGGGCCCCGAGCAGCTCGACGACCGGCCGCAGACCGCACTCGCCGGCACAGCCCGTCAGCTCCTTGTCGATGGTGACAATGCGGGCGGCATCGCCGTCCCTCAGGGCCGCCATCAGCTCGCGATCGAACTCGGCGCCGCGGGGGTTGAAGCCGGCCGGCGCATCCGCCGTCAACCGGTGCGACAGGTCGCCGCTGGCGATCAATGCGACACGCTTGCCGGAACGCTTGCAGGCGCGGGCGATCGCCTGGCCGAACCGGTACAGCTGCTCGAGCGGCTGGACGCCCATCGCCAGTGGGACGAGCGGCGTCTGCAAACCCGCCTGCCGCAGGAAGTACAGCGGCACCAGCATGCCGTGATCGAGGCTGGTGCGGACGTTGTAGCGCCGGCGGGCCTCGTGGTCGACCTTGAGGACGCGGATGTCGGCCTCTTCCGCCTCGGCGACGAGGAGATCGATCAGGTCGCCGTCGGTCTTGAACTTGAACTTGACGTCGGTAGCGCCGAAGTCGCCGAGGCTCCCCTCGACTTCCGGCAGGGCGAGGGCGACGATGACGTCGCGGTAGAGCTGCGCGTGCGGTGAGATGATCACCGTCACATCGGGCTTGGCGGCCACGACGCGGCGGGCCATCTCCTTGAGAGCGGCGATGGTGCGGCCGGCCTTGGCTTCCTCGCCCTTGCCGACCTCAGGGATGACGATCGGCGGGTGCGGGGACAGGGCGCCGATGACGATTCCCGACATTGCGAATCCACCTCTCCTGCGTCCGTCTCACGGCAGCTAGTCTACCTCGCAGCTCCTAAATCCAGAGCTTGTCGACATACGGCGAGGTCATGCCGAGCAGCAGCGCGCCGTAGCCGGGGATGAACTCGATGACGTCGCCAACCTGGGGCACCGTGGCGGCCTTCGTCACGTCCAACAGCAGGTGATCGCTGCTGGCGCCGAGGATGCGGATCGCCGGATCGACGGGCGTCAGCCCGTCGGGAACGCAGTCCTGCCGGCCGATGGCGCAGATCGCCCGCAGGTGATTGCCGACATCTTCATAGACCGGCGTGTTGCCGAACGCGTCCTGGCCGATCTGGCCGATCGGCACCGATGGCTTCTCCCGCACTTCGATGACCTCGGCGCGGATGATACATGCATCAAGGTGCGCGCCCGGGATCGGCTCGCGGGCGATCGTCTCGCGGCCGAGGATGGCGCCCTCGCCGATGCGCAGATGGTTGATCCCCTGCGGCAGCGCGCCGGCCATCAGCATCGCCAAGCTGCTCGAGTTGCCGCCCGAGACGATCTCCAGCCTGACCCCGGTGGCCTGCTCGACGTCACGGGCCAGTTGGACCAACTGACCAAGGTTGGCCGGCGTCGGGCAGATGCCGCCATAGCAGGTGAGATTGACGCCGATGCCAGCCAAGACGATGTTCCCAAGCTTCGCCGTCTCGACGGCCGCGGGGATCAGCTCATCCGGCCAGAAGCCCTCGCGCAGGTCGCCAAGGTCGACCATGAGAATGACGCGGTGCTGCACGCCGGCCCGCCCGGCCGCCCGGTCGAGGGCGCGGATGGTCTTCAGTTCTGAGACGAGGCTGTACTCGGCCAGGGCCACGACCCGGTCGACCTGGCTGACCATCGGCAGCCTGAGCATCAGGTATGGTCCCGGCAGGCCCGCCGCGCGCAGGCGCTCGATGTTCTCGAGGCGCGACTCGGCGAGCATCTTGACACCGCCGGCGAGCATCGCCCGGCCGGCTTCCGGGGCGCCGCAGAGGACTTTCGTCACGCCGGCGATGGCCACGCCATGGCGGGCCGCCAGGTCGACGATGCTGCGGGTGTTGGCCTCGATCTTGCCGGCGTTGAGTTCGATCTGCGGGAACATCGGTCACCCTCCTCGCGGCTTGCCGGTCAGGTCTCACGGGGAACGAGGCGCAGGCTCTGCTTGATCAGCGACAGCGCTGCCTCCGGGTAGCGGCTGGCGAGCGTGCCGAGCGACGCCATGATGTAGTCGTGGTCGAGCAGCACCTCGGCCTCCGGGCTCGGCCACATCTCGCGGCCGCGGCGGTTATCGCGCAGCCGTCCGAGGATCGCGGCACCGTTCGGCAGGCGCGTCAGCGCGCCGCCGGTGCCGATGATCCACTTGACGCGGGACAGGTCCTTGCCGCGGGCGATCGTCGTCCGGCCGGACGGGCCGTAGAGGTGCTGGACGGTGCCGGCGTGGCGCGAGACGGCGGTGAACGTCGCGGTCTCGGTCAGCCGCTCGGCGAAGCGGATCTCGTCCGGCGTCGTGGGAATCGGCTTGATGTCGCGGAGCAGCGCCTCCGGATCGCTGAACTCGCCGGCCAGCTCCGTCGGATCGAGCAGTTCGTAGACATTGGCCGCATTGACGTAGACGCCGAGGTCGCCCTCGACCGTGCGCTTGGCCACCGGCTCGGGGCTGACCAGCATGCGGTTAATTTCGTCCGAGCCTTCGGTGACCGAGTGGACATCGGTGGTCGCGCCGCCGACATCGACCACCACCAGGTCGCCGATGTCCTCTTTCAGCACTCTGGCCATGTTCATCACGGCGCCCGGCGTGGGGATGATGGTGCCGGTCACCAGATCGCGGACGCGGTCCATGCCTGGCGCGTGGACGATGTGCTGTTCGAACGCCCGCTGGATGGCCCGCCGCGTCGGCTCGACGTTCAGCACGTCGATCCGCGGATAGACGTTGTCGACTGCGATGACCTGGCAGCCGGCATCGCGGAGGATGTCCTCGACTTCATCGCGGACCGCGACGTTGCCGGCGTAGATGACCGGGCAGGCGAGGCCGAGGGCGGCGAGCCGGCGTGCATTGCCGACCACGGTCGCCCGTTCGCCGTAGTCCACCCCGCCGGCCAGCAGGATGATGTTCGGCTGGATGCGGCGGACGCGCTCGAGATCGCTGTCGGTCATGTCGCCGGCGGTGACGAACTTGAGCACCGCGCCGGCGCCGAGAGCCGCCTCGCGGGCGGCACGGACGGTCATGTCGTAGGCGAGGCCGTGAACGGTCATCCTGAGGCCGCCGGCCGCGCTCGAGGAAGCGAACATCTCGCCCCACTCGACGGTCTCGCCGAGCCGGCGCTCGAGGTCGGCGATGGCGCCCTTCAGTCCGACGCGGACATCGCCGGCGAGCACGGATGTCGGCGCGCTGCCCTGGCCGGCAAAGGCCGGCGACCCGCCGGCGATGCCCCGCAGTGCGTTGACGACTGTGGTCGTGCTGCCGATTTCGGCGATCAGGATGTCTGCGCGCACGTGCTTCCCCCCGTAGGTGGCCCTGTTCTTGCGGCATCACGGTCGGATGACTCGTTATGCAGGCTGGCGACTTGGACAGTAGTTGACCTAATCGCAATTTGCGCCATTCATGGTTGCATGTTTAGTCATACATGCGTAAGCCATGCCGCTACGGGTCCGCCCGTCCCGCGTGACGCGGGACGGGCGGTCACCTCTCGTGCCCAGGCGGGCCCAGGCCTACTTGCCGGCCTTCTCGGCCCGCCGCTTGACCAGGAAGCTGGCGACGTCGATGCCGTGAGTGCCGCGGCCGAAGCCGGCATCCATGTTGCAGTCGCGGGCGATCTCATCGGTGATCTGGGTGCCGCCGGCAATCAGGATCAGCCGGTCGCGGATGCCCTTCTCGACGCAGAGGTCGTGCAGCCGCTTCATGTTCAGGCGGTGGACATCGGCGTGAGTGATGATCGTGCTGATGAGGATCGCCTGGCTGTCGGTCTCGATGGCGGCGTCGACGACCTTCTCGATCGGAACCGAGGTGCCGAGGTAGTGGGCCTTGATGCCGAAGCCTTCAATGCCGCCGTGCTTGATGTCGAGAATCTCACGCATGCCGACCGAGTGCTCGTCGTTGCCGACCGTGGCCGCGACGACCGTCATCGGCCGGGCCTTGATCTCGGCGGTGATCTCCTCGGCCGACAGCGTCACCGGCTTCTCGGGGATGACCAGCTGCTTCGGGTCGATGTCGAACGTGACGCGGCCCTTGAGTTCGATTAGAGTGCCCTCGGACGGGTGCATCCGGCCCTTGTGGATGACCTCGGCGTCGGCGAGGTTCATCTTCTTGGCAATCTCGAGGGCCGCGAACTCGGCAACGCGCTCGCCGACGGGCAGGAACAGCGTCACTGCGACATAGCCGTCACCGTACCACTGGACCTCGGGGCGGATCAGGCCCTGCTTGCGGTGGTCTTCGAACTCGCTCATGCGGTAGTACACGTTGTCGTGCTCATCGAGCTCGTCGATGTACTGGATCTTGTCGCCGTCGCAGAGCGTGCAGCCGCCGATCAGGTCGCAGGGATGCGTGAGGCCGGCCGGCAGGTTGTTGTAGCCGAAGTGCTCGCAGACCGGCGCCATGTAGTCCTTGTCGCGCGGGACGACGGTGCCGACGCCGATGCCCATGTCGGCCCTGCGGACGATGCCGTCGCCGTTGCGCTCGGGGTAGAAGCCCGAGTCGACGAACATGCCTGCCTCGACGGCCTTGAAGTAGCCGCCCATGTCAAGGATCTCCTCGAGGAACAGCACCGCGCGCTCCTTGAGCTCGCGGGCTTGCTGCCCGAGCGGGCCGTCGAGCTTCAGCTCGACCATGTCCTTGATCCCGTCGAGGGTGAGCAGGGTCTGCTTGGCGGTGTCGACGGCAGCGATGTTGTTGTAGTGCCACGGCACGTTGCGACCCTCGTCAGGCGTGATCGTGCTCTGGATGTCGGCCGAGGTCAGCCGCGAAATCAGCATATTCAGGACGTGGGTGACCGTCGCTTCGCGGGTCTCGGACTCGATGTAGCGGGTGTTCTGCTGGGCGCGCATGCGATAGCCGGCGAACAGGTCGCGCAGGGCGACGGCATACGGCAGGTCCATCCGCAGGGCCGGCGCCGGCGAGCTGTCCGGCGGCACCGTCGACAGGCAGATGGCGTCCTTCGGCATGCCGACTTGCGTCGAGTAGGCGGAGTTCAGGGCATGCTGGACAATCAGCTCGGGCATGACCTTCCACGCCTGCTTGGCGGTAGCGTTGGCGTTGTGGGCGCCGTCGATCTGGGCCATGCCGGCCCAGGTCATGAGGCGCTTGGACACCGCGGCGTCGACGAACGAACGCGCCATGTTGATGTTGCGGTAGAGGACGTTGTACTGCGGGTCCTGGTGGGCGCCGTTGACGCCTTCTTCGGCGAACAGGACGGCCACTTCCGGACCGGCGACGCCGGAGACGTAGGAGTGGAAGTTGATCGGCCGCCCGACCTCATCCTCGATCAGGTCCAGCGCCTTGCGCGTCGCCCGCAGTTGCTTGCGGGTGATCGGCACGCCGCCGATGCCCTCCGGCGATCCTTCGATCAGGCCGTCGAAGTGGCTCTGGCCGGCGGTGCGGATGACCATGATGTGGTCTGAGCCGTGCCAGGCCGCCATGCGCATGCGGCGGATGTCGTCCTCGAACCGGCCGGAGGCGATCTCGGTGGTGATGACGTAGTCAGGCTGCGGATCGATGCTGCCGAAGTACTTGGCCGCCGGCAGCGGGACGCTGTTCTTGAGCGGCTCGGAGATCTGCTTGTAGTCGAACGGACCGACCTGCGTGCCTGCCGGCAGCTGGCGGCGCCAGGTCCAGCCGCGGCGGCGCGGGCGGTAGTCCTTGAGATCCTTGAGGATCTCCTGGACATCGAGCTTCTGGTTGACGTCGAGCTTCATCGCACCGCACCCCCAAACGCCGCATCGACGGCATCCCAGTGCTCGCCGCGGGCGAGCGCCAGGCCGGCATCGCGGATGCTCAGCTTGCGGTCGGTGGCGACGCGCCAGACGATGTGCCCGGCGCCCTTGCCGAGCAGCCCGCGGTCCATGACCTTCTTGACGATCGCGGCCGCTTCGAGGCTCGAGAAGCCCATCCGCAGCAACACCGAGCGCTCGATCGACGGCGACGTGTTGGTCTCGGCCAGTTCCACGAGCGGACGGACGACGTCATTGGCGAGCTTCCAGAAGCGCTCATGGAGTTCCTGATCGCTGAGTTTCGCCAGGTGCTGACGGCGTTGTGCGAAGTCGTCAGGACGCTGCACTGGTCTCACCTCTTCGTTACTTGACTGCGACGCCGAGCTCGCTCAGCTTCTTGGTCACGAAGCCCTCGTCGGCCTGCGTCTCGTCGGCCAGGAACCGGACGTCGCCGGCGCCGACCGTGTTCACGTTGGCGTGCTGGATGGCGTTCTTGATCAGGGACTCGCGCAGCCTCTCGAGCGGGAAGTCGGTCACGTGCAACTGCGACGGATGTTCGGGGATGACGATCGCCTTGCCCGGCACGTTGTCCTTCGGGTCGCCGCGGCGGATCTCGACGCCGTTCTCGCGGGCGAAGGTCAGCTGGGCGGTCGGGTGCTTGCCTGCGCCTGTGTACTCGGTCTCCTGGACGACGACCACCTGGTCCCTGTCCAACTCGCGGGCTACGGCGATCGCGGCCGCCAGCGACGTATTGCCGGCCGGCCCGCGCTCGAGCCCTTCGAGCGTGGCCAGAAGCTCGGTCGTGTAGAACACCTCGCCCTGCGTCGTCAGGACGTAGCGGTCGAGATAGCGCAGCGGACGGGCAGCGTTGCGCGGCACATCAGCCCGGTCCGGCCAAGTCGCGAACGGCACGCCGAAGCCAGTGTGGCCAGTGGTGAACGACTTGCGGTTGAAGTCGACATCGCTGGCCATGTGCAGACCGGACAGGTCGACGCTGGCGCCGATGACCTTGGTCGCCGTGGCGCCGGCCTGGCGCAGACCGCGCGCAGTGCCGGTGACGTTGCCGCCGCCGGCGTGCGTAACCACGACGACGTCGGGGAAGCGGCCGACCCGCTCCTTGACCTGCTCCGCCAGCTCGTAACCGAGCGTCTCGACGCCGGCGATGCCGAACGGCGTGTACAGCGAGGCGTTGAAGAAGCCCGTCTCCTCAAGGAGCCTGAGCGTCATGTAGAACAACTCGGGACCGACGGTCAGCTGGACGACCTCAGCGCCATACGCCTCGCAGGCGCGGCCCTTCTCGAGGATCTCCGGCTGGCCGACGCCGCGGCTGTCGAACACTTCCTGGATGACGATGCACTTGAGGCCCCGGGCGGCTGCCTGCGAAGCGACGGCGGCGCCGTAGTTGCCGCTGGTCGCCGGGATGACGCCCTTATAGCCGAGCTTCGCGGCGTGATAGACGGATACCGAGGCGCGGCGCACCTTGAAGCTGCCGGACGGGTTGGCCGCCTCATCCTTGATGAAGATCCGCGCGCCCTTGCCCGGCGCCGACACGGCGCGGACGAGGCGGGTGATGTTCTTGAGCTCGATCAGCGGCGTATTGCCGACGTTGACCTCGCGCTGGATGCGGCGGATCTCGTCGAGCGAGTAGCCGACCTTGCTCATCATCCCTTCGTAGTCGAACGCCAGCGGCGACCGCTCGAACTCGCTGTAGTCGAGCCCCATCGCCTGCTTCATGATTTCGTTCTTGCGCGCCATCACGGCGGCGTAGCTCATGTCCTTAGCCACGGCGCTCCGCCTCCTCGATGATGCGCCAGGCCTCTTCACCGACGTGAAGCAGTTCTGGCACCGGGCGGCCGAATGTGTGCTGGTACGGCGGGTTCACGGCCAGCAACTCGCCCTCGATCTCGCGGCCGATGAC
Organism: Chloroflexota bacterium; assembly: GCA_050261235.1. Classification (GTDB taxonomy): domain Bacteria; phylum Bacillota; class Sulfobacillia; order JBFLWA01; family JBLNDB01; genus JBLNDB01. Next base: position 21,979 of record JBLNDB010000015.1, read on the forward strand.
GGTGTGGATGCGGACTCGGTCGCCGACCTTCGCCTCGTCGTTCAGCAGGAAGCCTTTCTGGCGGAGCACATACGGCGTCTTCGCGGTCTCTGGCGGCACGCTGGGGGCACGGTCGCCGACACCGAAGATGACGTCCGTGATCTGGACGTAGTCGCCCTTCTTGGCTACTTGCAGCATTTCTCGCTCTTGCAGACGAGCTCGCTGACGTCCCCCAGGAGGGCATGCGTGACCGGGATGTCGACCATGGTCAACAGGCCCGGACGGGCGTTGATGACGTGCGGGATAACGTTGACGGCGGTGGCGATGGTGCCGATGCCGCCCGGGCACTCCGGCTTGTTGGCGACGTTGAAGTTCGGCGTACCCTCGATCCAGATGTAGTCGCCGGTCTCGACGCCGGCCAGCTGCGGGTGGATCTGCTGCGGATGCTCGAACTCCATCACGACCTCGCCGTTCATGTAGGCCTTGGCGGTGTGGCGGCAGCCGGCGACCATGCCGGGCTGGACCTTGACATACGGGGTCTCGCGGTAGACCTCGGTGATGATCGGCTCCTTGGCCTGCTCGATCCGGTCGAGCTTCCATCCGAGCGCCTTGGCGATCATCGACATCGACTCGGCGAAGCCGATGTGGCCGACGATCGAGCCATCGGCGATGCCCTTGTTGAACTCCTCGACGGTGGTGCCGACGCCCTGCGTCTGCATGACCGTGGTGCCGAACGGCGACAGGTCGTTGATGCGGGCGGCACGGATCTTCTTGATGTCGTAGCAGCCCATGGTCAGGGTGATGATCAGCGTGTCGAGGATGAAGCCCGGGTTGACGCCGGTGCCGAGGACGGTCAGGCCCTTCGCCTTGGCGTGCGCGTCGATCTTGTCGGCCAGTTCCGGCGCGTTGGCCCACGGATAGGCCATCTCCTCGGCGATCGTGACGACGTTCATGCCGAGATCGAGGGCCTCGATGATCTGCGGGTAGACTTCCCTGACGAACGACTTGGTGGACAGCAGAAGGACGTCAGGCCGCGTGCCGGCGACGGCTTCCTTGAGCGAGCCCTTGACCGTGACGCCGAGCTTGCGGTCGAGGCCGACCGCTTCGCCGAGGTCCTTGCCGATCTTGGCCGGATTGGTGCCGACCGCGGCAACGGCTTCGATCCCCTTCTTCGTGGCAGCGAGCTTGACCATGCCGCCGCCCATCGCACCGAGGCCCCAATAGGCTACTTTGACGCTACCCACGGAATCTGCCCCTTTCGTGACATATATTTGCAGAGTATGAATTCTTGTATATTCAGCGGATTTCCTGCTGAATATCGGAAATTCGGGGAAAAAAGCGGTTAGTAGTGTATCCTCTTTCCAGCCCGGTTATCGCCCCCGGAAATAGGAGTAAGCTCCCCCAAACATTGGGGGAGCTTACTTTTCGCACGCTGCTCAGGGCCCGATGGCCGCCTGCGGCGAATGCATAAGGAACTTGGCGATGCCGGCGAAGATCGACCAGGCGACGCGCCGCTGATAGGCCTGCGACTGCAGCAGCGATAGCTCCTCGGGATTGGAGATGAAGCCGATCTCGACCGTCACGGCCGGCGGGGCGACGTTCTTGAGCAGGTACTGCCGGTCGATGCCCTCGATGCCGCGCTGCGTGTTGCCAAGTCTCCGCTTCAGGCTGCTCTGGATGTCGGTCGCCAGGCGGGCGCTGTCGGGGTTGCCGTCAGGGTAGTAGAACGTCTGCGCGCCGCGCCAGCGCGACGACGAGATGGCGTTGACATGGATGCTGACCAGAAGGTCGGCCCCGTTCTCGCTGATGATCTCGACCCGCCGCTGGAGATCGGTCCGCTTCTTCTGGCCCTTCGGCGGCGGGTTGCCGTTGGCGTCGGTCAGCTCGATGTCGTCCTCGCGGGTCATGACGACGGTGGCGCCGGCCTGGCGAAGGAACGAGGCCAACTCGAGGCCCACCGGCAGGACGATGTCCTTCTCGAGGACGCCGGAGTGGCCGACGGCCCCGGGGTCGCGGCCACCGTGGCCGGGGTCGACGACGATGACGACGCCGCGCAGCGAGCGCGCCAGGACCGCCCGGTCCTCAACGATCGTCAGGGCCAGCGGCACCAGCAGTATCACGGCGAGCAGGAGCAGGGCGGTGATGAGAAGCACGAGCCGGCGTCGGGACAGGACCCAGATGCGCATCGCCGCACCCCTCTGGCAAAGGTCGTTCAGGATTACCTAT
>JBLNDB010000016.1:0-2681 GCA_050261235.1 Chloroflexota bacterium
TCTTGGCGTGAGGATTGCTTTCAGGCGGCGGCGCGATGTTGCTCTGGCTCGCGGATGTTCCAGGGAAGCAGGTCGCCGATGCGATTGATGGGGTGGTCGGCGATGCGGGTAAGCACGTCGCGGAGCCAGGCTTCGGGATCGAGGCGGTTGAGCTTGGCGGTTTGGATCAAGGTATAGAGGGCGGCGGCACGATCACCGCCAGTGTCGGACCCGGCAAAAAGGTAGTTTTTCCTGCCGAGGGCCAGCGGCCGGATCTGCCGTTCGGCGGCGTTGTTGTCGATCTCCAGCCGCCCGTCGTCGAGGTAGCGGCGCAGCGCCGTCCAGAGGTTGCGGGCGTAGCGGATGGCGGCGGCGAGCTCGCTCTTCCCCGGCAGCTTCGGCAGCATCGCATCGAGGACGGCGGCGAGTTCATCGATCAGCGGCGTGGCCTTCTCCTGGCGGATCAGGCGCCGCCGGTCGGCGGGCAGGCCGCGCGCCTCGTCCTCGACGTCGTACAACCTGCCGATGCGTTTCAGCACGTCCTCGGCCATGGGCGAACGGGTGGCCTGATGCACGTCGTAGAACTTGCGCCGGACGTGCGCCCAGCATGCTACCTCGACGACGGCGGGCGGCTGCCCCTTCTTCGCCTCGTAGAGATCGTCGAACCCGGCATAGCCGTCCGCCTGCAGCAAGCCGCGGAAGCAGGCGAGGTGCGCCCGCGGATGCTCGCCCTTGCGGTCCGGGCTGTAACGGTAGAGCACCGCCGGCGGCGCAGGTCCGGCATGCGGGCGGTCGTCGCGCAGGTAGACCCACAGCCGGCCGGTTTTGGTCCGGCCGCGACCGGGGTCGAGCACCGGGACCGGGGTATCATCGGCATGCAGTTTTCCGGCTGCCATGACATGCCGGCCGATCGCGTCGATGAGCGGCTGTAACAGCCAGGCGGCCTTGCCGACCCAGTCGGCGAGCGTTGCCCGATCGAGGTCGACGCCCTCGCGGGCGTAGATCTGTGCCTGGCGATACAACGGCAGGTGATCGCAATACTTGGAGACCAGCACATGGGCGAGCAGCCCGGGGCCGGGCCGGCCGCGGTCGATGGGCAGGCTCGGCATCGGCGCCTGCGCCATCGTCTCGCAGCGGCGGCAGGAGAAGGCCGGGCGGACGTGGCGGATCACCTCGAATCGGCCGGGAATGTAGTCCAGCGTCTCGGTGACGTCCTCGCCCACCTTGCGCATCGCCCCGCCGCAGGCCGGACAGACGCACGACGGCGCGTGCACCACGTCGGTGCGCGGCAGATGCTCCGGCAACCGACGGCGACCGCGCCGGCGCTTCACCTCCGACGTCACAGCCGCCGGTTCGTCTGGGCGTTCGCCCGCCGCCTGGTCTTCTTCCAGTTCTTCCAGCGACAGCTCGAGCTGGCCGATCACCTGCCCGAGCTTCTCCGAGGATCGGCCGAAGGTCTGCCGGCGCAACCGGGCGATCTGCAGCTTCAGCGTCTCGATCTCCAGCGCCTTGGCGACCAGGCCGGCCCGCGCCGCCGCGAGCTCGGCCGCCTGGGCCGCGATCAGCGCCCGCAGCGCCTCGGGATCGTCGGGAAGGAGGGCACCCTCGATCGGCATACCTCGTTCATAGCATACCGAGAGGGCACAACATATTGAATCATCAACCGGCATACGTCGGACGATCGGTGCGCCGGGGTGCCCTCCAGTCGATCCCCTCGAGCAACATCGACAGCTGCGCCGGGCTCAGCGTCACCGCGCCCTCGCGCGCCTGCGGCCAGATGAACCTTCCGCGCTCCAGCCGCTTGGCGAACAGGCAGAGACCCTGACCGTCCCAATACAGCACCTTGATCAGGTCGCCGCGCTTGCCGCGGAAGACGAACAGATGCCCGGAGAACGGATCCTCCCGCAGCACCTCCTGCGCCAGCAGCGAAAGCCCGTCGAACCCCTTGCGCATATCGGTCGCGCCCAGCGCCAGGTACACCCGCACGCCCGCCGGAACCGTGATCATCGGCGATCGAGGGCCGCCGCCAGCCGTGCCAGCACAGTCGGATCGATCCGCTCCGCAACCCGCAGCACGCGCCCGTTGCCGAGCACGATCTCGACAAGCCCAATCGAAGCCGCGCTTCCAAGCGTACTCTCCGGCACCGCCGGTGCGGCCGGCGGCTCATCCTTCATCTCGCGTACCGCCAGGACCTCCGGCGCGACCCGCACCGGCACGAACCCCGCAGCCGCCGTCACCGCCGCCAGTTCGCCTCCCCGCATCTGTCGGCGCCAGCGGTACAGCAGACTGCGGCAGACCTCATGCCGGCGCGCCACCTCCGCGACCCCGCGCTCGGCAGCTTCGCCGACCAGCCGAACCTTCTCCTCGCTCGACCAGGATCGACGCCGACCAACCCCGGTGATGATCTCCATCCGCTGGTAAGCCACAGTGCAAACACCGCTGTTTGCCACGATGCCAGCGCCATCGGCGCCGACGCTCGTTACCAGAGACGATCATCACCTCCGCGGTAAACCAGACAAGGCAGCCTTCGGACGACGCTTACCTTTATCCAAATCCTTCGCGCTCATCACCCAGAACCACCCCGGGCGGCTGATGTCCCATCCTCGCGGGTTACTCAGGCTCTATTTCCTGCGGGTAACGCGGAGGATAGTACCATTCACTTTGCCAAATTCTCCGGGATCGACCAGGTATTCTATTTCTAT
>JBLNDB010000017.1:0-28768 GCA_050261235.1 Chloroflexota bacterium
ACGAGGCGGCCTGGATTGCCGACCGCATCGCCGCCGGCCTGACCGGCAGCGACCGGCAACCGGCCCGCCGCCCGCGCGACTACGCGGTCCTCTGCCGGAGCGCCGATCAGCTGGCCCAGCCGATCGTCCAGGCGCTGGCGCGGCGGGGAATAGCGGTGCGGATGCAATCTGGCGAGGCCCGGCGCGACCCGGTGCTGGCCGACGCGCTGGCCGTGCTCACCGTGGCAGTCGCACTCGCTGACCGGCGGCCGGTCGCCGATCCACCGCTCAACCGCCTGCTCGCCGCGGCCCTGCCGGCGAGCGAGTTCCAGGCCGCCATGGCGGCCATTCGCGCCCGCAACGTGACCGCTGCCGAGTATCTGTTCGCTGACGCCGCCATCAGGACGCCGGGCGAGGCGGCGCTGGCCGCCGAGCTGACCGATCTCGCGGCGCAGCTGCCGGCGGATCAGGTCTTCCAGGCAATCCGACTGGCGACGCGCTGGGCCGGCACAGCCGCGCCCGCCGCCTGGCCGGCCCTGCGTGACCTGGCGACTGCCGCCGACGCATGCCTGCGGGCGGGCGGTACGCTGGCCGATTTCCTCGCCGGCTACACGCCGCCGCCGACCGAAGCCGTGACAGCCGACGCCGTTGCCGTCATGACCGTCCATGCAGCCAAGGGACTGCAGTTTCCGGTGACGTTCGTCGCCGGCCTGTCCGCCGGCATCTTCCCGGTCGCCGCCCGCTTGGCGCCGGTGTTCGACTTTGCGCCGCTTAGGGAGTGGCTTGACGGTCAGGGCTACCGTCCGCGCAGCGAGTCCGAGCGGCAGAACGCGCAGTTGCTGGAGGAGCGCCGCCTGTTCTACGTCGCCCTGACGCGCGCCAAGGAGGAGCTGTACCTCAGCGGCGCCGGCACATATGGCACCGTGGCCTGCGGGGAGTCGCCGTTCATCGCCGAACTGGCCGCTGCCGGCGTCGTCGACCGGCTCGCCGGAGCCAGCGCACGGCCGTCGGCTGCCGATCTCGTCGGCAGCGCGCGTGCCTACCTGCTCGATCTGGCCGAGGGCCGCCCGGTCGGCACTGCGCCCGGCCTGGTGCTGAAGCGCGGCCTCGCCGCGCGCAGCATCCTCGGCGCCGGCGCCGGCGCCGTCGATCTCGTCCGCAGCGAGACCGCCGCGCCGTTCCGCCCGGGACAGGGCCTGCGCACCAGCGTCTCGGCGCTGGAGACCTACGACAGCTGTCCGCGGCAGTTTTTCTTCGTCCACTGCCTCAAGCTGCCCAGCGAAGCTGCGCTGCCGATGAGCTTCGGCAATGCGCTGCATGGCGTTTTGGCGAGCCTCAACAACCGTCGGGCCGAGCGCGGGACCCTGCCGTCGGAGGATGAACTGCTCGCGTGGTGGCGAGCGCGGCTCGCCGCCGACGTGTTCGTCTCGAAACAGCAATACCGCCAGTACCTGAGCCGCGGCGAAACCTATCTTCGCCGCTACCTGGCCTGGGAGGCGGAACAGGAGCGCCGGTTGCCGGGCCGGCAGGTCCATGCGGTCGAGAAGCAGTTCCGCTTCGACTACCGCGACGCCGATGGCACCATTCACGAGTTCCGCGGTCGGTTCGACCTGATCCTGCGGCTGCCGGACGGGTCGTTCGAGATCATCGACTACAAGTCGGGCCAGCGGCGCAATATCAACAAGCAGGTCCGGGCCGGCTCCCGCAACAACCCCGACCGGTCGTGGCAGCTGGCCGTCTACCACCTAGCGCTCGCCGACGAGATCAGAGCCGACGAGCCCAACCCGGTCATCAGCACCACCTACTGTTTCCTGGCCCACCCCGGCGATGACTTCGGTCTGCCGCCGGCGGCCTTCAACGACCGGGGCGAGAACGTCATCACCTGCCGCCACGGCGATGAATCGCTGGCCGTTGTCCGGGGCGAAATCGACGCCGTGCTGCGCCGCATCGCGGACAACGACTTCGCCGCAATGCCGCGCGAGCCGCAGGTCTGCGAGTGGTGTCAGTTCAAGCAGCTGTGCGAGGTGAGCAAACATGAGTATCGCTGAGGCGAAGGCGGCCAACGCCGGCGCACAACAGCTCAACCCCCAGCAGCAGCAAGCCGTCGACCACGCCGCGGGTCCGCTGCGGATCATGGCCGGCGCCGGCACGGGCAAGACGAAGACGCTCACGGCGCGCATCGTCTCGCTGATCGAGCGCGGACTGGCGCGGCCCGAGGAGATCCTCGCCCTCACCTTCACCAACAAAGCGGCGGCCGAAATGGCGGCGAAGGTCAGGAAGGAGCTGCGGCAGCGCTTTCCGGCCGGCGCCGCGGTCACGGTCATGACCTACAACGCCTTCGGCTACCAGATCGTTCGCGAGCACGCGTCTCTGCTCGGGCTGCCGGCCGAGCCCCTGCTGCTGAGTGAGGCCGAGCGGGCGATGTTCCTGAGATCGATCATCGACGAGCTGCCGCTCGACTGCTTCGACCTGAGCCGGCTGGACGGCCCGCGCGGGCTGCTGAGACAACTGCTCGTGTTCTTCGACCGCTGGCGCGACGAGAACGTCGATGAGCGCGACCCGGACGAGCTGATCGAGCTGTTCCTCGAGCATCCCGCTGGCGCCGACAAGGACGACCCGCCGGCGATCAAGGAGCGCCGCGAACAGCTCCGCCGCCGGCAGGCGGAAGCCCTGATCAACTCCGCCCGGATCTACCAGGACAGGCTGCGCGCCGCCGGCGCCATCGATTTCGGCGCCCAGATCGCGCTTGCCGTCCGCGTCTTCCGGGAACACCCGCAGGCTTTGGCCGCTTATCGCCAGCGCTATCGCTGGCTGCTGGTGGACGAGTATCAGGACACGAATCATCTGCAGGCAGAGCTCGTCAGGCAACTGGCCGGACTCGATGACGACAGCAATGCCCACAACATCACGATTGTCGGCGACCCCGACCAGTCGATCTACGCCTTCCGGGGCGCCGCCCGCGACAGCATCGTCGATTTCCCGCGGCAGTTCGCCGGTGCAGCCTGCATCGACCTGACGCTCAACTACCGCTCGACCCAGCCGATTCTCGACGCGGCCAACCAACTGCTGGAGAGCGCCCCGGACCACGTCGCCCGGCCGCCACTGACCATGCCGCCGGAGTCGCCGGCGGCCGGGAGGCCCCAGATCCTGCCAGGCCTCGCCAGCCTGCCGACCGCGGCCGCCGAGGACGAGTTCATCACCGCGACTATCCGCGACCTGCGGCGGGACCAGGGGTACAGCTACCGCGACTTCGCCATCCTCATCCGCCGCAACAGCCTCGCTGACCGACTCTACGACAGTCTGACCGAGGCAGGCATCCCCGCCTATATCGACCGAGGCCAGCGCCTGTTCGATTGCGCTGAGACGCGCGGCCTCATGGCCTACCTGCGCGCACTCGTCCGGCCCGAGGCTGACGCCGACCTGGCGCGGGCGATGCTGATGCCGCGCTTCGGGCTGACCGAGGCCGCGATCATGGACATCGCCGCGACGCGGGGCTACGGTGAATCACTGTTCGTCGCCGTCAAGCGCGCCGCCGCGGCCGCACCGACGGGCGCGGCCGCCCGTTTCGCAGCTGAGTACCTCAATCACCACGCGCTCCAATTCCGCGTCGACGTGCCGGAGCTGATTGCCACCATCGCCGCCGCCCATGCCGGCTCGCTGACGCTGAAGGGGAGCAGCAACTTCGCGCGCCTGCAGGAAATCGCCAGCGAATGGCTGGCGCGGGCGCCGCGCCTGCCTTGGATAAGCGGCTCGGCGGGCGGTGTCGGCGACGCCGGCGGCGGGGGCAGTCAGCTTGGCGCGTTCTGCGACTATCTCGACATCCTGGACGACAACGACGAAAGCCCGGAGCAGGTCAACCTGCCAGAGGGCGAGGATGCTGTCCAGATCGTCACCGCCCACGCCGCCAAGGGGCTTGAGTGGCCGGTCGTGTTCATCGCCCGCTGCAATCAGCGCGACTGGGGCGCCAGCGGGCGCGGTCGGGACAAGGGGCATTTCCCCCCGTCCTGGGGGCACCGCGGGCGAATCGACAGCGAGCGGCTGGCGGTCGAAGACCGGGCCGAGGAATACCGGCTGTTCTACGTGGCGTTGACGCGGGCGCGCGAGCGGCTGTACCTGACCTGGGCGCCCGAGGACGAGACACACAAACGCGCTGTGGAACTCTACGACCTGGCCGAGCAGATCCGCGACCGGTGCGAACCGGTCGAACCGGCGGCGGGCGGCGATGCCGGCGGGGCCAGGATCGCGGCTCTGACTGCCCATTTCTGCCGGCTGCACCTCGTGCGCCCCGGTCAGTTCGACCTCGCCGAGCTGCGCCGGCAGTGGGACGAGTTCTGGCGCGACCATGGCGTCGGGCCGCCGCCCTGCACCGCAGACTGGCTCGTCAAGTGGAATCCGGCAGATCACGTTGCAGCTGCCGGCGCCTGGCAGCCGGTCGGCGGGCAGATCCTGCCTGACCTGCCGGCCATCTACAGCTACACTCACCTTGAGACGTACGAGGAGTGCCCGCAGCGCTTCAACCTGACTTACGTCCTGCGCGCGCCGGCGAAGCCGGGACGGACGAGTTCGTTCGGGTCGGCAGTTCACCGTGCGGTTGCCGCCGCGGCGGCGCGCCTGCAGGCCGGCGACAACCTTGGCGGCGATGCCGTGCGCTCGCTGATCGCGCGTGAAGTCGCCGCTGAGGACGCGGCCTTGGCCGGAACACCGTCCGCGCCGGCCGCCGTGGACACGACCGCGGGCGACAGCGCGGATGCTCTCGACCGCGTCGTCGACACATTCCTGAACGTCAGTCCGGATGGCGTCCCGGTAGGCGTCGAACTTGAGTTCTACGCCGCCGTCGGCGGTGCGGTGATCCATGGTTTCATCGATCGCCTCGACCGGTTGCCTGACGGGACGTACCGGATCATCGACTACAAGACCCACGCCCGCCTCTGGTCGACAGACGAGGCGCAGCGCCGCCTGCAGATTCCGCTGTACATCCTCGGCTGCCGGGCGATCGGCTATGATGCCCGTCAGGGCGAGCTGGTCTTCCTGAGACATGGGCGGACAATCGCGATTCGGCCCGATGAGGCGGCGCTCAGGGATGTGGAACGCCGTGTCGGCGAGATTGTCGCCGCCATTGGCCGGCGCGAATTCCCCGGCCGCCCGGGCGAGCAGTGCCGGTACTGCCCCCATGCGGACTTCTGCAGCGACGCCGCGGCGGCACACTCCCAGTGAGGCGGCAGGAAGAGGACGAACTGCCGCATAATAGATGGTGGTGCCAAGTCGACAAGGCAGTCACAATCTCAGGAGGTGCGCGACATGAAGATTGAGGCCAAACTTGAAGCGATGGGCTACAAGGTGCCCGATGTGCCGAAGCCTGTGGCGGCCTACGTCCCGGCCGTGCAGACGGGCAACCTGATTTTCACTTCCGGTCAGCTGCCGATGGTGAACGGCGAACTCAAGGCCAAGGGGCAGGTCGGCGGCGATGTGGCGGTCGAAGCCGCGTATGAAGCTGCCCGCGCCTGCGCCATCAACTGCCTCACCGTCGTCAAGTCGATGTGCGGCGATCTCGACCGTGTGAAGCGCATTGTCAAGGTCGTCGGTTTCGTCAACAGCGCTCCCGGGTTCAACGCCCAGCCGAAAGTCGTCAACGGCGCGTCCGAGTTCCTCGTCGAAGTGTTCGGCGAGGCCGGCAAGCACGCCCGCTCAGCCGTCGGCGCCGCCGGGCTGCCGCTTGATGCGTGCGTGGAGGTCGAAATGGTGGTCGAGATCGAATAGGGCAACCCTGCCCCACACCAGGCCCGGACTCCACAAGATCAGGCCGCGACAGCCGAAGTCATTCGGAAGTCGCGGCCTGATCAACTTTCGTCCGAGCCTGGTGTGGGGCAGTGTAACCCTACTCGCAATCTCGACCGGCAACCGGCTGGCTGAGCGATAGGGGTGGGGCAGTGCCACCCTGGTCGCGATCTGAAGTCCGCGTGACATGGAGCGGGGCCTGCCTCTATAGACTGGACCGGAGGTGTCTGCATGGCGGTCCATCTGACGTGTTTCGGCGGGGCAGGCATGATCGGCGGCAACAAGCTGCTGCTCGAAAGCGGCGACCGGGCCCTCTGGCTCGACTTTGGCACCGACTTCCGGCGGCGGTCGCAATACTACAGCGATCTGCTGTCGCCGCGCAGTTCCGCCGGCCTGCGCGATCCTTTGGCCTTGCGGCTGATCCCCGACCTTGGCGGCATCTACCGCAGTGACCTGCAACCGGCCGACGGCGCGCGGGCCAGCGACGGGAGCGTAAGCGAGCGCACGCGGACGTTCGATCCGGTCAACCCGCCGCCGGTCCTCCTCAGCCACGCTCACCTCGACCACTGCGGTGCGGTGTCGTTCCTCTCGGCCGAGACCCCCATCTACGCCAGCGCGGCTACTGCGGCGCTGCTCAAGGCTTGTCAGGATACCGCCGCGGCGGACTTCGAGGGCGAGACGGCCTACCTCGTGCCGCGCGAGCAACGCGAGGGGTTGTTCGCGGCGACGAACTACCGAACTACGCCGGCAGTGGCCCGCCGACTGGCTGTCCCAGATCTGAACGCATCGCTGGCGGCGTTCTGGCTGCAGCCAGCCGCCAGCCGGGGACTGGCGGGTCCGCCGCCGGTGGACTGGCAGCCGGGCAGCCCGATCGGCGGACTGCGGGTTCGTCTGTACCCGGTCGACCACTCGGTTCCGGGCGCAGTCGCCTGGGCGGTCGAGACTGACGGCGGCTGGGTCGTCTACACCGGTGACTTCCGCCGCCACGGCGCGCGCGGCGGCGAGACGCAGCGTTTCCTGGCCGAAGCGGCGAAGCTCAAGCCATTGGCCGTCATCTGCGAGGGAACCCATCCGGCTGCCGAGTGGCCGTCGACTGAGGCGGCGGTGTACGAGAACGCCTGCCATGCCGTGAGCCTTACAGACGGGCTTGTCATCGCCGACTTCGGCCCCCGGAATGTCGAGCGACTGGCGACGTTCCGTCGCGTCGCCAGTGACAACGGGCGACGGCTGGTGGTGACGACGCGCGACGCGCACATCCTCGAAGCGCTCAGTCTCGCCGGCGTCGTCCCCGATCCCCACCGCAGCGACGACCTGCTCGTCTACAACGAGCCCCGGCTGACCCGCCCGCTCTGGGAGCGGGCGGTGCTCGAGCGGTACGGCGACCGGGTCGTCACCGCCCGCCAGCTGCAGGCCGACGCCGGTGACTATATCGTCTGTTTCAGCTATCATGACCTGCCTGAACTGATTGACGTCGCACCGTCTCGCGGCACCTACATCCACTCGGCCAGCGAGAGCTGGAACGAGGAGGATCGTCTCGATCTTGAGCGGCTGCGTGCCTGGCTGCGTCACTTCAACCTGCGCTTCGCGGGCGATCCGGCCAGCCCGGACGGCCGCGGTTTCCACGCGTCCGGGCACATCGACGGGCCGGGGTTGCTCGATCTGATCGAGACCGTCGCCCCGACCTGGGTCATCCCGGTGCACACGATCGATTTGCGGTTCTTCCGCGCCCATGTCGATCGCCGGCGTCTGCTTCTGCCAGCTCCCGGCCGGCGTTACCAGCTGGCCTGAACGGGATTGCCCGGAACGCCGGGGCGGGGGAGGAGTTCATCCGCAGGCCGGGGAAATACCCCACACTTCCGGCTGCGAGGTGAACCAGACATTGATCCAGGCGCACGGACTAACCAAACGCTACCCGCAGATCGCAGCGCTGAACGGCATTTCCTTCAGTGTCGAGGCCGGCGAGATCTTTGGTTTCCTCGGTCCGAACGGGGCAGGCAAGACCACGACGATCAAGATTCTCACCGGACAGGTCCGCCCGACCGGGGGTCGGGCGTCGGTCGCCGGCATCGATGTCGTCACCGACCGCGAGCGGCTTCACCACGTCATCGGCGTCGTCTTCGACATCCCCACGCTCTATGAGGAGCATACGGCGCTCCGCAACCTGACCCTGTTCTGCGATCTCTATGGCGAGCCGCGCCGCCGCGCCGACGAGTTGCTTGAGTCGGTCGGCCTTGGCGCGGTCGCGAAGCGTCCCGTGCGCAAAATGTCACGCGGTATGAAGCAGCGGGTGATGATTGCCCGCGCTCTGATCCCCAATCCGCGGGTGCTGTTTCTTGATGAACCGACCGGCGGACTCGATCCGGAATCGGCCGCCGATCTCAAGCGCCTCATCCGCCGCCTCGCCGATGGCGGCACGACAGTCTTCCTGACCACCCACCGGATGGAGGTCGCCGACCAGTTGTGCAGTCGCGTCGCTATCGTCGATCACGGCCGCGTCATCGCCGTTGCCTCGCCAGAGGCGCTCAAACGGCGCAACGCCATACCCCTGGTGCAGGTCGAGTTGCGCGACGGCAGCCGCGTCACGCTGCCGCTCAGCGACGGGCAACTCGGTGCGAGGCTGCATGACCTGGGCGAACAGGGGATTGAGCGAATCCAGACGATTGAACCGACGCTCGAGGACGTCTTGCTCAGCCTGACCGGAAGGGGGCGGCAGTGATGCACCTCCGGCCACGGACGATCGGCATCCTCGTCGCCAACGACCTCCAGCTGTCGCTCCGCAACTGGAGTCTGCTGCTCCTCCTCGGTCTGCCTCTGCTCGTGTCGCTGATCATGAGCTTCATTGCGACGCCGGGGCTTGGCGCACCGGTCAAGGTGGCTCTACCGACCGGCGGTTCGTCGGCATTTGCGGCCAGGTACGCGGCGGCGACCATGGCCGGCCACCGGATCGTCGAGGTCGTCCCCGTCAGGGACGCGGATCAGGCGATGAAGCTGCTCACGCAAGGCGAGATCGAAGCAGTGATCTACCTCCCGGAGGACATCGACCAGGCGCTGGCCGCCGGCAGCAGCATCGCCATCAGCGCCATCGTCGATGACCGGTCGCAGGGCGCCGTCGCCGCGTTGGGGGCGCTGCGCCAGGAGACAGGCAACGAGTCGTCCCGCCAGCCGATGGTCGCGTTTTCCGTCAGACCGCTGCGCGGGCTGACGCCGGCCCAGATCATGCTGCCGACCTGGGCCATCACAGTGCTGGTCTCCGGTGTCACGCTGATGCCCGGCACGCTGGCGCGCGACCGGCGCGAAAAGATGATGGCGGCGCTGCTCGTCGCGCCGGTCAGCTTTTCCGAGTTCGTCATCGCGAAAGCTCTGTTCGGCGTCATCGTCACGGTCGGGGGCGCGTTGCTCGTCCTCACCGCCAACGGCGGCCTGATCGGCGCGCCGCTGGTTACGTTCGCCTTCGTGACGCTCGGCGCCGCAGTCTTCACCCTCATCGGTCTGCTCATCAGCCTGCTGATCGCCAACCTGCAGACCGCCATCGGCGTCTCGACCCTCGTCTACCTGCCGATGGTCTACGGCGCCTTCTTCGTCGGCGCGCCCGGCCTGGCCGGCGCGGTGACGCGCCTGACGCCCGGCTACTACGTCTACACCGCGATCCTTCACAGCCTGAACGGCACCGCCACCTGGCGCTCGGAGTTCCCCGATGCCATCGTCCTGCTGGCGATGGGCGCCGTTCTGCTCGCGGCCTGCGTCTTTGCTGTCCGCAGACAGGACTTTTAGGCTGCCGCCTCACCTTCGCCGACCGTCAGGTCATATGATGGAGCGGAATGCGAGGCGAAGGAGGCAGAGGCGTGTCACCGGTCAGGCCGATCCCGCTGCCGATCCATCAGCTTCCGGGAATCTCGCGGCGGCAGCTTGAGGAGCACTATAAGCTCTATCTCCGCTACATCGAGAAGATCCATGAGATCCGCCAGCTGCTCCCTGGCGTCGACCGCGCAGGCGCTAACCCCACATACAGCCCGTTTCGCGAACTGAAGGTCGCGGAGAGCTTCGCGAGCAACGCCGTGACGCTGCACGAGTTCTACTTCACGAACCTCGGCGGCCCCGGCGGACGTCCCACCGGCGCGTTGCTGGCGCAGTTGGTCCGCGACTACGGGTCTCGCGACAACTGGGAGTACGATTTCGTCAGCACCGGCAAGGCGGCCCGCGGTTGGGCCGTCCTCTGCTGGGACTTCGACGCCCGGCAGTTGAGGAACTGCCTCGCCGATTCGCACGACCTCGGTCCGATCTGGCGCGCGGCGCCGCTGCTCGTCCTCGACGTCTACGAGCACGCTTACTTCATGGACTATGGCGCGGACCGCTCCGCCTACATCAGGGCGTTCATGGCCAACATCAACTGGGCCGAGGTCGGTCGACGCTTCGCGTGCGTCTCCAGCGAGTTCGCCCCTGGCCCCGCAGTCCCGGCTACGCCGCTGCCGCCACCGCCGCCTGCCGGCCCCGGACTCGGCAGTGCCGGTGAGGGCCGTGGCCCCGCCAAATCGCTGCCTTACCCCTACAACCTGCGACCGTGCTGGCCCGTATGATCGGTGAGGGGGAACGAAGATGGCCGAGCGCTTCCACGAGGTGAACGAGCACGCCGGACTGGCGAACCTGAAAATGTCGCTCGCCTGCCGGCCGCATGACCGCTGTCCCGGTTATCTGCTGACCCTCCGCGTGACCAACGTCGGCGACGAGCCGTTGCGCATCCGGTTCCCGACTTCGCAGCAGTTCGACATCACCATCCGCAACGCCGACGGCACGCGACTCTGGTGCTGGTCGGCGGACCGCTCCTTCCTGCAGATGGTCAGTGACCGGGAGCTCATACCCGGCGAGTCGACCGTCTACGAAGTCTATTGGGACGGCCGCCAATCCGACGGAGCAACCTGCGGCGACGGGCGCTACAAGGCGACCGCCCGGTTTCTCGGCGAGGTCATCGGCCATGTCCCGCCGGCCACCGTCGAGATGATCCTTGGCGAACGCGAACCGCGCGAGGACGACGATCTTCCCTGATTCGAGCCCGGCCAACCCGACGAGTGGTGCCTGCGGACGGCGCTGGCACCTCTCTGGCAGGGTCTGGCTGGAAACAAGGAGGCCCAGCAATGATCAGACAGGTCATCGACGCACTCGACCTCTTGGACGACCCCTGCGTCAGCGGCGAGACAGTGGTAGCGGCGGTCCGCGCGGCCGGACCGGTCGAGGCCGGCAGCGTGACAATCCACGGTGATCGCGGCAGCACGGACTTCGTCCGCTTCCAGTTCCGCGGTGAGCGCGGGCGAAGCAGCGGCGGCGGTGCGCCGACGCTCGGCATCATCGGCCGCTTGGGCGGCATCGGCGCCCAGCCGGACGTGATCGGTCTCGTCTCGGACGGTGACGGCGCCGTGACAGCGGTCGCCTGCGCCCTCAAGCTCGCCGCCATGGCCGCCGCCGGCGACGTGCTGCCTGGTGATGTGATAATCACGACGCACATTTGCCCCAACGCCCCGACCGAGCCGCACGAGCCCGTGCCGTTCATGGGTTCACCGGTCGACATGCGGACGATGAACACTCACGAGGTCGAGCCGGCCATGGACGCGATCCTCACCGTCGACACGACCCGCGGCAATCGCATCATCAACCAGCGTGGGTTCGCCATCTCGCCGACCGTCAAGGAAGGGTACATCCTGAGGACGAGCGATGATCTGCTGACCATCATGCAGATTGTCACCGGGCGCGCGCCGGCCGTGTTGGCCGTCACGACCCAGGACATCACCCCCTATGGCAACGGCGTCTACCATCTCAACAGCATCCTGCAGCCCGCCACCGCCACCGACGCGCCGGTGGTCGGCGTCGCACTGACGGCTGAGACGGCTGTGCCTGGCAGCGCCAGCGGCGCCAGCCAATTCGCCGACATTGAGGCGGCTGGTCGGTTCTGCCTGGAGGTGGCCAAGGCCTTCGGCGCCGGCAAGTGCAAGTTCCACGATGCCGACGAGTTCAGACGGCTGCAGGGGCTGTACGGATCGATGAAGCAGTTGCAGACGCTGGGCCGGCCGGTCAGCGATGCGGCACCGATGGGGCGAGCGACCGTCCCGTCGAAGTGATGCTGCCGTCGACCTTCACGTTGAACTTGAGCGTCTTGTAGTACTGATCCCACTGATCGTTGATGGCGTGCCAGACGCCCGGGAACCGGTCATGTATCATCTCGCCGATGAAGAAGATGTCGCCACCCTTGGGGTATGACTGAGTCGCGGCGATTGTCGCCAGCACCCGCTCGGCCACGAAGTCCGACATGACCCGGTTCAGTTTCTTTATTGCCTCAGGCTCGCCAAGGGCGAGCGGCATGCCCATCTCGACGATCTGGGCGTTCAACTTGATATTGACATCGATCACCGGCACGCCGCCTTCCAGCCTCACCTTGATGCTCGTTCGGGAATGGGTCACATGCATGGCGGCGTGGGCGCCCGCGGTCGGCGCGACCTCACTTCCCTCCACATCGCCGCCGTGGTAACCGGGTGTCGGTCGGGTGATCTCGTCGACCAGCGCGGGCGTGCTAAGTTCCAGAATCAGCGTCGAGCCGCGGCTGTGGTTGAGGATCATGTTCGCGAACCGCGCTTCGTCTTTCGTCAGCATCCCGAGCAGACGGCCACCATCCAGAATGGCGATGCCGTTGCCGACCACGGCCTTGGAGCCGTCGGGCTCATCGGCGAGCGTGACCCGCCCGAGCGCCACATGGACGCCGTACGTGTTCTGGCGCAGCATAATGTCTCTCACCGTCGACTGGTAGCTCGGCAGGCAGTCCCATTTGATGGTCACCAGGGCCTTGTACAGGTTGAGTCCCTGTGTCGGCTCGAGCTGCGGCGATGCTTCGAGGACGGCTGTCGGTTCGACATCGGTGACCAGGACGATCTTCTCCCGCCGAATCTGGTAGAAGCGGGTCAGCCAGTCCATTACCTCGGCCAGTGAGCCGTCCTGCAGCAACTGCTCGCTGACCAGCAGAATGTTGCAGTGACTCTCGTCGATCGTTCGCCCGAGTGCCAGCGTGATGCGGCCGAGAGCGGCATGGAGCGTCGCGCCGGTCGCCTCGCGGATCAGCGTCGCCGTTGTGCCGCTGGCTTCACCCCCGGCGCCACCGCCCTGACTGGTCTTGCCGAGCTTGCCCGGCATCGCGATCTCGACGGCGACGCGAAACTCTCCCTTGTCGGTGCGCGACACGCCCATCGCGAGCACGAAGCCGGTGTCGTTGATCTCAGCCCGGTCCCAGCAGCCGGTCAGCGCAATCGCTGTGATGACGATGATGACGACAATGGCGGCGCGCCGCTGGCTGGTTGTCACGCGACCGACGTCCCGCGCTTGCGGCTCCGCCAGACTGCCAGCACGCGCACAAGCGGCGGCAGTACGATGAAGGCGGGCAGCATGATTACCCGGTCGATCCCGTCGAGCAGCCGCTGCATCGTCGCCGGATCGTGCAACCGGACCACCCCGACTAAGGCCAGGGCCGCCGCCGGCAGGGTCAACGCCCGGTAGTCCTGCAGCCCGAACACGTCGGCGAGGATCACCGACCCGGCAAGGAGGAAAGCCGACACCTTGAGGACGGAGGCGGCGCTGAAGATGCCGATGACGATCGACTCGACGCCACGCACGTAACCGCCGGACTGGATCGTCTTCGACAGGTCGATCGTCGCATAGAACAGGCGGGCTACCTCCGGCGCCGAGAAGATGCCGATGGTGACGAAGTTGATGCCGACCAGCGCGACGGCGGCCAAGGCCGCCCCGCTCAGAATCGCGAAGTTGGCGCCTCGCGGCTGGTTGATTGCCGGGACGAGCGCCCAGATTACCACGACCATCTCGCCGGCATACATGAACCCGGTTGCGACCGCCTGGGCCGGCCCGACCAGTCCGTTCTCGAACAGTGGCAGGAAATTGGCCAGACTGATTGATGTCATAGTCAGACCGATGATCGCCAGCAAGGTGAGCAAGATGATCGGGAACACGACGGCGGTGTAGCGGACCAGCACTTCGACACCCTCGCGTGCCATCATTGCCGCCAGGAACAGCACCGGACCCGCGAACACCCAAATCGGCGTCCGCGGCATCAACGAGACGATGTAGACATCGGCGATCTGCCGGGCAAGGCACGCGCTGAACCCATACAGCGAGATGGCGATGACGGCGGCCAGGACCCGGCCAAGCAGCCCACCGAAGGCCAGCCGGAACTGCTCCGCCAGTCCGAGGCGCGGGAATCTGAGAATGGCCGGATGGATGACGAAGTACGCGAGTATGGCGGCAAGCAGCATCGAGACGATGAGCGCGACGGTCGAATCGCTTCCGGCCTGGCGGGCGAGGGCGCTCGAAATGGGCAGGAACACCGTGCCGGTGAACACCCCACCCGCCAGCATCCTCAGTTGCGCCGTCGAGATGCGCTCAATCGGTCGTTTCATTCTCACGTCCCCTGCCTTTCGGGCGTCTTGGTCCGGAGCCGGTCGCCTGGCGCTCGGGATGGCGCTGCCCGGCCAGTCGCGGGCGCCACCGCATCATCGGCCAGGGGACTCTGACGAAGATGTCATGGACATCGCGCGGGATGAACGGCGAGATGCCGGTCAGATAGGGGCTGCCGAACGAGCGCAGGCTGCAGAGGTGGATCAGCATGGCGAGCAGGCTGATGATGATGCCGAACACGCCAAGGCTCGCCGCCAGCACGATGATCGGATAACGCAGGATGCGCAGCGTTGCGCCCATGTCGTAGAAGGGCAGGGCGAACGAGGCGATCTCCGTGAGCGCGATGACGATGACCATGAACGAGCTGACAACGCCGGCTGACACGACCGCCTGGCCGATGACCAGGGCGCCGACGATGCTGACGGCTTGCCCGACGATGCCGGGCAGTCTGATCCCGGCCTCGCGCAGGATCTCGAACGCGAACACCATGAACAGGGCCTCGATGACTGCCGGGAAGGGCACCGTCTCACGCCCGGCCGCAATCGACAGGAGCAGTGCGGTCGGTATCATCTCATGATGGAACGTCGTCGCGGCGATGTAGATCGAAGGCAGCAGAAGCGAGAGGAAGGCGGCGATCAGGCGGATCAGGCGGATCAAGAGTGTGATGTGAAAGCGCTGGTAGTAGTCCTCGGCGGACTGGAAGAACATGACGAAGCTGGCCGGGACGATCAAGCCCTCGGGGCTGCCGTCGGTCAGGATGCCCACCCTGCCCTCGAGCAGGCTGGCACAGAACGAATCGGGCCGCTCGGTGTTGTAGACAGTCGGAAACGGCGACCAGGGCTGGTCCTCGATCAGTTCCTCGATGTAGCCACTGTCGATGATGGCGTCGATGTCGATGCGCTTGAGACGCTTGCGGGCCTCTTCGAGGACCTTCGGGCTGACGATGCCCTCGATCCAGACAAGGCAGACGACGGTGTTGGTGAGCCGGCCGATGCGCAGTTGCTCGATCCGCAGCGACTCGTGGGACAGCCGCTTGCGGATCAGGCCGGTGTTGTCGCGGATCCTCTCGGTGAACGCCTCGCGCGGCCCGCGGATGACCTGCTGGATGTCGGGATTGTCGACCTGGCGGCCCGGAATTTGACGCCTGCCGGCAATGATCGCCTCGCTGCTTCCCTCGATGAACAGCAGGACCTGACCATCGAGCATGGCGGTTACGGCACGGCCGAGGTCATTGTCCGTCCTGAGCTGCCAGACCGACGTCAGGCGCTCCTTCACCATGTCGGCGGCGTTGGTCGGCGTGATGTCGACCGCATCCGGAGCCAGTTGCGGCAGCTCGACCAGCGGGCGGATCAGGTTGTCAGCCACCGACACCGGGTCAGTCAGCCCATCGATGTGGGCGACCAGACAGCGCACCGGACGGGTGGTGCCGAACGAGAACTCGCGAAAGGCGAGGTCAGGCGGCGACCCGAGAATGTCGAGCACCGCCTGGCGGACGACCCCGATGTCACCAGAGACCGGTATGTGCGGTTCGCCAGCCAGCGGCGGCCCCGTTGCCTCAACGCTCTTCCCTTTGGCGACGCTGTTGATCTCATCCGTCTCCTGCCGGTTGTAGCGGCGCTTGCGCTTGTACACGGCGGCCCCTCGCTTCGCGTTTGTTGCCCGACTCAGCAACGATGGGTTATAGTACTGGAGTAGTATCTCCACACCAAGGCAGGGCAACCAGCCCCGGGGGAGGACATCCCATGGATATCGTCCGCCAGTTGGCGAAGGAACTGGGCATCCGCGAGCAGCAGGCGGCCGCCTAGGTCGTCAAGGCCCTGGTCGCGAAGCACAACGTCGAGGTCATCGCCATCGGCAACGGCACCGGCTCCCGCGAGACGGAGGCGTTCATCGCCGAGACGATCAAGGAGATCACCCGCCCGCTCAGCTACGTCATTGTCAGCGAGGCCGGCGCCTCCGTCTATTCCGCCTCGAAGCTGGCCGGCGAGGAGTTCCCCGATCTCGACGTGTCCGTCCGCGGCGCCATCTCGATCGCCCGCCGCCTCGAGGACCCGCTGGCCGAGTTGGTCAAGGTCGAGCCGAAGGCGATCGGCGTCGGTCAGTACCAGCACGACGTCAACCAGAAGCAGCTGAGCACGGGCGGTTCCGGAGCCGCGCCGAGCTGCTGAAAGTGCCGCGCGTCGGCGAGGCCGTCTTCACTCAGGCGGCCGGCTTCATGCGCGTGCCCGCCGGCGACGACCCGCTCGACAACACGCCGATCCATCCCGAGTCGTACGCCGCGGCCGAGGGTCTGTTGGCCCGTTGCGGCCTGACCAAGGCCGAACTGACGCCGGCCAACATCGCTCTGATGAAGTTCGAGGATCTCCAGCCCGGCATGGTGCTGCGCGGGCACCGTCCGCAACGTCGTCGATTTCGGCGCCTTCGTCGATATCGGCGTCAAGCACGACGGGCTGGTCCACGTGTCGCAACTGGCCGACAGGTTCGTCAGGCACCCGCTCGATGTCGTCCAGGTCGGTGACGTCGTCACGGCCAAGGTGCTCGCCGTCGATCAGGCGCGCCAGCGCATCTCGCTGACCATGAAAGGCGTGCCGCAGAGCTAAAGATACGCAGTGATTACCGGGCGCCGCTGCTCCAGCTGCGGCGCCCGGTTCGTTTCCGCGCCGTCCCCGCGGAGTCCGCATCGACGGGCAGATTGGCGGACAGTATACAGGAGGGAGGTGCGACGTGAACACTATCATTGTCAAGGGCCAGTTGTCGACGTTCATCCTCGAGCTCCTGTTCGCGATCGGGCTGTTGTTCATGATCAGCCGCGCCAGGTCCGGGCGCAAGGTGCCGGACATCCGCAAGGTGAGCGGTCTCGATGCGCTTGACGAGGCGATCGGCCGCGCCACCGAAATGGGCCGCCCGATCCACTACTCGCCGGGCATCGGCGACCTCTCCAACGCGCAGACGCTCGCCTCGTTCGCCTTGCTGGCCTACGTGGCCCGCATGACTGCGAAGTACGACACCCGCATCATCGTCACCAGCCGCTACCCGACCGTCACGCCGATCCTCGAAGAGACCGTGCGCGCCGCGTACACCGACATGAACAAGACCGACTCATTCAACCCGTCCGACGTCCGCTATCTGTCAGACGACCAGTTCGGCTATGCCTCCGGCGTCATGGGCATCATGCAGCGCGAGGGCGTTGCGGCGAACATCCTTTTCGGCGCCTTCTGGGCCGAATCGCTGATCTTCGCCGAGGTCGGCTCGCAGACCGGCGCGATTCAGATCGCCGGCACCGCCAACACCAACCAGATCCCGTTCTTCGTCGCGGCCTGCGATTACACGCTGCTCGGCGAGGAAATTTACGCCGCCAGCGCCTACCTGTCGCGCGACCCGGTGCTGGTCGGCAACCTGATCGGCCAGGACTGGGGCAAGTGGTTCGCCGCCGTCGTCATCCTGGTCGGCGCGGTGTTGGCGACTCTCGGCAACAAGACCCTGAGCGACCTGCTTGCCAAGTAGCGTAGCGATCGACGCTGCCAGTCACGAAAGCAGAGGTGAGACTGTTTGCGCAAGGAGATTCCGCTCCTGATCACGCTCCTGTCCGGGCTGATCTATGTCATCGCCAACTTCTTCAATGTGCCGATCGCCAAGTCCACCAAGACGACGCTTGACCAGTGGTTCCTGATTGCGACCGCGTTCGCCGTGCTGCTTGGCGTCGTCAACCTGACGATCATCCACCTGAGCAACATCTCGGGCGGCCGGAGCGGCGCCGCGTACAGCCTGATCCTGTTGATCTCGATGTGGGGGATCATCCTCTACGGCCTCCTGCGGACCAACCAGGATCCTTTCTACCAGGACTTCCTCTACAACCGGATGCTCAACCCGCTGTCCGCGACGATGTACTCGATCCTCGTCTTCTACATCTCATCTGCGGCCTATCGCGCCTTCCGCATCCGCTCGTTCGAGGCCACGCTGCTGCTCATCACGGCAATCATCGTCATGCTTGGGCGGGCCCCGATCGGTGACCTGATCTCGCCTGCTCTGCCGGCGCTCACCAACTGGCTGCAGGACATCCCGAACACGGCCGGCATGCGCGGCATCATGATCGGCGCCACCCTCGGCGGCGTCGCGACGTCGCTGCGCGTCATCACCGGCATCGAGCGAGCGTATCTGAGCGGCGGCGAATAGGCCCGGAAAGGAGCGCAACCATGGGATTCCTCGCCGGTCTACAACGGATCGACCGACGCATCCTCTACCTCCTGATGGCTGCCGTGGTCGTCTATGCCATCGTCAACCCGATCGGCCTGCCGATCCGCGTCAACCCCCAGACACAGCAGACGTACACCTTCATCAACAACCTGCCGGCTGGCAGCACGGTCATACTGCTGCTCGACTACGATGCTTCGACCATTCCCGAGCTTCAGACCGGCGCTCTGGCCCTGGGCAGGCACCTGTTCTCGCGCGGCATCAAGGTCGTCGGCGCGTCAATGTGGCCGCAGGGCGGCAACTTGCTGACGCTCTGGTGGAACCAGCTGCAGACCGAGTTTCCGGACAAGCGCTATGGCGTCGACTTCGTCAACCTCGGCTACAAGCCGGGCGGACAGGTCTGGCTTGAGAGCACGACGACCAGCATCGCGGCGGCCGTCGCCGGCATCGATGTGTTCGGCAAGCCGCTGACCGACTACCCGCTGATGTCGACGCTGAAGACTGCCAGGGACGCGGCCGCCTGGATCGACCTCGCGGCCGGCAACCCGGGCGTGCCGGAGGTAGTCAAGGTCATCGGCGCCCAGGGCGTGCCGGTGATTGCCGGTGTCAACGCCGTATCGGTGCCGGAGAACCTGCCGCTGCTCCAGTCCGGGCTGATCAAGGGCCTGATCATGGGCATGCGCGGCTCGGCGGAATACGAGAAGCTGACCGGCGTCGCGGGGCAGGCGACCGCTGGCATGGACGCCCAGTCGCTGGCCCACGTACTGCTGGTGCTGTTCATCGTCCTCGGCAACATCGGCTACCTGGCGGCACGAGAGACTGACGCAGGCAGCAAGCGGAGGTGAGACAATGACTATCGATACACTCGGCGTCTGGGTGGCGGCCCTGCTCACCCTCGCCCTCTACAGCTTCCTCTGGCGCGAGAACCCGCTCTACCGGTTCGCGGAGTACCTGTACGTCGGACTCGGCGCCGGGCATGGCGTCGTCGTCACAGTCGACAACTACATCCGGCCGACGATCAAGACGTCGCTCCTCCAAGAAGGCAAGTGGTCGTATCTGATTCCGATCTTCATCGGGCTGCTCATCTACACGCGCTACATACGCAGCATCGCCTACTTCGCCCGCTGGACGATCGCGTTCTTCCTCGGCGTCGGCGCCGGCATCGTCCTGACCCGCGACTTCAAACCGTACTTCGTCACTCAGCTGACGGCGACATTCCGCTCCGTCTGGGTGCCGGGGAAGCTATCGACCAGCCTGAACAACATCATCCTCGTCATCGGCGTCGTCACGACCCTGACCTACTTCTTCTTCACGACCAGGCGCGCCGGCGTGCTCGACTACTCAGCGCGAATCGGCCGCTGGGTGATGATGATCGCCTTCGGCGCCGCCTTCGGCAACACCGTCATGGCCCGCGTGTCGCTCTTCCTCGGACGGGTGCAGTTCCTGCTCGACGAGTGGCTGCACGTCATCAAGAGCTGACGCCGCGCCGGTGTTCGCAGCGCGCAGAGTGGACGGCCCCGGCATAATGCCCGCGGGCCGTCCATATATTCTTGTGGATGCAACTGCGCGCGCGATGTCAGGGGAGGAGTCAGTCATGCTGGAGTGGCGCAGAGGGAGAAAGCGGATCCGCCCCCACCGGACCAGCGCCGGGAGCGGATACGACTACAGTCTCGGCCGCACTGCCAACTATCGCCGGCGCGACTTTGACCGCCGCTGGGTCGAGGACGGCGACGAGGGCAGCCTGATCAACTGGCGGCGCATGTTCTGGCAGACCCTCGCCGCGGCGGCGATCTTCGTCATCGTCCTGGCGGTGAACCGCGCCGAATGGGCGCCGGCCAAGGCCGCGATGAGCGGCATCCGTTACGGCGTTGCCTCCGACTTCGACTGGCGCGGCCTTTACGAGCGCGTCCAGGCGGTTGCGGTCTGGCACCCGCTTGGCGGAAACACGGTCAACCCGCCGGGCGACACCGGTTCCGGGGGTGGCGCCGGGACGCCCGCCCGGTCGGTGGCAATCAAGCTGACCGCACCGCTCCCGGGAGCTGTCACGCTGCCGTATGGCCTCTACATGGACGGCACGGAGCAGCGCTTCCACACCGGGCTTGACATCGACGCCGCGGAGGGCGATCCGATCTTCGCCGCGGCCGCCGGCAAGGTCAAGTCGGTGGCGCGCAACGCAACCTACGGGCTGTACCTCGAAATCGACCACGGCGACGGCGTGGTGACGCTCTACGCCCACTGCAGCCAGGTCGTGGTCAAGCCAAAGGACAGCGTCAGCGCCGGACAGAAGGTCGCCGAGGCTGGGCATACCGGCAATGCGAGCGGCGCTCATCTCCACTTCGAAGTCCTGGTCGACGGTCAGGCGGTCGATCCCGCCGTGCTGATCAGCGCGCGTTGAGCGCGGGACATCCGGATGCTGTCGCTGACGCTGTTCGGCGTCCGCTTCCGTTGCCACGCCGCGCTGATCGCGGCCTCGGTCGTGATCGCGCTCGGCGGTTACGCCCGTGAGATGATATTGCTGGCGTTGTCGCTGGCCGGCCACGAGTTGGCGCATCTCTACATGGCCAAGGGGGTCGGCCTGCCGCCGGGATCGGTCGACGTCTACCCGTATGGTGGCGTCGCCCACATCGCCGGGCTCGACGAGGCCGACCCGTACAGCGAGACCGTCGTCGCCGTCGCCGGACCGCTCAGCAGCGCGGCCCTGGCCGCGCTGGGCTTCATCATCCGCGATCTCGCGCTGTTCGACCACCGCCTGCTGGGCTTCTTCGTCGAGACCAACGCGCTCCTCGCCGGCTTCAACCTGCTGCCGGCCCTGCCGCTGGATGGCGGGCGCATCGTCCGCGCCTACTTGGCGCGCAGCGCCGGCTACAGCGCCGCGTCGGTGATCCTGGCCGGTTGCGGCAAGGTCGTCGGCGCGGCGATGGTCGCGCTGTTCGTCGCGCTGGCCTGGCTCGGCCGGGTCTACCCGGCCCTGCCCGCGCTCGGCGCGCTTGTCTTTATCGGCGCTCGCGGCGAGCGGGTCGCGGCACGCTTCACGCTCCTCCGCCGGGCCATCCGCAAGCGCGAGGAACTGGCGGCCAGCGGCATGATGCCGGTCGAGCAACTGATCGCTGTCGATACTACGGCCGCCGGCAAGGTGCTGCGCGGCTTCCTGCCCGGGCGCTACCACGTCATCGCCCTGGTCGATGCCAACCTTGCGCCAGCCGGATCGCTCACCGAGCCGCAGTTCCTCGACGGGCTGATAGCGCTTGGCGCCGATGCGACTCTGGCCGACATTCTGGCCTGGCTCAACGCCCGCGAATGAGCGCCGGCGGGGCGCCCGCCCGGGCGCCCCGCCAATCGCCGAATGCTCACTGCATCTGGTTCTGCTGATTGCCGCTGACGTAGTCCAGCCGGCTCTGGATCTGGGTCACATGGCGCCGCAAGTCGTTCGCCATCTCCTGGAACATCTGCTTGGCTGACTGGTCCTGGGTCGACTCGGCAAACATCGAGTAGTTGCCAAGGGCGGCCTGGGTCGCTGCCAGCGCCTTCTTGAGATCGGATTCGACGGTCATGGATCTCACCTCCTCAACATTGCCGACCATAGTCTTTCCCGCGCCAGCAGCGGTTTTCATGCCAAAGCCAGCCAAAACTGGGGACGCTGAGCAGGAACCGGGAGTCGGACGATGAAGACAACTTTGTCCGAACAATAGGACATGTCGGCGGATGACGAACGGGGGAGACGACATGCTTGACGCGAGCCGGCCGGAACCGTTGTACAGCCAACTGCGAGACCTCCTGCAGCGCCAGATCGAGGGCGGCGTCCTGCCCGTCGGCACGCGGTTGCCGACCGAGGCGGAGCTGATGGCCACCTACGGCGTCGGCCGGGTGACCGTCCGTCAGGCCGTGCTCGATCTCGTCCGGCAGGGATACCTGTACCGCCACCGCGGGCGCGGCACGTTTGTCTGTCGCCGCCGCTCCGCCGACGGCATCGAACCGCTGATCAGCTTCACCGCCGAGATGGCAGCGCGCGGCCTGGTCGCTGGCGCCCGCGTCCTGACCCTGAAGCAGGTCAAACCGCCGCCGGCGGTGACGCTCAAGCTCCAATCGGGGCCGGATGAGAAGGTCATCCTCAGCCGGCGCCTGCGCACCGCCGACGGGATGCCGATGGCGATCGAGACCTCGTACCTGTCGCAGGCGATCATTGGCGGCCTGACCCGTGAGGAGTTGGCCGGCTCGCTCTACCAGCTGATTGTCCACCGGCGCGGCCTGCGCATCGGGCGCGCCGTCCAAGCCGTCACACCGGCGGTGGCGACGCCGGACGAGGCCGAACTGCTCGGCGTCGCGCCCGGCACGCCGGTGCTGGTCATGGAGCGGCAGACCTTCCTCGCCGACGGACGGCCGCTCGAGTTCATGACTTTCGTCTACCGCGGCGACATCTACCGCATGGAGACCGAGATCGCCTCCGGCACAGCGGCCTCGCGCCCCTCCGGCAGGCGCGCGCTGCCGGATGGCGAGCAAGGGAGGAATGGCGAGTGAGCCCGTGCCGCACAGTCTATCCGGCGCCGGCCGCGCGCGCTGATCCGCCGGCGCTCCGGCGCGAGCTGGAGCGGATCGTCGGGCCGGAGCGCGTCTCGACCGTCGAAGTCGAGCGGTTCGCGGTGGCGCGCGATTTCTGGCCGGTGACCTGCAACTGGTTCCTTGACGGGACGTTCCCCGCCGTTCCCGACCTGGTCGTCTGGCCTGAGTCGACCGCTGAAGTATCGGCGATCATGCAGTTGGCCAACCGCCTGCAGGTGCCGGTGACGCCGTTCGGCGAGGGGTCGGGGGTGCTCGGTGGGGCAGTGGCGGTGCGGGGCGGCATCAGCCTCGACATGAAACGGATGAACCGCGTCCTGGCGCTCGACGAGCGATCGCTGCACGTGACCGTTCAGGCCGGCCTCAACGGCGAGCTGTACGAGCGCTGGCTCGCGGCCGCCGGCTACACCGGCGGGCACATCCCCCAGTCGGTCCGCTGCTCGACTGTCGGCGGCTGGATCTCCTGCCGCGCCGCCGGTCAGTTCTCGACCAAGTACGGCAAGATCGAAGACATCGTCGCCGGCCTCGAGGTCGTCCTGCCGACCGGCGAAATCGTGCGCAGCAAGGCGATGCCGCGCGCCTCGACCGGTCCGCGCTGGGAGCAACTGCTGCTCGGCGGCGAGGGGACGCTCGGCGTCATCACTGAAGCGACGCTGCGGATCTGGCCGAAGCCCGAGGCGCGGGCGATGCTCTCTTTCGCCTTCGACGGCGTCGAGCCGGCGCTCGAGGCCGTGCGGTTGATTCTGCGCCGCGGCTACCGTCCGGCGGTCGTCCGCATCTATGACGAGTTGGAAACGGGCCGCAACTTCCCCGATGTCCGCGCTGCCGACGGCAAGGTGATGCTGGTGCTGCTCTGCGAAGGCGACCGGCGGCTGGTCGAGCTTGAGGCCGCCGTCTGCAACGAGGAGAGCCTGGCCCGCGGCGGCGCCGCCTGCGGCGAAAGGCCGGTCGAGCACTGGCTGAGGACCCGTTTCGACGTTTCGCTCAGCTCGCACATGATCCGCAAGGGCGCGGTCATCGACACGCTTGAGGTAGCGGCGCCGTGGGCCGGCATCGCCGCCGTCCACCGCGAGATGACCGCGGCGATGATGGCCGTCGAGGGCACGCTGGTCGCCTCCGGCCACTTCTCGCACGTCTATGCGGATGGCGCCTGCCTCTATGTCACCCTCTGCGGCTTCCCGCCGAACGACCTCGACAGCTACTACCGCGCCGTCTGGGATGCGGCGATGGACGCCGTCCTGCGCAACGGTGGCACGATCAGCCACCATCACGGCGTCGGTCTGCAGCGGGCGCGCTTCATGGCGGGCGAGCACGGCGCGGCGCTCGAGGTGCTGCGTCGCGTCAAGCGGTCGCTCGACCCGAACGGCGTGATGAACCCCGGCAAGCTCGGGCTGGAGGTGGACTGAGATGAGCGATGCGGAACGGGCGGCCGACCTCCAGAAGGCGATCGAGTATTGCGCCATCTGCCCGAACATGTGCCGCTTCGATTGTCCCGTCACGCGCGCCGAGCGCCGCGAGTCGGTCTCACCGGCCGGCAAGGTGCGGCTGGTCGAGATGTTCCGCCAGGAGATGCTGCCGCGCACACCTGACCTGACGCGCTACCTGTACGACTGCGCTGATTGCCGCGGCTGCGAGACCTGGTGCCCGTTCCCGGAAGTCAAGGTCGCCGACATCATGGCGGCCGCCCGCGCCGACGCCCTCAGCCGCGGCGTCGCGCCGGCCGAAGTGACGGCCCTGCTCGCCGGTCTTCGCCGCTATGGCCACCCGTTTGCCAGCGTGGCGCCACGCCGGCTCGCAGTCAGCGCGGCGCCGGCGCCCAGACTGTCGCCGGCGGCGCCGGAAGTCGTGCCGACATTGCCGGAGCGGGTTCTTTTTCTGCCAGGCTGCACAGCGACGGCCCTCCGCCCGGCCACCAGCGAGGCCATCGCCGCTGTCCTGACTGCCGCCGGCTGCGATTGGCGGACGCTGCCCGAGCACCTCTGCTGCGGCGCCCCGGCGCGCACCGCCGGCGACCTGCAACTTGAGGCGGAGTTGGCAAGCAGGCTGACGGCGGCAATTGACGACAGCGGGGCAACGGCCGTCGTCGCGGCCTGCCCGGGCTGCACCGAGTCGCTCCGACTGCGGTACGCGGAACTCGGTCTGACCGTCGCGCCGCGCGTCCTGCACTTCGCCGAGTACGCCCGGGAGCTGGTCGAGGCCGGGAGGTTGCGCCTCGGGCCGACTGCGTTGTCATCGGCGGTCTATCACGATCCCTGCACGATGACCCGCCGTCTCGACATCACCGCGGCGCCACGGGCGGTCATCGCCACCGTGCCGGGCCTTACGCTTCAGTCGCCCCGCTGCAGCGGGCGCGAGACTCACTGCTGCGGCGCCGGCGGTCTGATCGCCGAAGTCCGGCCGGCGACCGCGGCGGCCATCACCCGCGAGCGGCTGGATGAACTGGCGCTGGGCGTCGGGGCCATTATCACCACCTGCCCGATGTGCGAGCATGTCTTCACGACCGCTCAGGCCGGTGACCGGCAGCCGACGCCGGTTCTCGACCTGGCCGAGTTGCTTCTGCAGGCCCTTGGCGGAGGTGAGGCCGATGACTGACAGCGGCCGTCTCGCCGCCGTCATCGCCGCCCAGTATGCCGCTGAGCCGGGGCTGGCCGGGCAGCCGATCAGCATCACGCTCCGCTCCGACATCGT
This sequence comes from Chloroflexota bacterium, assembly GCA_050261235.1. Lineage (GTDB taxonomy): Bacteria > Bacillota > Sulfobacillia > JBFLWA01 > JBLNDB01 > JBLNDB01. The sequence goes on from JBLNDB010000017.1 coordinate 25,630, forward strand.
CACTCTCAGCGGTGAGGTGGCGACCTGGAGCGATGTCGTCAATGCCGGCCACATCGCCGCTTCGGTCGCGGGCGTGGCCGGCGTGGTCAACGATCTTGCGGCGCGCGACTGCCCTGGCACGGGCCGACGAGCCCTGCAGCCACGCCTGCCGGTGCCGACCGGGCAGCCGCCCTTCACCGCCCGGCAGTCACAGGCCGACATCGTCATCATCGGTGGCGGCGTCATCGGCTGCGCCGTCGCCCGCGAGCTGTCCCGCTACCAGGCCGGCATCGCGATCGTCGAGCGCGAGTGGGACGTCGCCTGCGGTGCCAGCAAGGGCAACAACGGCATGATCCACCCCGGCGTCGACCCGGAGCCCGGCACGCTCAAGGCCAAGCTCAGCGTCCGCGGCGTCGAGCTGTACGATCAGGCGGCGCGGGAGCTGGATTTCCAGCTGGTCCGCTGCGGCCTGCTGGGCGTCGTCACCGATCCCGACGAGCTGTTCGTGCTCGACATCGTCAAGGCCCGCGCCGAGGACAACGGCGTGCCGGGCGTCGAGCTGCTGTACGGCCTTGAGGCGGTCCGTCGCATCGAGCCGGCGGTCACTGACCGCGCCGTCGGGGCGTTCTACGCGCCGACGACCGGCATGGTCTCGCCCTACAAGGTGACGCTCGCCTACGCCGAGAATGCCGTCATGAACGGCGTCGCGCTCCATCTCGGCACATCCGTCATCGGACTGGCAGTTCGCGACGGCGCGGTGACCGGTGTCATCACCGACCGCGGGACGATCTCCTGCCGGCTCGTCATCAACTGCGCCGGCATCCACAGCGACGACATCTGCGCCATGGCCGACGCGCGCGAGTTCACCATCCACCCCCGTCGCGGCGAGTTGCTGATCTTCGACCGCGCCGCCGGCGACCGCTACCGCTGCGCCCTGTCGCCCTTCGGCCTGGCCTATGATCCCCACACCAAGGGCGGCGGCGCCATGGTCACGGTCGACGGCAACCCGGAGTGGGGTCCGACGGCCACTGAAGTCCCCGATCGTGATGACCGCCGCGCCGAGCGGGACGGCCTCGAACGGGTGCTCGAGAAGTTCCAGCCGCTCCTGCCGGGCTTCCCGGCCCGCGACAGCGTCATTGCGTACTATTCCGGCCTGCGCGCGGCGACTTATCATGAAGACTTCCACATCGGCCCGTCGCGCTTTGTCCGCGGCCTCTACAACGTCGCCGGCATCCAGAGTCCGGGGCTGGCCGCGGCGCCTGCCATCGCGGAGATGGTCGCCAGCGAGGTGAGGTCGCTGCTGTCTCTTGGCGAACGCGCCGACTGGCAGCCGCTGCGCCGTGAGCCGCCGCACCTACGCGATCTCGGTCGCGCCGAGCGCGACGCCCTCATCGCCGCCGATGCCCGCTACGGGCGCATCGTCTGCCGCTGCGAGACGGTCAGCGAAGGCGAGATCGTGGCGGCAATCCACGGTCGCGTGCCGGCGCTCAGCGTCGATGCCGTCAAGCGCCGGACCCGCGCCGGCATGGGCCGCTGCCAGGGCGGGTTCTGCCTGCCCCGCGTGACGGCGATCCTCGCCCGCGAGCTTTGCGTGCCGGCAACCAGGATCACCAAGAAGGGCCCGGGTTCGGAACTGTTTGTCGCCAAGGCCCCCTCCGGGAGGGAATCCGCATGAACAGACGCACCGACGTCGCGGTCATCGGCGGCGGCCCGGCCGGTCTGGCCGCGGCGGCAGCAGCGCGCGCCGCGGGCGCCGCGGTGACGATTCTCGAGCGCGACTTCGCGCTCGGCGGCATCCTCAGTCAGTGCATCCATGATGGGTTCGGCCTGCACCTGTTCGGCGAGCGCCTGACCGGCCCCGAATACGCCCAGCGGTTCGTCGACCGCGTGCGCACCGCCGGCGTCGAAGCGTTGCTCGAGACGATGGTGCTGAGCGTCAGCTCCGCCCCGTCCGGGGAACTCACGGTCGAGGCCTTGAACAGCCGCGACGGCTCAATCGAGCTGGCCTGCGGGGCGGTCGTGCTGGCGATGGGCTGCCGCGAGCGAACCCGGGCCCAGATCATGATCCCCGGCGACCGGCCGGCCGGCGTCTACACCGCCGGCACGGCGCAGCGGTTCGTCAACATCGATGGCCTGATGCCGGGCCGTCGGATCGTCATCCTCGGCTCCGGCGATGTCGGTCTGATCATGGCCCGCCGCCTGACGCTCGAGGGCGCCAGCGTGGTCGGCGTCTACGAGATCCTGCCGCAGCCGAACGGCCTCACCCGCAACGTCGTCCAGTGCCTCGACGACTACGGCATCCCGCTCCATCTGTCGCACACGGTGGTCGACATCCACGGCCGCGACCGGCTCGAGGCGGTGACGGTCGCCCGCGTCGACGAGCGATTGCAGCCGGTGCCTGGCACCGAGGAGCGAGTGGCCTGCGACACGCTCATCCTATCGGTCGGTTTGATACCCGAGAACGAGCTGTCGCGCGCCGCCGGCGCCGCCATCGACCCGGCGACCCGCGGGCCGGTCGTCGATGACCGCTTCGCGACGTCTGTCCCCGGGCTGTACGCCTGCGGCAACGTCGTCCATGTCCACGACCTGGTCGACTACGTCAGCCTGAGCGCCGAAGTGGCGGGCCGGGCCGCCGCCGAGCGGGCCCTGGCCTTCAGGGCGGGAGTCGCCGCGGATGACACGCCGACGCTTCCCGTAACTGCCGGCGACGGTGTCGCATATGTTGTTCCGCAGCGCGTCCGTCCCGGCGCGCCGGTCACCTTCTACCTGCGCGTCCGGCGACCGCTGCGCAACGCCCGGGTCACCTGCACCTGTGGCGCCGAGCAGCTGGCGGCCAAGCGCGAGCGCGTCCTCCGCCCGCCGGAGATGGTCACGCTCGCCGTCCCGGCCGGCGATTGGGGCCGCGACGCCGCCGGCGTCGTCCTCACGGCCAGCGAAGCCACGGCGGGAAGGAGTGAGGGAGGTGACTGAAAAGCTGCGCCTGACGTGCATCGTCTGCCCGCTGAGCTGCAGCCTGGAAGCGGTGGTCGACGGTGCGGGCGCGGAACGCCGGCTGCTCTCGGTGTCCGGCAACACCTGCCCGCGCGGCGCTGACTACGCCGCTGCGGAAGTAACCTGTCCGAAGCGCACTCTCACAACTACCGTGGCGGTCCTCGGAGCA
>JBLNDB010000018.1:0-6413 GCA_050261235.1 Chloroflexota bacterium
CAAGGTCGAAGTGATCCTCGGCTACCTGCTCGGGTTCTTCATTAACGGCTGGGCCCAGATGGCCATTCTGATGGTCGCGACCCGATATCTGTTCGGCGTCCGCTGGGGCGACCCGGTCGGCATGATCATCCTCACCAGCGTGTTCATCATCACCGTGACGGCACTCGGCCTGGCCGTTGCCGGCATCGTCAAGACGCCGCAGCAACAATCGGTCGCGTCCAACATCGGCGCCGTCGTGACGAGCATGGTGGCAGGCGTGTACTGGCCCTATGAGATGATGCCGGCGTTCATGCAGAAGATCGGCCTGCTGATGCCGCAGTACTGGGCCGTTCGCGGCTATCAGGAACTGCTGGCGCGGGGCGGCGATCTGAGCGCGCTCGGCACGCCGCTGCTGGTTCTCGGCGGATTCGCCGTTGTGCTGCTGATGTTCGGCGTCAGCCGGGTGCGGTTCGAATAGGCACGGCAGCGCTGACCGCGGCTGGCTCGTAACATCGCGTGTCAGAAGCCATGCTTCGCCTTGCTGCCCCGCGTCGCGCTGGGTAGTCCGCGTCCGCATCACCGGTCGAGTATGTCAGGACGCCGCACCGTGGGTCGACGGTGGCGTTGACCGGAGCGGGACTTCCATGAGATATGGACTGTCCTGGTCCGGTCACCGCCACGAAGGCCCATGGTGCGGCGTCCTGCTATGGTCGGCTGGGTGATGCGGAAGCCAGTCTACTCCCCTTCGCGTTCGTACGGCACGCCGCTCGCCGTAGGCCCGACGGCCTTGCGGACGAAACCGGCCAGAACGGCGATGGTGAGCAGATAGGGGAGCATCTGAATGAACTGATACGGGATGCCCGGAATCCGGACGCGCAACGTGACCGCCTGAGCGAGGCCGAACAGCAGGCTTGCGGCCAGCGCGCCGGTCGGCGTCCAGCCGCCGAAGATCATCGCCGCCATGGCGATGAAGCCGCGGCCTCCGGTCTGCCCTTCCAGGTAGACGCCGGTGTGCTCGATCGCCAAGAAGGCGCCGGCGAGGCCGGCCAGCGCGCCGCTGATGATGACGCCGGCGTAACGCATGAGGTTGACGTTGATGCCGAGCGTATCGGCAGCCAGCGGATTCTCACCGACAGACCGCAGGCGCAGGCCGAACACGGTCCGGTTGAGGACGTAGGCTGCAGCTGGGACCAGGGCGAACGCGACCAGAATGACCGGCGACAGGTCCCGGAACATCAGGCCGAGCCCGGGGATGTCCTTGAGCAGCGGAATGCTGATCGTCGGGAACGCCTTGACCTGCGGCGATGTCGTCGCCATGTGGAAAATCATGATCGAGAAGAAACGGGACAGGCCCGCGGCGAGGATGTTGATCGCGGTGCCGCTGATGACCTGATCGACCTTGAAGCGGATCGTGACAACGGCGTGAATCGCCGCGAACACCATGGCCGCGATGACGGCGAGCAGGAAGCCGAGCAGCGGTCCGCCTTTGTAGGCGCCGACGGCGCCCCAGAAGGTGCCGGCGATCATCATGCCCTCGATGCCGATGTTGACGACGCCGCTGCGCTCAGAGAACGTCGTCCCGAGCGCCGCCAGCAGGATCGGAATCGTCATGCGGATAGCGGCCGCGATTAGCAGTGCAGTCCAGACCATCTCACGCCGCCTCCTTCTTCTTCTGGATGCGGATGTAGCGGCTGAGGAGTGAGTAGGCGACGACGACGCTGAGGATGATCACGCCCTGCAGGATCGTGATCACCTCGGACGGCACCCCGGCCAGCACCTGAATGCCCTGCGCGCCCCGCTCGAGGAAGCCGAACAGGAGGGCCGACAGGATCACGCCGAACGGGTTGTTCTTGCCGAGCAAGGCGACCGCGATGCCGGTCAGGCCGTAGCCACCCGGGAAGTCGACCGACATGTAGCCGTACATCGTCATCGCCTCGGACAGGCCGGCCATGCCGGCGATACCGGCACTCAACATGAAGGCGAAGAACATGATCTTCTTGACGTTGATGCCGGCCGCCTCGGCGGCCGTCCGATTCCCGGCGACGGCACGCAGTTCGTAGCCGAACGGCGTCTTCCAGATCAGCCAGTAGACGACGACGCAGAGAGCGATGCCGATGAAGAACATGTAGTTCAGGTGAACGTAGTTCGGCAAAGGAATGTGCAGCAGGTCTGTGAGGCCATGGACCGTCGGTATTCTGGCGCTCTCGGCGAAGAACCTGGTCCGCATGATGCGCTGCGTCGCACCGGTCTGATTCTGATCGAGGAACGGACCGGTCAGCAGGTAGTGGAGCAGCGAGGTCGCCGTGTGGTTGAGCATGATCGTCGAGATGACCTCGTGGACGCCGCGGTTCAGTTTCAGGTAGATCGGCAGGAGGCCCCAGAGCATGCCGCCGATGATGCCGGCGATGATGGTCAGCGGAATGTGGATGATCGCCGGCAGGCCGGGGAACGAGTAGCCGACGACGGCGGCGACGAACAGGCCGATCTTGTACTGGCTCTCGGCGCCGATGTTGAACAACCCGAGCTGGAAGCCGATCGCCACGCCGAGGCCGGTGAAGATGTAGGGTGTGGCGCGGAAGAGGATCAGACCGAGGCTGTCGACCTTGCCGAAACTGAAGGCGACCATCGTACCGAATACTGACAGCGGGTTCTTGCCGATCGCCATGACAATGATGGCGCCGATCACGAAGGCGAACAGGATGGCGATGAACGGCGTCGCGAGCTGAAGCCAGAAGAAGCGATCCCTCTTCACCGTCAGTGCCCCCCTTCCGCTGCGCGCTTCGAGCCCGTCATGTAGAGACCAAGCTCTTCGGCGGTCGCCTTGTCCCCGGCGATCTCGGCGACGATCTCGCCGCCGTAGATGACACCGATGCGGTCGCTGAGCGACATGACCTCTTCCAGGTCGGCGCTCACCAGCAGCACGGCCTGGCCGGCCCGCTTCGCCGCGAGGATCTGGTTGCGGACGAACTCCGACGCGCCGATATCGAGGCCTCGCGTAGGCTGTGCGGCGATCAGCACCTTCGGGTTGCGGCTGAACTCGCGCGCCAGGATCACCTTCTGCTGGTTGCCGCCGGACAGCGCGTGCGCCGGCACATCGGTTCCCGACAGGCGGATGTCGAACTCGCCGACCAACTTGGCCGTGAACGCTTCGATCGCATCGTTGTCGAGGCTGATGCCCTTGCGGAAGCGCTCCTGCCGCTGGAAGCCGAGGACGCTGTTCTCAGCCACCGTCATCGGCAGGACAAGGCCGCGCTTATGTCGGTCCTCCGGGATCAAACCGACGCCGAGATCGCGCACCGCGCCGATGGTCTTGCCGCGAATCGACTGACCGGCGATCTCGACATCGCCGCTCTTGATCGCGCGGAGCCCGATCAGCGCATCAACCAGCTCGGACTGGCCATTGCCTTCCACGCCGGCGATGCCGTAGATCTCGCCGGCCCGCACCGACAGACTGACGCCTTTCAGGACATCGCGGTCCTGGCTGCCGACCGTAAGGTCCTTCAGGTTGAGCAGCGTCTCGCCCGGTTCGGTGGTGACTCGCTGCAGGTTCAGCAGGACCGGACGCCCGACCATCATCTCCGCGAGTTGAGTCTTGGTCGTCGCTGCGGCATCGACCGTGCCGATGACCTTGCCGCGGCGGATGACCGTCACCCGGTCGGCGATTTCCAGCACCTCGTCCAGCTTGTGGCTGATGAAAATGATCGTCTTGCCCTCACGCTTGAGATTCGCCAGGTTGACGAACAGCTCGCGAACCTCCTGCGGCACCAGCACCGCCGTTGGCTCGTCGAGGATGAGAATCTCAGCGCCGCGGTAGAGGACCTTGAGAATCTCGACGCGTTGCTGTTCACCGACTGACAGGTCGGCGACCGTCGCCCGCGGATCGAGGGCAAAGCCGTATTGTTTGCAGAGTTGGGCGACTCGGGACAGACCTTCGCTCAGGTTCAGGGACACGCCCCGTCTCGGTTCCTGGCCAAGGATGATGTTCTCAGTGACGGTCAGGCGCGGGATCAGCATGAAGTGCTGATGGACCATGCCGATACCGAGAGACACGGCCTTGTTCGGCCCGCTGATGGCGACCTCGCCGCCGCGCAGGCTGATCCGACCTTCGTCAGGCTGGTACAGCCCGTAAAGGATCTTCATCAGCGTGCTCTTGCCGGCGCCGTTCTCGCCGCAGATGGCGTGGACTTCGCCCTGCTTGATCGTCAGGTTGATGTTGTCGTTCGCGGTGAGCCCGGGAAAGCGTTTGATGATGCCGTGAAGCTCGAGAATGGGCTGCCCCGTGTTCATGGTCGCTCTTTCCTTTCTGACTACGGGATGCGGGGCCCCGTGAAGTGAATAACAGGGGGTGGACGATGAGCCCACCCCCTGTACCTGGGCACCAGTAGCCGAACTACTTGAGACCGGCGATGAAGGCGTCGAGGTCAGCCTTGACGGCCGGGACCACGATCTCGCCACTCTTGATCTTGCCGGCCAGCTCGTCGACCTTGGCGGTGATCTCGCTGGTCATGAGGGTCTTGTTGAAATCGTTCATGGCATAGCCGACGCCGCCGGCCTTGAGGTCGAAGACCTGGTAGCCGCCCTTGAACGTGCCATCGACGACGGCCTTGATGGTCTCATAGACCGAGACATCGACGCGCTTCAGCATCGAGGTGAGGATGTACGGCTGCTGCTCGGCACTGGCCGTCAGGCTCTGGTCGGAGTCGACGCCGATGGCGAGGACCTTCTTCTCGGCACAGGCGGTGATGACACCGGTGCCCGAGGCGCCCGAGGCGTGGTAGATCACGTCGGCGCCCTGTTCGATCTGGGCAGTGGCCAGTTCCTTACCCATGGCCGGGTTGGCGAAGGCCGAACCGTCAGTGCCGATGTAGTTGGAGATGACCTTGATGTTCTTGTTGATGTACTTGGCGCCGGCGGTGAAGCCCATCTCGAACTTGCGGATGAGGTCGCCTTCCATGCCACCGACGAAGCCGATCTTACCCGAAGCGCTCTTCAGGGCAGCGGCCGCGCCAACGAGGAAGGAACCTTCTTCTTCCTTGAAGTTGAGGGCGACCATGTTGTTCTTCTCGAGCGGCTCGGACGGGAGCCAGCCGTCAACGACGGCGAACTTGATGTTCGGGAACTCCTTCGCGATCTTGCCCATGTCGTCGGAGAAGAGGAAGCCGACGCCGATGATCAGATCGTACTTCTCCTGAGCAAGCAGGCGGACGAGATCAGCGCGGTTCGAGCCGGTCTTGTCCGGTTCCTGGAAGTTGGCTTCAATCTTGTCGCCGAATTCCTTCTGGGCCCTCTCGAGACCGGCGTAGGCGGAGTCGTTGAACGACTGGTCGCCGCGGCCACCGACGTCAAACACGATACCGACCTTGAGCTTCTTGCTGTCCTTGCCGGTGCCGCAACCCGCGAGCAGACCGATGGCGAGGACGAGCACGAGAACTAGAGCCAAACCGCGCTTCACCACTAAGCTCCTCCTTTGATTCTGGATTCCCTGCCACGTCGACGCGGGTCGGGAGTGTGCATGCAAACCCGTACATTGCCGCGTCGCGGACGGGCCTAATATTCGCCAGTCCGCAGCCTGAATCCTGCCAAGAAACGGTCGTTTGGTGCAGGCGGGACAGGAAATTTGCCACACTACTGGTTTACCATAATGCGCGGTGCTTGCCAATGCGGTTTAGCAGGCATTGATGGGAGAAAGTGAGCATGACGAAGCCTGCCGAGAGCGGCAGGCTCATTCCCTGCTGGAATCGACGAAGGCATGTTGCCCCACATTCTGGCGGGTGGTATGGTTGAGACGAGAAGATGGCTCATTGGAGGTGGATGAATGGGCAGAGTCTCAAGGATGGTCCTTGGCATCGCGGGTGTTCTTGCCTGCCTGCTGGTGGCTCTGGGCACCAGCAAGCTGTACATCACGAGGGAAGCCGCCCTTGCGCGAAACAGAGCACTTGAGCTTGAGATCCAGGACCTATCTGGAGAGATCAACTCTCTTCGCGCTGAGCGAAATCGGCTAGCGGACCAGGTAAGTACGCTTACGGCAGAGATGAACTCCCGGCCCATTCCTCCCATCACACTGATGAGCGATAGTGCCCTGCGACGCCTGAAAGACCAAGGGCTCAGCGATCCAATTGGGCAGATAGTAGCTGAGCTAAGGAAGCGTCCTGATTTGATACCCTTTGAGGCCTCATCCGGCGGAACGATGACCTTCCGTGACGACGAGAAGTGGGTCGTGACTGAGAAATGGGTTCTGGCGTACTGTGAGGATGGTCATACCGGGGGTCGAGTCCTCCTTGAGTTCTCTGTGAACAATGGGAGACTGGATTGGCGGTCGTGTCCCGGGACGTGGTGTAAATTCGGTTCAGGCTCCCTGAGGTGCGCTTGGATCAGTCGACGTTCGCTATGGTCAATTCCAGAGGCTCTGAAGGCGAGCTGGGCTTGAGTCTGTC
>JBLNDB010000019.1:0-3376 GCA_050261235.1 Chloroflexota bacterium
CCCCGTTTCTGTACTGACTCAACGTCTCTTGAATCCCGCGCTGGCTGCCTTCAGCCGCCCGACCACTTCGCGCAGCCCGTCCGCTGACGCCGCGATCTCCTCGGTCGAGGCGGTCAGTTCCTCGACTGACGCGGCCACCTGCTGCGTCGTCGCCGCATTGGCCTCGATCGCCTGCGCGAGGTTGGCGACGATGGCGTTCACCTGCTCGGCCCTGGCGGACATCGCTTCGGTCGCGGCGGTGTTCTCCTCGACGATGGCAGCTGCCGAACTGGCCAACTCGTACGATTCGTCGGCCGCCTTGGCGTTCTGCTCAGCGATTGCGACCGCTTCAGCGATTTCTTTCATCGACTGCTCGCTGGCCGCGACGACCTGTTGCAGCACCGCCTGGCTGCGCTGAGCCAGCTCGACGCCAGCCTCAGCCTCGGCGTTGCTGCGCTGCATCGCCTGCCGCAGCTTGGTACCGTCGCTCTCGATGTCATCGATGATGGCGCGGATCTGCTCGGTCGACTTGGCTGACCGTTCGGCCAGTTTCCGCACCTCGGAGGCGACGACCGCGAAGCCCTTGCCCTGCTCGCCGGCGCGCGCCGCCTCGATGGCGGCGTTGAGCGCCAACAGGTTGGTCTGGTCGGCGATCTCCGTGATCATTGCCGCGTAATCACCGACTTTGGCGCAGGACTTGGCGAGCGCGTCGAGATCCGCATAGGCCTCCGTGACCGACTGGCTGATCCGCTCCATGCCACGGCCTGTCTCAGTGACGATGACCATGCCTTCATGTGCCGCCGAGCCGTTCTGCTCCGACAGGCCGCGCAGGGTGCCCATGATCTCGCTGAGCACGCCGGCGCCGCGTGCCAGTTCGTCAATCAGCGTCGCAGTCCGCTCGATCTGCCGCCCCTGTTCCTGAGCGCCCCGGGCGATGCCGTCGATCGCCTGGACGAGGTCGCGCGTGGCCGACGCCACTTGACTGACGCCCTGATTCCCTTCACGGACACTGGCGGCGACCTGGTTGATCGCCTCGGCCACCTGCCCGGCCACCGCCGCCGCCTGCGACGACGCTGCGGTAAGCTGATCGGCTGCCGCGGCGACATCGTCCGTCGACTGCCTGACACCGTCGATGAGCCCGCTGAGACGCCCGGTCATGGCGACGATCGCTTCGTTGAGCGACTGCAACTCGTCGCCGGTGTGGATGACCGTCTCGGTCATGCTGAGGTCGCCATCGCCGAGGCGCCGGGCGACGTCGCCGAGGGCGGCGATCGGCCGGCCGACGCTGGCGGTGAACAACACGGCAAAGATGATGTTGAGCACCATTGCGACGCCCGTGAGTAACAGGACCATCAGTGAGCGGAAGCGATCCGCCGGGTTGTAGCCGAACCAGGCAGCCGCTGCCATCAGCGCGGTCAGAAACGAGAATGCGCCAATAATCCGGGTGCGAAGGGCGAGTCTCATGTCCGGCCGACCTCCTGCAAACCACCGAGCGCCGGGAGCGGCACAGCCCGGTGGTGAATGCTGATCTTTCGCTCCTCTCTGCATTTCTACCGGCCCATGACGCCAGGGAGTTAACAGTCCATCAACAGCATTTGACAATTTCCCAGGAAATCCTGCCGAAAACGACGGCGAGCGCACGCGCTCGCCGTCGTCTGCAGTTGCCGCTATCGAATCGCGCTCTATCAAAGCACGCTCATTCCGGCAGCCGGCGCATCGCTCGCAATGTCCAGAGCAGCGGATCCGTCTGCACCGGTTCGCCGGCCAAGGCCCGGTCGAGCAGCGACATCGCCAGGTTGAGGTGGGCGTTCAGCATTCGCTCGCCGGCGTCGCGCGACGCCTTGCCGGGGTCGCCCATGTAGGGTTTCATGTTCGGGTCGGAGACCCAGTTGAGCGTCCGGGCGAGATGCTCGAGGTCGCGGCTGAAGCGTTTGCCACCGAGCACCCTGACGAGCGCGGCAAGCCCGGCCACGGTCTTCGCCCCACCCTTGAGCGGCGCCGGCTGGGAAGGAGGCACATGCTCGGCGCCGGCGCGGATCTTGTCTGGCGCGGCGACCATCATCAGCGAGGTCTCATTGGTCCCGGCGTGCGAGTCAGGATCGTCACCGCAGGTTGTCGGCCCGAGGCCGGTCTCGCGCAGCAGCTCGGCGTCGCACTCGACCATCCGGCGGAACAGCGTGTTGAACGGGTTGATGAGGTAGAACCGCCAGCGGCGCCAGGCCGTGCGCGATGCCGCCTCGATGGCCATCGCATGCCGCGGACCGCCGTGGTTGTCAGACAGCAGAAGGTAACGGAACCCCTGTGCGGCAAGCCCTTTCGCGTACGCTACCAGGATGCTCTCCAGCGCCGGGGCCGGGACGCTGAGCGACCCCTTGACCGGCAGGGCGTCAGAGCCGGCGTGGAGGCTCGGCAGGACAACCGGCGTGATGGCGGGGTGACGCCCGGCGAGCTCACTTATGTAACGGCGCTGCAACTCCTCGGCGACGAACACGTCGGTGCCGACGGGCAGGTGCGGCCCGTGAATCTCGATTGGGCTGACCGCCCAGAGAAACACCGTGCGCTCGCGATCAAGGCCCGCCAGATCGGGCAGAGCCAAATCCACATAACGCAAGACATCGGCCATTCCGGACACCTCCCTGTCGGGCCACTGCCTAGTGCGCCTTACTGATACCAAGATACGACTCCCGGATGCGCGGGTCCTCCAGCGGACGGATTCTGGCGACATTGCCAATCTTCCTTCCGTTGCGGCAAAACAAAGAGCCGCACCATCGCTGGTGCGGCTTCAAGTCTTTGAGCACGCCGACCGGTAAGCCGGATTCTGTCGCGGACGACCATTTATCTCGGACGCCGGTTGCCCGGCGCCTCAAGCGACCAACCCGAGAGGTCCGCGGGCGACATCATCCCTCTCCTATTTGGTCTTGCTCCGAGTGGGGTTTGCCTGGCCGACCGGTCACCCGGCCGCCGGTGAGCTCTTACCTCGCCGTTTCACCCTTACCCCGCGCAAGCGCGAGGCGGTATGTCTCTGTGGCACTTTCCTAAGGGTTACCCCTCCTGGGCGTTACCCAGCACCCTGCCCTGCGGAGTCCGGACTTTCCTCAATTGCGGCCTTGCGGCAACTGCAATCGCGGTCGTCTGGCCGACGTGCTCAGCAACTATCACATTGTGTGCGCCGCCAACGTGCGCGTCTTCGGCTTCGAGGCGATGACGCTCGTCGTGGCGCGTTCAGACGATTATTGTAGCATCCGTTGCTGCGGCTTGTCAAAAGAAGATGACTGGCTCTGTCACCGGACTGTGATATTGTCACCCTGTAACGAGACTGAGAAAATGTCACCATGAGAGGAGACATTTTCTTGAGTTCGAAGGAAGCGCGACGACTCGACGTCATTGAGCGCGCAGC
>JBLNDB010000020.1:0-9777 GCA_050261235.1 Chloroflexota bacterium
TGCTGCGCGCTCAATGACGTCGAGTCGTCGCGCTTCCTTCGAACTCAAGAAAATGTCTCCTCTCATGGTGACATTTTCTCAGTCTCGTTACAGGGTGACAATATCACAGTCCGGTGACAGCGGTACTAACGTTTTCTTGACACCCCCCTGCCAGCGCAGTAAAATGTTTATGTGACTCTACAAGCCCCTGTGTGAGCCCCACAGGGCTTGCTGGATGCGCTTCCGCACGAACGTACGAGGAGGAATCACGCTTGACTTCGACCTTCATGGCAAAGCCGCAGGAGGTCCAGCGCCAGTGGCTGGTTCTTGACGCGGCCGGCAAGCCGTTGGGGCGTTTGGCCACTGAAGCCGCGCGCATTCTGCGCGGCAAGCACAAGGCTATCTTCACCCCGCACGTTGACACCGGCGACTACGTCATCGTCATCAACGCCGATAAGATCGTCCTGACCGGCAAGAAGATGCAGCAGAAACTGTACACCCACTACTCCGGTTTCCCGGGCGGTCTCAAGGTCATGAACTATGAGAAGTTCATCGCCACCAGGCCTGACAAGGTCGTCGAAAAGGCCATCAAGGGCATGCTCCCCCATAACCGTCTGGGGCGCGCCATGGGCAAGAAGTTGAAGGTCTATGCCGGTGAGACCCACCCGCATGCGGCCCAGCAGCCCAAGCCCCACACGTTCTAGGGTGAAAGGAGGAGACACTACGTGGCAGTAACCGCTTTTGCCGGTACCGGCAGGCGCAAGAACGCGATCGCCCGCGTCCGGTTGCTTCCGGGCCAGGGCAAAATCGTTGTCAATAATCGGCCGTACGAAGAGTACTTCCCGCTCCGCACGCTGCAGATGGTCGTCGAGCAGCCGCTCCAGGCCACCGCGACCGCTGACAAGTTCGACGTTGAGGTCAACGTCATCGGTGGCGGTGTCGCTGGCCAGGCCGGCGCCGTCCGTCACGGCATCGCCCGCGCCCTTCTCAAGGTGGACAACGAGTTCCGTCCGACCCTGAAGAAGGCCGGCTTCCTCACCCGCGACCCGCGGATGAAGGAGAGGAAGAAGTACGGTCTGAAGAAGGCCCGCAGAGCGCCGCAGTTCAGCAAGCGTTAGTCGTCAGAGGGAAGGGCGGATGCCCTTCCCTTTTTGTTTGCCCCTGCTATGGCCAGACAAGAACGGACTGTGTCAGGCTCGCCCCGGGCGACTGACGCATGCTGGCCGCGGCTCAGGGGAAACCGGGGCGCGGTCGGCGTAGTACCGGTGGTAGGGAGAGCGTGCAGAGGAGGTCTGGGAGATGCCCACTTGCCCCAGCTGCAAGGCTTACGTGCGGCTTGGCGAAAAGGTCTGCCCGGAGTGCGGCCACGAGGCTGACTTTGATGCCATCGCCGAGCGCGAGCGGGCGAGGCGCCAAGGAGTCTCCAGCGAGCAGGAGGCAGAGGCCCGGCGCCGTGAGGCGCAAATCGCCGCCATTCCGGTCCTGACCATCGACTCTGTCCCCGGGCGACGGACCGAGGCAGCGTTGGGCCTGGTCAGCACCGACATCGTCGAGTATGTCTCGGGCTTCGCGACCGCGGTCGAGGCGCTGTCGGCAAGGCTCCGCGAGCGGGCGGCGGCCGAACTCAGGAAGCAGGCCTATCAACTGGGTGGCGACGCCGTGGTCGGCGTCGGCGTGTCGAACAGCATGATCACTGCTGCGATGGCCTCCGTCGCGCTGCATCTGACGATGATCGGCACCGCCGTGCGACTGGCCGGCGCAGCGGAGTAGGAGCAAGGCTCGAACCACAGTCAATGAGAGCCAGCCCGGGCGAAGCCCGCAGCTGGCTCTGTCGCGTCATATGTCCATGCGCGTCGGGTCACAATACGGTTGCAGAACGCGAGGGGGGCAGGCGCATGGTGCTTTCGAAGCGGACGACAACGAGGCCGAGTGCTCAGCTCAGCGCCCAGGAGGCCTATAACATCTGGGACCTGTTGGCCTCCAAGTACCTGGAAATCGAGCGGCTGGCAATGTGGGAGACCTTCGTTCACGACACGGATCTCAAGCTTCACATAGACCGGGTCCGGGCAGCGGTGCTGCGCGACGCCGGTTCGTGGGAGCGAATCGCCACGAGGACGGCAGTCAAGGGCCCGGACGCGCCCCGCCGCGGCATCCACACATCGATCAACTCAGAGATCTTCCATGACGAGCACATCGCGATGTGGCTGCTGCAGATGCTGCAACAGGATCTCGAGCAGTTGTTCCGCGTCGTCCGGACCTGCATGCGCAACGATGCGATACGCCGCAAGGCGATGGCCGAGATCAAGCGGGTGGCCACGTATCTCGATGATTACGTGCAGTACGTCAAACTGAAGGGCTGGATCGGCCAACCGCCGCTCTACCCGAACGTTCCTAAGGACTCACCGGAGCAACTCAGCTGCGGCGAAGCGGGACATCTCTGGGATCATCTGACCTTCCGCTATGACAACATCGACCAGAACCGGGCGATTCGCGACGCCGTCCACGACGGCGACTTCAAGATCGTGCTCGATGCCGGTATCCGGATCCTCTCCCGGCAAATCAGGCGGCTTGAGAAGGAGCTGCTCGCGTTTGGCATCCCGCTGCCGAAAGCGCCGCCGGTCGTCCACGCCGTCATCGAGGACACGGAGTACGCGGAGGACGACCAGATCTTCCGTCTCCTGCTCACCGGGCTGCAGGGGGCGGTGCTGCTGCACGTTAAGGCCTTCATCCACAGCACGACCAACGACCGGTTGCGTGCTTACTTCAAGAAGCTGCTGATCTCTGAGATGGGGCTGACCGAGAAACTGGTGCTCTACGGAAAGGTCAAAGGCTGGCTGAATCCGCCGCCCACCTACGCTCAGTGAGATAGCCGGGGCGGGGAATCCGCCGGCTGAAAAGGAGGCTGGACTTTGGTCTTCTCAGTGCGAACACGCAAACGGTCGCAACAGAGCTCGGTCAGCGTCCTGGAAGCCAATGCTGTCTGGGATCTGCTGACCGCCACGTACAGCGCCATCGAGCGCAGCGAGATCTGGGATGCTTTCGCGCATGACATCGATCTCGCAGCCCGGCTGAAGGCCTTCCGGACGCATCTGCTCGACATCGCACGGACGCTCGAGAATCTCAGCAAGCAGTACTCCCTGAAGGGCCCCGATGGGCCGCGGCGGGGCATGAACTCATCGACCAGCAGCGATGCGATCCACGACGAGCAGATTGCCGTCTGGCTGTTGACCGACAATCAGGAGCGATTGGAGCTGTTCTTCACCTCTGCCGTCAACTCGATCGCCAACGATCACCTGCGCGCGGTCCTGATGGCCGAAATCAGGTGGCAGGTCGAATACCTTGATGGCCTGATCAAATACGTCAAGCTCAAGGGGTGGATCGGCCAGCCCCCGTTCTACCCGAACGTGCCCAAAGACACGAACGAGAAGATCGACACCAGTGAAGCTTATCACATCTGGGACCGGCTGACGTTCGTCTACGACTTCACGGGGCTCGTCAACATGTTCGCGACGCTGGCCTATGACGGCGATCTCCAGGCCATCCTCAATCTCCAACTGGACAGCCTCAAGGGGCAGGCGCGCATTCTTGAGCGGGAGGCGCTCAAGTTCGGACTGCCGCTGCCCAAGCCCCCTGCCAAGGTCCCGGCGCAGTTCGAGAACAAGGAGTGGCTGGATGACAACTTTATCTTCCGCCGTCTCCTGAACCTGGCGCACGGGTCGTCGCTCATCCACATCGCTGCCTTCAGAGAGAGTATGACTAACGATCGTGTCCGGGGGATCTTCAGGAATATGCTGCTCGATGCGCTGTCAGCAGGCGACAGGTTGATTGTCTACGGGAAAGCCAAGGGCTGGCTGAACGAGCCGCCGATGTACCGGCTGTAAGCAGCGGCCGGGGCTAATTCTCGGCCGTCTGGCCCACGGCGTGGATGTTGTCCGGGTTGAGCCAGGTCGTGTCCGGCTTGGCGATCAGACGCGCGTCCTGGTAAGCCATGTCGAGTGTGAGAATGGTGTTGCCACGGTACATGCCGTTGATCTTCTCCAGTACCAGCGCGAAGTCGGGCGCGCCGGCGAACTCGCCGGAGAGGTAGATCGGCATCAGGAACTGAATCCGGCCGCCGTAGTACTGCGGCACGATCATCTTGTAGTTGCGCCGGGCCATGATCCGGGCGAACTCGATCGCCGACTGGAAGAGAGCGAACAACTGGCTCTTGCGCATGGTCCGGTACTCTTCGGGCACGCGGGCCAGGTTGTCGATGAGGATATGCTCGTCGTCGGTGCTGATCTCCAGGTCGGGGTCGAACACGACGTCGCCGATGCTCGAGAAGAACGTGGCCATCTGCGGCTTCTTGCCGCCGAAGCTCTCCATCACGATGCGCTCGTTCTCCAGCACCGGGCGCGCGTTGATGTAGCGGTCGGGCCGCTCCGGGTCGATCTCGCTGAGGACGTAGATCTCGCGGAAGAAGACGTTGATCAGACCGGTGTTGAAGATCATTTGCGTCTCGCTCTTCAGCAGCTTGCCTTGCTCCCTTAGGCGAAAGAACGTCTGCTCGATCAGCGACTTGAGAATCGGCGTCTTCTGCTTCGACGGGTAGTCGCTGTACGTCCACTTCTCGGGAATCGCCAGCCTGGCTACATCGTCGAGGAACGACTGCATCGCGTGCCAGTTGGGGAAAGACAGGTCGCCGATGACGAGGCCGTCACGCCGCGGCTGCGGGACCTCGAAGAAGAGGCCGAACCAGCTGTGCCGGGCGCCGGGCCGGCGGTTGGCGATGCACTTGCCCCAGATGAACTCGCCATTCGGCGCCGTGAAGTCAGTGCGGAACATCACCGCGTCGGCCTCGCCGCCGTCTGCTGTCGGCCGGCCGTCGGTGGAGTACGAGAGTTCACCGGCGGCGTGGCGGGCAACGAAGGCATCGCTGACCTGATTGTAGAGAGCGTCAAGATCAGTACCTGGATGACCGAGGACGTTGGCCAGGTAAGCCAGGCTCTTCTCTCGCGCGTCCTGCGGCACGTAGGTGAACTCGTCAAGCCTCATGTTTCGCGACATCCTTTCCCGAGGGCAAGCTGTTTGCATCGCTGTCGTTAGTAACGCCACAGATTCAACGCCGGCGGGCCTCGTTCCTGCCTCTCTGCCCCTCACCGGGCTCCCTTGACAGCCGATAGGGAATGGGATACTGTGTAGGTAGCTACCGGGGTAGTTACTCACCGAATCACCCAGAGGTGATTTGCATGGATGTCAGCGTCGGTTTGCAGCAGCTCGGCCTCAGCGAGTATGAGGCGCGCGCCTACATGGCGCTCCTCGCCGCGCCGGGTGCGAACGGTTATGAGGTCGCCAAGCGCTCGGGCGTGCCGCGGGCGAAGATCTACGAGGTGCTTGGCGGACTGGTGACCAAGGGCGCCGCTCATGTCGGCAATGAAGGCGGAGAGCGTACCGTCTACTACCCGACACCACACGAAGCGCTGCTCGCTCGCCATCTCGCCCGCGCAACCGAGACGGTCAACGCGCTCGGGCCGGCCCTGAGCGACCTCGCTGCTCCGCTCGACGAGTCGCCGCTCCTGACCGTCCGCGGCTACACGGCGCTGCTCGAGCAGGCTGAACGGATCATCAGCGCCGCTGAGAACCAGCTTCTCGTTTCCGGGCAGCCGACCGAGATGGACCGTCTGGCGGGGGCGCTGCGAGCCGCAGAGGCGCGCGGCGCCGATGTCTACGCACTGGTCTACGGCAAGGCCGACCTGGGCCTGCGGCGTCAGTTCAGTCACAGCACCGTCAGCACTACCGGTCGGATCTCGACTGCCGTACCGGTCCTGATCGTTATAGGCGACCATAGCGAGGCGTTGCTCGCTGAAGCGGCGGCGAGCGACCGCGCCACCGGGCTGCTTACTCGCCAGCGAGGAGTCGTCCTGATCGCTGCCGAGTACGTCAAACATGATGTCTTTCTCTGCGAAGCCGTGCGGCGGTTCGGCGACCAGATCAACGACCGGATGGACGATCTCCAAGCGATGTGGTTCACTGGCCCCGCCAGCCAAGTGAATGCGAAGAACGGAGGAACGGTCCGATGAGCGTGGTCACTGAACATGTACCGATGCGCGACGGGGTTAGCCTCGTCACCGACGTCTATCTGCCCGAGGGGAGCGGCGATGGAGCCGCCCCAGCTGGTCCCTGGCCGGTCCTTATCATCCGCACCCCCTATCGCCGGCGCGGTCTCGCCCCGTTTCGCTCGGTCTGCGCCAGAGGATATGCCCTGATCATCCAGGACGTTCGCGGCACCGGCGACTCGGAGGGCACATTCCGACTCCTCGCCCAGGAGCCGGCCGATGCGCTTGACACCGCTGACTGGCTGCTCAAACAGAGCTGGTGCGATGGCCGGTTCGGCATCGTCGGCATCTCGTATCTGTCCGCCGCATCGCTCGCCATCGCCGCCGAGTTCCCGGAGCGCGTCAAGGCCTGCGTTTGGGTGACGCTGCCGCTCAAGCGTGAATGGCTTTCGTATCGCGGCGGGGCGCTCCGCCTACACCATGGCCTGCCCTGGTCGATGCTGGTGGCCGGCCGCACGCTCGGCGGTCACGACTGGCCGTCGCTCTACGCGACCGCGCCACTCCGCGCTGCGGCCCCAGACATGCCGTTCTGGCAGGTGCTCTGTGACAGCGAGGTGGAAGCATCGCCGCTCTGGCGGGAGAACGACCTCAGCGCTTACCTGGAGCGCGTCAGGGCTCCCGGGCTGCACTTCGCGGGTTGGTACGACTTCCTCAGTGACGCATCGTTCGCGCCGTTCGCGCAGTTGGTCGCAAGCAGTGGTGCGCCGCAGCGGTTGATTGTCGGACCATACAGCCATAACGGCATTGTCTCCGACACCAACGGCTGCGGTGATATCCACTATGGTGATGTCGCCCGGCCGCGGTTCGCCGAGCAGACGGTGGCCTGGTTCGACCACTGGTTCAAAGGCTCGCCGCTTGCGCAGGAGACCGGCGTCCGGGCCTTCCTGACCGGCGACGGCGGGCACTGGATCGATCTGCCGTCATGGGGCGACGGCGATCTGCGCGAGTTGTTCCTGACTCAGGACCGGCGGCTGCAGTTGGCAGCGCCGGCGGCAGCCAAGTCGACCTTCGTCCATGATCCGCTGCGGCCCGTGCCGACGCAGGGCGGCGCTGTCTGGGAGTTCCCGGGCGCCCACGTCGGACTCGAACCCGGTCCGACGGTGCAGACGACCGCCGGCCGTGACGATGTGCTGGTGTTCGACACTGACGCGCTGTCCGAGCCGTTGATCATCTGCGGCCCGGCGACGCTCTACCTGCAGGTGGAGACGACGGCGGTCAGCGCCGACCTTGCCGCCAAGCTCTGCGATGTCGCGCCGGACGGCGTCTCGCGCTACGTCGCCGACGGCATCACGCGGGCCGGCTTTACCCCCGGCGAGGCCCGCGACGTCGTTGTCGGAATGGACTGCGGCCACAGCTTCGCCGCCGGCCACCGCTTGCGGCTCGAGCTGGCAGGCAGCAACTTTCCCAAGTACGACCGCAACCCGGGGACTGGTCAGGGAAGCCTCAACGCCGGCCCGGAACAGTTCCGGCCGTACCGGCAGACTGTGCTCTTCGGCGCATCGCGGCTAACCTTGACCGTGCCGCGCGCCTGATGTTCTTGCGGAGGGATGCGTTGCATGCAGAACGGGGGCACTAGGGCTGCGACCGCCGGCGCAACGGCTGCGGCCGCCGGCGCAACGATTCCGGCCGCCAGCGCCGCGGCTGCGGCCGCCGGCGGTGGGGTGGTGCTGCTCGTCGCCGGCAACGGCCTGCGCGGCGACGATGGCGCCGCGCGTGCTGCGTTGGCCCTGATCCGGGCACACATCCCAGACGGTGTGACACTCGCCGACTCGGCCGTGTGCCTTGATGCTGTCCCCGACGCTGTCGCCGCCCGCGCCGTCATCATTGCCGACACCGTTGTGACCGGCGCCGGCCCCGGTTCCATTTGCCGCCTGCCAATCGCGACAACCGAGCCGCTGCCCCTCCCAAGCTCGCTCCACGACTGCGGTCCGCTGGCCGCAGTGGCCGTCGCGCGCCAACTCGGCTGGCGGGGCGAGGCGATCCTTGTCGGCATTGAACCATTGACACTGGACGGCGAAGGCCTTTCCGACCCCGTGCAGGCCGCCATCCCGGCCTTCGCGGCTGCCATTCGCAAGTCGCTGTCGGCTGCGCTGGCGCCGGCAACAACGGCTGCGGTCCCGGCCTCGCAGTGACACATTCACCGATACTGAACGGGCAAGCAGGCAGCGTACGCACGCTGCCTGCTTGCTTCATGCTGTGCGCGCGCTATGAGGCTGCCGGGCCCGCCACTGCGGGGCGGGAGGCGGCCGGGTCGGTGCCGGGTGTGCTGTAACCTGCCGTTGGATCCGGGGCGGTTTGGGTTTGAGCTTGCTTCTTTGGCCACAGGCGGGGGAGTCTCGGGTGCCTCGGTTACTTTTCGGTCACAGCGAAGGGGGTGGACATGTCCAATTTCGCACCGAGGAGGGGGTAAGTTTACCGATTCCCGGGTTTTATGTCCACCAAACACCCCTCCACAGCGTCCTCGGTTACTTTTCGGTCACAGTGAAGGGGGTGGGCATGTCCAATTTCGCACCGAGGAGGGGTAAGTTTACCGAGTTACTGGCTTTATGTCCACCAAACACCCCTCCACAGCGTCCTCGGTTACTTTTCGGTCACAGTGAAGGGGGTGGGCATGTCCAATTTCGCACCGAGAAGGGGAAACCGAGTATACCGGCGAACCAGAAAATGCCATCAACCGCTCTGGGAGGTATCACTATCGACCTGGACGTCCCCGTCGCGCTTCTGCTGGATCAGAATCTGTCCCCCGCAGCCAAGCTGGTCTGGATGCTTTGCCGCCTGCACGCCACCGCCCCACCGCGCTCCGCCACCTCACCGCTACCCGTCCCCCATCGGCTTCTCAAGGCTCAGTCCGGCCTCGCGCGGAGCACCATCAGCGCAGTTCGCGCCAAGGTCGCCACAATCCCCGTTCTCCCGGGGCCGGTCACCACTATCCCTGCTTCCCTGCTGACCGACCCGGCGTTGCCCGCCGCTGCCAAAGTCCTCTACGGCATCCTTCAGGGCCAGAACGGCGAGTTCACCTACCCTGCGCTGCACCGGCTCACCGGCGCCAGCCCCACAGCCCTGAGGCGGGCTGTGGCGGCCCTCGTCGAGGCAAATTGGCTCGCAACAGACCGGCGCAACCGGCTTGCACCGGTCCGCTTCACCCTCCACAACGTGGCCATTGCCCGCCAGCAGTCGGAGGTCGCGCTCGCCATTCGCCGGCTGCACCACGGTCCCAGCAAGGGCGAGGCATTAATGAAGGAGTACCTCTCCCTCCTCATCGACTCGCACGAGTTCGAGGACAATGCTCGGCCGGGCTGGTTGGTCAACCCGAAGACCGGCGAGCGCCTGGAACTGGACCGGTTCTACATCAACGTCGCTGCATTCGAGTACAATGGCGCGCCGCATTTCGGCGCCGACGAGCACGCGATCGAGCAGCAGACGCGGGACCTGATCAAGATCGGCATCTGCGCCCAGCGGCGGATCCCGGTGGTGATCATCCACAGTGAAGATCTCTCCCTGTCCGCCATGCGGGCGAAAATCGGGCAGCTCCTGCCGCTGCGGGACTTGACAGGCCATGAGCTGCTCGTCACGTTTCTGGAGAGGGCAGCCCGCCGTTACCGCGACGACGGCGCCAACTGAGACCGCCGCCGCGCCCGCGGCGCCCACGGCAGCCGGGCATGCGGCCGCATCCCCCGGCATAGGTAATCCTGAACGACCTTTG
>JBLNDB010000021.1:0-10881 GCA_050261235.1 Chloroflexota bacterium
CCTCAGCTCACTAATGAACCAGCTGAACTGGTCACCGCCGTTCAAGCTCGCCTGAACTCGAAAGCGCAAGCCTGACTGCTCGGAGAGGAACGGCGCCGACCCGCGTTTGCTTGACAGACTCTCGTCGCTCGGGTCGCTGGCGCTACTGGAAGCAGACTCTGCCAAACCATCGTGGTCCGTGAAGACCAGCTGTTTCCGGCGTGTGATGCGGCTACAGCATGTGAACACAACCGTCTTGAACCAGCGCGGGAAGGCCTCTGGCTCTCTGAGCTGGGGCAGACGCAGGAACGCCTGGACGAACGCATCCTGCGCAGCGTCCTGCGCAAGGTGGAAGTCCTCAAGCAGCGAGTAGGCGTAACCCACGGCCATGTCCTGGAATCGTCGGACAAGCGTGTCGAACGCCGACATGTCGCCTTTGCACACCCTCCGGACGAGGTCTGCATGACTATCCATGACGTTCCCACCACCCTTCTGCCGTGCTCGATAATAAGGAGCCGGGCAATGGCGTTTTGCTTTGATGCCTTGTGTTCTTCAAACGCATGGAGTAACCTTCCATCGCTTGCGGACGCTACTGCAAGGTGCTATAATTCAGCTATCATTCAATCGACGATGAGAAGGACGAGTAGCCCGCGAGGTAGCCGAAGCGAGCCGGGACGGTGCGAGCCGGCGCTGATCAGCGATGCGAAACATCACCTTTGAGTCGCAGGCCGAAAGGCGAATCGCCCTGCGCGATGGCCCGTAGACCCTGCCGGATTTCCCGCCGTTATCCGGGAGAGGGCATGCGCGACCCGCAAGTGCCCGCTGAGATGGCGCAAGCGTGCGCCGAAACTGGGTGGTACCGCGAAGGCAACGCCTCTCGCCCCGTGTGGGACGAGAGGCGTTTTTGTTTTCTGCCGCAGCAAGCGAAAGGGGATGGAGTAGATGGCTGAAGACCACAAGACAGCCGCCAAAGCCGAGGCTTTTCAGCCGGTGACGACGCCGACCAGCTTTCCCAAGCTCGAGGAGCAGGTGCTTCAGTTCTGGCGTGACAAGGATGTCTTCCGGCGGAGCCTGAAGCTGCGCGAGGGCGCGCCTGAGTTCGTGTTCTACGAGGGGCCGCCGACCGCCAACGGCAGGCCGCACGCCGGCCACGTCCTGCCGCGCGCAATGAAGGACCTGATTCCCCGCTACAAGAGCATGACCGGCTACCACGTCTCCCGCAAGGCCGGCTGGGACACCCACGGTCTGCCGGTCGAGCTCGAGATCGAGAAAAAGCTCGGCATCAGCGGCAAGCCGGAGATCGAGAAGTACGGCATCGAAAAGTTCATCGACGCCTGCAAGGACAGCGTGCTGCAGTACACCCGCGAATGGGAGCAGATGACCGAGCGCATCGGTTACTGGCTTGACCTGAGCGATCCCTACATCACCTACGACCCTGACTACGTCGAATCCGTCTGGTGGGCGCTGAAGCAGATCTGGGACAAAGGCCTGCTCTACAAGGGCCACCGGGTCGTGCCTTACTGCCCGCGCTGCGGCACGCCGCTGTCCAGCCATGAAGTCGCGCAGGGCTATGAAGAAGTCGAGGATCCGTCGATCTTCGTCCGCATGCCGGTCGACTTCGGTCGCATGGGCGATGACGTCAAGGAGCGTGCCATGAAGCTCGGGCTTCAGGGCGCGGCGTTCCTCGTCTGGACGACGACCCCCTGGACGCTTCCGTCCAACACCGCCATCGCTGTCAAGTCGGGCGAGGACTACGTCCTGGCTGAAGTCAGCCGGCCGAACCGCGCTGACGAGCAGCCTGAGCGCCTGATCCTTGCCAAAGCGCTGCTCGAGGCGGTCTTCAAGCCAGCGGGCCGCGACTGCAAGATCGTCGCCGAGTTCAAGGCCGACGAGCTTCTCGGCATGGCCTATGAGCCGCCGTTCCCCTATCTGCGGCGGGCCATTCCCGATGCCCCGGCCGCCACCCACACCGTCATCGCCGCCGACTTCGTGACGCTCGAGGACGGCACCGGCATCGTCCACATGGCGCCGGCGTTCGGCGAGGACGACGCGCGCGCCGCCAGGGAGCACGGCCTGCCGCACTTCCAGCCGGTCGACGCCCAGGGCAGGTTCAGCGAGGCGGTGCCGGAGTGGCAGGGCCAGTTCGTCAAGGACGCCGACCAGAGCATCATTGAGAATCTCCGCGAGCGTGGCCGGATGTTCCGCGCCACCAAAGCCACGCACACCTATCCGTTCTGCTGGCGCTGCGACAGCCCGCTCCTCTATTACTCCCGCGATGCCTGGTACATCCGCACGACGGCGATCAAAGAGGAACTGCTGGCCAACAACGAGACCATCAACTGGTACCCGGACCACCTCAAGCACGGACGGTTCGGCAACTGGCTCGACAACGTCGTCGACTGGTGCATCAGCCGCGCCCGCTACTGGGGCACACCGCTGCCTATCTGGGCCTGTGACTGCGGCCACCACGAGTGCATCGGCAGCTTCGCCGAACTGCGCGAGAAGGCCGCGAACAAGGTGCCCGATGTCTTCGACCCACACAAGCCGGGCGTCGACGAGATCGTCCTGAACTGCCCGCATTGCGGTGGCGTGATGCATCGCGTGTTCGACGTCATCGACTGCTGGTTCGACTCCGGCTCGATGCCGTTCGCCCAGTACCACTACCCGTTCGCGACCGACCTTGCGGGCCGGTTCCCGGCTGACTTCATCTGTGAAGCCATCGACCAGACGCGCGGCTGGTTCTACACGCTGCTCGTCATCTCCACCCTGCTCAAGGGGCAGGCGCCGTACAAGAACGTCCTCGTGACGGAGTTCGGCGTCGATGCCGAGGGGCAGAAGATGAGCAAGCACAAGGGCAATGTCCTCCACCCGCAGGAAGTGCTCGACAAGCTCGGCGCTGACGCCCTGCGCTGGTTCCTCTACGTCGTCAGCCCGCCGTGGCTGCCCAAGCGGTTCTCGATGAAGACGATGGCCGAGACCCAGGGCGCCCTGCTCGGCACCCTCTGGAACGTCTACGCGTTCTTCGTCCTCTATGCCAATGTCGACGGCTGGTCGCCAGCCGACTACCGTGGCGGCGCAAACACCGGCAAGGCCCTGGTCGACCTCTTGCCGCCGCCTGAAGCGCGCACCGAGATGGACCGCTGGATCCTGTCGCGCCTCAACTCGGTCACCAAGCAGGTCCGCGACTGCCTGGAGGCATATGACATCACGCCGGCCGCCCGCGCCGTCCAGACCTTCGTCGACGACCTGTCGAAGTGGTACTTGCGGCGCAACCGCCGTCGCTACTGGACGGACACGATGGATGCCGACAAGCAGGCCGCCTACCTCACGCTCTACCACTGCCTGACGCAGCTCAGCCTGCTGCTGGCGCCGTTCACGCCGTTCGCCGCCGAGGCGCTCTATCAGAACCTGGTCGCCGGTGTCGACGGCAGCGCGCCGCTGAGCGTCCACCTCTGTGACTATCCGCAGGTCGATGCGACGCTGGTAGACGCCGCACTCGAGCGACGGATGGAGACACTGCGCGAGTTCGTCGCCCTCGGCCGCGCCGCCCGCGACAAGGCGCGCATCGGTGTCCGCATGCCGCTGCCGCTGGCCGTCCTGAACGGCAAGAACAGCGAGCTGATGGACGACGATCTCCGGGCCATCCTCGCTGAGGAACTGAATGTCCGCGAGGTGCGGGTGGCCGATCTCGACGACTACCTGACCTTCCGCATCAAGCTCCGGTTCGACAAACTCGGCCCGCGCGTCGGCAAGGGCGTCCAGGATGTCGCACGGGCGCTCGGCGCACTGCCGCCGTCTCAGGTCGCCCGGGCGACTGCCGCCGGCGAGACCATCACCGTCGGAGAAGGCGCCGCGTTCGCCGCCGGCCACGGACCGGTCGAACTGACGGCGGACGAGATCGAGGTCAAGGCTGAGCCGAACGCCGGCTTCGCAGTCGAAGCCGACCACGGGCGGACAATCGTCCTTGACCTGACGCAGAGCCGGGATCTGCTGCTCGACGGCCTGGCCCGCGAGATCGTCAGCCGCATCCAGCGTCAGCGCAAGGAAGCCGGTCTCAACGTCGAGGACCGCATCATCACCTACTACCGCGCCAGCGGCGACCTCGCCGAGGCCGTGGCCAGCCGCAGCGAGTACATCGCCAGCGAGACGCTGACCCGCGACTTCGTCGCCCTTGCGGCGGGGGAGGAGGCGCCGGCCGGCGCCAGCGGGCAGGAGTGGGATGTGCTCGACGAGCCGCTCTACGTGGCCGTGAAGAAGGCATAGCTGGGGCCGCAGCACGACAGAACGGACAACGGGCCGATCATCCCTCGCGGGGTGATCGGCCCATGCGTGGTCCCGGCGAAACATCTCCGTCGTCCGGCCGTAGTGACGGGAAGCGAGCAACTTGCGAGGTGTTCCAGATGTACGAAGTGGTGCGATTTGCCGCCCTTGGGCCGGAACGTCGCCGGGCTCTGTACGACTTCATCCAGCAACTCGGCGGCAGCCGCTGGTTCAGCACCTGTGAAGAGATGACCGGCAACTACGCTGGTGACACGTTCGCCGGTGGAGCGAACCATCTGACCGTCTGGGACGCCGACCGACCGGTCGGCGCCCTTGGGGTCATCACCGTCACTGCCGCCGAGAATGGTGATGCGATGCTCGTCAGTCCCTATCTCGCCGCCGCTGCCCTGGACGCTCTGCGCGCGCTGCTTGGCGAAGCCGCCGCGATCGCTCTGGCCGCCGGGGCGCGCCGGGCTGTCCTCCAGTTGGACGAGCGCTCGGCTTGGGCGCGCGCCTGCGCCGAGCAGGAGGGCTACGTCGTCAGCCACGAGAGCCTGACCCTGCGGTATGCCGGCGGCGAGCGGCCGCCGCTGCCGGCTGGCTTCACGGTCGAGCCACTGCGGGAAGAGGATGCCGCGGCCTATGCGCGAATAGACCACGATGCCTTCATCGATTCGCCGAATGGCGTGCCGATCACCGTGCCCGCGCTGCTCGAGCAGATGCACGAGCCGGGAACCCGCTTCTTCCTCGGCCGCTGGCAAGGCGAGCCGGCTGCAGCAATCTGCCTTCGCCTGAGGCAAGACGGAGGCTGGATCCAATCGCTCGCGGTCGCGCCGGCTCTCCAGGGGCGAGGGCTCGGCCGCGCATCATTGCGCTTTGCGGTGAATCACCTGCGCGCCAGCTGCGCCACCATCCGCCTCGGGGTCATGAGCAACAACGCGCGGGCGCTCGGACTCTACCTGTCCGAGGGGTTCGAGCGCGAGCGGGCCGTCGCGATCTGGTTGTGCAAGCAGTTCGCCCAGTAGACACGGGAGGTGCCGTCATGCCCGAGCTTCCGGAAATCGCAAACCTCCCGACGCGCGGTTCGCCTTAAGCCTCGGCATGGGCGGCGACACGCTGTTCCATGCGCCAGGCGCGAGCCTGCCGGAGAAGTACCAGTTGGCGTTCAGATTCGCGGATGGTTCGGCCCTGACCATGGCCTTCTGGTGGTTTGGCTACGCCCACGCGTTTCGGCGCGCGGACGCGGAGACGCGCAAGATGACGGCTGAGCTGGGCATGTCGCCGCTTGACGACGAGGCTTTCACCTATGAAGCATTCGCGGCGTTGCTGGCCGGGAAACGCGGCGGCATCAAGGCTTTTCTCATGGATCAGAAGCACATTGCGGGCATCGGCAACGTCTACATCCAGGACATTCTCTGGAGCGCCCGCCTGCACCCGAACCGGCGCATCTCCGACATCAGCGACAGCGAGCGGCGTGGGTTGTACACCGCGATCCGCGATCAGCTGCGGAACGCGACCGAGCTCGGCGGGCTCAAGTATGAGAAAGACCTGTATGGCGCCAGCGGCCGCTTCGACCAGTTCCAGGTCGGCTATCGCGAGGGTAAGCCCTGCCCGGTCTGTGTCACGGCAGTGGTCAAGATCAAGACCGGCAGCACGGCATCGTTCATCTGCCCCAAGTGCCAGCAATAGCCACCTGGTGGACGCATTCGTTGTCTACTCCAGCAGGAGAGTGATTCATGCATGAGCGGACTCGACGAAAACAGAATCCACCGGGTGTGTGCCAATGTCGACATGCGGGCAGTCGACCTTCCCGGCCGCGTGCTCGATGTCGGCGGTGGCGGTGAGGGGATTGTCGGCCAGCTGCTCGGCGATCGCGTCGTCGCCATCGACCGAATGAAGGAGGAGCTGCTCGAGGCTGCCCCCGGACCACTCAAGATCATCATGGACGCCCGTGATCTGCAGTTCCTCGATGGTACCTTCGATGCGGCGACGGCCTTCTTCTCGTTCATGTACATGGACCGGGCCGACCTGCCGGTCGTCCTCCGGGAGATCCGGCGCGTCCTGAAGCCAGGCGCGACTCTCAGCATCTGGGACGCGGTCATCCCGCCGCGCGATGACAGCCAGCGGGACGCGTTCTTCATCCAACTCGTCATCGCTCTGCCGGCGCGCAATGTCGAGACCGGCTATGGCGTCTGGTGGAACAAGAGCGTGCAGGACGCTCGCCTATTTACAACGCTGGCAACTGAGACGGGCTTCAGCGTCGCTGAGGCGGTGACTGAGGGTCACGTCATGCGCCTGGTATTGCGGGCCGAGCCAGCGTGAACACCAGTATCCTGACGTGCCACTCACAAAGAGAGCCACGCCCAGGCAGATCGCCTGTTGCCGTGGCTCTCTTCTTGCAGTCGGGGTCTCACCGGAAGGCAGTCACGTTCTGATACCGCCGCGCCCTCGGTCATCACTGCTTGTTGTAGTGCTCGAACCAGGCCAGCGTCCGCTCGTAGCGATCGACGCGGTGCAGCGGCCGCCTGAGTCCGTGGAACTCGCCCGGGTAGCGGACCATGACGACGTTCTTCTCGAGGCGCTTCAGCGCCGCATAGAACTCATCGCTCTGGGTCGTGTAGACGCGCATATCGGATTCGCCGTGGAGGAGCAGCAGCGGCGTGGTGACCTTCTCGACGTGCGTCAGCGGCGACTTGGCGAGTAGGTGGCCGGCATCCTTCCAGGGCTGGCCGCCGTACTCCCACTCGTCGGCCCAAAGGATGTCGGCGACGCCGTAGTCGCTGAGCAGATTGGTGACGCTGGCTCCGCCGCAGGCAGCGCGGAAGCGGCCGGTCTGGGTGACGATCCAGCAGGTCATGTAGCCGCCGAACGACCAGCCCTGAACGAACAGCCGCTGCGGATCGGCCAGACCGCGGTCGATGACCGCGTCGACGCCGGCCATCAGGTCGGCGTAGTCGACGACGCCCCAGTTCTTGTCGATGGCGCAGGTGAAGTCCTGGCCGTAGGTCGTGCTGCCGCGCGGATTGGTGAACAGCACCGCGTAGCCGCGGGCGGCGAACAGCTGGCCCATGAAGTTGAAGCCGGGGCCGTAGGCGCCGTGCGGGCCGCCGTGGATCTCGAGCATCAGCGGGTACTGCTTGCCGGCTTGGTAGTCGGTCGGATAGATGATCCAGCCGTCGATGTCCGTGCCGTCATTGCTCTTGTAGGTGAACTTCTCCCACCTGGCCATGGCCACTTCGGCGCTGAACTCGTCGTTGACGTGGGCCAGGGGATGGCCGGCGCCGCCGTCGTGGAGGAAGATGTTCTCGAGCTTGTCGACCTGCGACGAGAGGTAGACGAGACGCTTGCCGTCGCCGGTGATGCCGCTGATGGCGCGGTCCGGGTCGACCAGCACGGCCGTCGCCTTGCCGCCGGGGCCGGTCTTGTAGATGCCGGCGGCGCCGCGGTCAGACATCAGGAAGTAGAGCTCGCCGCCGGCCCAGAACCTCTGGTTACCGCCGCCGCCGCGCAGCTCGGACCCGGAATGGGCGCCGAACGGACGATCGAACGGCTTGGTGACGTTGATCGCGTCCGCCTCGGTGAGCGGCGCGGGCTTCCTGCCAGCCACGACATCCGCCACGAAGGCGCTCACGTCGAGCAGCCAGAGGTCATTGGTCGTCGACACGTTGCGGGCGAAGTCATTGCCGCCGAACGCTACCAGCTTGCCACAGGGCGACCAGCTCGGGCCGTACACCGGGCCCTTCGAGCTATACATGAGAATGCCTTCGGCCTTGTCGATGTCGTACAGCCAGAGGTCGCGCCTGTGCTCGTAATCGGCCATCTCCGACTGCAGCGCGTCGACGACCAGATAGCGTCCGTCCGGCGACACTGTGGGCGTGCCGAAGTCGAAGTCGCCCTTGGTGATCTGGCGGCCGGCCGGCTTCAGCTCGTCAACCGGCGGCGTTGTCGGAACCGGAGTGACGAACACGTGACGCCGCAGGTCGCCGAAGAAGCCGATGCCGTCGTGACGATAATGGAGGCGGGTGATGACCTTGACCTCGTTCTTCTTCTTGCTGTCGTCGCCTTTCTTCTCCACCTCATTGGCCCGCTTGGCGATCTCAAGCAGGCGCTTGGCGTCGTATTCGGGAGCGCCGGGGTACGGCTGCCAATCATCCGGATGGCTGAAGACATTGGCATTGTACGCGATCCGCCGGCCGTCGGCGAACCAGACCGGGGCGCCGCTGACCGCCTCGTCGGTCGGCAGCATCCAGGCTTCACCACCGCCGACGTCGATGATCCAGAGCTGGCTCTTCTCGCTGCGCGAGGAGACGAACGCGATCCGCTTGCCATCGGGCGAGAAGCGCGGCGAGCTGTCCTTGCCCGAGTTGGTCAGACGGCGCGTGTTGCCGGTGTTGAGGTCGGCGAGGAAGATGTCGGTGAAGCCCTTGTCCTTCTCCTCGTCGATGCGGAGGACAGTGTATGCCACCAGGCTGCCGTCCGGCGACATCTGCGGATCGCCGACGCACTTTATGGCGTAGATGTCCTTCGGGGTCAGGGCTCTCGTCATCGGGGGATCACTCCTTATGCGGAGATGTATACGTGAGCAGTTCGCCCGCCGTGCCCGATTTCCTTCCAGACTGAAACTGTCCGGTTGGCTAATCTCTCCTGGCGGGACAGGTGCGGTGGCGGCATGGGGGAGGAAACCCGTTGCGGTGGACAGAATGGGGGAGTAGGAGGCGAGGCAGTTGGCAGATCAGACAGCGAGCCGCGGCGCAGAATCAGCGGACGGCATGCCCGGGCGCCCGGCTGTGCCCGTCCGGCGCGGTCAGCGGGCGAGGCTGGCCATTGTCGGCCTGGGCAGTGGCGGCGAGGGCGTCGGCAAGGTCGATGGCTTCACACTCTTTGTAGACGGCGCGCTGCCGGGCGACGAAGTCGAGGTGACAGTGGCGGACGTCAAGCGCAACTACGCCACTGCGATCCTCAAGCGGATCGTCAGCCCGGCGCCGGAGCGCGTGGCGCCCCGCTGCCCGGCGTTCGCCGAGTGTGGCGGCTGTCAGCTGCAGCACCTCGACTATCAGGCGCAACTCAGGTGGAAGCGTCAGCAAGTTGTCGATGCCCTGACGCGCATCGGCCACCTGGCCGAGATTCCGGTTCACCCCTGCATCGGGCCGGCTGAGCCCTGGTCCTACCGCAACAAGGCTCAGTTCCCGGTCGGCCCCGGGGTTGCCGGGGCGACTATCGCTGCCGGCATCTACGCTCGCGGGACCCACCGCATTGTCGACATCGACGAATGCCTGATCCAGCAGCCGCTCAACAACGACATCATCCGCGCCGCCAAGCGGCTGGCGATGAAGCACAGAATCGCGCCCTACAACGAGCTGACACACACCGGTTGTCTGAGGCACATCCTCGCTCGCGTCGGCTCGGCGAGCGGCGAGGCGATGGCC
This sequence comes from Chloroflexota bacterium, assembly GCA_050261235.1. GTDB lineage: Bacteria > Bacillota > Sulfobacillia > JBFLWA01 > JBLNDB01 > JBLNDB01. The sequence goes on from JBLNDB010000021.1 coordinate 9,666, forward strand.
GTGTTCGTCACCAACGGCGCCGACTTCCCCGGCGGCCGCGACCTGGCGGCTGAGCTGATGCGCGAATTGCCGTCCGTGGTCAGTGTCCACCAGAACATCAACGCCCGCCGCACCAATGTCATCCTCGGCGAGGAGACGCGGTTGCTGGCGGGCCGTGAGACGATCACCGACCGCATCGGCCGGTTCGCGTTCGAGATCTCACCGCGGTCGTTCTTCCAGGTCAACCCGGAGCAGACGGAAGTGCTATACCGCAAGGCGGTCGAGTACGCCGGGCTGACCGGGGCAGAGACGGTCGTCGATGCCTATTGCGGCATCGGCACCATCTCCCTGTTCCTGGCCGAGCGGGCGAAGGCGGTGCACGGCATCGAGGTCGTGCCCGAGGCGATCGCTGACGCGCGGGTCAACGCGGCCCGCAACGGCATCGCCAATGCCCAGTTCCACCAGGGCGAAGCTGAGGCCGCGCTGCCGTGGCTGCGTGAGCAGGGTGTCGCGCCGGATGTGATCGTCGTCGATCCGCCGCGCAAGGGCTGCGAACCGGGCGTGCTCGACGCGTTCGCGGCGATGGGGCCGGAGCGGATCGTCTACGTGTCCTGCAACCCGGCGACGCTGGCCCGCGATCTGGCGCGACTGGCGGAACTGGGCTACCGGACGGTGGAGGCGCAGCCGGTGGACATGTTCCCGATGACGAGTCACGTGGAGTGCGTAGTATTGATGTCAATGGTAAAAGAGTGAGTGTTGAAAAAGCCTTGTAAATCAAGGCTTTTCGCACATATGGGTATGAAACCCACCATCCGAAAACGAGATTTTTCCACTTCGCGGGAACAAGTCCATAAAGGCCGTATTTGATAGTTAAGTGGTCAGGCTAGATGTCAGTGCCCGGTGAGTGTACAGGTTAGATGTCAGCCTTCGCGAGTGGACGATTTAGACGTTTTTCGGGTTTTTCGAGGTTGTGTGGTCGGGTTGGATGTAGGCACAAAAACGTCGTTTTTACAATCTACATGTCTATTTACGGATCCGTAATAGGCGGATGCCGTTATTTTAATGAGGAATCAGCTCCGCCAAAAATACCCATGAAGCATTTTCTATTACACCTATAGTGTGAGTAAAGTTAACGCGGGTCGGCGCCTCTGAAAAAAGGAACGAGACGGTTCCTCTCCGAAGGTGTAAGTTACCACACCCAACACCGAAAGAGGGGATCGTCTCGTCATGGCGGATT
>JBLNDB010000022.1:0-22512 GCA_050261235.1 Chloroflexota bacterium
GCAACTCGCCCGGCCTGATCCAGGCGACGGCGTGGCAGTCGAGCGGACGCGGCTCGCCGCCCCGCAACCGGCAGCGATAGACGATGAGGATGATGTGACGGTCATCGTCGTAGACGTGTGATGCTACGGTGAACAGCGGTCCGACCTCGAGGTCGGATCCCAGTTCCTCGCGGATCTCGCGGGCCAGGCAGGCGCGCGGATCCTCGCCGAAGCGGACCTTGCCGCCGGGGAATTCCCAGAGCAGCCCCTGGCTTGTGCCGACCTTGCGCTGGGTGATCAGGATGTCGTCCCCGCGCTCGATGATGGCCGCCGTGACGACTAGCTGCTGCATAGTGTCGCCTCCCAGAGCTACAGTTCGGCGCCGTACAGTCTCAGGACACCGCTCCAATCCGCGCTGTCCCGGTCAATCGAGGCCAGCCCGGCCGGCGTGGTCAACAACCACAGTTCCCGATCCGCCGGCGCGACGGCGCAGAGATCGGCCAGCACCGCCGGATGGCGCAACAGATCACCGCCGTAGAAGCTCGCCTCGGTCCAGTCCCAGCCTTCGGTGGTCCCGCTCCGCAGCAGGTAGGGCTGTCCGCCGGCAACGCGCAGGCGGTACCAATCAGCCGTCAGCTCGACGAGATCAGCGTGCGGCGGCAGAATGACGAACGGCCCGCACGACAAGACCGCCAGTTGCTCCGGACCGTGTTCGCGGTTGCGGGCGCTGGCCAGCATCGACCGCATCAGGTCGATCTTCTCGGCGCGCTCGGTCACCTCGCGCCCAGACGTCGCCGTTGGGACGTCGATGCCGTTGGCGCGCAGGAACTGCGCCAGTCCGCCGGCCTTGACGACGACAAACGCCTTCTCGCCGAGCCGGCGCAAGCCGACTTTCTCCATTGACCGGTGCACCGGGACGTTGGTGTCGTCGGTCGACAGACCGACCCAGGTGAAGCCGCGGCGACGCAGATCGTCGATGAGGAAGCGCGCCATCGCCGTTGCGATGCCACGCCCACGGTAGGGGACGCCGGTGCGGGCGCTGCCAAGATAAGCGTAGCCGCCGACCACTGGGTAGTTGCGGGCCACGGCCAGCATGACGCCATTATCATCGACGGCCTTGTAGAACCCTGCAGCCGCGACCAAGTCGGCGAATGACGCGATGACGTAGTCTTCATAATCGAGGTCGACCGGGAGGGTCCTGTACTCATCGATATCTGCGTCTGTGACCGGGACGATGCGCATGATGTCCTCCCCAGACTGCGACATGCGAACTGCCAGAAGCAGGGACTGCCTCTGGCAGTTCATATTTCCCCTCAGCCGTGAAAATCCTCCCGCCGGAGCGCCATTTCTCGGGCCGTGGACGGGCATCCGCGGTCGACGGCGTTCCAGCGGCCCCGGCGGCGACGGAGCGCGGCCGCCGAATCAGCTCACGGCTGCCGCTCAATCTCGCCGGTCTCGGCATCGATGGCGAACAGGGCGTAGGTCGGGCCGGGAATGTCGCGGTGGATGAACTCCGGCCAGAGGACATAGAGCCGGCCGCCCGTGAAGTGCTGCAGCCAGCTTCCCTCATAGGCGGGGTTGTACTCCTTCCCCGGGATGTCGCTGATTCGCTGCAGGCGACCACTGTCGATGTTGAGGCGATAGATGCCGGCGCCGTGACCGTTGCCGGCGAAGCCGACGATGAAGAAGTCGCTGCCGGCGCGACCGATGACCGCCGCCTCGGCCGTCAGGAGCACGGTGTACTCGCCGGTATCGAGGTCGAAGGCCGCGATCTCGCCCGGGCGCCCCTCGGAGTATGGATCGCCACAGACCGTGCTGAGGTAGAGGGTCCGACCGACGAGGGCCAGCGGATGCGCGCCAAGAGTGTTCCGCTTGAGGTCGAACAAGGCCAGGCGCTCGCCGCTACCACGGTCGATGCGGTAGAGCGTGGCCTCGAAGAACGGCGCCGGCGTCTCGCGGAACCTGACGCCGGTGATGTAGGAGAACGTGCCGTCTTCGTACAGCACCTGCTCGACCTCCTGACCGTCGGTCAGCGCCTGTTCGTGGTCGGCTGGCACCACGGGCTGGTAGAGCGTCTCCGGAGCGGTGTAGGTGGATGCCGGAGCGCCCGCCGCGAACAGCTCGCCATCGGGGGCGTAGAGGCAGTATCGTCCGCCGTTGCCGTAGAGGTCGACGACCAGGCGCAGGTCGCGGATGAACCCGTCGGCGCCGGGCGTCCCCCAGCGGCTGCCGGTGAACGGCGAGAACGGGTCGATGGCCGGCTTGAGGTCAGCCACGAACTCGACTTTCGTCAGGCCGTCCTTCTCTGACAGGACCTTGCTCGACTTGACCGCGTACGCCGCGATGGCATACTCGCTGCCAGAGCGGTAGAGGAGACTGTCCAGCAGCGCCGCCGGGTAGGCTTCGGCGGCCTGCCTGGCACCATCGGCGGCGACGATCGGCGCCCACAGGGCCATCTGTTTCCCCGTGGCGAGCATCGGCGCACCCTCGTCGGTCGACTCGAGGCTGATTTCGGCGAACGGCGGCAGCGGCTCGAACACACTGCCCAGAGTGGCGGGGACGGCATACCGCGCGCCGGCCGCGGGGTCGACAACGATGTAGTCAGCTCCCGACTTGCCCAGGTACAGCACGGTCTTGCTCATGATCGGGCCGAGGTCAGCAAGGACGGCCGGTTTGGCCGCCCGGCAGCCTGACACCAGGACAGCGGCCAGCAACGCCGCGACAACGGCTGTAATGGTGATGGTGATGCGCTTCAAGACCATCCCTCCAATGGCGACCGGGTGAAGGTCAACTTTCACCGGCGGCGCGTGGTTTCTCAGACCAAGAAGCCCTCTGCATCGGTCGATGCAAAGGGCTTGCGTCGTCTTCCGGGGCGCCCTACATCTGCTGCAACTGGACGTACGACTGCGCGTCCTTCTTGATCACCAGCGTGGCGGCGACCAGGTCGTGCAGGGCCTGCTTCTTGGCCGTAAAGCCGGCCACGATGTAGCCGACGAACAGGGTGATCACTGACAGAACCTTGGCGAAGTAACGGCCGGTGGCGCGGCCGAATGTCAGCTGCATGCCGTTCACGTCGGTGACGACCAGACCGAGTGCCTGCTTGCCGAGGGTCGCCTGCTGCGGCGAACTCTCCATGACGGCGAAGTACATCCAGCCGAGCAGGAAGGTCAGCAAGTCGGTGCTGACGCCGCTGCCGAAGACGCCGCCGACGACCGCGCCGGCGATGCCGAGGATGAAACCGTCGATGATGATGGCGACGAGGCGCAACCAGAAACCGGCGTAGATCTGCACCGGCGCGCCTGTCGCAGCGGCCGGAGCATACTGCGGCGCGCCGTACTGGTTCTGGGCTGGCGTGTACTGAGGCTGGGGCTCATTCTGCGGAACCGGGGGCGTCGGGAACTGCGCCTGAGGCTCTTGGTACACCGGTCCGATCGGGTTGTTGTTCCGGTATGATGCCTCGCTGTTGGGTTGCGGCCGGCCGCACTTCGGACAGTACGCAGCGCCGTCGGGTACCTGAACCCCGCAATGCGGACAGAACATCGGCAGAATCTCCTCCTTGCGTGCGTGCACAATGTCGGAGTTCGCTGGCGATGCGCGATTTCCTGCGCCAGCGCCACTTCTGTGGGCGCCGCCTTGGCGCGCGCGTCCACCGCGTCCACCACCGTTTCCCAGCGCGCGTCAGCAGGCGCGATGGGAACACTAGCCGCGAGGTGGTCGTGTGAGGGTGAAGGACCGGCTGATTGTGGGCATCATCTCCGGGGTAGCCGGCGGAGTCGCCGCGTCGGCGTTCAATCAGGCCGGGGAGTGGCTGGGCTGGTTCAAGAGCGACGCCACGGCGAAGGCGGCTGCGCCGTTCATCGGCAGGCGCGTGAGGAAGCCACTTGGCCATGCTGTGGGGTTGGCCAATCAGGCGACGCAAGCAATGGCCGTCGGCGCGATGGTGACCTATGCTCTGTCGCTGACCGGCCCGCGAGCGGCAGCGCTCAAGGGCATGGCCGTCGCAAGCATGGCCAACAGCATTGTCTTCGGTACGCTTGCCGCGACCATCGGGGCCCAGTCGAGAGAACCGAGGGCGGCGGCCGGCGGGCTCGCGGCCGGCCTGGTGATGGGCGCCGTGACCGGGTGTGTGGCGGCGCGCATCGGCGACCCGAGCCTGTACAACGGAGAGACGCCGGTGTTGGCGCCGGAAGTCGGCAGAAGGAGCAGTGTCGGGGTGGGAGAGCGATAGGAAGGCCCGCGGTTCTTGGCGCCGTGCGCTGCCGGATCCTCGGCGCTGTATTGGCGTCATGGGGAGGCTCCAATACTCGGTGCGAAATTGGACATTCCCCGCCCCTGTCGGATGTACAGAAAGGAACCGAGGGGCGAGGTGTGCGAGATGCGCGACATAATATCGGTGTTTTGGTCAACCTCAGGCACGAAACAGGCGGATCTGACCACGCTCGGTGCGAAATTGGACATTCCCCGCCCTGTCGGATGTCCAAAAAGGAACCGAGGGGCGAGGTGTGCGAGATGCGCGACATAATATCGGTGTTTTGGTCAACCTCAGGCACGAAACAGGCGGATCTGGCCACGCTCGGTGCGAAATTGGACATTCCCCGCCCTGTCGGATGTACAAAAAAGAACCGAGGGGCGAGATATGTGACATAATCTCGGTGTTTCGGTCAACCCCGGGCACGAAACAGGCAGATCTGCCCACGCTCGGTGCGAAATTGGACAATCCCCGCCCTGTCGGATGTACGAAAAAGAACCGAGGAACCCGGGGCAAGTTCTTGACAGAGGATGCCCGGGGCATCGCGGCCGCACGATGATGAAAGATAAGGCAAACGCCCGCTTGGATAACCAAGCGGGCGTTGACTTTGTGGACCCAAGCGGGATCGAACCGCTGACCTCTTGAATGCCATTCAAGCGCTCTCCCAGCTGAGCTATGGGCCCAATCGCTATGCGGTTGCTGAGCCATTCGGCTCAGTGCATAACCCAGTATACAAGACAAACCGTGCTGCGTCAAGCCATCATCGACGTCAATTGTTGACTGCGTTTGCAGCTGCGGCCCTAGAGCTCGACGACCTCGGCATCGCCCCAGAGTCGTTCAAGACCGTAGAACTCACGTTCGCGCTGGACAAAGACGTGGACGACGAAACTGACGTAATCGAGCAACACCCACTGACCCTTGCTGTAGCCTTCGATGTGGCGCGGCGTGATGCCGGCCAGCTTGAGTTTTTCCTCGATGCCATCGACGATTGCCTGGACATGCGGCTTCGAGCCGCCGGTGCAGATGACGAAGAAGTCGGTAACGACCGTCTGGTTGGCAATGTCCAGAATTACCGTGTCCTCGGCTTTCTTGTCGATGGCGGCCTGGGCCGCGAGGCGGGCCAGTTCTCTAGGCTGCAATAGTCACCCTCCATGCGTTGATCGCGCCGCCGCGCCTATTTCTTGTAGTCGCTGCCGACGATGATCGTGAAATCGGCTTCGTTGTTCTGATCGACCTGACGCTTGAAGCCGGGGTCGTCGAGGAGCGAGCGGATCGTCTTGCCGAGCAGGTCGACGTTGTCGCTGTTGCCGCGACGGTCGATGACGAGCGTGCGGGTGTAGTCCTTGTTGTCCGCATTGGCGACGCGAATGACGTTGAAGCCGTCCTGGCGCAGTTCCTCGGCCATCCGGCTGGCTTCGCCACTGGTCGCGGTGCCGTTCAGCACCTCGACCTTGATCTTGCCGTTGGCCACGGGGTCGATGCCCTTGATCTCGCGATCGACCAGAGCCTTGACGGCGTTCATGTCCGGCAGCCAGTAGCTGACGCCGTCGCCGGCGCCGGGGATGATGTCCATCGCCAGGTCGTCGTCGGCCATGCTGAGCGCCAGATTGGCGTAGCGCAGCATGTCGCCGGCATCGAGATTGGTGTCGATGTACTTCGCCATTTCGCTGGCGATGCGGGGAATGCGGAGGACATTGCTCAGGCTGAGCGTCTGGTTGAACACCGCCCGCAGGAACTTCTGCTGCCGGCCGACGCGCGTGATGTCGTCGCCGTCGGAACGGTAGCGGACGTACTGGACGGCCTTGTTGCCGTCGAGAACCTGCTTGCCGGGCTGCAGGTTGATGAACAGATTCTGCGTCGGGTCGGAGTACTTCATCGGCTTCTCGACTGTGTACTCGACGCCGCCGATCAGATCGACGAGCTTGGCGAGGCCCTCGAAGTTGGTGCGGACGTAGTAGTGGACGGGGATGTCTAGGAAATCCTCGACCATCTCCATGGCCAGCGCCGGACCGCCGATGACGTGCGCCGCATTCGCCTTGTTGTAACCATGACCGGGGATCATCACGCGCGTGTCGCGCGGGATGGAGATGAGCGTCACTTTCTTGGTCACCGGGTCGCCGCTGAGGAGGATCATCACATCGGAGCGGCGATTCTCGAACGTGCCGGTATGGACGACCGTGCCGTCCTCGCGGATGTCGGCGTCGAGGCCCATGACGAGAATGTTGACGCGCTCGCCGCTCTTCGGGGTGGGGAACGGATCGCCGTTGCGCCTGCTGATGTCGTTGTTGGTGTGGATGCGATTGAGGAGCAGCATCGTCACGCCGGCTGATACGACGGTGACGATCAGAAACACGGCGGCGACGATGATCGCGATGCGCGCCCAATCAGGAGTATAGCGGCGGCGACGCGGTCTGCGCGCGCCGAGTTCAGTCCCTGGAACGGTCATTGCTTGGTCCCTCCCACGCTGCCGCGCCGCGCTCGTCTGCGTCGGCTCCGCCAAGCAGCAGGTCGTTGCGCGCTTCGACGGTCAGCGGATGGATCGGATCCCCGGTCGCAAGCAGATAGTTGAGGCTCTCGTCGAATGCGATGCGCAGTGCGCTGTCAAGGCTCTCGCAGGCGGCGGCGCGGGCGCGGAGCGAGCCGGGATACTGACGCCCGGGCTCGATGTAGTCGGCGAGATAGATGATGCGGTCGAGCAGCGTCATATGCGGGCAGCCGGTCGTATGAACGGCGACTGCGTGAAGTATCTCCGCATCATCAAGGCCCGTCTGGCCGGGCAACCAAGCCGCAGCTACGGGCCCATGGAGCAGAGCCACCGGGGCATGCTTTTCGAGACTAGACATAACTATACCAAACTCACCGGCCATTTTCAACAAGCGACCAGCCGCGAAACAGCGCGCCGCATCGTGTACGAGACCAGCCAGGGCGGCGCGTTCGGCATCGGCGCCGTACCGGCGGGCAAGTTCGGCGGCCGTCCCGGCCATCGACACGGAGTGCGCGAGCCGGGCCGGCGTCAGCTGTTTGCCCAGCCACTCCAATAGACGTTCGCGATCGGCGATCAGTTTCATGGTGTCGCGCCCCCGGGAATCACTGGCTGTATAGACGGTGCCGGACGATGTAGTCGGCCACCGGATCGGGAACGAGATAGCGCAGCGACCGCCCGGAGCGCGCCCGGTCGCGAATGTCGGTCGACGACAGGTCGATTTTCGGGCCGCCGATCATCGCCACGCTGACGCCGAATTCCTCGTGCAGCTTGGCCAGCGTGGCCTTAAGCCGGCGCGCGCCAGTCCCCGGGCGCGCATGCGTGGCCAACGTGGCGAGGGCGAGGATCTCGCGCGGGCTGCGCCACTGGCTGAAGCCGATGATCGCGTCGGCGCCGGTGATGAAGTAAAGATCGGCAGCAGTCTCCTGCTTGAGCGCCCGCAGAGTATCGACGGTGTACGAGAGACCCTCGCGGTCCAGCTCGATGCGTGAGGCAGAGAAGTGGGGATTGCCGGCGGTGGCCAGTTCGACCATCGCCCAGCGGTCGGCGGCGCTTGCCATCCGCTGTTCGCGCTTGAACGGCGACCGAGCGGCGGGCACGAAGATGACACGGTCAAGAGCCAGCTGGTCGCGGGCCGCCTCGGCCAGAATGAGATGTCCGGTGTGGATCGGGTCGAAGGTCCCGCCCATGATGCCGATGCGCGTCATAGGACGTCATCCTCGCTGAACTCCAGCTCGACCTTGCCGATGCGGACGATGTCGCCCTCGCGGGCGCCGCGCTGCTTCAGCGCCTTGTCCACGCCGAGCTTGGCCATGATCCGCTGGAACCGGTAGACCGCCTCCTCGTTGCGGAAGTCGGTCATGGCGGCAAGCCGCTCGATGTTCTTGCCCCGGACCACGAGGCCGCGGTCATCACGGGCGACTTCCCAGCGATAGGGGTTCGTGAAGCGATAGACCTTCTCGCCGCCCTGCCCGCCCGCCGCGGCCGTCGCCGCGCCTGCGGGCACGCCATCGGGCCCCGCGCAGGCCGCGCCAGCAAGCTCGCGCTCGGCCGCCCGGCGTTCGGCCAGGTCACGTTCAGTCTGATCGAGCAGATCGGCAACCCGGAACATCAGCTCGCGCACACCCTCGCCAGTGGCGGCGGAGATGGGCATCACCGGATACCCCTGCGGCTCGAGGGCCGCCTTGAGGCGCTCGACATTGGCGCCAGCCTCCGGCAGGTCGATCTTGTTCGCGGCGACGATCTGCGGCCGCTGCGACAGGCCGGGGCGATATTGCTCCAACTCGCCGTTGATGACGGCGAAGTCCGCGACCGGATCGCGCCCTTCGGTGCCGGCGGCGTCGATGACGTGGATCAGGACGCGCGTGCGCTCGACATGGCGCAGGAAATCATGCCCGAGGCCGGCGCCGGCGCTGGCGCCCTCGATCAAGCCCGGGATGTCGGCAAGGACAAAGCTTCGCCCGTCTTCTATCCGCGCCACGCCGAGATTCGGCACCAGCGTCGTGAAGGGGTAGTTGGCGATCTTCGGCTTGGCGGCGGTGACCGACGCCAGCAGCGTCGATTTGCCGGCATTCGGGAAGCCGACGAAACCGACGTCGGCCAGCAGTTTCAGTTCCAGCGTCACCCAGCGCTCCTCGCCGGGCTCGCCCTTCTCGGCCATCCGCGGCGCGGTGTTGGTGGCGGACGCGAAGCGGGCATTGCCCTTGCCGCCCCGCCCGCCGGCACCGATCAGCGCCAACTCGCCCTCTTCGGTCAGGTCGGCGATCAAGTCGCCGGTCGCATCATCGAAGATGGCAGTCCCGGGCGGGACCTTGATGAAGAGGTCCTCGCCGGACTTGCCGTGCATGTTGCTGCCCATGCCATGCTGCCCGCGGGGCGCCTTGTGGTGGCGCTGATAGCGGAAGTCCATCAGCGTGCGGACGCTGCCGTCGACGATGGCGTAGACATCGCCGCCCCGTCCGCCGTCGCCGCCGTTCGGGCCGCCCTCCGGCACGTATTTCTCGCGGCGGAACGAGACGCAGCCGTTGCCGCCGTCCCCGCCCTTGACGAAGATCTTGATCTTGTCGACGAAATCAGCCATTCAATCACCATCCGCTTTCCTGCGTGCGACTGTGATTCGGAAGCCGCTGCGACTGTCATCTGCGATCCTGCTCAGAGTGAGACCGGCGACGCACGCGGGCAGGGCCTCATCAGCGACGACGACATCAGCGCTGACGTCGATGGTCGGAAGGCCGCCCGTCAGCCCGACCGAGACCGTGCAGGCGCGACCGTCGGCCGCCTGAATCGCCTCGATCAGCCCGCCGAGCGCGTCGCTGACCGGGCCGGCGAAGTCGTCATCGCAATCCTCGAAACCGGCCAGGTCGGCGGTGACCACGTAAGTCATTGTGACGCCATTCGCCTCGGCCCATGCGCCACGGTTGAGGATGCCCATGACCAGACCGACCGGTTTTGCGCGCATCAGCTGTCCTTCGCGGACCAGCCGGTCACGCACGTGCTCGGCCTGCGCCCCGGCTCGTCCGGCGTTGCCGAGCTGCAGCCAGCCGGTGATGACCTGCAGGTCATTGAGGAAGCTGTGCCTGAGGGTGCGCGCCAGCAGTATTCCCCGGCCGTCCCGTTCGCCGCGCTCGCGCCGCAGTCGCTCCGCCAGGCTGTCGCAACGCCGCTGCAGCCTGCGGGACCGTTCATAGAGCGCCACTACGGCTGCGAGACAGAACAGGGTGAAGATGTCCGGCACGGCACGCCCTCCCTCCGAACTGGCAGATCATCATCCGGATGCTTCGCCGCAGGTCGGGAGCGTTCCTGCGCCGGCATCTGGTTCGTTCGACCAATCCTGACATTTTGCAGGAGAACGGGCGGGTTGCGGTTAACGGGTACGTGACCCGCTGGTCGGAACGGACATCACGAAATGGGGTGCGGTCCGTGCTTCCGCTGCTGATCATTGGTCTGATCGGGTGGTTCGTCTGGATCACGTCGGCGGTCGTCACATGCCAGCAGCGCCTCGATGAACTGCGCAAGCAGGTCGCAGCGCTGATGGCACGCCCTGACGGCTCGTCCGCGGCGGAGCCGACGGCCGGCGCCGCGGACGCGGGCGCGCCGACTGATCAGCCGCTGGCGCCGGCGCCAGCCGCTCCGTGGCCGGAACCGCCGCAGCTCCAGCTTGAGTTCGAACAGATCGCCGTCCCGCTGCCCGTGGCCGATGCGATGATCACCGACACCGGCGAAGCGCCCGCTGACGACGCGGCCCCGCCTGCTCCGCCAGATGCTGAGGGCGCCGAGGCTCGGATCGGCCGCGTTTGGCTGGGCCGGGTCGGTGTGGTTCTGCTGCTCATCGGCGCGCTAATCGCCTACCGCTATGGCGTCACGACGGACAGCGTGCGCCTGGCGATCGGTTACGGCGCCGGCCTCGGCCTGCTGCTGCTGGGATCCTGGGGCCAGCGGCGGCGCTTCACGGTCTGGGCGCAGGCCGTCACCGGCGGCGGGCTGGGCCTGCTGTATCTGGCGACGGCCGCCGGCAGCAGCGTGTTCGAGCCGCCCCTCATCACCGGGCGCCTCGGGTTCGCCTTGATGGCCTCAACGACCGTGCTCGGCAGCGGCCTGGCGGTGTGGTACAACGCGCAGGCGGTCGGCGTGCTGAGCCTGATCGGCGGTTTCGCGACGCCGTTCGTCCTCAGCACCGGCGGCAACGGCGACATGCGCCTGCTGTTCGCCTACATCGCCATACTCGATGCCGGTCTGCTGCTGATTGCTTACTTCCGCCGCTGGGCGCTCCACAACTATCTGACCTTCGCCGCCACCTGGGGCGTCTTCGGGGCCTGGTTCGTCGGCTCCAGTACCGCTGACTGGGCCATGGCCCTGGTCACGGCCACCGTGTTCTTCGTCATCTTCGCGCTGGTCTCGGTCGCCCATTGCCTGATCCGGCGGCTCCGCAGCAATGCGGCGGACTTGGTCCTCGCCCTGCTCAACGGAGTGATGTACTTCACCGTTGGCCTGCTGCTGGTACGGGCGCTCAGGTACGACTGGCGCGACCTGTTCCCGTTCGCCGTGGCGGCGGTCTACCTGGCGCTCGGGCTCGCCACGCTGCGGCTGAACCGCGGCGACCGGCTGATGGTGTTCGCCTTCTTCGGATTGGCGGTGGTGCTCACAGTAGTCGCCTTCCCCCTCGCCCTCGACGGGTCGTGGGTGACAGTCGCCTGGGCGCTGCTCGGCGCCCTGTTGGTCTGGCTCGGCTTCATCGGCGAGCTGCCGGGCATCCGGCGGTCCGGCCTGGCCGTGCTCGGGCTGGCCGCATTGCGGCTGGTCACCCGGGACAGCTTCCCCGCCAGGTTCGGACTGCCGCTGCTCACACCGGGCCTGCGCGCTTTCACGTTCCTGGCCATGATCGCGGCGCTCTACCTGGCGGTGCTGGCCTACACGCGACAGCGCGGCGACCGGGCGACGCGCGACGGCCTGGCAGCGACAGCCAGCCTGTTCACGCTCTGGTACCTGACATTGGAGATCATCCTCAGCTATCGCGATCTCAGGCCGGCGGCCGACGTCTACGGCAGCTGCGGCATGACCATCGCCGTCGTCTGGGCAGTGTACGGGCTGGCGCTCTGCCTTGCCGACCTCCGCTTCTGCTACGCCGGTCTGCGCAACGGCGCGCGCGTCGTCCTCGGCCTCGCCCTGGCAGCGATGGCCGCGACAATCGGCGTCTACGACCCGCCAGCGATCATTGGCTTCGCCGGCGTCGGCCTGACGGCAGCGGCCATTTGGCTCGGCGAACTCGGCATCCGCCTGCGCGGGCTCGACGGACGCAGGAACGGCGGCCTGTCACTGCTGGCGAACGCGCTCGCGTTCGCCGCCGTCGGTCTGCAGACGCACCGGGCTACCGCGGCATTCATCACCATCGCCGTCCTCGCCGGATATGCCCTGCTGGCGATGGTTGCCGCCGTGCTGTTGCGCTCAGCCTCAGCGCGTGGCCTTGCCGGCATCCTCGCAGCCATTGCGGCGGTGGCGGCGGGCTACGGCGCCGCCCATCCCGAGGCGGCCTGGCAGTTGCGGCTGGCGGCATTCGTGCTGACTGTCCCGGGAACCTGTTTCAGCATCTGGCTGGCGGCCCGGGCAGGCGACCGCCGGCCGCAGTGGGAGCGCGCGATCATGGTCGTCGCCGGCCTGTCCGCGGCCGCCCTGACCGCCTGGTGGGGCGCGGCGGAGCTGATGCGGTCGCCGTCGGGATCGCTCTACTTCATCGACGGCCCGCGCTTCAACCTGGTCCTCATCTGGCTGGGAGCCTACGGGTTCGCCCTCGGGCTCGCCGGGGCGCGCCTGCGGGCGACGGCGACGCGGGTCCTGGCCACCTGCATCCAGTGGATCGCGCTGGTCTTCCTGTTAGTCGTCTCGGCCCTGCTCGACACTCCGTGGGCGACTAATATCGCCGCCCTGTGCGTCATCGTCTCCGGCATCTACGCGGCGAACTGGCTCTGCCGGGCGCGGGCGGCCGCGCCGTGGGAGCGCCGCTCGGGCCTTCGCATCGGCCTCGCCGCCTGTGTCGCAACGCTCGGCTGGGCGGCGGCGGCCCTCGACCGGCTGTTTCCGCACGGCTGGCCCGGCGGCAGCGACTACCTGACCGCGACGTCGGTCCGCAACCACTGGTTCCTGATCGTTGCCGGCCTCTACGCGATCGCGGTGATGGCGGTCGGCCTCGCCCTGCGGTCGCGGGCGACGCGGACAACCGGTGCGACGTTGCTGGCGCTGGCCATCGCCGCCGTCATGACGGTCGGCCTCGGCAACCTGGCCGCCCCGCTTCCGCTGCGCCTTGGCGCGTTCCTGGCCTGCATCGGCGGCGCCCACGGCGTCGCCTGGGCCGCAAGGCGCCTGGCCGGTGTCGACACGAGCGAGCGACGGGCGACCGGCGCGCTGTCACTTGCTGCGGCCGGGCTGACCGTCGTCTGGCTGGCGTTCCAGGCCAACAGCGGCTTTGCGCTGGCGGCGACACGCGACTTCGGCATCTCCGCCAGTTGGGGCGTCTACGGGCTGATCGTCCTGATCGCCGGCTTCGCGCTGCGTGAGCGGGCGACGCGGCTGCTCGGTCTGCTGACTCTGGCCCTGACGCTTGGCAAGATCGGCCTGCGCGACATGTGGCAGCTGACGGTGAACTGGCGGATCTGGATCACCATCGGCCTCGGGCTGGTGTTCGTCGTCGCCTCGCTGCTGTACCACCGCTTCGCCCCGATCATCCTGCAGGACGATCACGGCAGCCTCGACGCCTGACTGCCAAGAAGAAGACGGCCTTCCGACTTGAATCGGAAGGCGTTTGCCCTCGACATTTGGGGAGAACCGCTGATCTACTCTAGCTGCTTCCTCATGACGAGCTTCTGCTCAGTCTCACAATACGCGGCAAATCCACTTCGTTCGTACAGTGCGACAGGGCCCATATAGTCCTCGGCTTCGTCAACGAATTCTCTGTTCGGATAAGCCTCCACAAAATCAAAACCGTCTTGAATCGCATCGTGGCAAACGCGTTCTACGAACCGTTTCGCGATGCCCTTTCTCTTCATCTCTGGTGCAATCGCAAAGCAGAATATGGCTTTCACCTTGATGCCCTGGGCGGCTTCCTCGGTTGGCACAGAACCCATGAACCGTCGCCAGCAGAAGCATTTCAGGCAATCCGACTTCGTGTTGGCGTTGCACCACCCGACAACCTTACCGTCACAGTAGGCGAGATAGCCTTGTATGTTGCCGCCTTTGACACATTGGATGGCGTAGTTCCTTCTCGCCTCTACCGATGATGTAAGGTCCTTGCCTTCATAGTCATCGGCACACCACCAGACACAATAGCATTTGTGCTCATCTTTGTTGGTAGCATGCGGTGTCGTATCGAAGAAGCGCACATAATCATCGACAAGGTCTGGTGTCAACCTGCGTATCTCGATGTCCATCTTCCTACCTCCGTTACTGCTCTCTTCTTGGTTGGTCTGCTGTAAGGGGGTGGTTCTCTGGCACGTCGAGCATATCCTCTCTCCGGGGTCGTTCCCGTGAAAGCCTTGATAATACAACGAAAACAGGATGCCGCGATTGGCATCCTGTTTCAGCCTTCTACATCGATCGTCAGTTCTTGTTGCCGCTCTCGCCGGCCGCGACTTCCAGCGGGTAGACGCTGACGCGCTTGCCGTCCTTGCCGACGCGCTCGAACCTGACGGTGCCGTCGATCTTGGCGAAGACGGTGTCGTCGCTGCCGAGGCCGCAGTTGAGGCCGGGGCGGACCTTGGTGCCGCGCTGGCGGACGATGATGCTGCCAGCCGAGACGATGTTGCCATCATGAGCCTTGACGCCAAGGCGCTGGGCCTGGCTGTCGCGGCCGTTACGGGTCGAGCCCATTCCCTTCTTGTGAGCGAACAGCTGCAGGTTCATGAACATCGGGGCCACCTCCTGTGAGGAAAATCAGTCTATGTCTTCAATCTTGACGTAGCGCGGGTTGTCATGGGCGATGGCGGTGAGGCCGGTCAGCATGGTCGCGAGGATGATCTGCGCGCTGGCGTCGGTCGCGTCCCGCCCAAGGTCGACCGAGAGGAAACCTGCGTCATCGTTCTGGACGACGCGCGGCGCCAGTCCCGCCACTTTGCGCAGACCCTCGACCGCCGTCAGCGTCACCGCCGAGACGGCCGCGCAGACGATGTCTCTGCCGTACTGCGCCGAACCGGCATGGCCACTGGCTTCGAACGAAGCGACGCGGCCCTCGGTCCGCCTGACCTTGACCGTGATCACGGTGGTTAGCCCTCGATGGACTGGATTTCGACGCGGGTGTACGGCTGACGATGGCCGTACCGCTTGCGCTCGTTGACCTTCTGCTTGTAGTGGAAGACGAGGATCTTGCGGGCCTTGCCGTGCTTGACGACCTTGCCGGTGACCTTGGCGCCGCTGATGAACGGGGCGCCAAAGACCATTTCGCCGTTGTCGCGGCTGATCGCGAGGACGTTGTCGAACGAGACGGTGTCACCTTCTGAGCCCTTGAGAAGCTCGACGTCGATGACGTCGCCGGCGCCGACGCGGAACTGCTTGCCGCCGGTCTCCAGGATAGCGTACATTCTCTGCGTTCCCTCCTGTTGTATACTCGCCGGTGCACGGGCGGCGCAGCAGCGCACTTGGTTGCCCTTTCCGAGCGGTTGCCAAAGGAGCCTGAGGCACCTTGACCGTTTGATTTTACCATGATGCAGAAACAGTGTCAAACAAGGTTAGCAGGGCGAATGTGGCGAGCGGAGAATACTTGCGGCAGACGGAGGTGCACCCATGAATCCCATCGCTGAGCGCAACGCCCGCACGCAATGGTTCCGTGACGCCCGCTTCGGCATGTTCATCCACTGGGGCCTGTACGCCATTCCGGCGCGCGGCGAATGGGTGAGGTCGAACGAGCGCATGCCGGAACAACCGTACATGCAGTACTTCCGCGAGTTCGACCCCGACCGCTACGACCCGCGCGCCTGGGCTCGGGCAGCGAAGGCCGCCGGGATGAAGTACGCCGTCATGACAGCCAAGCACCACGACGGCTTCTGCCTGTTCGACTCGCAGTTGACCGACTTCAAAGCCACCAACACCAAGGCCGGGCGCGACCTGATCCGGGAATACCTCGAGGCCTTCCGCGCCGAGGGCCTGCGCGTCGGCCTCTACTACTCGCTGCTCGACTGGCACCACCCCGACTACCCGGCGTTCGGCGACCGCCACCATCCGCTGCGCGACGACCAGTCGATGCGGGGCGCCCATCACGACTGGGAGAACTACCTCGCCTACATGCACGGCCAGGTGCGCGAACTCTGCGCCAACTATGGCCAGATCGACATCATGTGGTTCGACTTCTCATATGACGACATGACCGGCGAGAAGTGGCGCGCGACCGAACTGGTCGAGCTGGTGCGCGCGCTGCAGCCGGGGATCATCATCGACAACCGCCTCGAAGCGAGCGGCGAGGGCTACGGCAGCATCAAGAGCCTGAGGCCGAGCGCCTGCTGCGGCGATTTCGCGTCGCCGGAACAGATCATCCCGGCCGAAGGCGTCACCGATGAGAGCGGCGCGCCGATTCCGTGGGAGGCGTGCGTGACGATGAACAACCACTGGGGCTACTGCGCCGCCGACCGCGACTTCAAGCCGGCGAAGCTGATCATCAGGAAGCTCGTCGAGTGCGTCAGCAAGAACGGCAACCTGCTGCTCAACGTCGGCCCGAACGCCCGCGGCGAGATACCGGCGGAGTCGCTCGCCATCCTCGGCGAGATCGGCGCCTGGATGAAGCGGAACGGCGACAGCATCCACGGTTGCGGCCGGGCGGAGTACGCCAAGCCGGAATGGGGCTACTACACGCAGAAGGGCAGCGCGCTGTACGCGCACATCTTCGATGGCAACATCGGCGCCCTGCCGCTGGTCGGCCTGCGCGACCGGGCGGTGCGGGCCCGGTTGGTCGCGGATGGATCGGAGATCCGCTTCGTCGACGCCTGGAACACGAAGCAGTTCGAGGACAGTCTGTTCATCAACTTCGGGCCGGAGGGCACGGCGACGTACCCGCTGCCAGACGAAATCGACACGGTGGTGAGGCTGGACCTGCGATAACCCGCCGCGAGTCCGGCGGCGGCACAGAAGAAAGGGCGGCTACGCGCTGTAGCCGCCCTTTTCTATACTACCTTGGCCTTCGCGTACGTGCGGAACGCCTTCGTGATCTCGACCTTGACCGTCTGGCCGACGTACTTGCTGCCGCCGGCGACGTCGATGACGTATCCCTCGAGCCGGGCGATGCCGTCGAAGCTGTTGGTGACGTGCGGCTCCTCGATCTCGACCTCGAGCGTCTGGCCGGGCCGGACGGGCAGGGCCCGCCGCTCGACTTCTTCCCGCGTGCCGAGGTGCTTGATGTTGAGCTTCTCTATGTGAAGATCCTCGGCGCCCTTGACGTAGATCGTCTTGCCGACCTGCCGCTCGAGATCGCGCAGCCCGGCGCCACCGGCGCCGATCAGCAGCGCCGCCACTGCCGGCTGGACCTCTGCCAGCACCGCCTCGGCGTCAGTGTGCGCGAGCAGGTGCCGCAGTTCGCGGCGGACGCGGGCGGCCATGGTCGCCGGCGACAGCACCTTGCCATGCCCGTCACAGTACGGACAGGGCTCCATCAGGACCTCGGCGAGGCCGGACTTGACCTTCTTGCGCGTCATCTCGACCAGCCCGAGCTGGGTCAGGCCGAGGACGTTGGTTTTCGTGCGGTCCTTGCGGAGGTTCTCGTTCAGGGCCCGCAGCAGCTCGTGCCGGTGCTCGGCGACCTCCATGTCGATGAAATCGATGATGATGATCCCGCCGATGTCGCGCAATCGCAACTGGCGCGGAATCTCGCGCGCCGCTTCGAGGTTCGTGCGCAGCACGGTGTCGGCGAGGTTGGTGCTGCCGACGAACTTGCCGGTGTTGACATCAATGACGGTCAGCGCTTCGGTCTGGTCGATGATGATGTAGCCGCCGCTCTTCAGCCAGACCCGTCGCTTCAGAGCCTTTTCGATCTCGGTCTCGAGCCCGTAGAGGTCGAACACCGAACGCTCGCGGCTGTCATGCAACTGCAGACGCGACTTGAGCGAGGCCGGCATGTCCTCGATCAGGTCCAAAATCTTGTCGTACTCATGCTTGCTGTCGACGATCAGGCGGTCGACATCCTCTGAGAACAGGTCGCGGACGATCCGGTAGATGAGGCCGAGGTCCTTGTGGACGAGCGCCGGCGCCTGGGCGGTCTTGCCGCGCGACTGGATCTTGTGCCAGACCTTGAGCAGGAAATCGAAATCCGCCTTGATCTCGGCTTCATCCTTGCCGTCAGCGACGGTGCGGACGATGACGCCCATGCCCTTCGGGCGCAGGCGGTCGGCCAGCTTGCGCAGCCGGTCGCGCTCGCTGTCGCTGCTGATGCGGCGCGAGACGCCGACGTAGTCGACGGTCGGCATCAGGACGAGGTTCCGTCCCGGCAGCGTGAGATGCGTCGTAACGCGCGCGCCCTTGGTGCCCATCGGCTCCTTGACCACCTGGAGCAATACGTCCTGGCCGCTGTGGAGCAAATCGCGGATCGACAGTCGGGACGGCGGGGGCAGATCGTCATCGTCGTCGCGGGCCGCGATCGCGTCGTCAACATACAGGAACGCGTTGCGCTCGAGGCCGATGTCGACAAACGCGGCCTGCATGCCGGGCAGAACGTTCTCGACCTTGCCCTTGTAGACGTTGCCGACCGTGCGCTGGCTGACCGGGCGTTCATAATAGAGTTCCACGAGCACGCCGTCTTCTACGACGGCGACCCGGGTTTCATCCCGGTCGACATTGATCAGGATTTCTTTCTGCAAACCTCTCAACTCCAGTATAATGGCGTTTTGTTACGCCCTAGAGATCCCAGGGAGAAACCGCTCCCTTTGTCAGCGAGACCCGGTGCAGCTCGATGTCCCCCCTTTCGACGTCAAATCCGCCGAGGTCCGCCAAGGCGGCGACGACCTCTTCCGGCCGGACGGCGCCGCGCGTGCCCGTCGCGAGCATCATCACGACGCGGACGCACCCCGCCGGCACCTGTCCGCCAGCCGTGCACGGGGGCCAGTCCGCGCACGGCGCGACATCCAGCCGATCAATCAGCGGCAGGATGTCGATCGCCCTCTCACCATGCTTCCCCTGATGGACGGTCATGTAGACTCCCTGGCCAAGCAGCCGCTCGACGGCCGCGGCGACTGTCTCGCGGCCACCGGCAGGAGCGGGGAAAGTGGCCTGCCAGATGGTCGTATCGATGCCGGCCATCAGGGCCTGGCCGTGCAGCGCCACCACCCGCGCCTCGACGATCCGCAGACCAAGCGGCAGTTGGCGGTTGAGCGCGTCGCGGAACCGCTCGGGACTGACCTCGTCGGTCATGACAACGTCGACATACTCGGCGTCGCTCGTGGCCCCGAGCGGCATCGCCGAAGCGAAGGCGATCTTCGGATGCGGGTTGAAGCCCTCGGAGTAGGCGACCGGCAGGCCGGTGCGGCGCAGCGCCCGCTCGAACGAGCGCATCAGGTCGAGGTGGGAGATGAACCGCGCTTCCGGCCCCTTGCTGAACTGAGCGCGCAGCTTGACCATCAGCGCTGTCCCCCTTCGGCCCAGTCGCGGGTGATGACGTGCGCGGACAGCGTCGGGCAGACCTCGCAGAGGGTGCAGTTGCCGACGCGGCAATCCCCGGTGGTGACGCCGCTGAGCGCCCGCTCATACTCGCCGTACAGGTAATCGCGGCTGACGCCAGGGCTGACGTGCTGCCACGGGAAGACCTCGCCCGGGCTGCGGTCGCGATTGGCGTAGAACGCCGGGTCGACGCCGGTGACGGTGAACGCCTCGAGCCAAACCGGGAAGTTGAACTGCTCGGACCAGCCGTCAAAACGGCAGCCGCGACGCCAGGCTACCTCGAGCGCGTCGGCGACGCGACGGTCGCCGCGCGCGAAGACAGCCTCGATGAACGACAGGTTGGCGTCATGCCAGTTGTAGTTGACCCGCCGGCGCTTCAGCCGCTGCCCGAGATACTGCTGGCGGCGCCGCAGTTCCGGCACCGGCACCTGCCCGAACCACTGGAACGGCGTGTTCGACTTCGGCACGAACGAGGCCGTGCTGACGGTGATGCGCAGCGGCCGGGCCTTCCGGCCGGCCGTGACCCGGCGGTAGGCTCCCTCGACGACGCCGCAAAGGTCGGCAATGCCGTCGAGATCCGCGTCGGTCTCCGTCGGCAGTCCGATCATGAAGTAGAACTTGAGCGTGTCCCAACCGCGGCTGAACGCGGCTTCGGTCGCCGCGACGAGGTCGGCCTCGGTCACGTTCTTGTTGATGACATCGCGAAGACGCTGCGTGCCGGCCTCCGGCGCCAGCGTCAGGCCGGTCCGGCGCACCTCCTGCGTCAGATCGGCAAGGGCGACCGAGAACGCGTCGACGCGCAGGGACGGCAGCGAGACGCTGACCCGCTCGCGGCCATGTCTGTCGAGCAGCTGCCGCAGCACCGGCTCGATCGCCGTATAGTCGCCGGAAGCGAGCGAGGTCAGGCTCAGTTCGTCGTGTCCGGTCGCCTTGACCAGCCTGTCGGCCAGTTCGAGCACCTTCTCGGGCGAGCGCTCGCGGACCGGGCGGTAGAGCTGCCCGGCCTGGCAGAAGCGGCAGCCGCGCGTGCAGCCGCGGAAGATCTCGACCATCGCCCGGTCGTGGACGATGTCCATGTACGGCACGATCGGCTCGGTCGGATAGTCGACGGCGTCGAGGTCGCGGACGATGCGCTTGGTGACGACTGCCGGCACGTCCGGCCGGTTCGGCCGGACGGCTGCGACGGTGCCGCCGGCGTGGTAGTCGACATCATAGAAGCGCGGCACGTAGACACCCTCGATCGCCGCCAGGCGCAGGAGCAGCAGGTCACGGTCGGCCTGGCCGGAACCGTCCCGCTTCGCCTCCTTGACGGCGGCGATGATGTCATGGATTACTTCCTCGCCCTCGCCGATGGCGAAGGCGTCGATGAACGGCGCGAGCGGCTCAGGGTTGAAGGCGCACGGCCCGCCGGCGATGACCAGCGGCTGGTGCGGCCCGCGCGCCTCGCTGCGCAGCGGCAGGCCCGCGAGGTCGATCATGTTGAGGATGTTGGTGAACGTCATCTCGTACTGGAGCGTGAACGCGAAGATGTCGAACTCGCGCACCGGGCGCCGTGACTCGAGGGCGAACAGCGGCAGACCGCGCTCGCGCATCAGCGCCTCCATGTCGATCCAGGGGGCGAAGACACGCTCGCAGACGGCGTCGGCGCGGCGGTTGATCTCGTGGTAGAGGATCTTCGAGCCGAGATGGGACATGCCGACCTCGTAGACATCCGGGAACGCGAACGCCACCTTGACGTCCACGCGGTCATGGTCTTTGTGGATCGAATTCCACTCGTTGCCGACGTAGCGGGCCGGCTTGCTCACGAGCGGCAGAATGCGGTCGATGTCGCGTGCGTTGGTCATCATGGGCCTCCTCCGTCGGGGCTAACTAGATTATACCCCGGACGGCAGGGCTTTGGCGACCCACGGTTAGCTGGGCTGCCGGTGCGGTCGCGGCGCGCGGCAAACAACAAGCGAGGAGAGGACTGCCCGCCCTCTCCTCGCGCTCTGTTCCGGCTACTTCTTGCTCGTCTTCTTGTCGGCCTTGGCCGCCGCGTGCGCGGCCTTGAGCAGGTCCTCGGAGCCTTTGAGCGTGTCGCCGAGCGTCGCCACGCCGACGTGGACCTCGGCCGAGATGAGCGACTCGCCGCCGTTCAGGGCGATGGTGCTGATCTCGTGGCGGACGCGGTCGGCGAGGATGGCGGCGCCCTTGGCGTCGGTCTTCGGCAGGACGAGGCCGAACTCGTCGCCGCCGTAACGGCCGACGACATCGGCCGAGCGGACGATGCCCTGGAGGCGGACGCTGATCTCGCGCAGGATGCGGTCGCCGGCGGCGAAGCCGTACTTGTCGTTGATGCCCTTCATGTCGGCGACATCGACCATGATGACGGAGATCGGCGCGGCGTAGCGGCGCGCTTCCTCGACCAGGCGGTTGGTGATGCTGGAGAAATAGGCGTGGTTGTAAGCGCCGGTGGCCGGATCGGCGATCATGTCGCCGTAGAAGTGAGTCCGTTCGAGGACGAGCGCCGTCAGGTTGGCGACCGTGCCGAGCAGATAGAGGTCATCCTCGGAGAACGTGCTCGCGCCAGCGGGCTCGGCCACCGTCAGGGCGCCCATCGTCCGGCCGAGCGCGCGGAGCGGCACCGAGATGACGGAACCGATGCCGGCGCTCTTCAGCGTCTTGCCGAGGCGGGCGTCGGCGGCGTCGTTGATCAACAGGGGCTGCCCGTCGTCGATCGCCAGGCGGGCCGGGCCCTGCTTGTCCGTGGCGAGCGCCTTGGCGACGGCCTCGGTCAGGCCGTAGCCGGAGTGCGACAGATACTCGTGGAACTGCTGGTCGACGAGGACGATGTGGCCGCAGCGGGCCTTGACGGCCTGCGACGTGACGTAGCAGATGTTCTCCAACAGCCCTTCGGACTCCATGAGCGATGTCAGGGTGTTGCCGAGATAGTACAGACTCTCGAGCTGCACCGAACGGCGCTGGACTTCGCTGAGTGCCAATGCATGTGCCTCCCCTGTGAAGTGTCTCACCGGATTCCCCGTACGTCCAGTTTCGACCAACATCGGCATAATCCTGCCACAAAATCGAGTAGGAGGCGGGTCGCCCCGCCGTCCTCTCACACCACCGGACATGCGGGTCCGCATCCGGCGGTTCATCAAGCTTCACGAAGCGTTCGGTAACAATCCGTGAGACTTATCAGGCC
>JBLNDB010000023.1:0-3927 GCA_050261235.1 Chloroflexota bacterium
GGGGATGGCGAATGGATCTGCTGCGCATCGGCGACAAGACGGTCAGCCGCGCCAAGATCGACCGGCGCATCGACCGCATCCTCGAGCTGCGCGCCCGCGGTCTCAGCCAGCAGGACGTCGCCACCAGGCTGGATGTCGACCGCACCTTCATCTCGCGCCTCGAGACGCTCGGCGAGGTCCGCAAGGGCGGGCGCGTCGGCATCGTCGGCTTCCCGCTCGGCAATCGCGATGCGCTCGAGGCGGTCTGCCGCGATGAGGGCGTCGAGTTCACGCTGCTGATGAACGACGAGCAGCGCTGGGCGTTCGTCGAGGAGAAGACCGGCATCGAGCTGCTCAACACGTTCATGGAGATCGTGGCTGAGCTGCGCGAGTACGACACGGTCATCCTGATCGGTTCGGACAAGCGACTGCACATCTTCGAGGCCCTGCTCGACAAGGAGACGATCTCGATCAGCCTCGGCCCGTCGCCGATCACCGGCGACCGGGAGTTCGATCCCGAAGAACTGCGGAAGCTCATCCGCAGCATCAAGAGAGCCTAGCCCAGGAGGGAACTGCAGTGAAGAGGATCGTCAGCGTCAGTCTCGGTTCCTCCAAGCGCGACCACGTGGCCGAAGCCGAGTTCCTCGGCGAGAAGTTCATCCTCGAGCGGCGCGGCGTCGATGGCGACTTCCGGAAAGCGATTGCCCTGGTCAGCGAGCTCGACGGGCAGGTCGATGCGTTCGGCATGGGCGGCACTGATGTCTGGCTCAACGCCGGCTCGCGCCGGTTCATGATCCAGTCAAGCCTGCCGATCTACCGGGCGGCCCGCAAGTCGCCAATGGTCGACGGCTCGGGCGTCAAGAACATCCTGCAGCGCAACGCCGTCCGCTATCTCCGCGACGAGCTGAAGTATCCGCTCCAGGGCAAGACCGCGTTCATCGTCTGTGCCGTCGACGGCTACGGCCTGGCCAGCGAGTTCGACAAGTCCGGCTGCAAGCTGGTGATGGGCGACCTCATCTACACGATCGGCATCCCGATCAAGCTGACCACCGTCGCCGGCCTCGACCGCGTCGCGCGCGCCCTGGCGCCGATCGTCACCCGCCTGCCGTACTCGATGCTCTACCCGACCGGTTCGAAGCAGGAGAAGCGCGACCCGAAAAAGGACAAATACGCCTACCTCTACAACGAGGCCGATATCATCTCCGGCGACTGGCACTACATCGCCAAGTACATGCCGGATCAGCTCCCGGGCAAGATCATGATCACCAACACCATCACCAAGGACGACCGCGTCCTGCTCAAGGATGCCGGCCTGAAGCTGCTTGTCACGACGACGCCGGAGTTCAGCGGCGGCCGCTCGTTCGCGACTAACGTCATCGAAGGCGTGCTGATTACCCTGCTCGGCAAGAAACCCGAAGACGTCAAGCCGGGCGACTACGAGCAGATGATCGACCGCCTCGGCCTGAAGCCGAAGGCCGACGCGCTCAACTAGCGCCGGTCAGCGCCCGGCCGCGTTCTGTCACATCCGGTATTCTGTCGCGCTGAGCATTCCGTAGCCACGAGAATCCCGGCATAACGACGACCCTCCCGTGAATACCCATGAGCGATGGGAAACACGGGAGGGTTGATTATGCTCACTGCGCGCCGTCCTGCCCTGCCGCTCGCGGTCATTGTCCACCCGCGCACGGTCGCCGACGTCGCCCGCCGCTTCGGCTGGATCCGCCACATCCCGCCGCGCCTCGCCGAGCGCGCGCTGCCGCTGCTGCCGCCGTTCACCATCACGACGATGAAGTACACCGCCGGCGACCGTGAGACCGAGGTCGCGTTCATCGCCTGCACGGCCACGTCGGCGCAGATCCGCGACGGTCGTGGCGATCCGGCGGCCAAGCTGACCGCCTGCTTGCGTCTGGCCGTCGATAACGGCGCCCATCTGGTCGCGCTCAGCGGCTATCTCGGCAGCGTCCACCGCAAGCCCGGCCCGACCTGGACCGCCGGCGAGGACGGGAAGCTGCTGCTGGCGTTCTGGGCGTTGCGGGCGGTGGCGCGCCTTATCGGTCAACCGCTGATGCTGTCGCGCGTGACCGTCGTCTCCGCCACCGAGCCGGCTGGCGTCGTCATGGCGCACTTGGTTGCCCGCGAGGCAGCGGAACTGGTGCTCGTCGACCGGCCCGGCCCGCGGCTCGATCGTCTGGCTGCGGACATTTTGGACAAGACCGGCACGGCCGCCATTCTTGCGCCGAGTCTGCCGCCCAGCGGCAACCGCCTTGTCGTCGCCGGCGGCCCCCGCGCCGCCGGATTTCTCACCGACGCGGCGAGCGTTGTCTCGGACCAGCTGCACCGGTCGGTCATCCTCGACCTCGGGCGCCCGCCGTACCTGTCTGCCATCGAGTGCGGCGGCTTCGTCTTCCATGGCGGGGCGGCCCGCCTGCCGGACTACCTGGCGCTGCCGCCGGAGCTCGGCTTTCCCAATCGGACGGCCTGCGGCGCCATCACCGAAGGACTGCTGCTCGCCCTGAACGGCGAACGGCCGCGGCGCAAGGACGGGCAGCCGACGCTCTCCGGCTGCGACCACATCGCCAGTCTGGCCAGGCGCCACGACATCGAGTTCGGCGCCCTGATGCGGGACAACGCCATCATAGCCTGGCGCGACGTCCGCAACGAGCTGCCCGGCACCGTCGCCAACGATCGACTGCTGCAATAGCCGCCCCGCAACTGCTGCAGCAGCCGCCCGGGGCAGACGACAAGGCCGGCCCCCGCAAGGGCCGGCCTGAACTGTCCGGATGCGCCTAGTACATCCTCTCGACGATCGCTTCGACCCACCTCGCCGGCAGGATCCGCTTCAGCACCGCCACCGCCTTGTACTGCGGCGTGACTACGACGCGCACTGGCGGGTTGGCGCTGTTCAGGATGCGGGCGAACTCGCGCACGACGACCTGCGGGCCGGGGCCGGCAGTCTCGGAGCGGATCATCTCCTTCACCGCCTTCTCATGCCGCGCCTGGTAGACGGGGTTGGTCGCCGCCGCGGCGACTGTCTTGCGGGAAGCAGTAAAGCCGGTGTGGACATCGCCCGGATCGATCAGGGACACCTTGATGCCGAACGGCCTGACTTCCATGCGCAAGGCCTCGCTCATCGCCTCGACGGCGTACTTGCTGGCGCTGTACATCGCCTGGAACGGCAGGGCGATGAAGCCGGCGACCGAGCCGATGTTGACGATCAGGCCGCCCTTCTGGGCGCGCATCGCCGGCAACACGGCGCGACAGACATCCATCAGGCCGAAGAAGTTGGTCTCGAAGATCTCTCTGGCCTCATCGCGGCTCGTGTCCTCGATGGCGCCGCCGAGAGCGTAGCCGGCGCAGTTCAGCAGCACGTTGAGCTGCCCTTCCTTGGCCAGCACGAACCCGACGGCCTGGCTGACGGATGCCTCCTGCGTCACGTCGAGCGGGATCATCGTCAGAAACCCGTCGGCGTTGCGGTAGCCGTCGTCAGTCGGGAAACTGGCGCGACGCGATGTGCCGTAAACGTAGTAGCCCTGATCGCGCAGATACTCGGCACAAGCCCTGCCCATGCCCGACGATGCTCCGACGACCAGCGCGACTCGGCCATACCTGAATGACATCTGTTGTTCCCTCCGTCCGCCCGGCGATGAATGTGCCACCAATGCCATTCTACCACACTTGTCCGCTGCATGAAGCGGTCTTGTCCGGGACATGCTCCTATCTCGACGGGGCGGCGCGCCAGCGCCGCTCGCGCCGCGGCGCCGCTCCTTACCGGCTGGAACTGCGCGGAGATAACCTAGTCAGGCAGTGCGAAGGCAGGCCAAGCCTGCCGTGTGAGTAAAGTTAACGCGGGTCGGCGCCTCTGAAAAAAGGAACGAGACGGTTCCTCTCCGAAGGTGTAAGTTACCACACCCAACACCGAAAGAGGGGATCGTCTCGTCATGGCGGATT
>JBLNDB010000024.1:0-80314 GCA_050261235.1 Chloroflexota bacterium
CAACCGCCGCGGGGCGGGGCCATTGGCCCCTGGTTGGGGGCCCACGGCCCGGCCCCGGCGCGTCAAGCGTTCAGTCCTCACTGCGGCTTGACCACGAGTGTGACCGCGTCAAGTTTCATCCCGGTGCCGCGGGTCGCGATGTCCATGATCTTGGCCGCTTCCTGCTGCGACAGGTCAGTCGCCTTGACGACCACCACCGTCGACCGCTCCTGGATGAACACGACCGCGTCGGCGAAGCCCTTCGCGCGGATCAGGTTCTCAAGCTCGCCTTCCTTGCCCATCGCCTCGACGATCGCCAGCCAGCGGTCGCCGGCTGACTTGCGCGAAGCGTCGTCGGCCTGTGGGTTGTTGATCAGTTCGCGCAGCAGCTCGATCTGCTGCCCGCGGGTCCGTTCGCGCTCCAGCCGGTAGTCGATGAAGAAATCCGAGCTGCCGCCGGTCGCGGTGATTCCCTGAGCCAGCGCCGTTACCGCGTCATCGGCGGGGTAATCAGGGGCACGCCCGAACACGCCCTGGTAGAATTGCGGCCACTTGGCGTAGATGTAAGCGCAGACGATCGTCAGGATGACAACCAAGGCCAACAACCTGAGAAGAGTCTCACGTTTCATATCACTCGCCCACCTTTCCCTGGACGACCTTGATTCGGTGCGCCGGCAGATCGAGCAGAGTCATGCAGGCCCGCGTCAGCTGGTCGCGGACGCGTGAATCGCCGGCACCCTCGCTCACCACCAGGACACCGCTGATCTCGGCTCGCCGTGTCGACACGACCGACAGCTGGTCGTCGCCGGCGCCACTGCCGCGCAGGATGACCGGCTGCGAGTTGACTGTCTTCTCGCTGATTGTCCGGGTGCCGCCCTGCTTGTCGGTCTCCTCGGTCGTGCGCTCGGTCGTCTGGACGTTCGCACTGTACTCCAGGCGCGGGCTGGCTGTCAGCGAGACGCTCGCCGTCACGCGCCCGGCGCCGGTTACCCGCGACAGGATCCGCTCAAGTTCGCCCGCCAACTCGCGTTCGAGCGCGCTCAGGGTGGCGTTGCCGCCGGTCGACTGCCTCAGCGGCGCCGCAACGTCGACCGTGTCGCTGACCGCGAGCGCGTTGCCGGACGGCTGCCGGCCGGCGCGCCCGACCAAGCTGCCGAGCAGGATCAGCGTCACGCCGGCGACGGCCAGAAAGAGCAGCCAGACCGAACTCTTCAGCTGGGGCGCCTTCAAGTTGAAAATCGTCCGCTTGCCCGCCATGATCAATCCTCCTGACTGTCACCGGCGGTGACAGTAATCTGTTCCGCGGTCAGCCCGTAGTCGACAATCAGCGTCCGCTCGACCAACCCGCGCAACTCGGCGGAGATCTCGGGCGGCGGCTTGGCCTGCGGCTGGCCGATGGTCACCGGTGCGATCGGCGCGATCGGCCCACTGGAGGGGCCTGATCCGGCGTCGTCGCCGGGCACCAGGGTCACGGTCACGGCTGC
Source organism: Chloroflexota bacterium (assembly GCA_050261235.1). Classification (GTDB taxonomy): domain Bacteria; phylum Bacillota; class Sulfobacillia; order JBFLWA01; family JBLNDB01; genus JBLNDB01. The sequence goes on from JBLNDB010000024.1 coordinate 1,464, forward strand.
GATGGCCTTGTAGTCCGCGCTCCCGCGGTCGGTGACGATATCGACGCTGCAGCTGACCGCCGTTACGCCTGGCAGTCGCGCCAGCCGCAACTCCATGTCCCGCTCGATCTGACGCCGATAGGCCGCCATGGTCAGATCGCTGTTCTGCTGCCGCAAGCGCTCGGCGTCGGCAAGAATCCGGTCGATGTCGAGCGAGGCACCGCCGACCGCCGCGCCGATTCCGGCGAGACCGAGGCCGTTCGCGACCAGCCCGAACACCGGCTGGAGCACTGCCAGCATGACCAAGAGTCCCATCACGACGCGAACGAAACGCTGCATATTGCCGCGGGGCAGGAGCAGCTCAAGCAGCATCGCCAGAAAGACGAGGGCGACAACGTTGCCTACCCACTGTTTGATCCAGGCGATCAGCGACACCGGCACCACCTCGCATCAACGTGAAGGGCGCGTCAGCGGATCATCGTCATGAAGTTGCCGGCGGCGACGATGATCGCAGTGCTGAAGAAGAACATCATCGCAACGGCGCCCACCGCCGTGCAGACGAGCGCGAGCGAGCCGGCCAGGCCGTTCAGGCACTCGCTGATCCGTCCGGGGTTGACCGGCTGGACAAGGGCGGCGGCGAAGCGGAAGATCAGGACCATGGCGATCATCTTCAGCAGCGGAAAGGCGCAGACGAGGAAGATGGCCACTGTCCCGGCGATGCCGACCGCGTTCTTGAGGATCAACGAGCCGCCGATGACCAACTCGGCCGAGTCGGAGAACATCTTGCCGACGACCGGGACGAACGTGTTCGCCATGAACTTGGCCGTCCGCAGGGCGACCCCGTCGCCGACCGAACCCACGGCGCCGTTGACCAGCATGATGCCGACGAACGTGCACAGCAGGACGCCGAGGGCCACGCCCGCCGCCTGGCGGATGAATCCCGAGAGATGCGACAGCTTCCATCCCTCCGCGAAGTTGCTGATGGCCTCGATGATCGCAGCGACCAGCAGCAGCGGCAGGATGACGTCCCGGACCGCCACGGCGACGATGTTGATGATCAGGACGACGATGCCGTGGAACAGCGGCGCCGAGGTGATGCCGCCCATCGCCGCCAGCAGGGTCAGGAGGAGCGGCGTGATGATCTGCATGAACCTGACCAGGCTGGTGATCACGGCCCGCCCGGCGTTCATCGAGATGGCGAAGGCGCCGATCGCCAGGGTTGCCAGGACCAGATAACAGACGGCGTACGCGACCTTGCCGACAGTCTCGCCCTCGAACGCGCTGTGCAGGTTCTGCAGCAGGGCGCAGAGGACGGCGAGTGCGATCAGCTTGCCGAGCAGGCCGGTGTTGGCCAGGATCTCGCGACAAAACAGCCTGACGATGCCCTGCAGCAAAGCCTGCGCATTGGCCCGGAACCCGTCGCCGGTCAGCCCGGCGAGAATGTCCCGGAGACTGAACTCCGGCAACAGACCTTGAGTGTCACGGTTGAGGTCGGCGATGAAGGCCTCGAGCTCAGCCGTGCTGAGACCGGAGAGCTGTTCGGAGGCCATCCCGGCGGGCGTTTCAGCGCTCGGCGCGGCTCCCGGCGGTGCACCGGCCGCCGCCGCGTGCGCCGGGCCCGCCATGAGCAAGGCCAGCAGGAGTGCAGCAGTCGCCAGCGCGGCGAACGAGTGGCGGCGCACGCGAGTCCCCCCTAACTCGGCAACAGCTTGATGATGGCCTCCATGACGGCGACCACGACCGGCACGGCGAGCGCCATGATAATCACCTTGCCGGCCAGCTCGACCTTGCCGGCAATGGCGCTCTCATTGGCGTCGCGGCAGATCTGGGCGCCGAATTCGGCGACGTAGGCGACGCCGATGATCTTGAGGACGACGTTCAGGTAGACGAGGTTGACGTTCGCCCGCACAGCCAGGTCGCGCAGCACCGTGAGCGTGCCGAGCAACCGCTCGGCGATCATCAGAAAGACGATGGCGGCGACGACCAGGCCGATCTGAACGGCGATCTCCGGTCGGTCGCGACGGATGACCAGCAACAGCACCGCCGCGACGATGCAGAAACCGACGATCTGGAGGATGTCCATGGCCGCCTAGAGCTGGAACAGCGTCCGCACTGTGCGGAACAGGTCGGAGATGACCTGAACCACCCAGTACAGCACTACCGCCACGCCGGCGAGGGTGGCGAAATAGGCCTGCTCGTCCTTGCCAGCCTGCTTCAGCACGGTGTGGATGACGCTGATGATGATGCCGACACCTGCAATCTTGAACACCAGCTCGACGCCTGCCATGTTGACGGCGATCCCCTTTCGTCTTGGCGTTGGAAACGCACCGGCCGAATGAGCGCCGGCTAGATGAGTACCAGCGCGACGGCAGCCCCGGCCAGGACGCCCAGATTGCGCCACAATCTGCCCTCGCGCGCGGCGACCGCCTCTGCCTCGGAACCGGCCGCAGCCAGCCGCTGCCGCGCCAGGGCGAGGTGCTTGACCTGGTCCTCGCGGTCCGAAGCGCCGAGGTGCGGACCGAGCGCCGCCAGCAGCTCGCGGTCGGCGTCGTTCATGGCCGAGCGGTCCCAGATGCGGTCGATCGCCATCAGCCAGGCTTCGCCGGCAGTGAACCCCCGTCCGGAAGCCAGCGCCCGCGCGGTCAGGCTGAACAGCCGCGAGACCGGGCCGTGCAGCGCTGCCGCGACGCGCGGCAGGGCCTCCGGCAGTGGCGTCGACGTGTAGCCGATCTGCGTCTCGAGCAGTTCGAGGCCGGTCACGCAGAGCCGGAGTTCGGCCGGGCGGCGGGCGTAGTTGGCCGCGACGGCCATGCCGAAAGCCGTCGTGGCGAGAACCAGGAGACCGCTACCGAGCAGTTTGAGAAGCAACACCGGAAATCACCTCACTGTCACGCGCAGTGCACGTACGTGGCGCACAGGCAAGCGGGGTCCCGCGCTCGTCGGTGATGCCGGCTATGGTTCCCGGCCCCCGACTGCGGTCGAGAAAGACCAGCCGGTGAAACACTCCGGTCGCCACCAGCTGCCGGAGCGACGGCCGTCGCGCCAGATCGTCGGCGCCGCGACCATGGGCGGAAGCGATCACCGCAACGCCGGCGTTCGCGGCTTCCTCGACCGCCGCGGCGTCTTCATCCCGCCCGAGTTCGTCGGTGACGACGACATCGGGCGACATGCCGCGAATCAGGATCATGATGCCTTCAGCTTTCGGGCAGGCGTCGAGGACATCGGTGCGCAGCCCGACGTCGCGCTGCGGCACACCCTGGTAACAGCCGGCAATCTCTGACCGCTCGTCGACAAGGCCGACTTTGAGCCCCGGCAATCCCCATTCGCGCGCGCCGTCAGCCAACCGCCGGCAAATGTCCCGCAGGAGTGTCGTCTTGCCGGCGCGCGGCGGGCCAACGACCAGCGCGCTGAGGATGTCACCGCTGCCAGCCGCCGGCGCAATCAGGGCGGGCAGTACTCCGTCGGCAACTCCTGGCAGTTCGCGTGAGACGCGGACATTCAGTCCGGAGATGTTCTTGATTGTTCTGATCCGACCGTGCTCGACGACAGCGCGGCCGACGAGGCCGACGCGATGGCCGCCGGTCAGCGTGAGGTAGCCCTGCCGCAACTCCTCTTCGAGGGCATAGACCGAACTCTGCGACATCATCTGCAGGGCCCGTTGCATGTCGTCGCCGGTGACCACGCAGCCGGTGACCATGTCACGGTCGTGCAGAACCAGCACGAGCGGGCGGTCCTGGCGCAGGCGCACCTCTTCCAGCGCCGCCAGCGCCGCTACCGGCAGCGCTGCCAGAACCCGCCGCACCGGGTCAGGCAGGAACGGCAGGATGTCGCGTCTGATTGCTTGCAGCGTGCGCTGTTCCCAGGTCTCCATCTGCCCGTCCCACCTTTCTCTCGATACATATTGGGGGTGACAGTCGATTATGCCAGTCGCGGTTCAGACAGTCATGCCAGTTCGTCCAAATGGCGTCAGATGGGCATACAAGAGCCCCGGGGCGGGCACCCCGGGGCGGCTAGTCAACTGAACGCTATTCCTGCCACGATTCACGGACCGGGTCATCCGAGTCGACGACGTGCGCTCGTCGCGGCTTGGTGCCGCTGGTCTCGCCCGGAGCCTCGTCGATGTCCGAGATCTCGTACTCCTCGTCGGTGTCCCAGACCATCTCGCCGCAGTCGGGGCAAGTGATCTCCAGCTGATCGTCGTCGAGGTAGTCCTCGTCGAAGTAGACGGTCTGACCGCAGTTTGGACAATCGGTGGCGACGAAGCGCCCCGGTCCCGGCTGCGTGGCAGCCTCGACGGTGGTTGTCCCGGCTTTGGCGACGACGGTGCCGCCAGGCTCGCCAAAGATCTGGACGCTGTTCTCGATGTCCTCCTCCAGATCGGCGAGGTCCTGGTCGACCGCGTCAAGGTACTCACCGAGCTCCTGTTGCTGCGACCGAAGGCGGTCGATGCCGTGCACGACCGAACCCATCACGTCAAGCACCTCGACGAGGATCTCCGCCTCGCGACCGCCCTTGTCCGTCCGCAAGCCCTTGGCCAGTCCCTGAAGGTACGCGACACGCTCTCGCAGCTGTTTGCGTTTCACTCTACCCCTCCTTGTCAGTGCAAGTACCCTGATAGTATGTTTCCGCTGACGGCCGGTTAGCCCGCAAAGCGCGCAGTGTTGTTCAGGCGCAGGCTGATATGGTAATATGTATGGGGAAATCCGACCGATAGGAGGAAAGCGCTGGCGTGGCGAACATTCTGATTATTCACGGACCGAACCTCGCCCAGTTGGGCCGGCGCGAACCAGCCGTCTACGGGCGGACTACTCTGGCCGAGATCAACGCGGGCATCGCGCGGGAAGCCGAGCGACTGGGCGTCGCGGTGAGTTTCTTCCAGAGCAATCACGAGGGCGAGATCGTCGACCGCGTCAGCGAGGCTCCCGGGCAGTTCGATGGCATCATCATCAACCCGGCCGCCTATTCGCATTACAGCGTCGCCATCCGTGACGCAATCGCCGCCGCTGGCCTGCCGACGATCGAGGTCCACCTGAGCAACGTCCATGCGCGCGAGGAGTTCCGCCGGCAGCTGGTCGTCGCGCCGGTGGTGAGCGGTGTCATCGCCGGCCTCGGTGCCGATGGCTACCGGCTGGCCCTGCTCGGGCTCGTCTCGATTCTAAATTCCTGTCAAGGCCCCAAGGAGGCGTGATTCCCATCATGGCTACCCGGCTGTCGAAGCTCCGCTCCCGCCTTAGCGAACAAGGTCTCGAAGCGATGCTGGTGACCAATCCGTTGAACCGCGCCTATATGTCTGGCTTCAACGGGTCCGCCGGCGTGCTGCTGATTTCGCAGGACACCGCGCTCCTGTTCACGGACTTCCGCTACATCGAGCGGGCCACGGCCCAGGCGCCCGAGTACAAGGTCATCAGGCACGCCACGCCGATGTCGAAGTCGATTCAGGAAGCCCTCGCCGAACACGGCATCAAGCAACTCGGCTACGAGCAGGATCACGTCACGGTCGGCAGCTACGAAGGTTATCGCACCGCCTTCAGCGGCGTCGAGTTGGTTCCGACCAGCGGGCTGATTGAAGGCCTGCGGCAGTACAAGGATGCCGACGAGCTGGACAAGATGCGCCGGGCTGCCGCGATTGCCGATGCCGCCTACATCCACATCCTCAAGTATATCAAGGCGGGGGTCACTGAGCGCGACGTAGCGCTGGAACTCGAGTTCTTCATGCGCAAGAACGGCGCCGAAAAGCTGGCCTTCGACGTCATCCCGGCCTCCGGCCCGCGCGGGTCGCTGCCGCACGCCGAGGCGACCGGGCGCGTCCTGCAGGACGGCGACCTGATTACGATGGACTTCGGTTGCGTCTATGAGGGCTACTGCTCCGACATCACGCGCACGGTCGGTATCGGCAATATCAGCGACAAGCAGCGGGAGATCTACAGGATCGTCCTCGATGCGCAGTTGGCGGCCCTCAAGGCCTGTCGCGCCGGAATCAGCGGCCGCGAGCTGGACGCCGTGGCACGCGACATCATCACTGAGGCCGGCTATGGCGAGAACTTCGGCCACTCCCTCGGCCACGGCGTCGGGCGGGAAGTCCACGAACTGCCCCGCAGTTCGCCGACAGCCGACGGGGTGCTCGAGCCTAACATGATCGTCACCATCGAACCTGGCATCTACATCCCGGACTGGGGCGGGGTGCGCATAGAAGACACGGTCGTCGTACTGCCCGATGGGTGCGAGCGGCTGACCAAGTCGACCAAGGAACTGATTGTCCTATAACTTTCCGGGCAGCAGGACAGGCTAATACGGGCTAAGGAGGTCGGGCTGAGTGATTTCAACCAACGATTTCAAGACCGGTGCGACAATCGAGCTTGACGGCGACATCTGGCAGGTGGTCGAATTCCAGCACGTCAAGCCGGGCAAGGGCTCGCCGTTCGTCCGCGCCAAGATCCGCAATCTCCGCAACGGGTCCGTCCTCGAGCGGACCTTCGACGCCGGCGAGAAGCTGCCGCGCGCCCACCTCGAGACGCGGGAAATGCAGTACCTTTACAACGACGGCGACATGTACACGTTCATGGACAACGAGACCTACGAGCAGCTGACCCTGAACAAGGAGGCGCTCGGCGACGGCGTCCTCTACCTCAAGGAGAATGCTGTCTGCCTCGTTCAGTCGTTCAACGGCCAGGTGCTTGGCGTCCAGTTGCCGAACACCGTCGTCCTCGAAATCGTCGAGACCGACCCGGGCGTCCGCGGCGACACCGCCACCGGCGGCACCAAGCCGGCCAAGCTCGAGACCGGCGCGGTAGTCAAGGTTCCGCTGTTCGTCCAGCAGGGCGAGCGCGTCGTCATCGACACCCGCACCGGCTCGTACCTCCAGCGGGCTCAGTAGTCCGAGGCACTCACAGCTGTGAAACTTCAAGGGTGGCTCCCCGGGGCGGGGAGCCACCCTTTTCGCACTGCGCGCAACCGGCCGGGCATTGGCGCCTGTCCATGTCGAAACGGCGCCGTTTCTGACTATCATCTCTGTCCCTGCTCCAGAGGGCCGGCGCCGGCGACCAGCGAAGTAGGCAACCGGATGACCCGGCTCGATCCTATGCCGACGAGGGAGGTTCCGCAGTGCGGAACGAGCGTGCGCTCAGCTCCCTGCCCCGACCGGTGGCGGTGGTTGTCATCGGGATGCTGCTCAGCGCTGCCTTGACAGCCGCTGCGCTCGCGGGCTGCAGTCGACAGCCGGCGCAATTGCGGATCATCAGTGCCATCGGCGCCCGTGATACGGACTTCATCGACCGCCCGCTGGCCGTGGCGTCGACCCGCGAAGGGGCAATGCTGCTGGCGATGCGGGCAGACGGTCAGGTCGAGCTGGTCAGGCTCGACGCCGCCCGTGCTGTGGCCGCGTCTTCCCCGCTCGCCGGCCAGTTCTCCGGTTCACCGCACGAGTTCGGCTTGCTGCCGGACAGCAGCCTGGCGGTGCGCACGCGGGCCGACAGGGTCCAACTGTTCGCCCGCGAGGACAGCGGCGCCTATGTCGTGTCGTCGACGCTGCCGGCCGGCGGCCCGCTGGCGGTGGGGCAAGACGGCTACCTGTACGTATCAGTCGGCAACACCATCCGTCGCTACGCTGCCGACGGCAAGTTGGGAGCGAACTGGACCGCACCTGCCGCCCCGCTGGCGCTCGCCTGGAACCCCAACAATGGCCGTATCTGCGCCTTTCTCGGGGCAGCCGGCCCGGAGCAACTCCGCCTGACGCAACGGTCGGCGATCTACGCTGCGCCGAGCTACGGCGCTGAGCGGCTCGGCGCTCTCGAGCGGGGCGCTGTCGTCTCGGTTCAGGATGGGAGTGCGGCGATGAACGGCTTCGTCCGCATCACGACGCCGGTCGCTGGCTTCGTCCCGACTGCCGTCGCTGACAGCGTCATCGGCACCCTCTGCCAGTACACACCGACCGGCGGCGCCGGATCGCTGCAGACGGTCTCGTGCGACTACGCGCCGAGGTGCACGGCCAACAGGCGGGTCGCGGCCATGGCGGTCAGCCGGGACGGGCTGGTCTTCCTCCTCGTTCGCGAGGCAGCGACGGGAGGCGACAGGTTCGTGCTCGTCGCCGTCGACGAAGCCGGCTTTGGCCACACGCGCGGCTCGACGCCGGCGACCCGGTCGCCGTCACGGAGGCCCCTGCGCGCCGCCATCCCCGACGTCGATGCCTGCGGCCTCGCTTGCTACGGCGATGAGGTGCTGGTGGTCGACGGCCGCCAGCTCTGGCGCGGCCCTGTCTGGGGCAGCGGCCTGATGGCGGTCGACGCGGCGCCGCCAGCGCCTGGCACGTTCCGCGAACCGCTTGCCCTGGCCGTTGATCCGAACCGACCGGACTGCGTTGCCGTCCTCGACTGGCTGCGTGGGGACACCCAGGTCTGGTCGGGCGGCAGCGTCGCGGAGGTGCGGCAGGTACCCCTCGCGGCGGGCGAGATGGCAATCGATGTCCTTGCTGACAACAGCGGTGAGACCTGGGTCGCCACGCTGGGGCCGAGGGCGGCTCGGATCATCGCGCTGGCCGCGGGAGTCGATTACTGCGTCCCGCCAAGTCTGTCGGAGGCGCTCGCCTACACGGCGTGGTGGATCGAACCCGGGACCGGCGCCGATTACGGCGGCACGCCGCTCATCCACGCCGGCTGGGGCGAGCGCACGCTGACGTACGCCGGTGGCGGCTGGACGGTCGACAGCGGCGGTCACGCCTATCCATGGCAGCATTACCTGCCGGACAGCACGGCTGACATCGAGGCCCAACTGCGGCGCGCCGGCGTCCTGCCCCGCGAGCCGAACGGTTCGCCGCCCGACTGGACGCGGCTGATTCGCGGCATGACCACCGACGCGCACGGCCGCTTCTACCTTGTCACGGGGCGGATGTCGGCCTTCGCCCGCCGCGTCGTCGTCTTCACCGCCGACGGGCAGCTCGAAGCCCAGTACCGGCTGCCGCCGGAGGTCGGCCTGCCTTCCGACATGGCCGTCGATCACGACGGACACATCTGGCTGACCGATCCGGAGCACTACCGGGTGGTGGAGCTTGCGGCCGAGGGTGAGAGCAAGTAACGGCGGCGCGACGCAGAGCTGTGGGGCACGTCCCCCGCCGCCGCGGACAGGCAGGCAAGCGGATCGCCTGCATGGGTGAGGACCATGGGGCCCCACTTCCGCCGCGGACAGGTAGGCGAGCGGACTGACCGCATGGTGAGGCCAGCGTGGATGGGTCGGACGGAATTGGACAGGTGCCGTGCATCCGCTGTCATCGATGGAGCACGGCGCCTGTCCCATGGAGTCCGACCCTTCCCGCTGGCCTCTGCCATGGGGGGGTAGTCCGCTCGCCTACCTTCTCCGCGGCGCCATGTGAATCGCGTTCCCGTACACGTTGTGAGCGGCCTCCATCATCGTCTCCGCCAGCGTCGGATGGATGTGCAGCATCGCATCGGCGAGCCGCTCGACCGGCGCGCCGGCGGCCAGGGCCTGCGCCGCCTCGTGGATCAGATCGCCGGCCGCCGGGCCGATGATGTGGACGCCGAGGAGCTTGCCGTTCTCGTCGCCGATGACCTTGACGAGGCCTTCGGTCTCGCCGATGATCTGCGCCCGGCCGTTGGCGGCGAAGTTGAACTTGCCGACCTTGTGGGCGATGCCGCGGTCGCGGCACTCCTGCTCGGTCAGGCCGACACCGGCCATCTCGGGATGGGTGAAGACGCAGCGCGGCACGACGTCATAATCGATGCGGGCATCGGCGCCGGCGATCACATCGGCGGCAACGATGCCTTCGGCTGAGGCGCCATAGGCGAGCTGGGTCTTGCCGACCACGTCACCGATGGCGTAGATGCCGGGAATATTGGTCTGCATCCGATCGTTCACCTTGATTCCCCGCCGGTCGTGCTCGACGCCGAGGGCTGCGAGGTCGATGCCGCCGAACTCGGGCACGCGCCCGACGGAGAGCAGCACCATGTCGACGGCGACCGACAGGACCGAACCATCAGCGGCTGTGGCCTCGACGATGCGAGCCGCACCGTCGGCCTTGACACCGGTCACGGTGGCGCCGGTGTGGATTGTCACGCCGAGGCGCTTCAGTGACAGGCCAAGGCGCTGCGCCAGTTCCGGATCCAGGTTCGGGACGATCTGCGGCAGGCGTTCGACGACCGTGACCTTGACGCCGAGGTTGGCGAAGATCGAGGCGAACTCCATGCCGATGACGCCGCCGCCGATAACCGCCAGCGAAGCCGGGAGCGCTTCCAGCGCCAGCGCCTGGTCGCTGTTGATCGTGCAAGCGAGAGCGTCGGGCGGCAGCGGGATGATGGCCGACTTCGAGCCGGTGGCAAGGACGATGTTCCTGGTCTCGTAGCGCAGAGCGCCGATCTGCACGATGCCCGGCTGCGGCACCGCTGCCTCGCCGCGCATGATATCGACGCCGTAGGCCTTGAGCAACTGACCGATGCCGCCGGTCAGTTGCTTCACAATCCCGTTCTTGCGGCTCTGAACGGCCGCCCAATCGAGCGTCGGCTGGCCGTCAATGCGGACGCCGAACTCGGCCGCGCGCCTGACCGTGGCGAGTACTTCGGCGCTGCGAACGAGCGCCTTGGTGGGGATGCAGCCGCGGTTCAGACAGGTGCCGCCGAACTCGTCACGCTCGACCAGCCCGACCTTGAGGCCGCGCTGCGCGGCTCGGATCGCGGCGACGTAGCCTCCCGGTCCGCCGCCGATGACTATGACATCGAATCCATCCACGTCCGAAAACCCCCTATCGCATCTCGTTCCAGGCAGCCGTACCGTACTTGTCCCGTGCCAGCTCCCGCGCCAGTTCCCCCTCTTCAGCCGTGAGCGCGCCGGGAACAAGTTCGAGGTCCATCTCGGCGGCTACTCCGGCCGCAATCGCGTCTGCCAGCGCTCCCCACTCCGGCTCATGGCCAAGGACATGGCGCAGGCTGATGGCGCGCGATTCGAGAACGCGGGCCAGGCGCGGCCGTGACTCCTCATCGCGGACCCGCAGCACGCTTGCCAGCAGATCGGCATCGAAGTCGGTAAGAATCGAACCGTGCTGGAGAATGACGCCGTCGCGTCGGACCTGAGCGCTGCCGACCAGCTTGCGACCGTCCACCGTCAGTTCATACGCGGACGGCGCATCGAAGCAGGCGGCGGTGAGGTCGTGCTCCTTGAGGCCGGGCGCGGTGAGCGCGGCGTCGACGCCGCACGCCCGAAGACCGCGCAGCAGGCCGGAGCTGATTTTCAGGTAGGTCGGCAGGATGCCGCCGGGCAGCAGCGCCTCCGAGACCACGACGCTGTAAGTGAGTTCGCGGTGATGCAGGACCGCCCGGCCGCCGGTCGGGCGCCGCACCCAGGCCACCCCGTGCCGCTCGCAGGCGTCGCGGTCGACCTCGCGGGCGAAGCTCTGGGAATAGCCGAGCGACAGCGTTGGCGGGTTCCAAGCGTAGAAGCGCAGAGTCGGCGGCACGCGGCCAGCGCGGTGGGCGATCATGATCGCCTCGTCGACCGCCATGTTCTCGGCGGGGCCCATCGTTTCGAGGGGCAGCAACCGCCAGGTCTGGCTCACTCGCCGTCACCCCCGGCTTCGCTGGCCACCGCCGGCGTCAGCCCGAGCTCAGCAAGACAACGGGACAACTGACGGGGGCTGAGGGCCGCTGGATAGTTGTACTCCTCGCTGCCCGGGCGCTCGTTGTAGTAAGGACGGTTGCAGCCGTCGCAGCCGCTGGTCCGGAAAGCCGCTCCGGGCTCGTCCGGCGCGAACGCGCGGTCGCGGACGGAGACGGGTTCGCCTGAGAGGAACGCGCGCAGCGTCGCCGGAGCGATGCCGAAGTCGACGATCGTCCCGTCCGCCGCGAAGGTCATGTCGGCGGCGGTGACAACACCGCGCCGGATGAGATAGTGTGCGGTCTGGATGCGCCGGTAGACCGGCATCGGCGGCGGGCTGCCCGCGGCCATGCGGGTGCCGCGCACCGGTGTGAACGCAAACAGGCCGATATTGACATCATGCTTCTGCAGTTCGCTCATCAGCCGCACCATCTCCGCCTCAGTCTCGCCGAGGCCGACGATCAGATGCGTGCCGACGCGCCCTGGGAGCAACTCGGCCGCTTTGACGAGGGCGCGCCAGGTCGGCTCCCAGGGCCGCCCCTTGATCTGCGCGTACAGCTCCGGGGTGGCGGCATCAATGGGGATCGACACCCGGTCGACGCCCATCGCGGAGAGCTCGACCACGTCCTCCGGCCGCGCCAGGTGCACGGACACCGACACCGGCAGGCCGCGGCCGCGGACGGCTTTGACCAAGCCGGCGACATCGTCGCGCCAGCCCTGACCCTGGACGACTTGGAGACAGACTCGCTCCAGTTCGCCGGTCTCGGCGGCGTGAGCGAGCCGCTCGGCAACATTGTCGACTTCATACTCGGGCCAGATGACGCGCGAGAGCGCGCCGCGTTGCGCGCTGGCGGAGCGCGCCTGCGTGCAGAAGGCGCAGTCATAGGCACAGCCCTCACCGGTCATCAGATAGGCGGTGGTCGGCGCGGCGGCGAGCTTGATCTCGTTGAGGCCGAGCACGGCCGCGGTGCCTGCGGAGACGCGCATCATAACGAACAGCACTCCCTTGTCGCGCGCACGGTGAGCCCGAGCGCTGCCGCAGCTTCAGCCGCGCCGCGGCTGGGCTGCACCAACCGCTGGATGCCGGCTCGCAGCGCCAGCTTGTCCGTCGCTGCGCGGTGCTCGCCGCCTGGCCGCATGCAGCCGAGATAGAGCGGCGTCTGCGGCATCAGGATGCGGGCCTCGGCAATGACGGCAGCCACTTCCTCCGGCGTTGGCGGCTCACGGTCGGCGTAGACGGTGCCCGGGGTCGGGCGAAAGACGATGAACGAAACAGCATCAGCGCCCAGCGCCGCCAGCCGCTCCACCGCCGCTCGTTCGCCGGCGATCTTGCCGCCCAGCAGGCCGATGCAGATATGCGGCACGACGCGCGTGTGGCGCCGCAGATAGCCATAGGATCGCTCGTAGTCGCTGCCGTCGAACGGCAACCCGTACACTTCGCGGATTGTCTCGGCGTCGACGGTGAAATCGAAGGAGACGACGTCCGCCAGCCCTCCCAGCAGCCGGGCGTCGTGCTCGTCTACCAGGCCGGCGTGAAAGTTGAGTCTGGCGCCGCGCTCGCGCAGGTTGCGGAGTTCATCCGCATAGCCGCGAAACGGCACCTTGCCCTCGGCATCACAGCCGCCGCTGACGAGGAAGCTCGTCTTCTGCTTGGCCCCGACCTCACGCTCGGCCCGGCTGAGGTCGCCCATCGCCTTGAGGTAATGGCGGCCACAGTGGGCGCAGTTGAGCGCGCAGGCCTGGCCGGTGAGGCTGATCTCGCCGGTGTCGTGCGGCTGCGCGAACTCGACCACGGAGCCGAAATTGGCCCGCGCGATGTCCGTCGCCGCAGCGAGATCAGCCTCAAGGTTCAGGCGCATCACTGCTACTCAGCCTTCGGCTGCCAGCGGAGTACCGGCTGCCTGGCCGCGCGCGACTCATCGAGTCGCCCGACGACCGTGTTGTGAGGCGCAGTCTTGACCTTGTCCGGGTCCGTCATCGCTTCGTCGGCGATGGCGTTCATCGCCTCGACGAAGACATCGAGCGTCTCGCGGGACTCGGTCTCGGTCGGTTCGATCATCAGACACTCGTCAACGATCAGCGGGAAGTAGATCGTCGGCGGATGATAGCCGAAGTCCAGCAACCGCTTGGCGATGTCGAGCGTCTTGACGCCGGTCGCCTTCTTCTGCCAGTCCGCCGACAGGACGAACTCATGCTTGCAAAGGCGATCGATGACGAGGTGGTACTTCTCCTTCAGGCGCGCCGCGAGGTAGTTGGCGTTGAGAACCGCGTCCTCGCTGGCGTGCCTGAGACCGTCGGGACCCATCTCGCGGATGTAGGCATAGGCCTTGACCACGACGTCGAAGTTGGAGTAGAACGACTTGACCCGACCGATGGTGTCAGGTCGGTCGTAGTCGAGATAGTAGCGGCCGTTCTCCTCACAGACGACCGGCACCGGCAGGAACGGCGCGAGGGCCTGCTTGCAGCCCACCGGACCGCTGCCCGGGCCGCCGCCGCCGTGCGGCGTGGCGAAGGTCTTGTGGAGGTTGAAGTGCACGACGTCGAAGCCAGCGTCGCCAGGTCGGGCAATGCCCATGATGGCGTTGGCGTTGGCGCCGTCGTAGTACAGGAGACCGCCGGCCTCATGGACGAGCGCCGCGATGACGTGGATGTTCTCGTCGAACAGGCCGAGCGTGTTCGGGTTGGTCAGCATAAGGCAGGCGACTTCGTCGCTGAGGGCCGCCTTCAGGGCCTCGATGTCGACGCCGCCGCGCTCGTTCGACTTGACCTGGACGATCTCCAGCCCGTTGACCGCCGCCGACGCCGGGTTGGTGCCATGGGCCGAGTCAGGGACGATGACCTTGGTCCGCTTGGCGTCGCCGCGCTTCAGGTGATAGGCGCGGATCAGCATCAGACCGGTCAGTTCGCCGTGAGCGCCGGCCGCCGGCTGGAGCGTGATCGCATCCATGCCGCCGATTTCGGCCAGGTACTGCTGCATCTCGTACATCAGCTGCAGCGCACCCTGGGACGCCTCCTCCGGCGCCAGCGGGTGGATGTTCGCGAACCCGCCGAGCCGGGAGACGTCTTCATTGATCTTCGGGTTGTACTTCATCGTGCAGGAGCCGAGCGGGTAGAAGCCGGTGTCCACTCCATGGTTCAGCGCCGAAAGGTTGGTGAAGTGACGTATGACGTCGACCTCACTGACCTCAGGCAGAGCCGGGGCCTGGTCGCGCAGGAACTGCGCCGGGATGCACTCGCTGGCGCAGCCGGGGACGTCCTTCTCAGGCAGCGAGTAGGCTTCCCGACCGGGGGAGGACAGTTCGAAGATGATCGGCTGTAGTTGTTTCATCAGCGCACCTCCTCCAGCGCCGCCACAAGGGCGTCGATTTCCCCGCGACTTCTCTTTTCGGTAACGGCGAACAGCAGATGGTTCTTGAGTTCGGGATACCAGCGACCGAGGTCGGTACCGCCAAGCATCTTCTTGCTCAGCAGATGCTTCTGGACGACATCGCCGTTGACCGGCGCCTTGACCACGAACTCCTTGAAGAACGGCGCGGTGAACGCGGCGCTCCACCCGTCGATGTTGGCGATCCGCTCGCGGGCGTAGTGGGCCTTGGCAGCGCTGAGTTCAGCGACTTCCTTCATGCCCTTCCTGCCCATCGTGCTCATGTAGACGAGCGCGGCGAGCGCGCACAGGGCTTCGTTGCTGCAGATGTTGGACGTCGCCTTCTCGCGGCGGATGTGCTGCTCGCGGGTCTGGAGGGTGAGCACGAAGCCGCGCTGGCCGCGGTTGTCGACAGTCTCACCGACCAGGCGGCCGGGCATGCGCCGGACGAGCGCCGTCTTGGTCGCGAAGAAGCCGAGGTACGGGCCGCCGAACGCCATCGGGTTGCCGAGCGCCTGGCCCTCGCCGCAGACGATGTCCGCGCCGTAGTGGCCGGGAGCCTTGAGCAGGCCGAGCGAAATCGGGTCGACGACGGCGACGAACAGCGCACCGTGCGCGTGCGCCAGCTCGGCGAACTTCGCCATGTCCTCGATGTTGCCGAAGAAGTTCGGGCTCTGGACGATGACGCAGGTCGTGTCGTCGTCGATCTGCTCGCCAAGCGAGGCGCCACAGGTCAGTCCGTCGTGCACGTCGGCCTCGACGACTGCGAGGCCAAGACCGGCAACGTAGGTCCTGACGGTCTGGCGGTAATCGGGGTGGACGCTGCGGGCCATCACGACACGCTTCTTGTTGTTGGTCGCGTGGGCCATCATGACCGCCTCGGCGACCGCGGTCGCGCCGTCGTAGACGGACGCGTTGGCGACATCCATGCCGGTCAGTTCGCAGATGGCCGTCTGATACTCGAAGATGGCCTGGAGCGTGCCCTGGCTGATCTCAGGCTGGTACGGAGTATAGGCCGTGTAGAACTCGGAACGGCTGATGACGTGATCGACGACCGCCGGAATGTAGTGGTCGTAAGCGCCGCCACCAAGGAAGCAGGTGTAGGCGTCGGCGTTCTTGCTGGCCAGCCGCTTCATGTGAGCGGCCAACTCGGGCTCGGAGAGGGCCTTGGGAATGTTCAGCTGCCCCTTGAAGCGGACCTGCGCCGGGACGTCGGCGAACAGATCAGCCACCGAGCCGACGCCGATCGCGCGGAGCATCTGCTCGCGGTCGCGATCAGTATTCGGCAGATACTTCATGCTCAGTGTCCGCCCTCTTCCGCGAGATGCTTCTCATAGGCCGCAGCGTCGAGCAGGTCGTTCAGGTCTGCCGGGTCGCTGAGCTCGATCTCGATGATCCAGCCGTCGCCCATCGCATCAGCGTTGATCAGAGCCGGTTCGCCGTTCAGACGATCGTTGACGCGGGTCACGGTACCGCCGGCCGGCGCATAGATGTCAGAAACCGACTTGACCGACTCGACGACGCCGAATGCCTCGCCCTTGGCGAGCTTGCGGCCGACGGCCGGGAGTTCGACGAAGACGACGTCTCCAAGGTGCTCCTGGGCGAACGACGTGATGCCGATCAGCGCCTTGTTACCCTCGACTTTGATCCACTCATGGGACTTGGCGTACTTGCGATCTACCGGGTGCATGAAGATCCCTCCTCGGAGAGTTTGGGGAGCGTCCTATTTTTCCCGTTTGTAGAAGGGCGTCTTTCGCACGCGGGCCTTGAGATTGTGACCGCGGACGCCAATCTCGATCTCGGTGCCGATCTTGGTGTACTCGGGAGGCACGAAGCCCATGCCGATGTTGATGCCAAGCGTCGGCGAGAAACTGCCGCTGGTGACGACGCCGACCTCGCGACCCTCGACGAAGATCGGGTAACCGTGGCGCGGGATGCCGCGATCGATCATCTCAAAGCCGATGAGGCGCTTCTTGAGGCCGTGCTCCTTCTGCTCGAGCAGCGCTTCGCGGCCGAGGAAGCCGGGCTTGTCGAGATCGACATAGCGTCCGAGCGCCGCCTCGAGCGGCGACGTCTCAGCATCCAGTTCCTGACCATAGAGCGGCATCTTGGCCTCGAATCGGAGCGAGTCGCGGGCGCCAAGACCGCACGGCAGAATGCCGTACTCCTTGCCAGCCTCCATCAGCGCCTCCCAGAGCGCCGGGCCTTGAGCGGACGCGCAGAGGATCTCGAATCCGTCCTCCCCCGTGTAGCCGGTCCGAGAGACGACGCAGGTGATTCCGTTGACGTCGACGTCGGTGGCCACATGATAGTAGCGCAGTTCCGCGAGATTGGCGCCGGTCAGCTTCTGAAGCGTCATCTCGGCCAGCGGTCCCTGAAGGGCCAGCTCCGCATAGTCAGCCGACACGTTCTTGACGTCGACGCTGAACCCGGCAGTGTGCTGCTTCAGCCAGTCGAAGTCCTTGTCGGTGTTGGATGCGTTGACGACGAGTAGGTAGTCGCCGTCGGCGAGCTTGTTGACCATCAGGTCGTCGACCGTGCCCCCGCTCGGATAGAGCAGATGCGTGTAGTAGATCTGCCCGTCGACCATCGGCGCCAGGTCGCGGGAGCACATCTTTTGCAGATATGCCAGCGCATCGGGGCCCTTGACGGTAATCTCGCCCATGTGCGAGACATCGAACAGGCCGACGCGCTCGCGCACTGCCTTGTGCTCCTCGAGGATGCTCGAGTACTGCACCGGCAGAGCCCAGCCGCCGAAGTCGACGATGCGACCACCGTAGCGCACGTGGACATCGTACAGGGGGGTCTTCTTCAGCTCATTGTGATTGTCCATACTATCACCTCCTCTCTAGACTAGTGCAGCAGCCAGACTCGCATGCGCTCCTGGGAGCACATAGCCGAGTTGGCTGCTGTAAAGCGTGCAACGGCGGAAAACAAAACAGAGGGAAACAAGCCGAATCAAATCGGCTGTCCCCCTCTGTCCGTTTACCTGAGAGAATTCCCCTTGCGGGGATACCCCTTGGGTGTCAGTGCCGGCATGCCGCGCGACAGTCTGCTGCGCAGCGGGCAGGCCCGAACTCTCCAGAGTCCCATCGGACAACGGTGCCTTTTGCCTGAGAGTTTCAGCCCCGCCGGGCCTTGCTCCTTCGGCGCTCCGCGAACTGGCGCACGTCATGTTTGACGCGGAATCTCTCCCGTTATCTTCATCTGGCGATATTCAGTTCAGATTCATGATAGCACGGACGCTGGCGTCCGCGCAAGACAATCTGTGACAGTCTTTCCTCTACGTGACCGGCAGATAGAGGATCGCGGCGCGCAGCACCAGGTTCGGCAGGCCGGGAGCCGGCGGGTTGGATGCATAGTTGACGCTGCCGATGACGCGGGCGGCGAACTGACCGGCGTGCGGCAGGCCGTCACGGGCGGCCTCCGGGAAGTAGATGAGCGGCGGTAGCGGGCCGGCGGTGCACGTGTAGACGAGGAAATCGCTCGCGCCAAACCGACCGGTGATGGTCGGCTTCTGCTCAAAGACGTGCGTCTGCAGCAGGCGGTCGATGTCAGGGTTGAGGCGGCGGGCTTCTGCGACGTACTTGTCATCGGTCGGATCCGACTGCCCGACTGCCCGCCGGAGGAACATGCCCTCACTCAGGCGGCGCTCCAGTTCGAACTCCGGCAGTCGCAGGAGAACCGCGAGTTCGGCCGCGGTGTCGCTGGACAGCAGCCCGGAATCGAGGAGGAAGCGCCAGCGGCAGCGGTAGACCGCCGGCGTGTTGAACACCGGGCTGAGGTGGGACTCGAGCATGGCGACAAACGGTTTGAGCGGACGGCGACGATCGACACGCGAGAGAAGCTCATTGCGGCTCAGGGCCTTGAGGGCCTCGCCCAGGTCAGCTTCACGCCCGAAGTCGAGCGGCAGGTGGAGTCTGACTTCACTGCGGTTGAGTTCGTCACGCCACTTGCGCAACTGTCCCCTTGTTGCGGCGGCGATCTTGTCGACTTCTTGTGCGTCTGACCAGACGACAGCCCAGTTCACGGTGCGCATGCTGCTCACCTCACTGGTAGAAGTCGATGCGGAACATTACCCCCCGATTTGAGGTTCGCCGTCTGGCGAGTAATTCCTGCCAAGACTTCCAGAAACCTGCTTGCCAGACAACGAAGGCTCGTCTATGTAGACGAGCCTTCGGGGATGGAGTTCCTCAGACTTGCCGTTGGCCACCCCGCGCCCGGTTCGCGGTGACAATCGCGACGCCCGCGATGATCGCGGCGCCGCCGACGATCAGGGACAGCGTCGGCTGTTCATGGAGCAGCGCCCAGGCGACGATGATCGAGACGAGCGGCTGGAAGTATTGGAACACCGCCACGCGCGACGCCTCGAGGTGCTTCAGGGCGAAGTACCAGACACTGTAGCAGAGAACGGACGAGATGGCGCCGAGGTAGATGACCGCGCCCCAGGTCGCAGGGGCGAAGCGCCAGCTGGACGGGAAGGCTCCCAGGACCAGCGACAGCGGAATGAGCATGGCCGTGCCGGTGACCGCGATGCAGGCTGTGAGGAACAGCGGCTGGTAGCGACTGACGACGCGGCGGCCGACGACCGTGTAGGTCGCCCACTCGAGCGTGTTGACGAGAATCAGGCCCGAGCCGATGAGATCGTTGCGCGAGGTGCCGAATCCGAAGCGCCCGTGGGTGGCGACGATTGCCGCTCCGGCGCAGCCGACGACGATGCCCAGCAACGCCCGCGCGTTGAGCCGCTCACCGAGGAAGAAGTGACCGAACAGGGCCACCCAGACCGGCGACAGCGACACCAGCACCGACGAGTTGCTTGGTCCGGTCAGACCGACACCGGCGAACTGAATGTAGAAGTACGTCGTGATGCCGAGGAATGCCAGCAGTGCGACGGTGGGCAGGTCGCGCAGGGCGAGGCGCTGCCCCTTGATCAGGAGCACGATGAGGATCGGCAGGAAGACGGCGGTCGCCGTCACGAAGCGGGCTGTCGCCAACTGAAATGGCGTCAGCTCATTGAGTCCGATGCGGGCCGCGACGAATGTGCCACCCCAGATGATGACGGCAGTGACAGCTGCGATGTAGGGCAGGTTTCGCTTCATGGGTGACGGCCTCTAGAACACCGTCAGACAGGTCGGCTTCTCCGCCGCGAACAGCTTTGTGAGAGATGGCAGGTCGGCAGCGCTCATCTTGGCCCGGCCGTACCGATACAGGGCGTTGATGGTGACGCTGCCCATGAACAGGGACGACAATTCGGCGATGTCGATCGTCAGCTCGATGCCCTTAAGCGGCGTGTCGCTGAGGCTGGCGATGCCGTCGCGGAAGCGGATGTAGTGAGTGCCGGCGTTGCCAGGCCGGAAGCTGTCCTCGACGTGCAGGACGAGGTCGAGCGTCTGATAGTTCATGCACCGACTGGTCGCGGTCGCCTTGAGGAACTCACGCAAATTGATGATGCGGTACATGAGACCGACACCGGCAGTGTTGCTCTGGTGATAGACGGAGGGGATCAGGTTGTCGCTGCCATCGCGGACATCGTCGAGCAGGAAGTGGAACCCCTCGTCCTGAGTGTTGAACTGGATGCGGTGGATCTGGTCGGCCTGGGACCGCAGGAAGCCGCAGAAGCGCAGCAGCGTCTCAGGACCGTCACAGACCCAGTCACGGATCATCATGTCGTTCTTGACGAAGCTGCTGTCATACCGCTTGAAGCCGTAGGTCATATAGCCGCGCAGCACGCCGTTCTCTTTGTAGCCGACGATCGTCTTGCGCGGCGGGAAATTCATGAACGTGCCGATCCGCTCAGCAGTGTGCATCTTGATGTGACCGTGGCGCGCCGCTGCCACCCGGTTGCGGAGATCCTGCAGGAACTGGGCGTCGTCCTCGGTCAGGTAGACGATTCCGTGTGCGCCGTCGTACTTCGGCAGGCTAGCGGGCGCGAACGAGTAGTGCTCCTGCTTCGTGCCGTAGCCGAATCCCATCTTGTGGTAGAAGTCGGGCCGGAACGGATAGAGCAGGGCCATGTGGGCGCCGGCCCGTTCGTAGTAGTCGAGGAAGAAGGTGATCAGGTCCTTGGCGATGCCCTGCTTCTTGTGGAGGTAGTCGACCCACACGCTGCCGACGCCGCCGGCCTTGATGAACTTGCCATAGTAGTTCATCTCGAAGTCGAGCAGCCGCATGCCGCCAACCAGCTGCCCATCCTCGTAAACGCTCCAGAAGTGATTCGCCGGGTCATGCGAGACCTCGAAGTACTGCTTGGCAACAGTGTCAGGCTGGGCCTGCGAGCCGGGGTAGGCATTGAGGTACGGGACCGCGAACTCCTTGAACTCCTGCTCAGTGGTGATCCGTCTGATGTCGCGCGCCAACTGATTCCCGCCTTTCATGCATATCGTGTGAGCGTTGTGGGTGGTGAGACGATCCTCAGCCCATATTCGCCTACTACGCTGCCGGCCCCTGCCTTGTTCCACCCCAACCTGATATTGGGGCTATACGATGAGCCGCGAAGGGATGACCGGCCGGGCGGAGAATAGCTCCGATACGACCACGAAGGAGGGATCCTCCATTGACCAACAAGGAGAAGTACGATCTGCTGGTGGCGCGTCTGGCTGAGGTGAGCGACCTGATCCGGGCGGCCGGGGTGCTCGGCTGGGATCAGCAAGTGTACATGCCGCGAGGCGGCATGACCGCGCGCGGCAACCAACTGGCGACGCTCAGCAACCTCGCCCACGCCCGCGCGACCAGCCCGGAGATCGGCGAACTGCTGAGCGATCTGGCGGCCTGGGAAAAGGAACTGCCCTACGAGTCGGACGAGGCGAGCATGATCCGCATCGCCCGGCGCGAGTACGAGAGAGAGACCAAGCTGCCGGCCGACCTGGTGCGGGAGATCACTCTGGCCGCCAACGATGGCTACGCCGCCTGGCTCCAAGCCCGCGAAGCAAAGGACTTCAGCATCTTCCGCCCGGCGCTCGAGCGGGTCTACCGAGCGATGCTGGCCAAGGCCCAGGCGCTCGGCTATCAGGACCAGCCGCTGAACGCGTTCGTCGACGAGGTCGAACCCGGCGTGACGCTGGCCGAAGTCGACGCCCTGTTCGCCGAACTCAAGTCTGCCCTGGTTCCGCTCGTCGCAGCGATCCGTGAGCGACTCGACCGGGTCGACGAGACAGTCGCGCGGAAGTTCTATGACAAGGACGCACAATGGAAAATCGGCCTCGAGGCGGTGCGGGCGATCGGCTTCGACCTCGACAAGCGGGGCCGTGCCGACATCTCGGTGCACCCGTTCACCACCTCGTTCTCGCCGGACGACGTCCGCATCACCACGCGCATCCGCGAGCGCGAGTTCACGATGGCGTTCTACGCCTTCCTGCACGAGGCCGGCCACGGCACGTACGAGCAGGGGCTGCCGAAGCACCTCGAACGCAGCGTCCTCTGCCAGGGCGCCTCGGGTGGCATGCACGAGTCGCAGTCGCGCCTGTGGGAGAACATCGTCGGTCGGTCGCACGAGTTCTGCGAGTTCTTCTACCCAACGATGCAGCGTTACTTCCCGGAGCAGACGGCCGGTGTGTCGCTGGATACGTTCTACGGCGCCGTCAACGCGGTCCATCCGTCGTTCATCCGCACCGAAGCCGACGAGGTGACGTACAATCTCCACATCATGATCCGCACCGAGCTGGAGCGGGAAGTGTTCGCCGGCCGGCTGGCCATCGCCGATCTCGAGCAGGCCTGGAACGAGAAGTACAAGGAATACCTCGGCATCGTCCCGTCTGACCCAGTCGAAGGCGTGCTGCAGGACATCCACTGGTCTGGCGGATTTGGCGCCGCGTTCATCAGCTACACGTTCGGCAACGTCATCATGGTCCAGCTGTACCAGGCCGCGTGCCGCGAGATACCCGGCCTGCAGGCCGGCTTCCGCAAGGGTGAGTTCGCGCCGCTGCTCCACTGGATGAACCAGCACGTGCACGCGCACGGTGCCAAGTTCAAGCCGCTCGAGCTGGTGCGCATGGCCACCGGCGCCGACCTCAGCGCCAAGCCCTACCTTGAGTACATCCGGAGCAAGTTCTCAGCGATCTACGGGCTCTAGGACGCCGCTCCGGGAGCGTCATCGAACCGCCGCGAGACCGCCCAGAAATGGGCGGTCTCGCTACATTTGGCCGCATTTGCGACTTGCCGAATGGCAGGTATCGCGCCTATGATGTCGAAAGATGTAGCTTCACTCCACCGCCAGGAGAGCGAAAGGAGCAGCAGATGCGGAACACAGCCAAAAACGTCATCATCATCGCAGTCATCGCCGCACTCGTGCTCGGCATCGGCGCCGGCTGTCTGCTGACCAATCGCGCGCGTCAGGCCGCAGTCGCGGACAACACGCCGGACCCCGGCGCACAGCCGCCGGCCGCGAACCCGCCGGCTGGCGAGCCGGGCAACGGTGTCGCCACACCACCCAGCACGCAACCGCCGCCGGCCGGTGCCATCGGCAACAATGGCGGCGACAAGGATTCGGTCATCTGGATCGATGTCGACGTGACGAAGCAGCGCGTCTATATCATGAGAGGCTCTGCCGTGGAGCGCGAGATGGTCGCGTCGACGGGCATGAAAGGCAAGGAGACACCGCTCGGTGAGTTCAAGATCCAGAACCGCGGAGACTGGTTCTTCAGCGACAAATATCAGGAAGGCGCGAAGTGGTGGGCCTCGTTCAAGGACTGGGGCGTCTACCTGTTCCACTCGCTGCCGATGGACAAGGAGAGGAACATCATCCCGGAGGAAGCCGCCCTGCTCGGTCAGCCCGCGTCGCATGGCTGCGTCCGGCTGACAGTCGAGGATGCCAAGTGGATCTACGACAACATCAAGCAGGGCACGAAGGTCGTCATCCACGAATAGTGCCAAGAGCGAGGGCCGCCCGACGGGGCGGCCTTCTGTGCGCTCCTGTGGCTTGAGAAGAGTCCGGTTCTGAGGGGTAGACCGGCGGGTGCGCGCATACGCCAGCAGACTGCTTCGCATGGCCGCGGCACCCCAGAGTACAGCCTGCAGACAACAGCATACTCGGCCATCCGGAGTGCATGCCCTGCAAACCGGCGGCGGGAGCAACGCTTGGAAAGAGAGCACCCCGCCAATCGGCGGGATGCTCCAGGATCTAGTCTGGGATGATTTCGCTGTCGAACTCCTTGTACTGAACATCCGACCCCGGGATCTTCAGGATCTCGCGTCCCCCGTCCCACGATACGTCCACAATCACGGGAGTGGACAGTGCGGCCATGAGGTTGTCTTTGGCGCTTTGCGCCATCGCGTCAAGTTTTGCTATGTAGTCCGTGCCCGATTTTCTGGGCCGTGAGGCCAGTACCGTCTCCGAGGTCCACCGTATCGCCGTGAAACTTCAGCCAGTCTGGTGGCGCCCAGGCTTCGAGCGACTTGTCAAGAGTGACGCTTGCTTTGACTCTGTGATGGGCGACCGCGCCCTTGGGCTCCAATAGGACTTGGTAGATGAGCCGCGATCCAGATTCCATTTCGGGCGGGTTCTTGACGATCACTACGGTAGCCTGCACAAGCCAGTCTTCGCTGAGGCTCGCCAGCTTCTCGGACGGTGGCAACGATGCTCTGCACCCTGCCTGACCCAATGATAGCACCGCTGCGAGTACCGCCGCCAGAAGTCTGAACCGACTACCCGCCGCACTCATAGAGGACGGGACGGTTGTAGACATGCTGCTCGTAGGCCAGAGAGTTCAGCCATGCAGTCGAACGAGTCTGTGTACGCAATCCCATCTGCGCCGACAAAGGAGTTCCAGCATGAGGCTTTTCGGGTCATTCCCACACACCGCCAGGGGAGATTTGCCAGTAAGCTTCGATACCAGGTCCTTGACTCCTGCCCTTGTTCTGGCGAATTCCCTAAGTTCTAGTATGTTCCGAGCAGCAAGTGGACTAATGCCCGTCCTTCGGCACGACACTGGCGTCAGCGTGGGCCCTGGCGCGCACGGTTCCGACAATGGCAGAGACAAACCGCAGCCTGACCGGGAAGCTGACTTCGACGCAGACGGTCGGGTTCGTCAGCGTGCGGCCGCTCACAGAGTGGCGGCCCGGGGCGCCCTCTTCGTGGTTGTAGACCGTCACCGCAGCCGTGATGTCTTCAACCTTCAGGCCCGGCCAGTTGCGCAGGATGTTCGTCGCCAGCCAGGCCTCGGCGTCGCGGGCGGCGGGCTCTGGGAGAATGTAGCGCTTCCCCTCGGCGAGCGACTCCAGGTCGAGGTCTTGCACCGCCGCCAGTGACGCCATGTCGGCCGCCGTGTAAGCCAGACTGTTGGCGAAGAAGAGAGTGCCTGCATCGATGACCAGACCTGCGAGAAGGAGGAGCACGGGCAGGCTCAGGATCAGCAAGACCGCAATCGAGCCAGTGTCCGCGCTGCCCCCGATCGCACGGCTTCGATTGGCGCCGCCGTTGCAGCGCTGGCGTAGCGCTTGGAGCGTGCCTGCCACCTCCTCAACTGCTGGATGCTACCGGACGTGCTCGGACCGCACCGTCACAGAAGCCTTCAGCGTCAGTTCGCCGCCGAACAGACCGCGGATGAGCGGGGTGATGAACCGATACGGATAGCTGACGCTGACGGTGACAGGCGTACCGTAATTGGCGGTGTGCGGCGTGATGGCGACGGTCGCCCGGGACGGGTCCAGGAAACCGAGCCTGATCTGGTCCTGGACCCGCTCCTCGATTGCGGCGCTCGCCCCGCCTTCGATGGCCGCCCGCCGGGCGCCATCGCGGCAAGCCGCCATGAGCACCAAGCGACTATTCATCATCATTCCGAAGTCGATCATGGCAAAGAAGAGCAGCGCCACCAGCATGAACACGAACAGGAACTCGACCATCGCGGCGCCGCTCTCGGCCCTGCAGATGCGCCTAGTTGACACCGGTGATCTGGCCGATGATGTCAAGCAGCTTGTTCTTCAGCGCCTGCCCGAGCTGCCCGAGCGTGCTGATCAGGAAGACAACGACCAAGGCGAGCAGGAGGGCATACTCGGTCGTCGCAGCGCCGCGTTCCCGTCTCAGCCACGTCGTGACAGCCAGGTACGCGCGGATAGCGAACGGAGTTCTCATCGTGCACCTCCTTTCCTGCGCAGTCGCTCACGGTGCCAGCGCCGTCACCACAGTCCGCTGGTGAACGCGATGATGTTCGGCAAGGCGACGACGATGAAAGCTGTCGGGAAGAGAAAAACCAGCGCACAGATTGTCATCTGGAGCGGCAGTTGGCCGAGTCTCGCCTCGACCTGCTGCCGGTACGCAGTGCGAGCGGATTCCGATTGCACCGCGAGGCTCTCGGCCAGGGGCACGCCGAGGCTCTCTGCTTCACAGAGGCTGCCCACGAAGGCCGTCACCGCCGGCAAAGCGACGCGCCCGGCGAGATGCCGGAGGGCGATCGGCAGTGGCGTGCCAGCGGCTGCTTCACGCACGGCGAGTCGCATCTCAAGCGACAGCGGACCCGGGGCCCTGGTCACCACTGCACTCAGGGCGCCGGCCAGCGATGAGCCGCCGGCCGCTGCCACTGCCAACAGATCCACCAGTTCCGGGAACTCACGGATCATCGCCTCGCGACGCCGGCTGGCGACGATGCGGAGGATGACCTCCGGCAGGAGAACCGCTGCCGCGACGGCCGCGGCAACACGCGCCAGCACTCCTGACGTGCCCCAGCGGAACGCGACGGTCAGCAAGCCCGCCAAGATTGGCAACAGCGGTCGCCATTGCCGGTAGAGCAGGGCGCGCGAGCCGGAAAGGCCGGCGCCGACCACAAGATCTTCGTCACGCTCGTTCAGGAAAGCAATCCCCGCAGCCAAGCCGCGGGCGAGCAAGCCTCGCCTGGGAGAGAAGCGCGGCGGCGCTTCGTCGAGTCGCATGGTCGGCGAGCCGGCGAGGCCGGCGATGCGCTGGAGTCTTCGGAACTCTGCGGGCGCCAGCAGTTGTGCCGTCACGGCTCCGGCCCCAACCGCAGCGACAATCGCGGTAGCCATGATGGTATCCATCTATGTCCTCCCGACCGAAGCAGCGATGCGATTGATCACGTAGACACCGGTCAGCCATGAGACGACGGCGTACCCCAGGCCAACCCGGCCGAGTGTCGTCGATACCAGTGGAGCGAGCATGGCCCGGTCGGCTACATACAGATATGCTGTCAAGAGGAGTGGCAGGGTCGCCAGCACCAGGGCCGTCAGGCGCGCTTCGCCGCTCTTGGCTGCCACTTCGCCGCGCAGGAGCCGCCGCTGGCGGATGATCCGCGACACATTGCCGAGCACGCCGGCGATATAGCCACCGGTCAGGCCATGGAGACCAAGGGCGCGGGTGAAGAAGGCTGCCTCCGGACAGGGAACACGGCGCTGGATGCCTTCAATTGCCTCGATCAGGGGCACCCCAGCATGGTACTCTTGCAGTGCCCGCCGCAGCTCGTCGCCCAGTGGCGCCCCATATTCGCGCCCAGCGGCAGTCATGGCCTGAACCAGACTCTGTCCCGCCCGCAGGCTGTTGGCCATAGTCGCCGCCGCCTGCTCGAACTGCTCCTCAAACAGGCGCTGCCTGCGCAGCCTGGCCGAGTGGTCGATCACCCGCCGTGCCCCAAAGAGGGCCAGCGGCAAGGTGGCTGCCAGATACAGGCGGGCCCACGCCATGACGACCACCCACAGGGTCGTTGCCAGAGCAATCTGCCAGTACCTGAACCGTCGCGCCTGGACGACCCCAAGGCGACGCAGGCCCGTCTCGGAGACGATGGACGGCGCGATCGCGAGTGCCCCAACCGTGGCCGCAGCCGCCACCCCGCCTGCGCACGCCGCCACAATGATCAGAATGCTCGCGCTCATGACGGTCTCTCCCCCTTCTGACGCCCGCATGCCATCGCCAGCGATGCGAGCAGCGACTCCCAGGTGCAGGACGCGTCGCTCCAGCTGGCCGCGGGATGGTGCAGCTCGTCCGCGCCCTGACTGCTGAACAACTGTCTCAGGGAAAAGGTCGAGCCGGAGCAATGCTTGTCCATGGCGCTGACCGCGGTGATGCGACGACTGCCGTCAGCGAACCGCGCCTGGTGCACGACCAGATCGACCGCGGCGACGATCTGTCGGATGATGGCCTCGTACGGCAGGCCTTCGTCGGCCATCAGGACCATGTTGGCCAGCCTGGCGATGGCATCGTCGGGGCTGTTCGCATGAACGGTCGATAATGCTCCCTCATGCCCCGTGTTCATCGCTTGCAGAAGATCGAAGGCCTCAGCGCCGCGGCATTCGCCGATGATGATGCGGTCCGGCCGCATGCGCAAGGCGTTGCGCACGAGGTGTCTGATCGGTACCTCACCCGTCCCTTCGATGCTGGGTGGCCGGGCCTCAAGGGCGACCACGTGTCGCAACGGCAGACGCAGTTCGGCGGCATCTTCGATTGTGATCACCCGCTCGCCGGCGTCGATGCACGACGCGAGGCAGTTCAGAGTCGTCGTCTTGCCGCTTGCCGTGCCGCCTGAGATGATGATGTTAAGGTGGCTGCGCACCGCCCCGCCAAGGAAAGCAGCCAGGTCGTCGGGCAGGGCGCCAAGTCCGACAAGATCGGCCATCGCCTCCGCCCGCCGGATGAACCTGCGGATCGTCAGGGCCGGCCCGCGAACGGCAATGGGCGGTATCACCGCGTGGACGCGCGAACCGTCGGGAAGGCGACCATCGACGCACGGCGATGACTGGTCGATCCGTCGCCCGAGTGGCGCGACGATCCGGGTCATGATATCGACGACCTGCGCATCGTCGCGAAAGCGGACTTGTGTAGGCTCAAGCGCCCCGTCACGCTCGATCCAGACATCATCGGCCGCGTTGACCATGATCTCGGAGATCCCAGGATCGCCGAGGAGCGGCTCGAGCGGGCCGAAGCCGACGATTTCGCTGAGACTCAGCCGGATCAGATCCTCGCGCGTCAGGTCACCGGCAGTGATGTTCCGCTCGATGATCAGCCTGCCGACGGCATCAGCCAGGCGCTGCCGCTGCCCCGCATCGCTGCGTGCCGAGTCAATGAGGCCGGGACAGTCTGCGAGGAGTTGTCCCCGAATCAGCGCAATGGCGTCGCCACAGTCGACTGAGCCGCTGCCGACGACGGCCCGCGTCGGCTCCTCCTGGAGACGTAGCCGGGCTGCGAGACCTCTGCGCATCGCGTCAGCTCCTGCTGCGGCGCCAGAGGCCACGTATCCGCGTCTCCACCGGCCGCTCGAAGGCCGGTGAAATCGCGGCCGCCAGTTGCCAGAACGCGTGACTTGCCGGGTGATTGGGGCGGGCCAACGCCAGCGGCTGCCCGGCGTAGGCAGCGGCATCCATGCTCCGAGGGTCGTCGGGGATGACACAGACTGCGCGGATGCCAAGGAACTCCTCTGCCCGCGCGGGATCCATGGTCGAGTCGCTGCGAACCCGATTGATGACCAGGCGCACCCGGTCGGCGACCTTGACATTCAGGCGCTTGAGAACATTCAGCAGCAAACGGGTGTCCCGCAGCGACGCTGCATCAAGGGTGGACACGAGGATCACAGCGCTGCTCTCATCGACACAATGGTAGAGGATGTCTGACGTCGGATCGCTCGCAAGATCGAGGACGACGATCTCATACTGCTTCCTGAGCCCGGCGAGGACGGTCGCGATGTGCTGCCGCTCAATGGTCTCGCCGTCTTCGGGTCTGCTCAGACCTGTCAGCACGCGCAGGCTGGTGCCGGCGGGGCAGGCGATGTCGGCCACGCGTTCCGGCGCCGCAATGACCTCAGTCAGCCCCGGCCCTTCCGGCAGGTCGAGGTACACGCCGATATCGCTGTTGGTGAGGGACAGGTCGGCCAGCGCCACCCGGGCCAGTCCGGTGGCGGCCAGAACGGCGGCAAGGTTGACGGCCACAGTCGTCTTGCCAACGCCACCCTTGGCGCTGACGACGGGAAGCACTTGCGGCTGCAATACTGCCACGGCGCGTTGACCGCTGGCGAGGCTGTCGCCAGAGCCCGATCTGCCCGGTGCGGCAGCCGCCAGCTTGGCCTCGGGAGATGACTGACGATGGCTGCCCTGCCGGCGCACAGCCGCGACGGCATCGTCACCGCCCTGGCATACGGCGACACGGGCGCGCCGGCGCAGGGCCTGAGTCAGCTCGTCGCCGTCGGGCCCACCGCCGGAGTCGATGACCAGCACTCGCCGGTCGCTGTCCATGGTGAGCTGACTGACGGCGGCCACGAGTTCCAGCGAGCCGCAGAACTGCCGATCCAGCACGACAGCGGCAGAATCCGTGGCCGCCGCGATGCGGACGGCATCTTCTGCGCCGACGGCGCGGATGACGGTGATGCCTGCCCGTTCGAACTGCTCCATCGCCTCATCTTTGGCTGCCAGCACGACCACCGGCTTCACGTTGCTCCCCCCACTCATCGCGGCTGGTCCGGCGCAGAGACAACGCCGCGTGACTGACCCGCGAGCGTGACGAAGATGTCCCCGTTGCTGATTGCGAATGACAACGCCTCAGCGGCCTTCGGGGTGACCCGGACGATCACGCCTTCACTGCCTGAGCCCGGTGTGAGAGTGTCATGACCTGAACGGACATCAAGCACCTCGACATCGCTGAGGATTGTCTGGGTGAGCTCGTAGCCGAGTTTCGCGGAATTGGCCACGAAGATGACATCGACCATATCGTGGGGGCCGATTGCGCCGCCGACAGCCCGGTCGGCGGCAGCCGGAATCAGCATTGCCCGCTCACCCTCGGCCAGCATGCCGCTGATCCGCCCGGCGAGGACGCCGTCGACCAGCTTGCCAGCGAGGATTTGCTCGCCAGCCGCCAGCGGGTACATCGGGACGCGCCCAACGGCCTCATCGATCCGGCGTACGGCGTCCGGATGGATGCCGGCGCGGGGCATCCGCACGACCGTCAGCATCTCCGGCGCCAGCGCCGTGCGGGCACCGATGCCAGCAGTCGCAATGACGACCTGCCCAGGTGCAAGCATGGTCATCAACAGCCAATAGACCAGCAACCCCGTCCCGAGAGCCGCGATGGCGGTGAACACGAACACCCGACGCAACCGCAAGCGAACCCCTCCTCACCCAAATATTACCAGTTGCGTTTGGCTGCCGTCAACTCACTCCTGTCGACAGGTTTCCGCCAGGTTCGACCACTCGGCCGAAACCGGTCGCCAGTTCGGCTACGACCGTCGCAAGAGTCCCCTGCGGCAACAGGTGACTGCGCCCAGTGGCAGAACCTCCCATCCGAGGTGAGGGATGACTTGCGACTACGAGTTGGTTTCGTGTTGCTGGCGGTGCTCGCGGCAGCCGTTCTCAGCCCGCGCGCGCTCGCGTCGCCACCGCTCCCGCCGCCGGTCGTGACCGGCCACTGGGCCAAGCCGGAGCTGATCGGCGCTTACGAGATGGGGCTGATCGATGCCTGGCCGGTGGAACTCGACCGACCGGCGTCACGCCGCCAGGCTGCACGGCTCCTGGCTGACGGCCTTGGCCTCGTCCCCAGCGAGGGCGAGCTGCCGCTGGCCGATGTCAGCGGCTCAGACCCGGACCGCCCGTGGTTCGTCGCTATGTATAATGAAGGGGTGTTTCGCGGCGATGACCGCGGGCTGCTGCGGCCTGATGAGCCCCTGACCAGGGCGGAGTTCGCGGCGGTGCTGGCTCGGTCGGCGGGCGGCATTCTGGCAGAAACGCGGAGCGCGCCTGCGTTCCTGGACACGCACGGGCACTGGGCTGCGGACGAGATCGACACCGCATTCAGGCTCGGCTTGGTGAACGGGGTCGGCGAAGGCCAGTTCGACCCGGAACGAGCGGTTACGTACGCCGAGACGCTGGCGATGATCGTCAGGATGATCGAGGGAGTTCCCGCCGCGGGCGCCGAACTCGCCGGCGACGATGTCCTGACCCGGCTGGCCGTGCTCGACCTCGAACTCTGGGCGCGCGCCTACTCGCAGACGCCCGTGCCCGACTGGGAACCCGTCTACGCGAACCGCATCGGTGTGGCACTGTACATCATGAAGGAAGCGGCGGCGGTCGAGGACGCCTATCGTCGACAGGGGCACGCGGGCGTAGCCTCGGTCCTGTCGGCAGATGCCCGGGTCGTCGTGAAGCGGCCGCTCTCCGCCGTGGTCACGGTCGAAAGCACCGGCATCAGTGTCTGGGATGGCGTGGCGGAGCAGATCCATGACGTCTCGAACGTGTACATGCGCCGCCAGAAAGGGAGGTGGGCGATCTACAAGTCCCTTGGCGAGTAGCGCAATGCTGCCGACTTCGTTTTGGGGGTTCGTCTGTGATTCGCTTTGATACCGGCCCGACCCGAATGATCCTTGTGATGTGCACCGCGCTGCTGATCGGCCTCACTCTTGCCGTGACCGCTTCCGCTACGCCGTCCGGCTGGAAGCCGAACGGCGGCGTCACCGATCCCACCGATTACGCCGACTACAGTTCCGCCATCGTCGGCAACGAGTATCAGCAAGACATCGAGGCAGCAACAAAACTCGGCCTGATCGTCGGACACGATGACCGGACATACCGCCCGGATGACAACGTGACGGTCGGTCAGTTCGCCAACATCATCGCCCGCAACTACTGGCAGCAGGGCGCCGCCGACGAGGACAACCTCGCCTACCTCGGTGCCCTCGGCATCGACGTCAGCGAGCCCAGTGCCGCTCTGACGCTCGATCAGCTGAGGGCAATTGCTGACGCCGTCGAGGGCGAACCGGGAGTGGCCGACTTGGCCGTCCTGCAGCAGGTCCGCGACGGCAGTCTGATACCAGCGGGCACGGGCGGCGGCATCACGCGCGGTCAGGCGGTCGATCTCCTGGCGCACAACTCTGGCGGTTCGTCCGCCAACGGATACAGCTCCAAGCCCGAGCCACCGCCGCCACCGCCAAGACCGCCGGAACCGCCGCGCCCACCCAAACCGCCGCGCGAGGACCCGACCCTGACCGCTGCCATCGCGCCCAATCCAGCCAAGCGCCAGCAGATGGTCACGATTACCGCGACAGTGACGTACGTGCAGTCGGCGTCGGCACAACTGCCGTGGCAGAGCATCAACCTCACCGGCAGCGGCGCGACGCGTACAGCGTCGACCTGCATCCCGGCTGACCTCGTCGACGGCACGTACCCGGTGCGGGTCCAGGCCATCGGCAACAACGGCCAGATGCTGTACTACGACCTTCAGTTGATTGTCCGCGGCAGCATCTTCGACGACTACAGCTTCATCATCACTGACTAGCAGAGCAGAACTGACCGGCAGAGCAGATCGGGCGGGGCACTGTGGCCCCGCCCATTTCGGTAGACCCCGGCCGCATTCCACGCACGCTCCGGGGCGGCATATGTTCGCGCCGGCGCCGTCCGACTACCGGGCTTCCCGTTCGCGCATTACGCCCATGATCGCCGGCACATCGCCGCTGGTCATGATGTCAAGGCCCCGATACCAAAGCCCGCTGCTCCTGCCCCCGTCACAGTACATCGCGTCGACCGCGCCCTCAGCCTGCAGCACAGCTGCCAGTTGATCCAGGCTGAGGGACCTGGCGACGACAAGCAACGCCGTATTGTCTGCCTTTAGCCCGATGGCGGTGCGGGCGCGGCTGATCGACTGCCCGAGCCCGAGGTACTTCTCCGCATCCATGTACTTGCGCCAGACGACTTCCCCGCCCTCAAGCAGCATCGGTCCGCCGCCCGCCGCCCAATCCAGGCGGTCGGCCAAAGCCTGGTCGACTTCGGCGAAGCGCTCGAACCACGCCTGGCCCTTGGCGGAACAAATGGCGGGCCGCACCGGCCAGTTGTGGCTTGGCACGCGCTTGGCGAGCGGCAGCGTCCGGTCAGGAAGGACCAACGCGCTCGCCGGCAGCGGCCGCGCAAGGCGTGGCGACCAGTAGTAGAAGCCGACGTTGACCGCGGCAACCAGTCCGTCGACTTCCCGGGCATGTTCGCCGACCGTCTGGAAGCGACCGGGCTGATACGGCCTCAGGTTCCGCGGGTGCGCCTCGATGACCCAGTATCCGTCTCTGGCGAACAAGACCTCATCACCCCCTCCCCTTCATATCTTATGTTAACGGCCTCCGTGGCGCGCGCTGCAGGCAGGGGAATCGCGAGCTGATCCTCTGAGACACACGCAGGCGGCATGAGCGAACGGAGCGGACGGCCAAGTGTGGCCGTCCGCTCCTGTGCTCTCTCTTATTGCTTTGGTGCCCGGCGCCGTGCGTTCCCGGGACCTCGGCGCCAATTCACGTATCACTCGTAGCGAAGTCGCGCTTCACACCAGCGCAGGGCCGCCTCGCCGACCAGCCGCACGCCTGCGTACGCGACCATGCCGTTGACCAGCCAGCCCAGCAGCGGCGCGCAGCGCTGTCCGCGCCGGGCGACGAATCGCATGGCGTAGCCCGCCAGTCCGAGCGCCGGCATCACCCCTGCGACTGCGCGCTGTGACCCGTCGACCCCATACAGGCGGGCAATGTCGCTGATCAGACGCGACTCAACTGAGACGAGCAGCGGCATGTCGGGGCTTGGTATCGGCGCCGCGCCGATCACTGCGCCGCCGAGCGCGTACAGCGCGGCAAGGTGCCGCGCCCGCTCACGGCGCGGATCGATCAGCATTCTGCCGGGTGTCTCGACGCCGACCGGCTCCGCCAGCGGCAGCCGTCGCCGGGCGCGCGCCCGCGGCCTCGCCTGCGGGGGCGCCGGCGCAGCTTCGGCGACCGGTGGTGACGGACAGCCACCGTCGATGATCACTTCCCCGGCGGCGTCGCTCTCCGCCGAGGTGCCCCAATAACGCTGTGGTACGAGCTTACGTCCGGTCAGCCGGCGCATCTCCGTCCGGTCCAACTGCCTCATCCTCCGACCGCGTCACGTTGCAGACGCAATCGTAGTATGCCGCGCAGCGGCCGAGGTCAGTCTGGATGGCCTGTGTCAGCACATTGACGTTGTTGCCGTCATGGCGGTGACCGCCCGAGTAGATTAGCACCGCATCGTCGCGCACCGCATCGTCGACTGCGGCGACCCCGCCCAGCCGGCCGCGCGGCGAGGTCACCGTCACCGCGTCGCCGTCCTTCAGCCCGAGCCGCTCGGCCGTGGCGGGCGAGATGTGCACCGGCAGCTTGCCCGGCGGCGCCAGACGGTCGGCGAACTGGCTGTGGAGATTGTCCCGCGCCTGCGGCGTCAGCAACTGGAACGGGTAGCGCCGGCCGGCTCGCCGCGGTGTCTCGCGCGGCTCGACGAACACTGGCAGGGGTTCCTCGCCCCGCTGCTCGGCCCGCAGTGAATAGAGTTCGAACTTCCCGCTCGGCGTCAGGAACTTGCCATCCTGCCATGCGACCATGGGCGCGCCGGGCCACCGGATGAATCCGCCGCGCAACTGCTCGAGGTCGACGCCGTGCTCGCGCAGCGGCGCCAAGGCCTGCCTTAGGAAGTGCCCCGGCAGGTCGGCCTTGGCGATGTCGCCGCCGGAGAAATCGCGGTAGAAACCCAGGCGCTCGGCCAGGTCTGCCCAGATCTCAAGGTCTGTGCGGCAGTCCGGGCGCGGCTCGACGGCCGGCAGACCCCAGGTGAGATAGTTGTGCCAGTAGCCGGAGTAGGCGTCCTCGGCCTCGAACGGCGTCGCGCAGGGCAGGACGATGTCGGCGGCCAGCGCCGTGTCGGTCAGTGTGAAATCGACGGCCACGCGGAACTCGAGGCCGGCGAAGACACGGGCGGCCCTGTCGTTGTCGGGCAACTGGGACAGCGGGTTGGCGCGGGCCGTCCAGAGGAACTTGACCGGCGGGTCGGTGAGTTGCGCAATCTCGTCGGCGACGCGGACGCGCACGACCGTCCGGCGCGCCGTCGCCCGGTCGCGCAGCGACAGGTCGGCGCCGAGACCATAGCCATTGAGGTAGCTGACGCCGCCACCCGCCTTGCCGATATTGCCGGTGATGGCGGCCAACGCGTCGATGGCGCGGATCGTCCGACCGCCGTTCTCGTAGCGCTGGATGCCGTAGCCCGGCAGCAGCATCGCCGGCCTGGTCGACGCGTACTCGCGGGCCAGCCGCACGACCGTCGCTGCCGGCACGCCGGTCAGCTCTTCGGTCCGCTCCGGCGTAAACTGGGCGACCATGCGAGCGTACTCGGCAAAGCCGTGAACATTGGCCGCGACGTAGTCGTCAGCCACGAGCCCGGCGGCGATGATCGCCGCAGCCATGCCGTGCGCCAGGGCGCCGTCGCTGCCCGGGCGGGTGCTGATGTGCTCGTCGGCGAGCGCGGCGGAGGCCGTCCGCAGCGGATCGATCAGGACGACTTTCGCGCCGCGCTGCTTCGCTTCGCGGAGCAAGGGCACGAGATGGATGTTCGTCCAGACCGGGTTGCGGCCCCAGAGGACGATGTAGCGGGCATTGACGACATCGGCCGGATCGTTCATCAGAGCCGCGCCGAAGTCGTCGACCTGTGCCGCCTGGCCGGCGCCGAGGCAGAGGCTGCCGACCGGCGTCGTGATGCCGCCGAAGAGATTCCAGAAGCGGCTGTCAAGACTCTTGAGTGTCGCCATCGACCCGGAGCCGGCGAAGTACAGCACGCTGAGCGTGCCGTAGCGTTCACGGGTCTCCCGCAGCCTGGCGGCGATCTCGTCGAGCGCCGCGTCCCAGCTGATCGGCGCGAACCCGGTTGCCGTGCGGCGCAGCGGGGTTGTCAGGCGGTCGGCGACGTACATCCGCTCCACTTGAAGCTGCGCCTTGCGGCAGACCAGGCCGCGCGTGACCGGGTGGTCGGGATCGCCGCGGACGCCGGTCACCCGCCCGTCTTCGACCGTGGCGAG
This sequence comes from Chloroflexota bacterium, assembly GCA_050261235.1. Taxonomy (GTDB): domain Bacteria; phylum Bacillota; class Sulfobacillia; order JBFLWA01; family JBLNDB01; genus JBLNDB01. The sequence continues at coordinate 38,138 of JBLNDB010000024.1, forward strand.
GAGTGTGCAGGTGCCGTAGCAGTCAAGCGGGCAGCCTGTCCGCACGGTGCGCTGGGTCATCATTGCGCCTCCCCCGGAAGACAAGTATCAGGGCCGCTTCCGGCCCTGATTTCGCTTGTCGTTATCGCGTTTCCTGCCTAGCGGGCGCCGTTCTCGACGCGTCCGGCGAGCGCATAGCCGATGCGGTAGACATTGCCGGCGCCCATCGTCATCAGCACGTCGCCCGGCTTCAGCTCCCGGCGCAGGTGGGCAACGATGTCGTCAAACGTCGGCAGGTAGATGGCCCGGGTCGCGGCGCCGGCGATGCGCGCCACGACATCGGCTGAACTGATCCCGCTGCCTCCTCCCTCGCGGGCGGAGGCGTAGATTTCGGCCAGCACGACGCAGTCGGCTTTGCTCAGCGCTGCCGCGAACTCACCCAGCAGCGCTGCCGTGCGGGAATAGGTGTGCGGCTGAAAGACGACCCACAGCCGGCGACCCGGCATCGCCTCGCGACAGGCGTCGATCGTCGCGGCGATGGCGGTCGGGTGGTGGGCGTAGTCATCGTAGATGGACGCCCCGTTGAACTCGCCGATGTGCTCGAACCGCCGGCGCACGCCGCGGAAGCTGGCCAGGGCCTCGCGCACGGTGCCGATCGCAATGCCCAGCTCGCTGCCCAGTGCAATCACCGACAGCGAGTTGAGCGCATTGTGGCTGCCGGGGATGCCGAGGGTGAACTCGCCCAGCGGCTGGTCGCGATGGTAAGCGGTGAAGCGGTTCCCCTGCCCGGCCGGCAGCATCGCGAGGCGGTACTCGTTGTCGGCGCCGAAGCCGTACGTGACGCGGCGCGCCGGCGAGGGCAGCGCGCGAGCGCGCGCATCGTCGCCGCAGCAGATCAGCAGCCCATCGGCGGGCAGGCGGGAGGCGAACTCCCGGAAGGCGGACTCATAGTCATCGATGTCACGGTAGTAGTCCGGATGATCGAGTTCGATGTTGGTGATGATCGCGATCCGCGCCGGATAGTTGAGGAAGTGGCGCCGATATTCGCAGCTCTCGGCTACGAGGAGGTCGCCCCGACCTGTGTAGGCGTCGCCGACGCCGATCACGGCCTGCGGATCGAGGCCGGCGTGCTGCAGCATGTGAGCCAGCATCGCCGTCGTCGTGGTCTTGCCGTGCGTGCCGGCAACGGCGACACCGCGCTTCTCAGCCATCAACTGGCCGAGGAATTCTGGGTAGCTCAGCACTGGAATGCCGCGCTGGCGAGCGGCGACAATCTCCGGATGATCCGGGCCGTACGCCGCCGAGGCGACGACGACGTCAGGCGAACCAACGTTGCCAGGAGCAAAGCCGCGCATCGGAACGATGCCACTCTGCCGCAGACCCTCGTCGGTCGGAAAGATCTCATCAACGTCAGAGCCAGTGACGGTAATGCCGTTGGCCTTGCAGATCCTGGCCACGGCGCTCATGCCTGTTCCCTTGATGCCGACGAAGTGCACCGATTGGTATCGCAACCGCGTCACCCTCTCGCAAACCCCAGCCCTGGTGTATCCTAATTATATGCCGCGCCGGAAGGAGTGTCAAAATCGCCCCCCGTATCGAACGGGCCGGGGTCGCCCTACTGCAGGACGCGACCCCGGCCATCATTCGGCATCAGCGTCAGCTTGTCGCCGACCTTGGTGCCGCTGCCGGCAATGACGCCGGCCGGCAGCTCGACGACGTAGAAGGCTTCCCGCACGACCGGCGATCGGCAGTACGGCGCGACATCACCCAGAGCCGCCACGACGCGGCCGGTCTCGTCGAGGAACAGCAGATCGATGGGGAAGTTCATGAACATCGTGTGGACGGCCTGGCAGGGCGCGAGAACCAGGCCCTCGCCGTGCCGCAACCGACGCTTTCCCATCAGGCCCACGAACCGCTGGAAGAACGTTGCCGCAAGCGCCGCGTGACTGGCCAATACGGTGCCGGAAGTGTCGTTCAGAACGCAGAGATCGACTGGCTGCTCCGTCTGCTTCCGCAACTCTCACACCCCACTCGACTTGTCGGCTAGGGTCGGGCGAGTGTCTGGATGATAGTGATGACGGCCGGGCCGAGCAGGACGATGAACACTGTCGGGAAGATGAAAATGGCCATCGGAATCAGCATTTTGACCGGAATCTGCATTGCCCGTTCCTGCACCCGCTGCTTGCGCTTGACCCGCATGCTCTCGGACTGGGCCCGCAGCACCTTGGTCAGGCTGACGCCGAGTTGATCTGCCTGGATCACCGCCGCCGTGAACGCTCGCATGTCCGGAATGCCGGCTCGCCGGGCCAGGTTGCGCAGGGCCTCGGCGCGCGGACGCCCGATGCGGGTCTCGGCGAGGTAGGTGCTGAATTCGGTGGCGACCGGATCGCGGAACTTCTCGGCCACCTTCTGGATGGCGCCGTCGAAGCCGAGACCGGCCTCGACCGAGATGCAGAGCAGGTCCATCACGTCGGGCAGCTGTCGCTGCAGGGCGCGGTGACGGTCCTCGATAGCCCGGCTGAGCCAGAAGTCCGGCACGCGGAAGGCCAAGAGCGCGAACATGGCTGCGATAAAGGCCATCAGCGGCCGTTTCCCGCCCGGCAGCAACGGCAGCAGGACCGTCAGTGAGAACAGCGCGACTGCCGCCAGGGCGAGGAACTTGATGGCAACGAACTGGGCGTAGGTGATCTTCGCGCCCGCCTCGCTGAGCCGCGTGGCGCCGCTGGCGGCAGCCCGCGACGGCAGCAGACGACTCAGCGACTCGCCGGCCGAGGCCAGAGCCGGCCTGAGGACGCGCTCGCTGAACGGCCGGGCCAGTTCCTCCTGCTCGATGTCCCTGGCCGTGGGCGCGGCGCGCCTGAGCCCGCCGAGCCTGCGCCGGACGAGCCGCGTGCGACCGGCACCGGCGGTGGCGTAGGTGATCGCGAGCAGTGTGACAACGAAGATGCCGACGAGCAGCAAGGTGCGCGTCATGGATTGTCCCTCCGTGGCGTGGGACGGTCTGCGCCAGCCCCTAGACTTCGATTTCGATGATTCGCCTTATCAGGAAGACGCCGATGAACTCCATCAGCGCGGCCAGGGCAAGGGCCAGCCGGCCGGCCGGGTGGGTGAACAGCACCTGCATGTAGGAGCGATTGAGCAGGTAGATACCGGTCGTCAGGGTCACCGGCAGCAGGCCTACGATCCAGGCCGACAGGCGCCCCTGGGCGGTCAGCGCCCGGATTTCGCCGCGGGCGCGCAGTCGCTCGCGGATCGTGTTGCTGATGTTGTCCAGCACCTCACCGAGATTGCCGCCAACCTGGCGCTGAATCGTGATCGCGGTGACGGCCATGTCAAGGTCAGCGCTGCCGGTGCGCCCGACCATGTTGGTCAGGGCCTCATCGACCGAGATGTTGACGCGCGTCTCGCGCAGCACTTGTTCGAACTCGCCGGCGATCGGTTCCGGCAGCTCGCGGGCAGCCACGTCAAGCGCCTGCAGGAACGAGTAGCCGGACCGGAGGGCGTTGGCGATCATCGTCAGGGCATCGATCAACTGCGCCTCGAACAGCCGCCGCCGGGCGGCGGTGCGCTGGAGGAGGCGGATGTACGGCGCGAGCGCGCCGGCGATGACCAGCATCGCCCGCATCAGCAGATCCGGCGCGATCAGGAGCGACAGGGCAAAGCCGACCAGCGCACTGACCAGGCTGATGTACAGGAACTCCGAGACCTGTATCCGCCAGCCGGCTTGGCGCAGGCGGACGGCCAGCGTGGCGGCCGCTGGACGGCCTTCGACGAGCTTGGCGATGAGCGCGGTCAGGCCCCGGCTGAGTTTCTTGACGCCGGTGGCGGGCTCGCGGCCCGCTTCTTCGGCGCTCGGGGCATGCTCGCCGCGCGTCGCCCGACCCTGGACGAGCTTGCCCAGTTGCGTCATGATGCGCCGCCGGCGCCGCTCGCCCTCGCCGAACCAGATCATGCCTGCTGCCAACGAGCCGCAGAAGACGATCAGCAACACGATGCCTTTCATTGGACACCGCCCCGCGGCTCGAACATCGCCGGCGGCAGAAGGAATCCGGCTGTCGCCAGCCGTTCGAACGACTGCGGCCTGATCCCGGTCGGCATGAACTCGCCGACGACCCTGCCGTCGCGCGTCGTCTCGTACTGACGGTAGACGAACACGTCCTGAAGCACGATGACGTCGCCCTCCAGCCCCTGCACTTCCGTGATGTGCGTGATGCGCCGCGTGCCGTCGCGCAGGCGCGACTGGTGGACGATCAGGTCGATGGCCGAGCCGATCTGCTCGCGGATCGCCTTCACCGGCAGCTCGACGCCAGCCATCAGCACCATCGTCTCGAGGCGCGACAGCATGTCGCGCGGACTGTTGGCGTGGCCGGTGGTCAGTGACCCGTCATGGCCGGTGTTCATCGCCTGCAGCATGTCGAGCGCCTCGCCACCGCGGACCTCGCCGACGATGATGCGGTCCGGCCGCATGCGCAGTGCGTTGCGGACAAGCTGGCGGATGTTGATCTCACCCTCGCCCTCGAGGTTCGCCGGACGGGTCTCGAGCGATACCACGTGCTCTTGCCTGAGTTGCAGTTCGGCCGCGTCCTCGATGGTGACGATGCGCTCATCGGGCGGTACGAACGATGACAGCACGTTCAGACTGGTCGTCTTGCCGCTGCCGGTGCCGCCCGAGATGAGGATGTTGAGGCGCGCCTTGACGCATGCCTCGAGGAACGACGCCATATCGGCCGACAGCGTGCCGAACTTGATCAGATCGGCAATCGTCAGCGGGTCGCGGGCGAATTTGCGGATCGTGATCGACGGCCCTTTGAGCGAGAGCGGCGGGATGATCGCGTTGACGCGCGAGCCGTCGGGCAGGCGGGCGTCGACCATCGGGCTGCTCTCGTCGATGCGCCGCCCGAGCGGCGCGACAATCCGCTCGATGAGCTGCAGGACCGCGGCGTCGTTGGCGAAGCGAATCGGTGTCAGTTCGAGCTTGCCGTGCCGCTCGACGTAGATCCGACCGGCGCCGTTGACCATCACTTCCGCCACGGAGTCATCATCGAGCAGCGGCTGGATCGGGCCAAAGCCGATGATCTCGGCGATCAGCTCGTTGCCGATCTGCTCCCGCTCAAACAGAGGAATGTCGCCCTCAGCTTCGAGCAGCGCGTTGATCCGCGTCCGGATTTCCGCTCGCTGTTGCTCCGACAGCTCCTTGCCGCTCGCCACCAGCTTGACATCGAGATCCTGCGCCAACTGCGCCTGGATCCGCGCCTTGAGCTCAAGGTGCTGCTCAAGAATCCGCTGCTGTGGTCTGATCTCGCGCAGGATCGGCGGCGGTGCCTGTTGCGGCGCAGCCTCCCGCCCGACGGCCGGCGCCGCGGGCGTCTCAAGGCGTCGGAGTCGATCGTAGAGCGACATCTGCTATCCCTCCCGGCCTGTCAGCCTCAACGGGTGTGGCGGCCGAACAGCCGGCGCCGCTTCTCTTGCGGCCTGCCGTCTTCGGCCTGCGGGTTGACGAGGCTCCTGGCAATGCCAATGATCGCCTCTGAGATCGGCAGCTTGGGGCTGTCGAGGACGAACGGGCGGCCGCAGTTGGCTGCCCATGCCGCGGTCTGATTGTCGCGCGGAATGTTGTGGCTGATCGGGTACTCGAGTCCGCCCGTGACATCCTGCGGCGTAAGGCCCACGGCGGCGTCGGCGTGGTTCAGGACAAGCTTCACCTTCGCCCGGTCGTAGCCGAGCTGATCGAGCAGGACGTCGAGGCACTTGCCGGTGTTCTGAAGCGTCGGAATGTCTGGCGTCGTCAGGACGTAGATGAGGTCCGACATATCGAACGCGGTCAGGTTCACGTCGCGGAAGTTCGAGGCAGTGTCGATGACTATCCAGTCGAACCGCTGGCGCAGGGCAGTAATGATGGCAGTGATGGCGTTGCCCTGGCCAGGGTGAATTTCGCCCTCGACCTCGGCAGCGAGGTCGGGGGTTGGAGGAGATGCGAGCAAGCGCATGGTGGTTCCGTTGACATTGAGCAGGACCCGCTCGACGACATCAGGCCGGAGGTCGGCGCGCGCCCGGATGAGATCGATGATCGTGGCCAGCGATTTGCAGCCGAGCATCGCCGCCGCGCTGCCGAACTCGAGATCGAGGTCGACGAGCACGACCTTGTCGCGGGTCATCAGGCTGATCGCGACGGCCGTGTTGATGGCGACGGTGCTCTTGCCGACCCCGCCCTTCGTCCCGAAGACGGTCACGACCTGACCGCGCGCCGCGGGTGGCAGCGGCGCAGACTGGCGGGCCGCCGCCGGTTCAGCGGCAGCGACCGGGTTGCCATTGCTGCCCGGGGGCACGGCGACGCTGCGGATGGCCTCGACTGCTTCGCTCGGCAGGAACGGCTTGGAGAGGAAGTCGATCGCGCCCGACTCACCCGCCCGGTCGATCAACTCCCGGTCGGCTCTCGCAGATGTGACAAGAATGCGGGTGCGCATCGAAGATGCGATCCCGCGAATCAGTTCGAGACTATCGACATCGCGCAGGTCGAGACTGATGACGGCGACATCCGGCAGCAGTTCACCGATGTTGTCCATCGCCGCGCGGCCCAGCACGGCCTTGCCGATCACCGTCAGATCAGGCGTCTGGCGCAGCAGCGAGGCGAGAGCGTCGATTGCCTGGAGGTCCTCGTCGACGATGTAGACCGTGGTCTTTTGCGCCATGGCAGGTCCTCTCTCTGTCACAGGCCGTGGCGTCAGTTCTGCGGGATCACGAGAATGACCAGCTCCGCAGTACCGAGGCGGACTTCCTCGGGCGCGTATTCATCAGGCAGAACATAGCGCTCCGTCACGCCCGCGGGAGGCTTGAAGTCATCCGCGCTGACCAGCCCGTGAATGGCGACGACGTTCCCCTGGTCCACGCGGACCGTGCTGTCGGCCTTGTTGATAGCTACTTCCGGGGCGTTGCGGTCGCTCGCGCCCACCTTGTAGCTGACGATTCGCACTTCCGGATGCAGCGTGAGATCAATGTAAGGACGATTGTAGGTAACCGGTTCGATGGTCAGCGACAGACCGTATTCCTGCCAACTCGTCACAGTGCTGCCGCCGATCGACAGCGGCAGCGTGAACTGCTTGGTCGCCGCGAACCGGACCGACGTGCGACTGATGGTCGAGAGATCGGATGAGGTCAACGTGCGCGCCTGGCCCGAACCGAGCAGCGCGCGGATGGCGTTGTAGCCGTTCATATCGAGCTCGGTCAGCGTCACGCCAGCCACCGGCGCGAGGCCCGCTGCCGCGAGCGCATCCTTGTTTACCGAAATCACCTGAACTGCGAACTTGTACTCCCTGCTCTCTTCAGCGACCCGCTCAGCGGTGAGCACGGTCGCCAACGTACCGGTCGTCACACTGGTAGCCTCCCCGGTGGTACGTTCGCCCGCCGGGCGCAGGGCGAGGTGAAGCCGTCCGAATTCACTCATGTGGATGAGGGCGGTCGCCTGTGCCGGCGAGACGCAAAGGGTCATCGATGACAGCGCCTTCGGGTCGACAGTCCCCTTGGCGTCTGTCTTGTTGGCCACTGCCAGAATCGGGACGTTCTCGAGCGCGAGTCTCGTTTCTTCGGGGCGGTCAAGCGTCACATACACGTCGACCGAGTCGCCAGGCTGCGGAAACCCGGCGACGGCGACGACTTCATTCACAGCCACAGTGACGGCACGCATTCCGGTCGGGATCTGGTAGGCCATGCTCTCGCCACCGCTGCCCTTCTGGTCGAGCTTGCCCTGGACCAGCATCTCGCCGACCGCGACCGGCATCACGGTCATCTTGCCGACGGCGTCACTCATCTTCGTGATGGCATTCGGGAGCAGATAATCCGGCGGAATCGACTTGGTGGCGAGCATGTCCGCAGACAGGACGGTCTTCGCAGGGACGGCTTTGATGGCCACGACGACTGAGGCCGTGGCCAGCTTGCCGCCGGTCCGCTCGGTGCCGGCGAGGTATAGGTAGACTGAACCAGTGATGATGATTGCGAGAATAAGTGGCACGATCAGGGCACGGAGGCGGAAGCCGCCCATCGGATAACCCCCTAGCGCGTCAGCTTGACGACGTCGACGCCGTAGTCGGTCGCCGTCTCGCTCTCGATGATCTCTCCCGGCTTAAGGATGCGGACGAACTGGCCGACGACGGTGTCGTTGCCGACCATCTGCTTGACGAAGAAGCAGGCGAAGCCGAGGACCGTCACGCGATCGCGCCCGCTGGCTTCATCGAAAGAAACGATCGGGACGACGATCAAGCGCGGCGAGTCAGACGCGACCGTGTCGACGGTCGCGTACGGGTCAGCGAAAATGCGGTCCCGGATGGCACCGCGAGTCGGGCCGGCCATGTTGCCGGGCTCGGTGTCGATGGTCTGACCGACGGAAATCCAGCCATCATAGCCGTTGCGCACGTTGTCGGCGAATTCGCTCGCGCCCCGGCCGCCGAACGACAGCGCGTGGTAGTTGCCGAACGCGCCCTCGCCGCCGCCTTCCTTCAGCACCAGTTCCTCACCGAAGCGAATGCCTTCCGGCAACTCGACCCCAAGGGGGACGGCGCCGCGCACCTTGCCGACCGGACCCCGCACCGCGTTGGCGCCGGCCATGACGCTCTCCTGTTGGATGTGGATGATCCTGGCGAATGCCAGGTCGACGTCGCGCTGGACGGTGACGCGGATTCTGCGCTTTGCCGCGTCGACGATCTCGGCTGTCGTCCGCTCGCGCGGAATGCCGTTCAGTTCGGCATAGTCCAGCGCCGTCGCAATCGCCAGCGACTCGTCGCCAGGCAGGTACTGGGCGCCGGCGAGCGCCGCGGCATCGGCCACGTTGACCAGTCGCTGCTTCTCGGCAAAGAGCTTGCCGGCATCGATCGAGATCGCCCCGAGCGCCAGCAGGGCAGTCATCGCCGCGGCGACGAGGACCATCACCGACCCGCGTTCTCCGGTTTTCCCATCGCGAAGCAGCCTCGACATGCGGGAGTCCCTCCTAACCGCAGGGTCTATTCGATGCGCATGGAGAGTGCGGCCGCCATTGGAATCCCGGAACCGACAAGGTCCGATATCAGCGGCACGATGAGCCGGAAATCGTACGTCACCCTGACCGTCACGGTCATGCCGGAGTTGCGCGCCGACTGGTCGGCGGGGCTGACCGTGACCGTCAGCCTTGCCGGGTCGAGACCAGTTGCCTGGTTATAGACCAGATCCTCGATTTCGCTGTTCGTGGCGCCGACCGCCGCCAGTCTGGCGCCCTCACGGGCGATGTGGTTGACGGTCAGATAAGCTTGGAACGCCCGGCCGAACTCGGTGATGCCGAAAAGGACGAGGAGGAGGGCCGGCAGGATCAGAGCAAACTCCACCACGCTCTGACCGCGGTGGTCGAGGCACCTGGCCCGCAGACGTCCGAAGATCAACCGGTCCACCTCCCCATCGTTCGCTTGTTGAGCGTCGTTTGCCACTGCCAGTGTTCCGATCAGGTTGCGTCGCTGGCTGCGTCCGGTGCGGCAGAAGGGCTGCTCAGCCGGTAACCGTGTCGGTTGGGGGTCCTACTGGGTCACCAGGTGGCGAATGCATCCCGTGATCAGGGCGTCGGCGGGACCGCGTTGTCCCTGAGCCCCTGTGTGATGCGGTTGAACACAGCAACGATCTCGTCGCGGAACAGCACCAGGCCGGCGATCAGCATTACTGCGACAATGCCGATGATCAGCGCATACTCGGTCATGCCCTGACCACCTTCATCGTTGAGGAGGTTCCGGATGGCCTTCATCATGTCTGTACACCTCCTTCCCGGTCGCGCTCGTCCCCTGTCTGCCGAAAACAAAAACTGCTTCTTTTGGGGGGTGCCAAAGAAGCAGGGTTAGGCATTGACTGCCTCCCCAGTTCGGCAACCCGGCGATCATGGCTCTCTCGAGCTGTAGACCCGTGGCTTTGCGTCCCCGTCTTTCGACGGGTTTGCCTTTGTCGTTGGAGGACGACACACTCGATTTTTCGAGACGTAATTCGATGGTTCGACAGGTCTCTTGGAAATCCTTCTTTCTTTCGGTGAGTTTTTGACAAGTTGAGTTAAGCATTAGTTAACTTGGTTCGAATTAGAAAACCATAACCCTGCGGTTATGGTTTTCGTTCGGCTTGTCCCGTTTTTGGGGGTCTTGTGGCAAGCGAGGAAAAACTTCCTGCGCTCAGCGGTCGAACTCGTCCCAGGCCCGCCGGAGCACCTCCGGCTGGCTGAGCAGGTCATAGGCCGTGCAGGCAAGGATCTTCGCCGAGGCCAGCAGGCCCGCGCGGCCGCCCTCGGCCACGGTGGCGTCGGCGAATTCGCGGCTGTGCCCGGCGACCTCCCGTCCGCAGATGGCCAGGTAGGCATGGACCGATGGCACGACCTGCGAGACATTGCCCATGTCGGTCGAACCGGCGCCACCGCGCTCGGAACCCTCGATGCGCAGCCCGAGTTCGCGGTAGTTGGCGGCCATGATCTCGGCGACGATGTGGTTGGTGCGCATCGGCTCGTAGGTGTTGGCGAAATTGCGGAATGTCACCTTGGCGCCGGTGGCGAGCGCGGCCCCTTCCGCGCAGCGCTTGACCTTGTCGACAACCTCGGCGAGATAGCGACGCTCGCCGGCGCGGACGTAGACGCGCGCCTGCGCGAACTCGGGGACGATGTTCGGCGCCACGCCGCCCTTGGTGATGATGCCGTGGATGCGGACATCGGGCTTGACATGCTGGCGCAGCGAGTTGATGCCGTTGAACATCTGGATGCAGGCCTCGAGCGCGTTGATCCCCTCATGCGGGGCGCCGGCGGCGTGCGCCGGCTTGCCCTGGAACGAGATCTCAAGCGCCTCGCGTCCGTTCGAACTGGTGACGACCATATTCGAAGACGATGGGTGAATCATGATCGCCGCCGCGACTCGCTTGAACAGGCCATCGCGGACCATCAGCACCTTGCCGCCCGCATTCTCGACGCCGCCCTCCTCGGCCGGCGAACCGAGGACGAGCGCCTCGCCGGGCATGTCGGCGCCGAGCGTCGCCAGCGCCGCCGCAGCGCCACAGGCGGCCGTGCCAATGATGTTGTGGCCGCAACCGTGGCCGATCTCTGGCAGCGCATCGAACTCCGCCATCAGCGCCACCACCGGGTCGTCGGCCTTGCCCTTGACTGCGCCACGGAACGCCGTGTCCATGCCGGCGACCGGCGCCTCCACGGCCACCCCGTGCCGCGTCAGGAACCCCTGCAGCAATTGCGACGACTTGACCTCCCTGTGGCCAAGTTCAGGCTCGTCATACATCTTCGTCGCAATGTCGAACATCTCCAGGCCAAGCTCGTCGATCGCCTTGTGCAGCCGTTCGTGCGCTTCCCGGTTCGTCACTGTCGTGGTTCCTCCTTTGTCGTGTATCCGCCGGCGCCGCTCATGGACGTGCCCCCAACTCACAGGCGACGGCCTTGAGCGCCGCCTCGGGAACGTCGATGCCGGCGACCGCGGCACCGATGCCCTCTGGCAGGACCCAGCGGAGCGCGCCGCCCCGCCGCTTCTTGTCGGCTTCCATGGCCGTCCGCAGCTCAGCGAACGCGATAGACGGCAGCCGCGTCGGCAGACCAGCCCGTGCCAAGAGATCCTCCAGCGGCGCGGCAATCCCGCGCGCCGAGCCGACGCGCTCGGCGATTCGCGCCGCCGCCACCATGCCGATGGCCACCGCCTCACCATGCCGGTACCGGCTGTAGTCCGTAATCGACTCCAGGGCATGCCCGACGGTGTGCCCGAAGTTGAGTATTTCCCGCTCGCCTTCATCGCGCTCATCCGCGCTGACAATGCGGGCCTTGATGCGGCAGGCTTCGGCGACCAATTGCGCCAGCGGACCGGGTTCGCGCGCCAGCAACGGATCGAGGTTGTCCCGAAGCCACTCGTAGTAGCCGCGGTCGAGCGTGAAGCCCAGCTTGATCGCCTCGGCTAGACCGGCGGCCAGGTCGCGCCGGGTCAGCGTCGCCAGCGTCCCGACATCGGCCATCACCAGGGCGGGCTGGTGAAACGCACCGAGCAGATTCTTGCCCTCCGGCAGGTTGATGGCTGTCTTCCCGCCGACTGCGGCATCGACCATCGCCAGCAGGGTCGTCGGCAGGTGGACCACCGGCACGCCGCGCATGTAGATGGCGCCAAGAAACCCGCCGAGATCGGCGACCATCCCGCCGCCGCAGGTGATGATGCCGCAGTCGCGGCCGAGCCTCCGCCGTGCGGCAACGCCGGCGAGCCGGCCGACCTCGGCCAGCGATTTGCTCTTCTCACCCGCCGCCACCGTCGCCGGCACGAAGGTGATACCGGCGTTGCTGAGCACGCGCTTGATCCGCTGGCCGTAAATCCCTTCGACGGTGCTGTCGCTGACGAGGATGTACTGCCGGTGTCCGAGCGCGGCCACGATCCAGTCGCCGGCCTCGTCGAGGACGTCGGGGCCTACCAGGACGCGGTAGCTCCGGTCGCCGAGATCGACCGTCACCTCATGGCACGCTCCGTCAGCGGCCATCGTTCGTCCCCCCTTCAGCGCCCGACGAGCCGGCGGCGGATCGCCTCCGCCACCTCGGCCGGACTGAGTGCAGACGTGTCAACCCTGATGTCGGCGGTGTCATAGAGGCCCTCGCGCTCGCTCAGCAGTTGCTTGATCCGGGCCAACGGGTCGGCGCCGCTGAGCAACGGTCGGGGTCGGCGGCGCGTGCGGGCGAGGATCACCTCGGGGCTCGCGACCAGGGCGACGACGACCCCCTGCCGCAGCGCAGCCGCGCTCTCGGCGCGGAGCAGGGTGCCGCCGCCGGTGGCGATGACGAGATCGGTCCGTCTGCTGAGGTGGGCGACGACGTCGGCCTCGAGGTCGCGGAAGACGCGTTCGCCGCAGAGCGCGAACAGGTCGGCGATGCCCATGCCGGCCCGCTGCTCGACTTCCCGGTCAGTGTCGACGAAAGTCCGCCCGAGCAGCCGCGCCAACCCGCGACCGGCCGCGCTCTTGCCGGTGCCCATGAAACCGATGAGGACGACGTTCTTGCCGGCCGCCAGGCCTTGGTCAGGCTGCGCCGGCCTGCGTGGTCCGAGACGGTTGATGTCTTCCATTTCCGAGCCCTTCTCAGCGGGCGTCGCGGCGCAGGCTCGCGATGTAGCCGCGATAGTTGTGGAGAAAGTCGGCCAGGCAGTCGCCGCCGAACTTGATCAGCAGTTCATCGGCCAGCACCAGCGTCACCGCGGCCTCGGCGACGACGGCCGCCGCCGGGACAGCGCAGACGTCGGCACGGTGCTCCGCCGGGGGCGCTGCCTGGCCAGTCGCCAGATCGATGCTCGGCAGCCCCTTGCCGAGCGAGGCGATCGGCTTCATGGCGGCCCGCACGGCAATCCGACCGCCGGTGCTGACCCCGCCTTCGATGCCACCGGCGCGGTTCGCGCTCCGGCGCGGGCCGTCCGGTCCGGGCAGGATTGGATCATGGACCGCCGAGCCCGGTCGCCCGGCGTTTTCGAATGCTGGCCCGATCTCGACGCCCTTGATCGCCGGAATCGACATCACGGCCGAAGCCAGACGCGCGTCAAGGCGGCGGTCGGCCTCGGCATAGGCGCCGAGCCCGGGCGGCAATCCGTCGGCCAGAACAGCGAACGTGCCGCCAAGCGTATCGCCCGCCGCCTTCGCCGCATCGATGGCCGCCATCATCCGCTCAGCTGCAGCAGCGTCGCCGCAGCGGACCGGCGACCGCTCAGCGGCAGCGAGCCACTCGTCATCGACCTCGCCCCAGGTCAGGGCGCTGGTCGCGACATCACCAATCGACAGCACGTGGCTCCGCACCGTCGCCCCAACCGCATCGAGTAGGGCTGCGGCGACCGCTGCCAACGCCACGCGCGCTGCGGTCTCACGGGCGCTCGCCCGCTCGAGGACATCGCGCAGGTCGGCAAGACCATACTTCTGACTGCCAGCCAGATCGGCATGCCCGGGCCGTGGACGAGTCACCGGATCGGCGGCCGCCCCGGCATCGACGCGCATCACCTGTTCCCAGTTGGGCCAATCGCGGTTGCGGATGAGCAGCGATACCGGACCGCCCGTGGTCCGCCCGCCCCGCACGCCGCCGACGATCTCGGCCCGGTCGGCCTCAATCTCCATCCGGCGCCCGCGCCCGTAGCCGCTCTGCCGCCGCCCGAGCGCGCGCGCCAGGCTGTCGGCGTCGACCGGCAGGCCGGCCGGCAGGCCGTCGATGACTGCAGTCAGCATCGGACCGTGAGATTCTCCGGCAGTCAACCAGCGCAGCATGTCCCTACCACCCGAGGTAAGCCCGCAGCGCGGGCTCGAGTTGCGGCCAGGTGAGCGCGACCACGACCGCCGCCACTGTCAGCGGCGGCGCGAACGGGATGTACGATTTCAGCGTCGCGCGACGGAAGGCGATCAGCGCGATGCCGATCAGGGCCCCGGCGATGACGCCGGCAAGCACTGCCGCGGCGCCGGCCTTGAGACCGAGTATGGCACCGATGGCGGCGGCAAGCTTGATGTCACCACCGCCGAGTTTGCCCGCGCCGATGAGGCCGATGATCAAGAACCCTCCGCCGCACACGGCCAGCCCCAGCAGGGAACTGGCAAGCCGCCCGGTGGCTGCGGCGAGCGCGAGCCCGGCGATGATCGCCGGGACAGTGAGCGCGTTCGGGATGATGCGGCTGTCGATGTCGGTGAAGAAGGCAACGATGCCTACGAAGATCGTCACCCACGCGGCAACCAGCCCAGAGGTCAAGCCAAGGAGGACGTAGGCGGCAAGAAAGAGTCCTCCGGCAAGCAGCTCGACCAGCGGGTAGCGCGGCGCGATCGGTGCGCCGCAGTAGCGGCAGCGGCCGCGCAGCAGGGCAAAGCTCACCACGGGCACGAGGTCGCCCGGCGCGAGCGTCCGGCCGCAGTTGGTGCAGTGTGAGCGCGGCCTGGCGATCGACTCATGCCGCGGCAGGCGATAGATGCAGACGTTGGCGAAGCTGCCGAGACACAGACCAAGCGCGAAAACGAGGGTCGCGATCATCGGTTATGGTTCCTCCCCCGGCCGGCGAACCGCGGCCAGCATCGCAGCGATTGGCGCCGGCAGGCCGGTCCAGCGGCTGAACGCCGCGGCGGCCTGCTCGACCAGCATCCGCAGTCCGTCAGTCGTCGCCCGCCCGGCAGCTGCCGCCGCCCGGCAGAACGGCGTCGGGCCTGTCAAATCGTAGTTCATGTCGAAGCAGAGCGCATCGGCAGCCAGCGCCGACAGGTCGAGCGGCAGCCACTGGGGCGTGTCGCGACCACTGCTGGTCGCCTGCACGACGAGCCGGCACCGCGCGGCCAGGTCTCCCGGAACGGTGGCACTGCCCAGCGCCACGACCGGCGGCTGGTCGCCGCCGCTCCTGCCGTCGCCGCCTGCGATGGCCTCAGCCAGCTGACGTGCCCGCTCTGGCCGGCGGCCGACGACCACCACCGGCACCGCGCAGCCGACCAGCCAGGTCACAGCCGCGCGCGCCGCGCCGCCGTTGCCGAGCACGAGAGCCGGACGGCCGGCGCCTGCCTGCGGCGACCAGCCTGCAGCCAGCAGCGCGCGGCCGAAGCCTTCGATGTCGGTATTGTCACCGCGCAACCAGCCCCGGTCGCTGACGACCGTGTTGACGGCCCCCGCCCGGCGAGCTTCGTCTGTCAGTTCGTCAAGATACGGCAGGATTGTCTGTTTGTGGGGCAAGGTGACGTTGAAGCCCCGCCACTGTTCGGCCCGCAACGCGGACACGACCGGCGCGAGCTCCTCCGGAGCGACGTCGCGCAGCCGGTAGCGCCAGTCCAGCCCCGTGGCGGCAAAGGCGGCGGCATGGATGCGGGGCGACAGGCTGTGGCCCACGGGATGGCCAATCAGACCGACGATCCTCTCACCAAGCGTCGCCACGCGCCCACCCCCTGCTGTAGCTTTCGCTTCCGGCCGCCGGCATCCTGCCGGGGAAAACGAGAAGGGCAGGCCGTCCGGCCTGCCCGTCCCGTTACTATTCGACCGCCGGCGATGGCCGGGATCACCTGCAGAAGTAGAGATTCACCATCAGCCTGCCAGCGCGCGCCGCCAGACCGACATCGTGGAGATGGTAGCCAGTGAGATCGGGACGCGAAGCCCGCACTTCGCGCACCAGCCGGCGCACGCGGCCGATGACGGCAGCCCCGCGGCCGGCGCCAAGGTCGTCGATGGCGACGACGCGCCTCACCACTATGGCGTCCAGTGCCTCCAAGTTCCGTCCCTCCCGCGTTCCGCTACTACAGATTATGCCCGCGGCGAGGAGAAGCAAAACAGCCGAAGCGGCCGCTCGCAGGCCTGACCTCGGCTGTCGAACTCGGTCGAGCGAAACCCGGCTCGCAGCGCGGCTGCGCTGCATCCCCGGCTACTGTCTGGCAATCCAGCCCCAGCGCACCATGGCGCGGAGCAGTGGCCGCTCGAGAATCCGCTTGACGCGGGTGCCAACGAACTCACGCTCGCTCAGGGGGACGACGAGAATGCTGAAGATGCCCATGCGGTTGGCGCCGACGACGTCGGGGTAGATCTGATCGCCCAGCGCGGCAGTCTCACCCGCCCTGGTGCCGAGCACGGCGAGGGCGGCATGGTAGGCACGGGCTGCCGGCTTCCGGCCCTCGACGATCCACGGGACGCCGAGCGCCTTGGCGAACGCCGAGACCCGTTCCGGCGTGTTGTTCGACATCAGGCAGGCGGAGATGCCGGCGGCCCGCAACGCCTCGAGCCAGCGCAGCAGCTTCTCGGGGGCGATCGGGTCGTTCCACGGGACGAGCGTGTTGTCGATGTCGAGGATCAGACCGCGGATGCCGCGCTGAGCGAGCATGTCCGGGTCGACGCGGTAGATGGACTCGAGGTAGAGCTTTGGGCGAAGCGTCTCCAGCATGGCTGCCTCCTGAGCGGATTGCTGGCGGTCAGAATTCGTCACCGTGACAGTCTATTCCTACCCACGCTTGCGGGAGCGCTGCCACCTCTGCGCCGACAAGCAAACCGAGCAGTCACTGCGGACTGCCCGGCAGGTTGAGGTCACGACACAGCTTGCCGACTGCCTTTTTCTCGATGCGTGAGACGTATGAGCGGGAGATGCCCATCAGCCACGCGATCTCCCGTTGTGTCCAGCGCTTGCCGTTGGTCAGGCCGTAGCGCAGCTCGAGCACCTGCCGTTCCTTGTCATCGAGGTCGCGCAGCTTTTCGCGCAGGCGCTTCTCCTCGTACCGGGTGTCGACTCGCTCGGCGACTTCGTCGGGCTCGGTGAACAGGACGTCCATGTAGGTGATCTCGTTTCCCTCGCGGTCGACGCCGATCGGGTCGTAGAGTGAGACCTCGCTCCGGTTGCGTTTCGTATACCGGAGGTGCATCAGGATCTCGTTCTCGATACAGCGCGCAGCGTAGGTCGCCAGCCGGGTCCCCTTGTTCGGGTTGAACGTACTGATTCCCTTGATCAGACCGACGGTGCCGATGGAAATGAGGTCGTCCACATCCTCGCCGGTGTTGTCGAACTTCTTGACGATGTGGGCGACCAGGCGGAGGTTGCGCTCGACCAGCACGTTGCGGGCGTCGGGGTCGCCTTTGGTCATCAGGGCGATGTAACGGGCCTCTTCGTCGTCAGACAGTGGCTGCGGAAACGTCGAGCCGCTCCCGACGAATCCCCCAAGTATTTGCAGGGCTCTCAGGATCAGCGCCGCCGCCCCGGCCAGGAGCCCGATAGCCATCATCACACCTCCGGCTGTTTGGGGTCGCCTTATAAGGATATGATGGCGGAGCGGGCGGCGTGCCTGTCCGCGCGGCTGGGAGATCGCGGGCAGCAATGAAGGAAATGGCTCGCGCGGGCCGGAATGGAATACGCCGAATTCAGCGTCGGGAGGTCTTGGCAATGGATGAACACAGCGCGTGGCAACGGCTGCTCCAAGATATGTTCCCCGGTATCATCGTCACAGCCGCCGAGGGACTGCGCGACTGGTCCCAGTCGCAGGTCATCAGGCTCACCGCCCGCAGGGACGGGACTGCGCTGCGACTGTTCGCGAAACGCGACCGCTCCGCCGGCGACCGCGAGGCTGCGGTCTGCCGCGCTGCCGCGCGTATGCGCGGCTTCCCGGCCCCGCGGGCCGGCTTCGTC
This sequence comes from Chloroflexota bacterium, assembly GCA_050261235.1. Lineage (GTDB taxonomy): Bacteria > Bacillota > Sulfobacillia > JBFLWA01 > JBLNDB01 > JBLNDB01. The sequence continues at coordinate 56,221 of JBLNDB010000024.1, forward strand.
ACCGGTCCGGACGGCGCCGAGTGGTTGGTCATCGGCGAGGCCAGGGGCACCCGCCTGTGCGACCTGCCCGCCACTGACTGGGTCACCGCCTGCCGCGCCCTCGCCGCCTTCCATGAGCAGGCGGCGGCCGAGAACTGGGCCGCGGGCATCGCCGGCCTGCCGGCGCTGGCGGACAGACTCCCTGGTCTGCCGTGGCCGGTGCTGGACGCCACGCGGCGGTGCGCCGACGTCGGCCAGTACACGGGCATCGACCAGGCTGCTCTCGCCGGCGTGGCTGACCGGCTCGGGGAGTCATGGCCGAGGATCGCCGCTGAGATCGCCGGCTTCCCGCAGACCCTCGTGCATGGCGACAGCCACAGCGGCAACCTCTTCCTCGACCCGGGCGGGAGCATCGAGTTGATCGACTGGGCAGGCGCCGAGGTCGGTCCCGGGCTATGCGACCTGATCGGCCTGTTCGACACCGCCGCACGGATGCGCGAACACTGCCCGGAGGCAGCGGCGCTGGCGGCGTACCGCGAGCGACTTGGCCCGCGGTCGCGGGAGCAGTACGGCGACTTCAGCCGCGCCTGCGATTGTCTGCGAGTGCTGCGCGGCCTGACCGAGCTCGAATGGTTCGCCGCGTCTGGCGACGACTACGGCGAACGCGCCAACTGCGAGTTCGAGAAGATCGCGGCCAGTCTCGACCGCCTCCAGCAACCGTAAGAAGCGACAGGCGCGAGAAACCTAATCCAGAATGCGCGTCATGATATCGCGGAAGATCGGTGCCGCGCTCTGGCCACCGGAGACCCCTTCCTCAGCCAGAACGCAGATGACGTATTTCGGGCCGAACTCCGGGGCATAGCCGACAAACCAGGCGTCAACGGCATCGCGACCGTCAATGCTCGCCTCGGCGGATCCGGTCTTGCCGGCCGAACCGTAGCCCGGCACGAACCCTGGCACGCCAGTGCCGTGGTCAGTGGCGGCGCGCAGGCTGGCCTGCAACTCGGCGGCAACGGCCTGGTCGAGCACGCGGCGCGGCGTGGGCGCCGCCGTCCGCTGCAGCACGAGCCCATTGCCGTCACGCAGTTCGCGCACCAGACGGACGCCGGGATCAACGCCGCCATTGGCGATGATGTTCATCATCCGGGCCACCTGCAGCGGCGTCGCCAGCACCTGTCCCTGCCCGAGCGCCGTGTTGGCGAGATCGCCGGCGTGCACGTCCTTGGCCTGCGGCAGGTTGCCGGCCGACTCGCCGGGCAGACCAGTACCGGCGGCGACGCCGAACCCGAGCCGGCCGGCCATCTCAAGCAGCGCCTCGGCGCCGACGCGCTGGGCGATCTGGATGAACGCCACGTTGCAGGACTGAGCCAGGGCCTCGCGCATGGTCAGGATCCCGTGACCGCCGCGGTCGCGGGCGTGACAGTCGAACGTCAGGCGGCCGACAGTGGTGAAGCCGGGGCAGACGAACGTCTCGGTCGGCGCCACCAAGCCCCGCTCGAGGGCGGCAGCTGCGGTGACGAGCTTGAACGTCGACCCCGGCGGATAGCCGAGGCCGCTCAGCGCCCGGTTGATGAACGGCGAATCGCCGGCGTTGAGTGAGTTTTCCGGCTGCCGCTGGTCGAACGACGGCGCGCTGGCCATGGCCAGGATGTCGCCGCTTGCGACATCGAGGACGACTACTGCGCCTTTGGTCAGCGACCGGCGGACGACATCCTCGACGGCCCGCTGAATGCCGGCGTCGATGGTGAGGACCACGTTCGCCATGCCCGCCGGCCCGCCGCGCAGCTGATCGTCGAACTGCTGCTCGATCCCGGAGACGCCGCGGTTGGCGTAGTTGATGTAGCCGACGACATGGCTGGCGAGGGCGTTCGGACCGTAGCGGACATGCTCGGTCATGACGAGGATGCCGGGCAGGCGCGCTGCCTCGACTTGCGCAGCGACGTCCGCCGAGACGCCGGAGACGACCCTGACCGCCGGCGCGTCGCTTGCCAGCCGCGCGCTGATTGTGTCGCGGCTGGCGCCGGTCAGCCGGGCAATGGCGGTGGCAACGGCGGATCTATCCTTGACCAGCGCCGGGAAGGCCACGACGGCGCGAGACTGGCGCGGGTCGGTAAGCGGTGTCAGGTGAGCGTCGAGGATACGCCCGCGCGGAATGTCGGTCGGCAACTGTGCCAACCACTGCCGTGAGGCTTCCTGTCCGAGCGCGCTGGCCCGGAAGATCTGCCAGTAGGCGAGCCGGCCGAGGAGCAGGGTGACGCCGACGGCCACGATGACCGCCACCCGATAGATCGCCTGTTGCCTGCCGATGGCCGCACGTTCGGCCTCATCGTGCGGGTTCCGCGTCAGCCGCTGTCCTTCCATTGGCGCTGCCCCCCATCAGCACCATTGTCGGCCGGGCGGCGCGCGCCTATACCTCATGCGACAAACAACAAGCCGGCCGCAGTACTGCGGCCGGCTCGGCGTCGTGAGGCGTGACTATTTGCGCCAGGTCTCGAACATGGCGACGTTCCGGTTGTGCTCAGCCAGCGTCTTGGCGAAGGCATGCGTGCCGTCGAACTTCGAGGCAAAGAACAGGTAATCCGTGTCCGCCGGCGCCAGCGCTGCCTGAAGCGACGCCAGGCCGGGGTTGGCGATCGGTCCCGGCGGCAGGCCGCCGTTGCGATACGTATTGTAGGGAGAGTCTGTCTCCAGGTCCTTCAGCGACAAGATGTCCCGTGGTCGCTCAAGGAGGAAATTGACTGTCGCGCAGGACTCGAGCCGCATGCCGATGCGCAGGCGATTCGCGAACACGCCGGCGATGATCGGCCGCTCGGCATCGACCTGGGCCTCGCGCTCGACGATCGAGGCGAGCGTGACGACCTGCTGAATGCTCATGCCGCGCGCCGCGGCCTGTTGCTGCATCTCGGCGGTGAACTTGGCCTTGAACTGGTTGAGCAGCATCCGGATGATCTGCTCGGCAGTCATGCCGCGCGCGTACTGGTAGGTGTCGGGGAACAGGAAGCCCTCGAGGCGCGAGACGCGGAACCCCTTGGGCGCCCCCTTGCCGGGGGACGGCGCCTTTGCGGGCAGGAAGGCATAATCATCGAATGTGGCGCTGTCGTCATAGACCAAGCGGTCCCACTCCGCTCGCTCGACGAAACCCTTGCTGGCCAGCAGGTCGCCGATCTGGCGAATCGTGTAGCCCTCGGGAATCGTGAACGGGTAGGTGATGACCTCACCGCGCACCAGCTTGCCGAGAATCGCCGATGCGGACATGCCGGCAGTCAGCTCGTACTCGCCGACCTTGACGCTGGCGCCGCGGAGTCGCGCCAGGATCCGGAACGGGAGCGTGCCGCGGATCAGACCGTGGCGGGCCAGATCGTCCGCGACCTGGCGAACGGAGGCGCCCGGTTTGACATCGATGGTGACTTTATCGGCTGCGCCGGCGTGAACCGGCGACACTGCCCAGAAGGCGACGGCCGCCGTTCCCGCTGCGAGGATCAGCAACGCGATGAGCACGCCGGCGACGCCGGATCGAACCGATCTCATGCTGCCATTGGCCTTGCGCACGTGCTCCCTCCTCAGCGTTTCGCTTGACACAGGATTGATTATACAATAATCAGCGTCATCGCGCGAGACGCCATCATTCGACTATCGGCGCTGCTCGTCCCGAAACCGCGCTGTCTCAAGCCCGAGCACGCACGTCGCGACCCAGAAAGCGCCAACAGCACAGCCGGCGAGCACGTCACTGGGATAGTCCAAAGCAAGGAAGATCCTGCTCAGGCCGACTGCCAAGCCGAACGCGACCGCAAGCGCGGCGCCGATTGCGCTGCGGACGCGACTCTTACCGTGGCGCCAGACGAGATAGGCGCAAATGCCCGCGAAGGCGAACGCGAGCAGCGAGTGCTGACTTGGGAAACTGTAGGTTGGCAGTCCCGGGCCGATGATGCCCGGCGGCGGCTGACGCTTGAAGATCCCCTGCAGGAACGTGTTCAGAGCCCATGAGCCGCCGACCGCAACCGTGACGGTCACGCTCTCCCAGGCCCGGCGACGGCTGAACAGCAGGAACACGACCGCGGTGGCGGCCATGCTCAGCAGCACCCAGTCCGTTCCGAGCCAGGACAGGCCGCGCATCACCGCGCGCAGCGCCGGACCGCCCCACGATCGGGTCGCGTTCAGGATCGTCGCGTCGAATGCGTCCAGCTCCTGTTCCAACATCTCGGTGGCCAGCCTGGTGAACAAGATCAGCGACGTGCCGGCCAGGCCGAGACCGGCGATCAGGTAGTAGCCGTACACGCCAAGTGGGTAGAAGCGGCGCTGATAGACATCCCGGATCGCCGCGCCGCGGGCGCTGAGCCAGATGTCGGCAGCGCGGAGGAACCGCGTCCGCCGCGAGACGTACCACGCGCCGAGAACCAGCGCCGTCAGGCCGAGCGTAATCAGCTCGAAGTTGCTGCTGATGAACTCCAGACCGCGCTGTCCGAGCGCCATGATGAGCGCGGCCACGAGGAAAAACCGGCCGCCCCGGCCGATGATCGAGGCGATGATGACCGGTGCCCGGTTCATGTGGAAGACTCCCGCCGCGATGGTGAACACCTTGTAGGGAATCGGCGTGAACGCGGCGATGCCGACGGCCCAACCACCATAACGGGAGAACAGTTGATCGACGCGGTCGATCATCTTCTCTGAGAACAGACGACTGAGGAGCGGCCGCCCCGCGCGCCAGCCGATGAAATGGCCGAAGACGCCACCGGCGACCGAGGCGACCGTGCAGACCAGCGCGTACCAGAGCGCCAGACGCGGATTGAGGATCGACATCGGAATGAGCAAAAGATCCGGCGGCACCGGAAAGAACGACGACTCGGCGAAGGCGACGGCGAACAGGCCCCAGACGCCGTAGCGCAGGAACACCTCAGATGACGACCCGAGCCACGCCAAGAAAGCGGTCACGCCGCACTCCTCCTTCCGGTGAGCCGTTGATGCCATTCTACTACGTCTTGGCGATATTGGGCAAACCGGGCCGGGACAAGCGCAGCGCCGCCGGCATGCAAAACGCCGGGCGGATATCCGCCCGGCTGGTGAACGTGTCGATTGCTGAGGATGCAGCTCAGCGGTCAGTTGTTGGGTGACTCGTCGTCATCCTCATCGTCGCCGTCCTCGCCGTCGTCCTCGTCGTCCTCGTCGTCGTCGAAATCCTCGTACTCCTCGGCGACCTCGTCCCAAGCCTCTTCGACGGCCTCCCACTCTGCGTCGTCATCGATGGTGTAGAGGACGTCCTCACCCTGTTCGTCCTTCTCCAGGCGGAGGATAACCGGACCCTCTTCCTGCTCCTCCTCGTCGACCGCAAGCAGGACAGCATATTCCTTGCCCTTGACCTCGAGCATCTGCAGCAACGTGAATTCGTGTTCCTTGCCTTCGTCGTCGGTCAGGACGATGACGTCCTCGCGTTCGCTCAAACTACTCACCTCTCCTGAGTTAGCGATGCCTTCTGAGTTTGCCCCGTGCCATCAGGTTTCAAACTACCGCTAGCCTATCCTAAAATGCGTTGGCGGTCAAGGCTTCGCGGCCCCCGAATCGATAAAATTCTGGAGAATGATGGACGCGGCGACCATGTCGACGACCTTCCGGCGGCCCGCCCGGCTGACATCGGCCTCGAGCAGGCTCCGCTGCGCCGAGACCGTCGACAGCCGCTCATCCCACTCGCGGACCGGCAAGCCGAGGCGCTCGCGGCACTCGGCGGCGAACGCTCGCGCCTGCTCGCCGCGCGGCCCGATCGTGCCATTCATATTACGCGGCAGCCCGACGACTATGCCACCGACCCCGTATTCGCGAGCCAACTCGGCGAGCCGGGCGAAGTCCGCCTCTGCAGTCCGACGCCGAATCACTTCGATGCCCTGGGCGGTGATGCCGAGCGGGTCGCTGACGGCTACGCCGATCGTCCGGTCGCCGACGTCAAGCCCGAGCCAGCGCATGACATCAGCCCCCTTAGAAGACTTTGATGAAGAAGTCGCGGCAAGCGGGCACGCAGTAGCTGCAGAGGATGCAACGTTCCGGGTCGACGACGGCCCGTTCGCGCTCAATGCGCAGCGCACCCTGGGGGCAGCGCTCGACGCACTTGCCGCAGCCATGGCACCACTCTTCGACCCGCAGCCGCTTCGCGGGCCCGTTGGCGGCGGCCGCGACCGCCTCGGCCGCAGGCGTCTCGCCGCAGATGACCGCCGCGTCGACGGCGAGTTCAGCCGCGCTGCGGCAGCCGACCGCGATCGCATCCAGGCAGGGCTGACCGGCGGCCCAGACCAGCGCCTGCGCGGCGTCGCCGGTCAGGTGTCCGCCGCCGATCGCCTTCATGCCGAAGACGCCCTTGCCGACCGCGTGCGCGTCAGCGATCGCCGCCAACATATCGTCGCGACTGCCGTCAAGGATGCCGATGCCGGCCTGGTTGATCAGCGGGTGGAGGACCTCCAACTCGTCGATGACGGTCATTGCCCGGACCGCCGCCACGGCGTGGGTCGAGACGCCGACCGCGCCGACCAGGCCGCGCTGCTTGGCCTCGAGCAGATACTCGACAGCGGGCCAGTGTCCGCGGATGGTCAGGCCCGATTCCTGCTCGTGGAGCATGAAGATGTCGATCCGTTCGCGTCCGGTCTCGCGCAGCGCCCGGGCGAGCGACGCCGCCATGCCCTCGCGCGTGTGATCGAACGATTTCGAGCTGATGATGACTTCCCCCGGCCAGCCGCGCAGGCCCTCGCGCAGATAGTCATAAGTATTGTAGAGGTCCGCGGTGTCGAAGAAGTTGACGCCGAGGTCAAGGGCGGCCCGAATCAGGTCAGCCCCTTCCCGGAGGGGCAGGTTGGCCTGGGACGGTCCCATCGTCAGCGTGCCGAGGCAGAGTCGTGACACCCTCAGGCCGGTTCGTCCAAGTGTGCGGTAGTCCATTGCCGTGTGTCCTCGCGTCCGCCGCCGGTCGCGGCAAAAGTGAAGGGCGCAGGTATAGCCTGCGCCCCGAGTCGCATAGCGGTCACTTGCCGACCAGGTAACTCTTGACCAGCTCGGCAAGCAGTTCGTCGCGTTCGACCTTGCGCACCAGGCTGCGCGCGCCGCCATGGCTGGTGATGTAAGCCGGATCGCCTGACAGGAGGTACCCGACGATCTGGTTGATCGGGTTATGGCCCTTCTCCTTCAGCGCTTGATAGACGCGGACGAGCACCTCGCCGGCGCCGATCTCATCCTCCGCGCGAAGCTTCTTCCACATCATCGTGTTCTCGTGTTCCGTCATTCGGCTCACCCCCAACCCCTTGCTGGTGAATGTATTCTATCGCCCGGCGGCCCTTTCCTCTTTTTCTGCCTGTTAGCATCTCTGGAAGGACGACAGGCTATGCGAGGCGCTCCGCCGCTGCCTCTCAGGCGCCAATGGCAGTCCTGACCAGTTCCGGCACCAGCGCCAGCGCTTCGCTGAGCTTGCCGGCGTCCTTGCCGCCGGCCTGGGCCATGTCCGGACGCCCACCGCCACCGCCGCCGGTGACCTTGGCCACCTCGCGGACGATGTTGCCGGCGTGCAGCCCGCGCTTGCCGAGACCGCCGGTGACCATTGCCACCAGATTGCACTTGCCACCGGCCGCCGGCGACCCGAGCACGATCACCGCCTCGCCGGCCTGCTCGCGGATGCGGTCGCCGAGGGACCGCAGCGCATCCATATCCGGCACGCTGACCTCGGCCGCAATCACCTTGACGCCGCCGATGTCGACGGCGCGGGCGAGCACCGGATCGACCTGAGCCGCCGCCGCCTTGCCGCGGGCCTGCTCGAGTTCCCGCTGGGTGTCGCGCAGTTCCGCCAGAACATCGCGCACGCGCGTCGCCAGAGTATCGGCGTTGGCCTTGAGCTCAGCGGCCAGTTCGTCGATGATCGCCTCGCGGCTGCGCAGGTACGCCATGACGCCACTGCCGGTGACCGCCTCGATGCGACGCAGCCCGGAGCCGACGCTGCCCTCGCTGACGATCTTGAGCAGGCCGATTTCGCTGGTCGAGCGGACGTGCGTACCACCGCAGAGCTCCTTGCTCCATTCGCCCATCGTCACGACGCGCACGACATCGCCGTACTTCTCGCCGAACAGGGCAGTCGCGCCTTCGGCGCGCGCCTCGGCGATCGGCTTCTCGACGATGGTGACCGCAAGGTCGGCCAGCACTTGACGGTTGACGATGTCCTCGATCCGCACCAGCTCTTCGGCAGCCACCGGGCTGAAGTGCGAGAAGTCGAAGCGCAGCCGCTCCGGCTCGACCAGCGAGCCGGTCTGGTGGACATGGTCGCCCAGGACCTCGCGCAAGGCCTTGTGAAGCAGGTGAGTCGCGCTGTGGTTGCGCTCGGTCGCGCGCCGGCGCAGGGCGTCGACCTCACTCCGGGCCGCCTGCCCTTCTTCGAGCGAACCAGTGGCAACGCGACCGAAATGGATGTACTTGCCGTCTGGAAGGCGCTTGACACTCTCGACGGCGAACTCGCCACTGTCAGTAGCGATGCGGCCGCGATCGGCCACCTGGCCGCCGCTCTCGGCGTAGAACGGCGTGGTGTCAAGGACGAGCGACGCCTCCTCACCCGCCTGAGCCGCGCTGACCCGCTCCTCGCCGCTGAAGATGGCGATCACGCTGGCTTGCGCCGAGAGGGTCTCGTAGCCGACGAAGCTGGTCGCCGGGATGCCGGCCAGGCCGCGCGCGATTCCGCCGCTGCTGGCTTCCCAGCCTTCGGCGCCCTTGCGGGCTGCGCGCGCCCGCTCGCGCTGCGCCGTCATCGCCTGTTCGAAGCCGTCGCGATCGACTGTCAGCCCGTGCTCGCGGGCGAAGTCTTCCGTCAGGTCGAGCGGGAACCCGTACGTGTCCGCCAGCAGGAACGCCTCGGCGCCGCTGATGATCGTCCGGCCTTCGCGCTGGATGATCTCGATCATGTCGTTGAGCTTGTTCGTGCCCTCATTGAGGGTCGCGAGGAAACGCTCTTCCTCGCTGCGGATGACGCGGGCCGCGAAGTCCGCCTTGGCGGCGATCTCCGGATAGGCCTCGCCCATCACGCCAACGACCACCGGCACGAGTTTGTACAGGAAGGCGCCGTCGATGCCGAGCACCTTGCCGTACCGTACCGCACGGCGCAGCAGACGACGGATGACATAGCCGCGGCCTTCGTTGGACGGCGACGCGCCGTCGGCGATGGCGAACAGCACTGCGCGGCTGTGGTCGGCGATCAGATGCAGGGCCATGTCGGTCTTGCCGTCCTTGACGTACTTGACGCCGGCCATTCTGGCCGCGGCCTCGACCATCGGCCAGAGAAGGTCGGTCTCGAAGTTCGTCGCGACGTCCTGCATGATCGAGGCCATGCGTTCGAGGCCCATGCCGGTGTCGATGTTCTTCTTCGGCAGCGGCGTGTGCGTGCCGTCGACATTGTGGTTGAACTGGGTGAAGACGTTGTTCCAGAACTCGAGGTAGCGCCCGCACTCGCAGAGCGGGCCGCAGTCCGGCTTGCCGCAGCCGTACTTCTCGCCGCGATCGTAATAGATCTCGGTGTTCGGGCCGCACGGGCCAGGGCCGATGTCCCAGAAGTTGCCCTCGTCATCGACGATCCGCCCGTCCGGCAGTCCGGCGATCTCCTTCCAGAGCTGACGCGCTTCGTCATCGCTCGGGTGGACGGTGACCCAGATCTTCTCGGCCGGGAGCTTCAGCCATTCGGTGATGAACTCCCAGGACCATGTTATGGCTTCACGCTTGAAGTAGTCACCGATCGAGAAGTTGCCGAGCATCTCGAAGAACGTGTGGTGACGCGGCGTCCGGCCGACGTTCTCGATGTCGTTGGTGCGGATGCACTTCTGCGACGATGCGAGACGCAGGTTGGGCGGCGCCACGCGGCCCTCGAAGTAGGGCTTGAGCGGCGCCATGCCGGCGTTGATCCAGAGCAGGGTCGGGTCGCCGACCGGCACCAGGGAAGCGCTCGGCAGCACGGTGTGGCCTTTGCTGGCGAAGAACTCAAGGTACTTGGCGCGAATTTCGTTGCCTGTCATCACTGGGCATTCCTCCCTCGGTTGGTCGTGCGGCAATGCAAAAACCCTCGTCCCTGTTGCAGGGACGAGGGTCTTCTCGTCGTACCACCCTGATTCGCCGCGCCTTCACAGGCCGCGGCCTCAGCCGGTGCGGTGCACCGATGCGCTGTAGCGGGCGCGCCCGGCGGCTTCATCAGCCGCTGCTCCGGGGTGGCTGCACCGTGTGTCCCAAGGGCTTGCACCGGCCGCCCTCTCTCTGTCTGCCGCACACTGGCGCTCTTCCCATCTTCGCTTGAAGGTATCTTACCACGATTCGCGAGCCTGTGCAAGGTTGGCGGCGTTCAGCGCCAAAGTAGCCAGATGAACAGCGAGCTGCTGAGGACGGCCGCGAGCGTGAACGGCATGCCGATCCGGCAGAACTCGCCGAACGACACGCTATGCCCCTCGCGCCGCAGGATCGAGACGCCGACCACGTTCGCGGAGGCGCCGATCGGCGTGATGTTGCCGCCGAGGGTCGTGCCGATCATCATCCCGAACATCATCACATACGGTGAGACGCCCAGGTTCGCTGCCACGATCTGGGCGACCGGCAGCATGGCCATGGTATAGGGGATGTTGTCGACGAACGCCGAGATGATGACTGACATCCAGACGAGGATATTGTAGGCGAGGAACGAGTTGCCGCGGGTCGCCGACGAGATGACGTCGGCGATGTCATGGATGATGCCGACGGCAGTCAGGCTGCCGATGAGGACGAACAGCCCGCAGAGCAGGAAGACCGTCTGCCAGTCGATGTCCTCACGCATGTTGAGCTCCTTATAGCGGGTGAACGCGTTCCAGAACAGGGCAACGAGCGCGTAGCCGAGGGCGATCAGGCCGATCGTGTAGTCAGGTCGGCCGGGTATGAAGCTCGAGAGCGCCATCGTCACCATCGTCATGACCATCAGGATGGTCGGCACCCAGGAAGTGACGGCAACCGGTTCGACTGGCACGACGACGCCCTTGATCCTGGCGAAGATGCGGCCGAGGACGAGCCAGGCGAAGACCGAACCCAACTGGACGGCGAAGAAAATGCCCGGACGGCCGTGCATCCAGAAGAAATCGGCAAACGACATCTTCGCCGCCGATCCGAGCAGGATCGATGTCGAGTCGCCGACCAGCGTCGCGGCGCCCTGCAGGTTGGCCGAGACGGCGATGCCGATGATGAACGGCACCGGCGAGACTTTCAGCCGCTTCGAGACGGCCAGGGCAATCGGGGCGATCATCAGGACCGTGGCGACATTGTCGACGACGGCGGAGACGACGCCGGCCAGGATGCAGACCGCGAGCAGCGCCGCGGCGACGGACTTCGAGCGGCTGACCAGAAGCGCCGACAGATAGGCCGGCACCTGCGAGTGGATGAAGAACTCGGAGAGGACCATCGTGCCAAGGAAGATGCCGATGACGTTGACGTTGATGCTCCGCAGGGCCTGCTCCGGCGTGATGACGCGGAGCAGCATCAGAACCGCGGCGCCGGTCCAGACGACGAACGGCGGCTTGCCCTTGCGCTGGATCAGCAGCACGTAGCATGTCAGGAAGACTAGTACCGTCAGCAGTTTGATCATGCCTGTCCCCTCCCTCTGCACGCAAAAGCGAGACCTGCTGCGGACCGAGCCTCAGCGAAGGACTCGCTTTCACGACGTCTATCGTACATTGACCCTGCCGGTGCGGTCAATAGCTGCACGAGCGCCGGGCGCGAGACAATCAGTGCCAGAGCAGCCAGACGAACGCCGCGCTGCTGACGACGGCAGCGATAGTGAACGGGAGACCGATTCTTGCGAATTCGCCGAACGTGACCGTCTGGCCTTCCTTGCGGAGAATCGAAACCGCGACGACGTTGGCCGAGGCGCCAATCGGCGTGATGTTGCCGCCAAGGGTCGTGCCGATCATCATGCCGAACATCATCACGTACGGCGAGACGCCGAGGTTCGTCGCCACCAGCTGGGCGACCGGCAGCATCGCCATCGTGTAGGGGATGTTGTCGACGAAGGCCGAGATGATGACCGACATCCAGACGAGGATATTGTAGGCCAGGAACGAGTTGCCCCTGGTCGCGGACGAGATGACGCCGGCGATATCGCTGATGATGCCGACTGCCGTCAGGCTGCCGATCAGCACGAACAGGCCGCAGAGCAGGAACACGGTCGACCAGTCGATGTCCTCACGGACGTCGATCTCCTTGTAGCGCGTGAACGCGTTCCAGAACAGGGCGACCAGCGCATAGGCCAGCGCGATCAGGCCGATCGTGTAGTCGGGGCGGTTCGGGATGAAGCTCGACAAGGCCATGGTGACCATGGTCAGAACCATGAGGACGGTCGGCACCCACGACGTGACGGCGACGGGCTCGACGGCCACGATGCGGCCCTTGCTCCTCGCAAAGACGCGGCCGAGAACCCACCAGGCGAAGATCGAACCGAACTGGACGGCGAAGAACATGCCGGGACGGCCGTTCATCCAGAAGAAGTCTGCGAACGACATCCTGGCCGCCGATGCAAGCAGGATCGAAGTCGAATCGCCGACCATCGTCGCCGCGCCCTGTAGGTTGGCCGAGACGGCGATGCCGATCAGGAACGGCACCGGCGACACCTTGAGACGCTTCGAGACGGCCATGGCAATCGGCGCAATCATGAGGACCGTGGCAACATTGTCGACCACTGCCGAGACCATGCCTGCGAGCACGCAGACAGCCAGCAACGCCGCCGCGACCGATTTTGACCTGCTGACGAGGAGTGCCGACAGATAGGCCGGCACCTGCGAATGGATGAAGAACTCCGAGAGCACCATCGTGCCAAGGAAGATGCCGATGACGTTAATGTTGATGCTTTGCAGCGCCTGCACCGGCGTGATGACGCGGAGCAGCATCAGAATCGCGGCACCGGTCCAGACGACGAACGGCGGCTTGCCCTTGCGCTGGATCAGCAATACGTAACAGGACAGGAACACGAAGACCGTCAACAGCTTCATCATTCAAGCTCCTCCTCCCAGTCATACGAAAAGCGAGACCTGCTGCGGCTTCACCCCAGCAAAGGTCTCGCTTGGCCTGACGTATGGCTGGCCGGACCGGGCTTGCGCCGTGTTGACGATCCTGGCCGGGCTCGCGCCCTGCTACTCCCCTTTACTACAGTCAATGCTATCGCTGGCGGCGTGTGCGCGTCAATACACCGGCGCGAAGTTGGACAATTCGGTGACCAGCCAATCGCCGGCAGGCGGAACGCGACGAGAGTCGAACTAGCTATACGTACGTTTGGCCGCTCGCCGGCCGATCAGAGGAGGCGGAGACTCGTTGAAGTACGATTTCGACCAACCGATTGAGCGTCGCGGGACCAACAGCACCAAGTGGGACTCGAACGTTGCGCTGTTCGGGCGTGACGACGTCCTCGACATGTGGGTCGCCGACATGGATTTGCCGTGCCCCGAGCCCGTGGCGGCTGCAATTCGAAAGCGCGCGGAGCACCCGATCTATGGCTACACCTTCCCGCACCCGGAGCTGTATCAAGCGATCATCAGCCATCTCGATCGTTACTATGGCTGGCGCGTAAAGCAGGAGTGGATCGTCTTTACGGCCGGCGTCGTCAACGGCCTCTATTCTGCAGTCCAGGCGTTCAGCCATCCGGGTGACGAGGTGATCGTCCAGCCGCCGGTCTACTATCCGTTCTTCAGCGCGATCCGCGAGAGCGGACGGCAGGTCCTCGAGAATCCGCTGGCGTTCGACGGCGACCGCTACACGATGGACTTCGCCAACCTCGAGCGGGCGTTCGACGGCCGGACGACGTTCCCGATGCGGACGCCGAAGGCCAAGCTGATGATGCTCTGCAACCCGCACAACCCGGTCGGCCGCGCCTGGACCGCCGACGAGCTGCGCGAACTTGGGCGAATCTGCCTCGCCAACGACTGCATCATCCTCTCCGACGAAATCCATTGCGACCTGCTCGTCAAGGGAACACAGCACACGGTGACCGCGTCGCTGTCGCCAGAGCTTGAGCAGCGGACAATCACGTTCATGTCGGCGAGCAAGACGTTCAACCTGGCCGGCCTGGCAACGGCGTTCGTGGTCATCCCCAACGCTGATCTGCGACGGGAGTTCGTCTCCCGGCGCGCCGGCCACAACAGCGGCAATCTGTTCGGGTTCACGGCGCTCGAGGCGGCGTTCCGCCATGGCGACGACTACCTGGCGCAGCTGCGGGATTATCTGACCGGCAATCTCCACTACTTCCTCGATTTCGTCGCGACTCGCATCCCGCGCATCAAGGCGATCCGACCCGAGGCGACCTACCTGGTCTGGGTCGACATGCGCGGCCTCGGCATGGACGATGACAGGCTGCAGCAGTTCCTCCATGACGCCGGGCTGGCGTTCGACGATGGCTTCGCGTTCGGGCGCGGCGGCTCGGGCTTCCAGCGCATCAACCTGGCCTGCCCGCGCAGCTATGTCGAGGAAGCCTGCCGGCGGCTCGAGCGGGCCATCAACGGCATTTGAACCGAGGACAGGAGTCACTCTGTTCACGTCGCGTTCACGCCGCGAGGTGCCGAGACCCGGGAGCACTCGTCCCCTGCACGCCGCACCACAGCAATGCACCTCAACGTGTAGCGGAAAGTGTAGCAAAAACAGGGCTATAGCCCTGTTTTTGCTACACATCGCACCGACAATGTCGAAGGTGGTGGCCGGGCGGCCACCACCTTCGTTCGCGAGTGCCACGGGCTAGCGCCAGCGGCCGCTGACAGCGCTGTACACAGGAAGCAGCGGCCGTTCGATGTCGATGTGCCCCGCCAGCGTCTCGACTCGCTGCCCGTCGACCAGGAGTTGCACCCGCTCCACGCCAGGAATGCCGCACAGGCTGTCGACGAGGGCGTAGACCGTCAGGTATTCGTCGGCCGCGCCGGTGATGGCGGCAACATCGCTCGACAGATCGACGGTCAGCAAGCCGTCGCGAAACGTCACGCCCGCCAGCGTTGTGCCGGCGGGGACAGCCGGCGCGAACTGGGTGCCATCCTCGGGACCGATCAGCAACCGCGCCAGCACCGAACGCGCCAGCAGCTCAACGCCGCTCGTGCCGGCGGTGGGCGCCATGACCGGCAGCGAGGCCTCGACGGTGACCGACCTCGCCAGGGAGAAGCCGCCGCGCAGGGGGAAGTACACGGGAATGGTGTCCGGCAGCGCCGCTGCGGGGCTGGCACCACCTGCCCCGCCGCCGCTGGCCACGCCACTTGCCACGCCCCCGTCGGCGGCGTCGCCTCCGACCACCCCGCTGGCCACGCCGCCGAGGTAGCTGCGGATACCGCGGGCAATCGCGTCGGCGATGCGGCGGCGGTAATCCGGTGTCTTCAGCAGAGCGCGCTCCTGTTCGTTGGAGATGAAGCCGATTTCGACCAGCACGGCCGGGACACTGCTGTTGCGCAGAATGTAGAACGCCCCGGGGACCGGTCCGCTCTGCTGCGGTTCGAACGGCACGAGGGCGTGGTGGATGCACTGGGCGAGTCGCTGGCTGGCGGTCGAGCCGGGCTTGTAGAAGACAATCGGCCCGCGTGGCCGCCGGTCGCGGCAGTAATTGGCGTGAACGCTCACGAGCATTGACCCGCCGGCCTGCCGGACCAGCGTGAGGCGGCTCGCCAGGTCGAGTTTGCGGCGGCGACCGGAGGCGGAGACATCGATATCGCGGTCGCGGGTCATCCTGATCTTGCGCGAGCTGTCGCCCAGTGCGTCGCGGAGCGCCAGCGCGACGTCGAGGACAATGTCCTTCTCGACGACCTGGCCGGCAATGTAGGCGCCGCCGTCGATGCCGCCGTGACCGGGATCGATGACAATGGCGCCGCGCGCCCGAGTGGTGGCGACAATGGCCCGCAGCGACGGCGCCGAGACGAGCAGCAGCACGACGAGCGCCGCGCCGATGACCAGAGCCAGTCGGCGGATGACGAAAATGCGCAACGGCGAGCCCCCTCTGAGATGGTCTCTCAGTAACGGTACTCACCGCTGGCAATGCTGATGACAGAAACGCGATTTCCTAATCCGCGGACGGTGCGGACGGCTCAGCCGTCGCTTCCGGACGCTCGGGCAGGATCGCGTCGATTTCGGCGCTCCACTTCGCCAACTCGCCGAGGACATCAACATCATGGTGATGCGCCGCGCCGATCAAATGGCCGAGCATCCTGGCAAGCACCCGCCGCATCTCGAACTGCTTCGGCAACGCGTGCCAATCCTGCCAGCGTCGCCCTAGAGAGAGGATTA
Source organism: Chloroflexota bacterium (assembly GCA_050261235.1). Lineage (GTDB taxonomy): Bacteria > Bacillota > Sulfobacillia > JBFLWA01 > JBLNDB01 > JBLNDB01. Next base: position 72,451 of record JBLNDB010000024.1, read on the forward strand.
TGCACCAAACATATGTTCTCACGCAACCATCGCTACGGTTCCGGGCCGGTCTCCATCCAATGGCGCGCGATGTGACTGCCGAGGATTTTCAGCACGCCCGCGGCCGGCACTGCCAGCAACATGCCGGGAACGCCGGCCAGCGATCCCCCGGCCAGCAGCGCGAAGATGACCACCAGCGGATGCAGGCCGACGTGGTCACCGACGATCTTCGGCGCGATGATGTTGCCCTCGATCTGCTGGATGATGACGTAGGCAATCGCCACCTTGACCGCCAAGGCCGGCGACCGAAGCAGGGCGAGGGCGACCGGCGGCAGTGCCGCCAGGAACGGGCCGAAGTATGGGACCAACTCGCCGATGGCGGAGATGACGCCGAACACCACCGCGAACCGGAGACCGAGGATGAGCATCGCCAGCCCCGACAGACCGCCGACGAGCGCCGCAACGATGATTTCACTGCGCACGTAGCCGCCGAGCATCCGATCCATGTCGGCCGTGGCCGCGAGGATGGCCGGACGTCGCCGCGCCGGCAGGGCTGCCATCAGTCGACCGCCGATGGCGTTCCAGTCGAGCAGGAAGTAGAAGGCGAGGACCGGCGCCAAAACGACGTTGACCAACTGCGGCGCGAAACTGAGGATGCCGGCGACAATTCGCCTCACCAGACCGAGCAGCGAGCTGCCGACACTCGCCACCGACTCGTCGATCACCTGCCGCACCGGCTCCGGCAGGACGGCATGGCGGTAGCGAAGCTGGTAGTACTCGACCAGCCCCCGCACCTGCGCCGTGTACAGCGGCAGGTTCTGCGCCAGCCGCTCGAGTTCGCCGACCAGGGACGGGATCAGGTAGACGAAGAACGAACCGATGGCGACGAACAAGAGCAGGTAGACGACGATGATCGCGACCAATCGCGAAAGGCGCCGGCGTCCCAGGAAGTCGACCGCCGGCGCCAACAGGTAGGCCAGTATCACGGCGAGCACGAACGGCGTCAGCGCCGTCCGGACCCGATAGAGAAACGCGACAGCCAGGGCCACCAGCGCCAGCAGGGAGAGAACCCTGACCAGCCGCTGTGACATCACCGATCCTCAGCCATCCGCCGGTAGTCGCGCCGGACGCGCCGGAACGCATCCTTGGCCCGACTGCCGATGTCGCGACCGCGCATCATGATCTCTTCCCGCATGTCAGGCCTGAGCTGCGGAAGGACGATAATGCTGACCGCCGCGCCGATCAGGCCGCCGGTGATGACTCCGCGCCAAAAACCTCTCGCCATTGTGCCACCTCCCCTGTCATTTTGCAGCCGGCGGGCTAGCCGCCGCAGATCCCGCGAGTGCAGGTACGAGTGAACCATCGTCGGCAATCTCATAGATGGCTGTCCCCCTTGCGCTGATCAGAAACTCGATGCAGCACTCGCCGCAGTAGAACTGATTGACGCCCACCCGGCCGACGCTTCGCCCGTTGCAGCGCGGGCACGTGGGGTCCAAGACAGCGTTCACGTCATTCCGTCCCCCCGTCGGGAATCTCACCTGAGACAATCACTGCGTCATAGCCAAGCAGCAGTGGCACAGCCGGCATCGACCGCTTGCCCTCGAGCAGGTCCTGGACGACGCCGGCCGAGATCTGATAGCCGGTGACGGCGCAGGACGCGGGGTCGAAGAAGATGTCGTCGAGCGTGCCGAGATCGCGCCCCTGCTCGCTGAGAATGCGCTTGCCGACCAACTGCTGCCGGCCCGATGAGCGTCCCTGGTCGAACTCCCCATGGGCAATCAGGGCGTCGTCATCGGCGACCGTGATCACGCCGTCGCCGCAGGACAGAACGTTCTCGAACGGCAGGATCCAGGTGGAGCGGAACCACCGCCCGCGCTGCACGACAATGCCGACGACGCTGGCGCTGCTCAGGTCGACGATGATCTCGCGCGCCTCGCCGATATACCTGCCGCTGTTCAGCTCCAGTACCGGCCGGCCGATCAGGTCACGACGCCGCATGCCATCGCCCCTTAAGTAGTCTTTCCACCAGCCAGGCATGGGCATACCGTCGCGCCGGGGCCCTTGAACAGCGCAAGACCCCGCGCCGAGCGCGGGGTCTTGCCATAGCGGGATACCTGACGGAGCGAATGGCACAATCACGCCGATGCTTCCGCTCGCAGCTTGCGATCGATGACGCCGCCGCCAAGGACGACCTCACCGTCATAGAACACGGCGGCCTGACCGGGCGCGACAGCGCGCTGCGGCGCCGCGAACCGCACCGTGACGCTGTCGGCAGCAGCCGCGTCCGGGCTGATCGTGCACGCGACGTCATCGGCGTTATAGCGGATCTTGACCGTGGCCCGGCAAGGCCAGGACGGCGCCCGACCGGCGACCCAGTTGAGCTGCGACGCGACCAGCCCGGCCGCGTCGAGCTCGCTCCTTGCGCCAACGATCACGGCGTTGCGGTCGGGGTCGAGCTCGACTACGTAGAGCGGTTCCGGCGCAGCGATGCCGAGCCCGCGTCGCTGCCCGACGGTGTAGAAGGCGATGCCGCGGTGAGTGCCGATCCGTTTGCCGGCCGTGTCGATGATCGGCCCCGGCTGCTCGCCAAGGCCGGCCTCGTCGCGGAGATAGCGGCGGTAATCGTTGTCGTGGACAAAGCAGATCTCCTGACTGTCGGGCTTGTCCGCCACCGCCAGACCGATCTCGGCGGCGATGCGCCTGACCTCGGTCTTGGTGAGCCCGCCGAGCGGCAGCAGCGTGCGCTGGAGCTGCTCCTGCGTCAGGTTGTAGAGGGCGTAACTCTGGTCCTTGCTCCGATCGAGCCCCCGCAGCAGCAGCCGGCGCCCGTCCGCGCCCTCGCCGATGCGGGCGTAATGGCCGGTGGCCACATAGTCGGCCTCGAGTTCGAGCGCCCGCTGGAGCAGCGCTTCCCACTTGAGGTAGCGGTTGCAGGCGATGCAGGGGTTCGGCGTCCGGCCGCGGCGGTACTCGTCGACGAAGTAGGCGATGACCTTGTCCGCGAACTGGTCGCGCAGGTTTACGACGTAGTACGGAATGCCGAGCACGTCACAGACGCGCCGCGCGTCGCCGACCGCCGCCAGCGAACAGCAGCCGCCGTAGTCGTCGGCAGGCGCGTTGGCGGACCAGATCTGCATCGTCATGCCGATCACGTCATAGCCGCTCCGGAGAAGCAGCGCGGCGGCGACGGAACTGTCGACGCCGCCGCTCATCGCTGCCACGACCCGCTTCTTCTTCACTCTTCGGCCGCTTCCCCGTCGTGTTCGTGACCGCGCCGGACGAGCGGCGGGTCGCTCGGGCCGAGCTTGCCGGTCTTGCGCCAGTAGTCCTCGATTGCCGCGTGCACGGCGTCGGCGGCCAGGTTGGAGCAGTGCAGCTTGTTCGCCGGCAGACCGCCGAGGGCATCAGCGACGCTCCGGTTGCTCACCTGAAGCGCCTCCTCGAGCGTCATGCCGCGTACGAGATCGGTCACCATCGAACTGGTGGCGATTGCCGCGCCGCAGCCGAAGGTCTTGAACTTGATGTCGACGATGCGGTTGTCGGCGATCTTGAGGTACATCCGCATGATGTCGCCGCAGGTCGGGTTGCCGACCTCGCCGATGCCGTCAGCATCCGGGATCTCGCCGACGTTGTGCGGACTAGCGAAATGCTCCATCACTTTGTCGTTGTACACGGACAATTCCCCTCTCCCTGATCCCCGGCGCTCGCCTTGGCCGCAAGCGGCGACCAGCTGCGCAGCCGGGTGACGATCTCCGGCAGTGTGTCAAGGACGTAATCGATGTCTTCGGCTGTCGTCATGCGGCCGAGCGTCAGCCGCAGCGACCCGTGCGCCACCTCGTGCGGCACGCCCATCGCCAGAAGGACGTGCGACGGCTCGAGCGAGCCGGAGGTGCAGGCAGAGCCGCTTGACGCCGCAATGCCCTTCATATCGAGGTTGAGCAGCATCGCCTCGCCCTCGACGTACTTGATGCTGACGTTGACGTTGTGCGGCAGGCGCTGGGTCGGATGGCCGTTCAGCTTGACGTCTGAGATGCGCTCGCTGATGCCCCGGATGAGCTTGTCGCGGAGGCCCATCAGGCGCTCGCGCTCCTGCTCCAGTTCGCTGGCCGCGATTTCGCAGGCCTTGCCGAGACCGACGATGCCGGGGACATTCTCGGTGCCGGCGCGCTTGCCGCGCTCGTGGCTGCCGCCCTTGGCGAGCGACTCGAGCTTGGTCCCCCGGCGGATGTAGAGGGCGCCGACGCCTTTCGGCCCGTAGATCTTGTGACCGGACAGCGTCAGCAGGTCGACACCCAGCTCGTTGACGTCGGCCTTGATCTTGCCGACGCTCTGGACGGCGTCGGTGTGGAAGTAGATGTTCCTCGGCTTGAGCAGGGCGCTGATCGCCGCGAGGTCCTGGATCGTGCCGACCTCGTTGTTGGCGTGCATGATCGTCACCAGAATCGTGTCCGGTCGCAGCGCCTTCTCGACATCGGCGACGCTGACGAGCCCGTCGGCATCCACGGGCAGATAGGTGACGCTGTAGCCCTCCTTCTCGAGCGACTCGCAGAGATGGAGTACGGCGTGATGCTCAATCGAACTGGTGATGATGTGCTTGCCCCGCTTGGCGTTGGCCAGGGCGACGCCGCGGATCGCCAGGTTGTCGGCCTCGGTCCCGCCGCTGGTGAAGACGATCTCCCGCGGATCGGCGCCAATCAGGCGCGCTACCTGCTCTCGCGCCGCCTCGACGGCCTTGCGGGCCTCGCGGCCGAACGAGTGGATGCTCGAAGCATTGCCGAACTTGTCGCTGAAATACGGCATCATCGCCGCGACGACATCGGGGTGCGTAGGTGTGGTCGCCGAGTGGTCAAGGTAGACTTGGCGCAAATCCGCTCACTCCTTCAGACAGTCGATGTGTCCGGCCGGCGCGCGCCGGACCTCGTGCAGCAGATCCTCCAGACTGATCGAGTCGAGGACTTCGGTGATGCTGTCCCGCACCTTCGCCCAGATGCGATGGGTGACGCAGCCCTCAGGATGGTCGCAGGCGCTGTGGCTGCTCTCGTCCTCGATAACGCAGTCGACCGGCGCGATCGGCCCCTCGAGCACCCGGATGATGTCGCCGACGGTGATCGCCGCCGGCTCGCGCCCGAGCTCGTAGCCGCCGGCGACGCCGCGCAGGCTCTTCACCAGCTTCGCCTTGCGCAGCGGTGCGATCAGCTGCTCGAGGTAGTGCTCCGAGATGCCCTGTCGCTCCGCGACCAGTTTCAGCGGCACCGGGCCCTCGCCGTACTGGGTGGCCAGATCGTACATCGCCCGGACGCCGTAGCGCCCGCGCGTCGACAGCTTCATCGCGTCTCACCTCCGGATCGATGTCACCGGCGGCGGCAGGAACCCGACGATTAGAGTTCCGCGTTCGCCTGATCTTAATCCCGACTTTCGCGGTCGGTTTTCAATTCTGAGTATAATGGTCGGGATTAGGGAGTGTCAAGTACAATGTGGAAATCCGTCCGCCACGTCCGTGCTCACCTGCCATGCGGGCGGCATACGCTGGTTATGCAAACCCTGACGAGGAAGATGATGCATGGATTACACCGACATGCTTGCCCGCCTGGGCGTCGGCAGCGCGCACCCCGGCGGCTTCAGCGCCACGCTTGAGCAACTGCGGCAGTTTCCCATTCCGCCGGGGACGCGGGTGCTGGAGGTGGGCTGCGGCACTGGCCGCACGGCCTGCCACCTGGCGAGGACCGGCGCCATCGTGACCGCCGTCGACCTGCACCCGAAGATGGTCGCCAAGGCCAGACTGCGCGCCAAATCCGCGGGCGTGGACGTGAACATCCTGCAGGCCGACGCCCGGTCGTTGCCGTTCCCCGACCGGCAGTTCGACGTTGTGCTGGTGGAATCAGTGTCAGTGTTCACCGACACTCCCCGCGTCCTGCGCGAGTATCGCCGGGTGCTGAAGCCGGGCGGACATCTCTATGACCGGGAGATCATCGCGCTGCGGCCGTTGCCGCCGCGCGTCGCGAAGGTCGTGCGCGACTTCTTCGGCGTCAGTCGCCTCTGGACGCGCGAACAGTGGCTGCTGCTCCTGCGCGGCGCCGGCTTCAGGCGCATCACGGCATGGCGGCCGACACGCATCACGCCGCATCCGCCGCCGGAGACGGCGGTCGATCATGACTACGGTCAGCTCGTCGACTTCGGCAGCGCCGTCGATCCCCGCTCGCTTCACACCACTGCCCGCTATGAGGAGATCATGCGGCTGTACGGCAAGCACTTCGGCTACGCGGTGCTGACCGGCACGCGACCGGGCGGTGGGACGCCCCAAGGCGACTGACGCCCAGCTGGTGTTTCGCTTCCAGAAGGAAAACGGCGGGTCGCCAGTGAACCATCCCGATGTGTCCTTGGGACTTCTAAGGAGGGATGGTTCGTGGCAGGAGAGACGGCCCTGAACTGGATCGAGACGAAGCGGCAGTTCCTCACCGGCGTCAACGACCGCATCTGGGAGTTCGCCGAAGTGGGCCTGCAGGAGTACAAGTCGTCCGAGTTGCTGGCTTCGGAACTCGAGAAGGCCGGCTTCAAGGTCGAGCGCGGTGTCGCCGAGATGCCGACCGCGTTCACGGCGACCTGGGGCAGCGGCCGGCCGAAGATCGGTTTCCTTGCCGAATATGACGCGCTGCCCCACCTCAGCCAGAAGGCGTCACCGGTGCGCGAAGTATTGCAGCAGGACGCCCCGGGCCACGGCTGCGGCCACAACACCTATGGCGCCGCCGTCCTCGGCGCGGTCCTGGCGCTCAAGGAAGAGATGGTCCGGGACAACCTCGGCGGGACGATCGTCTTCTACGGCTGCCCAGCCGAAGAGACGCTGATCGGCAAGACGTTCATGGCCCGCGCCGGGTTGTTCGACGACCTCGATTGCGCCTTGACCTGGCACCCCGGCACGTTCAACACCGTCAGCATGTGCTCCTCGAACGCCATGAACTCGGCCAAGTTCACCTTCTTCGGCCGCTCGTCGCACGCCGCCGGCGATCCCGAGAACGGCCGCAGCGCCCTTGACGCCGTCGAATTGATGAACATCGGCGTCAACTACCTGCGCGAGCATGTCATCGAAGAGGCGCGGATGCACTATGTCATCACCAAGGGCGGCGGGGAGCCGAACGTCGTCCCGCCGGAAGCCCAGGTCTGGTACTATGTCCGCGCGCCGCGGCGCCAGGATGTCGACGAGATCTTTGCGCGCGTCCTGAAGATTGCGGAAGGCGCAGCGATGATGACGGAGACCACGTTCAGGGTCGACCTGCTGGCCGCCTGCTACAACGTGCTGGTCAACGAGACCCTGAGCGACGTCATGTACGCCGCCATGAAGCAGGTCGGTGCGCCGCAGTGGACGCCGGAAGAGATCGCGTTCGCCAAGGAGATCACGAAGTCGTTCCAGCCCGGGCAGAAGGACGCCTTGATCCGCGCGACCAAGCTGCCGGCCGAGTACGGTGAGAAGTATCTCGACGACACGATCGCGCCGATCTACGACCGGGGCTTGATCATGAAGGGCTCGACCGATGTCGCCGACGTCAGTTGGGTCACGCCGACGGAGCAGATCAACACCTGCTGCCAGGCCATCGGCTCGCCGGGGCATTCATGGCAGTTCATCGCCAGCAGCGGTATGAGCATCGCCCACAAGGGCCTCGAACTGGCCGCCAAGACGATGGCGATCGCCGGCAGCGAGCTATTGCGGAAGCCGGAGCTGCTCAAGAAGGCGCGCGAGGAGTTCACCGCGGCGACCAAGGCGCAGCCGTACAAGTGCGCCCTTCCGGCGGACGTCAAGCCGCCGCTCGATCAGCTGCCGAAGCAGGGGCATTAGGGAACAGGGATCCGCAGGCGTTAACGCGGGGCACGAGTCGGTATCATCGCTGAAGAT
>JBLNDB010000025.1:0-12565 GCA_050261235.1 Chloroflexota bacterium
AACTCCCGGCCAGCACTCAACCCGCAGACTCCTGAGTCTCTGCCCCCAACCACCCCAGGGGTGACATTTTCTCAGTCCAAATAAGCATGTTTTGGGGTGACATATTCACTGTCCCTTGACAAAGAAGATGACTGGCTCAAGTGGAAAATGCATTTTCGACGCAAACCGCGGCGATGTCTAGGTCGCGGCCCGCCCGGCCGCTGCCACGGCACGACGTCGTCCCATGCGCTGCGGCAACCGCGGCCCGGGAGCGCCGAAGAAACACCCTTGCCCAATCTCGATGCCGATACTGATCAACTCGCCGGCAATCGCTTCGGACTCGACGCATTCTGCGACGACGATCTTCTTCTGGCCGCGCGCCATCGTGCCAACGGCTTCGACGAGCGAGCGCTTCTGCCTGTCAGCGGTTATGCCCATGACCAGCGAGCCGTCGACCTTGACACAGTCGACGGGCAGGCTGACGAGAACGTCGGTGGCCGTGTTGCCGGCGCCGAAATCGTCGATCGCGAACTGACAGCCGATCTGCTTCAGCGCGAGGATCCAGTCAGCCGTCGCCGACATGTTCGCGATCACCGTATCCTCGGACATCTCGAATCCGAGCTGCCCCGGCGCGAGGCCGGCAACCTGCTCGCGGACGAACTGCAACAACGACGGATTGCCGACGCACTCGCTGAACAGGTTGACATGGATCCTGAGCCGCGGTCTGGCCTTCAGCGCGCTGATGGCAGTGCCAATCACCCACTTGGTGTACTCGGTCGCCAGTCCGAGCCGCGAGACGTCCGACAGGAACCGTCCTGGTGCGATAACGTGCCCCTCACGGTCGCGGAGTCTCAGCAGGGCCTCATAGTGGACGACCTGACCGGTCGGCATGCGGACGATCGGTTGATAGAACAGCATCAGACGCCGCTCGGCGACAGCCTCGGACAGCGCCCGGACATCATCGACGTTGGTACCCTCGCTGTGCGTTCTGGTCACTTTCAGCATATCCTCCGGTGGGTGCAGCGGTGGGGAGCCGTTCCGCGGGCACTGCTCCTACTGGAGTGCTGTTTGACACGCGCCGAGAAAATCCTCCCCGAGAAGACAAGTGACGGGGCGCCAGCCTGCGCCCCGTCCCAGTCATTGTGCGGTATGGCCTTACTTGAAGTCGACCTGCGGTGCCGCCTGGGCTTCCTGCGGCGTCTGGAGGTACTCGCGGTTGGCGAAACCGGCCAGGCGGGCGATGATCACCGTCGGGAAGCTCTTGACGCGGGCGTTGAAGTCGCGGACCGCCTCGTTGTAGCGCTGTCGCTCGACGGCGATGCGGTTCTCGGTGCCGGCCAGTTCGTCCTGGAGGGCGTGGAAGTTGGCATCGGCCTTGAGCGTCGGGTAGTTCTCGACGACGACCAACAGCCTGCCGAGCGCGCCCTCGAGCTGGTTGGCGGCGGCGATCTGCTGGTCCGGCGTGCTGGCTCCGGCCAGCTTGGCGCGGGCGTCGGCGATGTCGGCGAAGACCTTCTCTTCATGGGCGGCATAGCCCTTGACGGTCGCGACGAGGTTCGGGATCAGATCGAAGCGGCGCTGCAGCTGGACCTGGACCTGCGCCTGCTTGCCGTTGACATCCTCGTTCATCTTGACGAGGTTGTTGTAGCTGCCGACCAGCGGACTGACAACAACCAGTCCCAACACTGCAATGACGATGACCACAGTCAGGATTCTCTTCACGCTTCCGTTCCTCCTCGTTGGCTCCAGAATCGGCAAAACCTGCAAACAATCAGAACTTGCGGCCGGCGCCGCCGCCACCGCTGCGGCCGCCGCCGAACCCACCGAAGCCACCGCCACCCCGGCCGCCGAAGCCGCCGAAGCCGCCACCGCCGCCGCGCGGTCCACCCCAGGTGTTGATTCTGACGAGGCGCGGGATCTGGTATGTCTGCTCATCTCGGAAACCGCACTTGGGGCAGGTCCGCACCCGCAGGCCGTGACCGTGCGCCAGCATGGTCGCCGGCTGGATGACGCGGTCATGGGTGTACAGGCGCGACCGGCAATGCGGGCACTTCGGCGTCAGCAGCGTCGCCGCGGCGACGATCATGCCGACGATGAACAGGACGGGCAGGGCGAACAGGAGCAGCGCCATCGAGACGCCGAAGGTACGGGCCGGCAGCTGGCTGCCCGGCTGGCCGCCGGAGGTCGGCGGGTTCGCCGGGTCATACTTGCTCGTCAGCAGCGTCGCAAACGCGTTGGCGAGGGAGATCAGGCCTTCACCATACTTGTTCTCGCGCAGCGCCGGGATGGCGTAGTCATCGAGGTAGCGACCGGCGAGCGAGTCAGTGACAATCGGTTCGAGGCCGTAGCCGACTTCGATCTGGATGTCGCGCTGGCCCGGGCCGGCGCCGGTGACCACGAGGACCAACAGACCGTTGTCTTTGCCCTTCTGGCCGATGCCCCACCGCTCGAACAGCTCGACGCGGTACTCCTCGACCGGGATGTTGTTCGTGCTTGTGACGGTCACGAACGCGACCTGGCAGGTCGTCTTGGCTTCGATGCCGTTCAGGATCTGCTCCAACTGGGCGCGCTCGTCCGCGCTCAGGACGTTCGCAAAATCCGCAACAAGACTTGTCGGCGGGGCCGGGTAATCATCAGCGGCGGCCAGCGCCGGGGTAATCAGCGTGAGTGCGAGCGCCAACGCCACGAGAACCGTCGCCAGGGCGCGGCGCCCAGGAAAAGCGCGCTTCAATCCGTCTCCCCCTCTTCTGCGCGTACATCACATACATATACCAGCAGCCAACCCTTATGTTTCAGGAGATTTCCGCGGTCGCAAGCAGCCAGCGACGCAGTGACAACAGTTCGTCCTGGCGTCGGGCAAGCGATGCTTGCCGCCGGCGCGCCCCGGGCGTGCGCCCGGCGGCAGCTAGCGACTGCTCGATGCGAGCGCTGAGGTCGGCCGTGAGCGCCAGTTCGCGGTCGACGAGTGACAACAGCAGCGGGTCGCGCCGGGCGATCACCAGTGGCCCCAGTTGGGCCGCCAGCGCATCACCGATACCGGCCGCACGCGCGATCCGCGAGGCCATCGCGGCGTCACAGGCGGCTTGTGCGCCGGGAGTCTGGTCGTGCCCGGCCGCGCGCGGTCGCTCGGCAGCGATGATCGCGTAGTAGCGCTCGCCTTCGCTGGCGAGCGCTTCGCCCGCCAGCGCCCAGCCGTGCGTCCAGAGCCAGCGTCTGAGAGTCGCGGCGTCGCGCATCGGCTGCAGCACCAAGCGACGGGAGGCTGTCGCCACATGCGGAGCGGCAGCGATGATGTCGCGGATCAGATAGCCGCCCATGCCAGCGATGACGATCGTGCCGGCTTCGCCGGGCCGCAGCACGGTCAGCCCGGAACCGACGCGGATGTCGACGGCATCGGACAGGCCAGCCTCGGCGACGCTCCGGCGGGCGGCAGCCAGTGGCCCGGCGCCGATGTCAGTGGCGATCGCAGACGGGACCGCGCCCGCCTGGACAAGCACAATCGGCAGATAGGCGTGATCGGTGCCGATATCTGCCACCGGCAGACCCGGCAAGACGAACCTGGCGACGGCGGTCAGGCGCGGTGACAGGGTGAAGTCAGTCATGCCGCCGGCGTGGCGCCGGCGGGTGACGCTGCGGAGCCGGCCATCACCCGCCCGGACAGCGCCAGGGCAATCAGGCCGAGCCCTGCCACGGCGAGTCCCATCGCCACGATCACCGGCGGCAGCCCAGCAGCTACGGCGATTGCCGGCATGACACCCATCGAAATCAGCGAGCAGCCGTCGACAGCTGAGCCGAACGCAGCCCAGACGCGGCCGCGCAGGTCATTCGGGATCAGGCGCATCATCTCGCCGCTGAACGGGATGTTGACCGCCGACAGGAGCACGCCGGTGGCGGCAGTCAGGGCATAGGCCGCCGGAATCGACCGGTTGAGGCCGAATGCCGCCAGGACAATCCCGGTGCCAACGACCGAAGTGAAGATCATCCGCGCCGGTCGGAAGCGAGTGGCGATCACCGTCACGATGATGCCGCCGGCCAGTCCGCCGACCGCCTGAGCGCTGTCGGCGATGCCGATCATCCTGATATCCATGCCGAGGACATCCTTGGCGAAGGGCGGAAACAGGACATTGACGCCGCCGACGCAGAGCATGAAGAGAGCGAACATGCCGGTGTAGAAGCGCGCTGCCCGGTTGCCGGCGATGAAACGAAACCCCTGCAACAGCTGACGCCAGATCGCACCGACGCCGCCGCGCGCGGACGCCGTCTGGTCTGCCGCCGCCTGATTTGTCGCTGCACCGGCATGCGTTTCGTCAAGCCGGATCGCGGCGATCAGGATGGCTGACAACAGGAACGAGGCGGCGTTGGCATACAGCGCGATGCCCGGTCCGAGCGTGCCGGCGAGCGCGCCGCCGACTGCCGGGCCGAGGATGGCGACGATCGACCCGCTGGTCTGGTTGAGGCCGCTGGCAACCATAAGTTGGTCAGGCTCGACGAGGTTCGGGATGATCGCCGACTTCGCCGGGTAGAAGAAGCGCGACATGACGCTGGCGCAGAAGACACCGGCGTAGACCAGGTTGAGCGAACTGACGAGCGGCATTGCGGCGTAGATCAGCGCGCGCACGACATCGGCGACGATCATCACCCGCCGGCGCGACCAGCGATCGACGAACACGCCGGCGATCGGGCCGAGCACGAGCGTCGGAATCGTGGCCGCGATCATCAGCTTGCCGACGTCGAGGGCGGAGCCGCCGAGCCGGTACAGGATGAGGAACGACAATCCCATGTACGCGACCGAGTCGCCGAGCAGCGAGATGATCTGGCCGGTGAACAGCTTGAGGAAGCGGGGATTCCTGAGCACCGCGGCCTGGGGACTGGCGGCGAATCCGGATTTCATGCTGGCCCTCCTCTGATCACTCAGGCTTGCTGCGGTCGAGTCCGGGAGCCTTCTGCTTGAGCGCCTCGCGGACCGCCTCGCTGGCGCGCACTGACCCGTAAACCTTGAACGTGTCGATGGTCTCGTCGATGAGCTCGGGCGTGACATCGGCGGCGAACGCGACCAGACCGGCACAGATCATGCGCATCCGCCGCCCCTTGCGCCGCCAGCGCTCGAGGTCGGCCCGGTTGAGGCTGAGGATGCCGATGGTGATGTTCAGGCCGCTGTCCGGGTCGTCGCCGAACTTCTCGTGCAGGAGATCGTCGACGGCGGCATGCGCGCGGTCGAGCGCCCGTCTGACGTCATCAGCGTGCGCGTCGAGACTGCGACGGATGGCGTCCTTGACGAAATCGGTCCGGTTGGCGTAGAACCCCTGTTCGACAAGGATATCGATCTTGCCGAGGTCGACTACGCCAAGGTTGACGGTGATCTTCTCAGTGACTTCAGCCACGTCCAATCCTCCCTGTACCATCCCACGGGATGGCCATTGCCTGCTGAGAGTGTATCATGCCCTGGAACGGGATGTCAATATGCCTTCCAACTCTGCCAGCGGACAACGAAACAGCCCCGTGCCATCGTGGCACGGGGCTTCACTTGGGCCCACCTGGATTCGAACCAGGGATCAACCGGTTATGAGCCGGTAGCTCTAACCGCTGAGCTATGGGCCCGCAGCGCGCCGGCGGCGTCGGCTGAACCGGCGCCGCACCGCATTTTGGGCAAGAAAAATGCTCCTCGAGTAGGATTCGAACCTACAACCCTCCGGTTAACAGCCGGATGCTCTACCGTTGAGCTATCGAGGAATGCAAGAGTTATTATAGAGCACCGATTGCGTCGTGTCAACATTCGACGCGACACAAATTGCGGTAGAGCGCAGGTCTTGTCAGTCGAGATAATCCTTGAGCTTCTTGCTGCGGCTCGGATGGCGCAGCTTGCGCAGCGCCTTCGCCTCGATCTGGCGAATGCGTTCGCGCGTCACGTTGAAGATCTGACCGACTTCTTCAAGCGTGCGGGCGCGGCCGTCGTCGAGCCCGAAGCGCAGCCGCAGCACCTTCTCTTCGCGCGGTGTCAGCGTCTGCAGCACTTCCTCAAGCTGTTCCTTGAGCAGCGTGAACGAAGCGGCTTCGGCGGGCGCCGGCGCGTCTTCGTCTTCGATGAAGTCGCCGAGGTGGCTGTCTTCTTCTTCGCCGATCGGCGTCTCGAGCGATACCGGTTCCTGCGCGATTTTCATGATCTCGCGCACGCGCTCGACAGAAATCCCCATCTCCTGCGCGATCTCCTCGGGCAGCGGCTCGCGGCCGAGTTGCTGCAGGAGCTGGCGCTGGACGCGGATGAGCTTGTTGATCGTCTCGACCATGTGCACGGGGATGCGGATGGTCCGCGCCTGGTCGGCGATAGCACGAGTAATGGCCTGGCGGATCCACCAGGTCGCGTACGTCGAGAACTTGAAGCCCTTCTTGTACTCGAATTTCTCGACTGCCTTGATCAGGCCGAGGTTGCCCTCCTGAATCAGGTCAAGGAACAGCATGCCGCGGCCGACGTAGCGCTTGGCGATGGCGACGACCAGGCGCAGGTTGGCCTCGGCGAGATGCCGCTTGGCTTCCTCATCACCGGCCTCGATCCGCTTCGCCAGTTCGACCTCCTCGGCGGCAGACAGGAGGGGCACGCGACCGATTTCTTTAAGGTACATGCGGACCGGGTCATCGAGCGCGACGCCCTCCGGCACCGACAGGTCGAGCTCGTTCTCTGCCTGGTCCTCTTCTTCCCCAACCTGCTCGAGCGTCGGCTCTGCGGCCGTTCCGGCGGCGTCGGCCGCCTCGTTGACGACCTCGATTCCCATCTCCGCGAGCTGCTCGTAGATCTCGTCCATCTGGTCCGGGGTCAGCTCTTCACCGGCCAAGGCGTCCATGATCTCGCTATAGGTCAAAATCCCGCGCTTCTTTCCGCGCTGGATAAGGTCCTTCACCCCTTCTACAGACAGGTCACTCTTGGCCATTCTGAACAGAGTCCCCTTTCCCCGACCTGGCGTCAACGGGCGCTTCTAGCGGCCCCGTTTTGATCCTTTGGCGTCGCGAATGAGATCCTGGTATTCACGAACAAGCTCGTTCGCATCGCGTCCAGCCGCTTGGGCTTCGCGGATCTCGCCAAGCAGCTGCTGGATGCGTGCCGAGCGCTGAAATTCCTTGATAGTCCTGATATAGTCGGCGACCGCCTTGATGCTTAGGCTATATTCTACCTCTTGTAGGAAAATCCTTGTCGCAAGCTGATAGATTTCGCTTGACGAAATTTGATCGAGCACCTGCGCCGGGCTGAGCGGTTCGTTGGGGCCGGCGATCTTCAGCATGAGCTCGGCCAACTCGCGGTGACCCGCGTCGCAGAAGCCGCCGGCACCCAGATCTGCAGCCACCAGCACGCGTGCCTCGTCGCTCTCCAGCATCGCTCGCAGCAGCGCCTGCTCGGCCAGGTAGATTCCCCGCGGCAGCTTGCTGGCGGGATTGCCATTATTTGCTGTCTGACCTTTAGTATTATCCCGGTTCTCTATCAGGTTATGCCCGACCGGCCCAGGCTTCCCCGCCCCGGCGCGGGCCGCGCCGCGGCTGACCTCGCGGCGCAGTACTCCCGGTTCGATCTGGAGCTCGCTGGCCATGAACTGCAGGTAATCGTCAAGCTCCACGGCGCTGGTCACGCGCGCGAGGAGCGGCATCACCTGACGCAGCACCGCCTGCTTCCCTGCCGTCGTCATCAGATTCTGCCCAGCGGCGGCGCGGCGGAAACGGTACTTGATGAACGGCACCGCGTTGCGAAACACTTCCTCGGCGGCGGCGCGGCCATGGGTGCGGACGTACTCATCCGGATCCTTGCCGTCAGGGACCGTCGCGACCCGCAGGACGCAGCCGCTGGCGCTCATGATCTCCAGCCCGCGCAGCGTCGCCCGCTCACCGGCCGCGTCGGCATCGTAGGCGATGATGACTTCGCGCGCATACTGCTGCAGCAGCCCGGCCTGGTCGCTGGTCAGGGCGGTGCCGAGCGATGCGACGACGTTGGTGATGCCGGCCTGGTGCAGCGCGATCGTGTCCATATACCCTTCGACCATGATCGCTTGGCCGCTGCTGCGGATCGCCTCGCGAGCGATGTTGAGGGCGTAGAGGTTCCGCCCTTTGTTGAACAGCGGGGTCTCGCTCGAGTTGAGATACTTCGGCAGCGAATCGTCAAGCACGCGGCCGCCAAAGGCGATGACGCGGCCGCGGCTGTTGCATATGGGGAACATGACGCGGTTGCGGAACAGGTCGTAGAACCCCTGACCGCGGTCGCTCGGCCTGACGAGGCCGACCTTGACCAGCGTCTCGATCTTGACCCCGCGCGGCGCGAGCGCCTTCTGCAGCGAATCCCAGGACTGCGGCGCAAAGCCGATGCGGAAGCGGTCGATGGTCTCGGCGCTGAGACCGCGCCGCTCGACGTACGCGCGCGCCTCGGCGGCATGCGGCGAGTTCTTGAGGTAGGAGTGGAAGTACGCGGCGGCGAGCTCGCAAGCCTGGTACATAGCCTCCAGGTCGCGATAGCGACGATCTTCTTCGGGCGAGCGTTCCTGCTCCGGCAGTGTCAGGCCGGCGCGCTCGGCAAGGATGCGCACCGCGCTGATGAAGTCGACATTGTCGCGCATCTGGACGAACTTGAAGACATCGCCGCCGGCATGGCAACCGAAGCAATAGAAGATCTGCTTGTCCGGCGAAACGCTGAACGAAGGCGTTTTCTCGCTGTGGAACGGGCAGAGGCCGCTGAAGTTCTTGCCGGTCCGCTTGAGGGCGACGGTCTGCGAGACGACCTCGACGATGTCGCTTCTCGTACGCACCTGCTCGATGAATTGTTCCGGCACCGGCATCGAACTCACCTCCCCCCGTTCATATGTTCGGTACATACTACGGCGAATGTGACGCCAATCCCTGCCCATGTCGCGTCTTCGCGCCCGGCGCGTGACCGGACGCTAGTTCGCCAGGCATCGCGGCGGGTTGTCCTTGCTGTGGAACAGATACAGCAGGAACTTGGCGCGCGACGCGCCGACGTAGATGTCCGCATCCGTGAGCGTGCGCTTGCCAGCCTCGAGGCCGATCAGGAAGACGATATCGGCCTCAAGCCCTTTGAACGAACGGATGGTCGCGTACTGCAGACCGTGCGGGTTGGTGTCAGGGTAGACAGCCAGCGGCCACTCCTTGATCTTCACCGCGCCAGCCAGGCTGCTGTGCTCGATGCGATTGGGGGAGAGGATGAGAATGCGGCGAAGCGGCACACCCTGGCTGACGAGCCGGCCGACTTCACTCTCAATCAGGCGCTTCTCTTCAAGCGGAGTGTCCCAGGCGTGCCGCGACACTGGCATGCCGCCCCTGAGCCGGGGCTTCAGCTGTCCCTCTTTCACGAACGGCGCAATCCAGGCGTTGATTGTCTCCGTGTTCCGCAGGTTCTGGACGAGACGGTGCTTGGAGTGGTCGACGCGCAGCAGGTGATCGAGGTTGACACCGAACAGATCCTGGTTGGGATCGGCGAAGATGTAGAACTCGCTGTCAGCGGGGCTGCGCAGCATGGCTTCAAGGCAGATGATCCAGTTCTCGCGGAAGTCCTGCCCCTCGTCGACGATGATCGAGTCGAACCGCAGAGCCGGGTCCGCACCGGCAAACAGCTCAAAGCCAAGCTCGGGCAGTGTTTCGTTGTAGAACAGCGAGGCAGCGGGGTCCTGATCTGCGGGAGCCTGCAGCGACCGGCCGTTGGCGGCGAGCGAAGCGAGCAGGAAGTCGTGGAAGCTCTGGCAGACCACCGCGGCCGGCATCTGCTCGCGGAAGTAGCGGCCAAGCGGTCGGTTGAAGCAGGTCAAGAGCACCCGCCGACCCGCCGCGGCGAGGCGGCGCGCCTTCTCCATGGCGACAAAGGTCTTGCCGGTGCCGGCGGCGCCGAAGAACACCTTCCGTTTGTCGAGCTCCGTCTCGGCCAGAATGCGTTCCTGCTCCTCGGTCAGCAGCCGGTCGACTACTCGCTCCTGCATCGATATCTGCTCCTCGAGGCGGGCAAAGACCCTGAACCGGGGAGCGAGAACCCGGTTGATCAGCAGGTCGGTGGCAGCCCGCTCATAGTGCTTCTCGGTCTGGCCAAACAGCCGCTCGATCGCGTCGGCGAGCCGGTCGAGGTCGTCAGAAAGGAGTATGCTGCCGGGCTTGAGGTGCGCCGGCAGGTCACCGGCGAGCTTGGAGCACTCCGGAAAGCAGATGGCATATCGCATCGCGAGCGGGTAGTATGACTCCCCGGTCTTCTCCTTATAGAGGTTCAGGATCGCATACATCGCCTGTTCGGCCTGCGCCACGGGATCCTTGGCCAACGGGCGGTAGACGCCGCCCTTGTACTCGCTGAACACCCCGTTCGCATAGCTGACGTCGCCCTGCTTGACCTCGATCACGCAGTAGCCCAGCGCCGGGTGAACAACCACGAAGTCAGCCTCGTCCGGTCGCTCCTCAGCCTCGGACCCGGTTCGATATTTGAATGAGTACAGCACCGTGTACTCGTCCGGGAGCGTGCGGGCGGCCTCATACAGCATTCGCTCGCCATTATTCTCGATCATGGTCTCGGGCACGTCCGGAATCATGACAGCCATCAGCCGTCACCCTCCTGTCGAGAAGCGCTTGTCCCAAGATTGCCTGACAGTCATCTACTACCATATCTGCCGGGGCCAATCCTGCAGGAGCGGCAACAGCAGGAATCTGAGCCTTCGGCCAGAATATGGACTAGCTTGGTTTTTGTCCCCACGGCGCAAGTTGGAGGGTATGAATGCATACTGCACGGCAATTGGTGGCCACAATCCTTGCTCTCGCCCTGCTTGTCGGGGCCGTTGGCTGCGGGGCCGGGGACAAGCCGGAAGACACCCCCGGCCTGTATCCTGCCTATGTGGTTCAGGACGGCAAGCAACTCTGGGGTTACATCAACGACCAGGGCTCATTCGTCATCAAGCCTGCCTACGAGTGGGCCGGTGACTTCAGCGATCTCGGGCTCGCTGTCATTGAGCTGAACGATCTGTACGGAGTCATCGACAGGGCTGGAAAAGTAGTCGCGGAGCCGTCGTACGGCGATATCGCCGTTGCCCCGATTGATGGCACTCTGATCGGCCGGAACGGCGACAACTACAGAGTGTTGTCGGGAGGGGGGGCACTCCCGTTCACTTCTGATGACCCGGTCACCGAGTTCTCCTGTTACCTGTCTCCGGTCTCAAAAGCTGCCGGCGACACGACACTCTGGGGCTATGTCGATCTTCAGGGCAAGGTGGTCATCGAGCCGCAGTATCTCGATGCTGATGATTTCGTTGATGACAAGGCCGTCGTCCGCGTCACGGATGGTACATACGCCGTCATCGATACTGGCGGCAAGGTTCTGGTCTCCCTGAAGGCCGCCTGGGCAGGCAAGCAAGGTGACGGCTTGATTGCCTTCAGGGATGGCGCGAGTGGCAAGTACGGCTATCTGACGACTTCCGGCGAAGTGGCCATCCCGGCGCAATACGACCATGTCGAGCCGTTCAATGACGGCCGGGCAATCGCGGCCCTGAGGACCGACTCGGGACTCCGCTACGGGCTGATTGACCGCCAAGGCAAGAATATCACCGCATTCGATTACGCGAGCCTTCGCTTCCTTGATGGCCTTTATGTGGCCGGCTGGTCCGGCGAGGACTGGGTCCCGGATGACCTTACGCGCAAGGCGCTGTTCACCAGAGACGGCAACGCTGTCACGGACTTCCTTTACTACGATATTGGGCCACTGAGCCAAGGTGGGCGCCTGTCGGTCAGTGACTTCACGTCAACCTATTTCATCGATGTGCTCACGGGCAAGAAGCTGACCGATCTGCCGACGCTGCCCGGGAGTGGCGAGCTGAGGATCTTCGGTGACGTGGTACAGGCCCAGATTGACGGCGAGCGCATGTATCTCAGCAAGGATGGCAAGACGATCTGGGCACCGGACAACACGCGGACGCTCGCCGGCGGGATCACGATCAAGACTGAGAAGTACCGCCCAAATCGCATGATCCTAGTGCGCTACCCGGTAGTCTCGGGACTGGACAGTGCTGTGCAGGACGCCATCAACGCCGCCATTCGCCAGGAATTCGTCGGCGACGGGGTGAGCGGTGATGCCGCGGCCGACCCGGCAAACTTCACGGAGACAGAGACAGTCGGGTTTGCCGTGACACAGCTCGGCAGGCTGCTGATTGTCAACCTTGACGGCTACTTCTACCCAGTCGGCGCCGCTCACGGGATGCCGATCGATTCCTACTATCACTTTGATACCAGCACCGGGAAGCTGTATGCGCTGGCCGATCTGTTCAGGAAGGACAGTCCGTACAGCGAGCGGCTGCAGGGCCTTGTCCAGGCGCAGATGACCGCTGAGGCGGCGTCGTCTGAGGATGAACCGCGCTACTTCGAGGGCGCTGTGCCTGAGATTCGGCCTGACCACCCGTTCACGGTGGCCCCGGACGGCCTGATTGTCTACTTCTATCCCTACGAGATCGCCCCGTACGCCGCCGGTTTCCCAACCTTCACGATCCCCTGGACGGAGATTCAGGACATCGTGGACACCGAGGGCGCGTTCTGGAAAGCGTTCAACGAGAAGTAGATCCGGTGCATGAAGGAGCGGGGG
>JBLNDB010000026.1:0-3393 GCA_050261235.1 Chloroflexota bacterium
GACTGGCGGCAGCTGCCGCCAGTCGCCATGTTCGCAGAGCGGCGCCCCGGCCCGTAAGATGTACCATCATCCGCGTCTGCGAACGGAGGTACATCAGTGCAGTCTGGCCGTTCGGCCCACCCGCGCACCGGCCGGCGCCGCGCCGCCCCAACCATGGCCCTCGCCCTCGGCGGCGGGGGACTCCGCGGCATGGCCCACATCGGCGTCCTGAGCGTTCTCGTCACCGCTGGCCTACGGCCGGCCATGATCGCCGGGACGAGCGTCGGCGGCCTGATCGGCGCCCTTTACGCCTCAGGAATGGAGCCCGCCGACATCGAGCGCTTGGCCACCGGCGTCGGCCTCCACACCCTCTACGACCCGGCTGTCAACGTCTGGTCGGGCATGCAGATGGCCGGCAAGATCGCCTATGACTACTTGCACGTGCCGGCGCCAGTGTTCTCACGGGCGCCGCTCGGCCTCGTGCATGGCAATCGCTTCGAGCGTCTGGTCGCCCGCCAGACCGCCGGCAAGAAGTTTACAGAAACGCGAATTCCCCTCGCGGTCACGGCTGTCGATCTCAACCGGGGGCAGTTGGTCGTATTCTGCGCGCCGCGCGACGTCTACCGCGACCCATCCGGCCAGACCGCCTTCATGACGGACTGCACGTTGGCCGAGGCGGTCCGCGCGAGCACCGCCATCCCAGGTGTGTTCGAGCCAAAGGTCATCGCTGGCCGGATGCTCGTCGATGGCGGCGTGCGGGACGGCGTTCCCGCCGACCTGCTCGCCCGGATGGGCGGCCGGCCGATCGTCGCCGTCGACCTCGGGCTGGCCGCGAAGCGTCAAGCTGACATCGACGACATCATCGAAGTGATGCAGCAGTCAGTAGACATAATGGGACGGGCCGCCATCGATGCGACCCTCAGGCGGTACGCGGATGTTGTCATCACCCCGCAGATCGGCGATGTCGGGCTGGCCGACCTCGAGCTGATTCCAGAGGTGATCCGCCGCGGCGCGGCGGCTGCTCTGGCTGCACTGCCACGCATCCGCGCAGCCGTGCGCCAGACGCTGCCATAGCAGACTCCTGGGCACGTTCGATGCCTGGGCGTCATTTTTGACGCTCCGGGAGAGGAAAACCCGGACGGGGAGAGAATAATACCTCTGGCAAGCGAGCCAACCTGTTACGAAGAAACTCTGGAGGGATGCAGCGTGCAGCTTTCCGAACGCATGAAGGCGATCAGCCCGTCGCCGACGCTGGCGATGGACGCCAAGACGAAGCAGATGATCAGCGAGGGAATCGACGTAATCAACTTCAGCGTCGGCGAGCCGGATTTCGATACGCCGCAGCATATCAAAGACGCCGCCATCGATGCCATCGCCCGCGGCTTCACGAAGTACACCGCTGCCGGCGGCATCCCTGACCTCAAGCAGGCCATCGTCCGCAAGTTCAAGGACGAGAACGGCCTCGACTTCACCCCGGCGAACGTCGTCGTCTCCGTCGGCGCCAAGCATACCCTCTACAACGCTTACATGGCCCTGGTCAACCCCGGCGATGAGGTCATCATCCAAGCCCCCTATTGGGTGACCTATCCCGAGGCCGTCAAGTTGGCCGGTGGCGTCCCGGTGATCATCGAGACCGACGAGTCGACCGGTTTCAAGATGACGCCGGAGATGATCAAGCGGCGCCTGACCAAGAAGACGCGGGTCATCAACCTGAACAGCCCGTCGAACCCGACCGGCGCCGTCTACACGCCGGAAGAACTGAAGGCGATCGCCGACCTCATCGTCGCCAACGACCTCTACTGCATCTCGGATGAGATCTACGAGCGCCTGCTGTACGGCAACGTCAAGGTCGTCAGCATCGCCAGCTTCGGCGACGCGATCAAGGAGCGGACGATCATCGTCAACGGCGTCTCGAAGACCTACGCGATGACCGGCTGGCGCATCGGTTTCTGCGCCGCGCCGGTCGAGGCCGCCAAGGCGATGACCTCGTTCCAGGGGCATGTCACCTCGAACCCGGCGTCAATCTCGCAGAAAGCCGCCGTCGCCGGTCTGAACGGCCCGCGCACGTCGATCGACGCCATGGTCGCCGAGTTCCACCGGCGCCGCGACTACATGTACGAGCGCCTGACGAAGATGCCCGGCATGAGTCTGCGGTTGCCGGACGGGGCGTTCTACCTCTTCCCGAACGTGTCCGGACTGCTCGGCAAGACCATCGGCGGCGAGCGGGTCACTGACAGTGATCGCCTCTGCGAGATCATCCTCGAACAGGGCCGCGTCGCCTGCGTTGGCGGCAGCGGATTCGGCGCGCCGAACAATATT
The DNA here is from genome assembly GCA_050261235.1 of Chloroflexota bacterium. Lineage (GTDB taxonomy): Bacteria > Bacillota > Sulfobacillia > JBFLWA01 > JBLNDB01 > JBLNDB01. The sequence continues at coordinate 2,299 of JBLNDB010000026.1, forward strand.
CGCTTCTCCTACGCGACGTCGATGGAGAAAATCAAGGAAGGCATGGACCGACTGGAGAAACTACTGTCTCAGGTCAAGTAATGGAGGTTCACCCCAATGGGCGAGGAATCCGTACTGGCACTTCGAGACAAGCGAGTAGCCATCATCGGCATCAGCAACAGCAATGTGCCGCTGGTCCGGTTTCTCGCCCGCTACGGCATCGAGATGACGGTCTGTGACCGCAAGACACCGGAAGAACTGGGCGAGCGATACACCCGTATCGCTCGCCTGCCCGTCACATTCCGGCACGGTCCGGCTTACCTGACTGGCCTCGATGATTTCGACGTCGTCTTCCTCAGCCCGGGCATCAGGCGCAACCAGCCGGAACTGGTCGCGGCGCGCAACGCTGGCGTCCGCTTTTCGAGCGAGATGGAGCTGTTCTTCGACCTCTGCCAGGCGCCGGTCACCGGCATCACCGGCAGCGCCGGCAAGACCACGACCACGACGCTCGTCGCCGAGATCTACCGGCAGGCCGGCTATGAGACGCATGTCGGCGGCAACATCAGCCACTCTCTGGTCGATCAGGCGCTGGACTTCGGCCCCGATTCGCGCGTGGTCCTCGAGTTGTCGAGCTTCCAGCTCCAGCCGCTGCGCAAGAGTCCGCCCCTGGCGGCTGTGACCAACATCTCGCCCAATCACCTCGACGTCCATGCCGATATGGATGAGTACATAAGCGCCAAGAAGAACATCTTTCGCCACCAGAAGCCCGGCGACAGGTTGGTGCTCAACTGGGACGACGCCCTCACCCGCGCCATGGCCCAGGAGGCCAAGGGCGATCTGGCCTGGTTCAGCCGTCGCGAGCCCGTCGCGCGTGGCGCGTACCTGCGCGGCGATGAACTGGTGATGCGATCCGGCGCCGGCGAGCGACCCGTCTGTCGCGTCGACGAAATCATCGTCCCGGGTTGGCATAATGTCGACAACATCCTCGCCGCGGCAGCCATCGCCGGTGCCGCCGGACTCGACGCCGACCCGGTGCGGGCCGTCGCTACGACCTTCCGCGGTGTCGAGCACAGACTGCAGCTGGTCAGGGTGCATAATGACGTCCGCTGGTTCAAC
>JBLNDB010000027.1:0-15782 GCA_050261235.1 Chloroflexota bacterium
GCCAGCGAGGACCGCCAGCCCGGCGACCTCATAGTAGAAGATGTGCGCCTCGGCCTCGAGGATCACCTCGTCGCCGCGCTGCGTGTGTGTCATCACGGCGACTTGATTGCCCATCGTGCCGGTGGGCACGAACAGCGCCGCCTCCTTGCCGACGCGCTCGGCAGCCAGCTGTTCGAGCCGGTTGATCGTCGGATCCTCGCCGTATACGTCGTCGCCGACTTCGGCGGCGGCCATCGCGCGCCGCATCTCGTCTGTCGGTACGGTCACCGTATCGCTTCGCAGATCGATGAACTTGTTCACATCAGGTGCCTCCTATCTGAATGGTCGCCGGCATCGGCGGATATTTCGCCACGCAAAGCACTTCCACCTGCGTCAGCCGTCCGGCCGCGGCGACAGAAAGAAAAGGCACGGCATGAATGCCGTGCCTTTTCCCGTGATGGAATGCTTCAGATCGTAATCGAGTTCGCTGTCGGCGGCTGGCCCGGAGTCCAATCGATCCAGGCGATACCGAGATCTCTGGTGATGATGTTGCTGCTTGGCGGGTTGCCCGGGGTCCAGTCGATCCAGGCGATGCCCGCGTCGGGAGTGATGCTGTTGTTGGACGGCGGCGTCCCAGGCGTCCAGTCGATCCAGCCGACGGACGGGGCGCTGCCCACCACCAACGGCGCGACGCTGAGCCCGATGCAGAGGCTCAGAGTCAGGAGCAGGACCAGGGTCTTTCTCATCGCTCCGCTCCTCCTTTCCGGAACCGGGTGAGACGACACAAAAACCCGCCTCGGCCAAATGCCAAAGCGGGTATGCGTCCACACTGGCAGACACTCCCGGTTACTTGGCAACTCGGCCGTCATAGCCCGGCTGGGCCTTAGACCCGAAGCTTTGCGTCCCTACCTTTCGGTAGGTTTGCCCTTCAACGGTAACCTTTGACAGTATAATACCAAAACCGCCCTCAGTTGTCAACTAATGTTCTCAACCATGCTTAATATCGGCAGTTGCTGCGATCATCCGTCGACTGCGGCTTCGTCGTAGATCTCCGGCTCCTGCGTCTGAATCAGCGGCACGAACGCCTCGACGAGCGCAGGGTCGAACTGTGACCCGGCGCACCGCCGGAGTTCGGCCAGCGCTTCCCGCGCCGGCTTGGCGGCGCGGTAGGGCCGGTCGGAAGTCATCGCCTCGTAGGCATCGGCGAGAGCGATGATCCGGGCCCCGAGCGGAATGTTGTCGCCGCGCAGTCCCGCCGGATAGCCCGAGCCGTCGAACCGCTCCTGGTGATGGTAGACGAGCGGAATGACCGCCTCGAGGAACGATACGCCGCGGATGATCTGCGCACCGATGGCCGGGTGTTTCTTGATTGCGTCCCATTCATCGGGCTGCAGCGGCGCCCGCTTGTGGAGAATCTGCTCCGAGATGCCGACCTTGCCGATATCGTGCAGCAGTGCGGCGCGCTGAATCGTCAGGACCTCTTCCTGCGGCAGACGCATCGCGCGCGCCAGCTCCGTGGCCAAGCGTTCGACGCGCGTGGAGTGCCCGTATGTATACGGATCCTTGGCGTCGACAAGGTAGGACAGCGAGCGGATGGCGTCGACGTACATGTTGTGCAGGGCGATGGTGTAGTCCTCGGGCGTCGGCTTGCCGCGCAGGAGCGCGTTGACCTCGACGGACTCCATCGTTGGCGAATAGACTGACGCCCGGTTGCGCCCGGTCTGTTTCGAGTAGTAAGCCGCCCGGTCCGCCCGTTCGACCAGCTCCTGCCTGGTCTGGGCGGCCTCCGGGTAGGCGGCGACGCCGATGCTGATCGTGGTGTGGATCTTGCCCGAGCTGCCGATGCGGAAATCACGCGTCGCAATGCGACGGCGCACCTTCTCGGCCACCTCCACCGCCTGCATCTGGCTGGTGTTCGGGAGGATGATGACGAATTCGTCACCGCCGAACCGTGCGAGGACGTCAGTGCGGCGAAGGGCGGCGCTCAGCTCGTGCGCGACCTCGCGGACGAGCTGGTCGCCGGCTAGGTGTCCATAGGTATCGTTGACCAGCTTGAAGCTGTCGATGTCAGTGACCAGGAGCGACAGCGGCGCCTGACGGCGCAAGGCCGACCGGAATTCGCGGTCGAGCAGTTCGAGGAAGTGGCGGTGATTGTAGAGACCGGTCAGCCCGTCGGTGATTGCCATGCGCTCGGCTCGTTCATACAGGCGTGCGTTGGTGATGGCCGTGGCAGCCTGGTTGCGGAAGACGCTGAGCGCCGGCAGCCGTTCCGCCATGGCCTGAGATGAGGCCGAGAGCGCGATCACGCCAACGTTCTTGCCGCGGTCGACGAGCGGCAGGAAGTAGAGCGTGTCTTCCTCGCCGGCGGCCTCGTCGATGCACTCCGAGATCGGCACTGTGTGCTCGCCGCTGCTGGCCGCCAGGCTGCGGACGATCTCCTGGCAACGGCGTTTGTTGATCCTGCGGGTATCGCCATGGAAGTGGTAGATCTCGAACTCGATGTCGCTGCTCTCCTCGGCGAACACCGCCACCAGGCCAAAGCTGAAGCCAAGCGCCCGGCCGATGATCTCGATGATCTGGTCGAGCGTCTGCTGGAGCTTGAGCGTCGCGCCGATAGCGCCGCCGGCCTCCTGCAGGGCGGTCAGCTCCTGAACGCGCTGGTTCAGCTTGGCATTGACCTGCTCAAGGGCTTCGGCATAGCGACGGAGCGCCTTGACGCCGTCCTCGACTTCCTTTGTCTTGTCAAGGTAGAGGCGGAACGAGTAGCGAGCCATCAACAGCGGGATGATGAACACGCCTACGCCGGCGATGCCGGCGCTGGTGTAGACCCTGGCGACGACAGCGCCCATCGGGCTGAGGAGCAGATAGTTGAGGGCGATTGGGCGCAGATTCTTGCGCCAGACGCTGATGTATGAGACGTTCCACTCCGTCGCGATGGCGCTGGCGACGAGACTGCTATTGATCAGGAAGCAGACCAGGGGCGCCAGGACATAGATGACGCCATAGCCGATCAGCGGCTGCCCCAGCATGGCCTGGCCGAACTCGATGATCCACGCCGTGGCGTAGAGCGCCAGGCCCGTGTTGGCGACGTTGAAGACGGTGCCGCGCAGCTTGCCCCGCTTCGGGATGAGCATGCCCGCGAGGTTGGCCAGCATGGCCAGCGGCACCGCGGCTTGACCGTAGAGGAGGGCCATCGCGAAGTACATGCCGAAGGTGACCGTGATCGCGTGGGTGGGCACCTGAATGCGCCAGAACTGCGTCGCGCAGGCCAGCGCAGTGAAGAAGATGATGCCCGTCCAGTCGCTGATGGCGAATCCGCGCAGGGTGACGAAGAGGCAGGCCGCACCGGCAATCCCCGTCACCATGACCAACAGGTCATTTCTGGTCAGTTTCGGCATGCCCTGTCCCTCCTGCCCGGACGTTGCCCTCGGATGGAAAAGCCGCCACATCCGGCGGTTGTGACTGGCTCTCCTGACATCATCTGACATGATTTTAGCAGGTCTGTCCGACAAGGTCAATGAGCGCAGAAACAGGCGGTGCCGCAAGGCTCCGCCTGTTTCATACCGACAGAATGGTTCCCCGCCATGCCGTGACCGTCGCTGGACTTTGAACCCGCTCGAAAGCAGGTGGGTGCCTTCCTGAATGCTTCAGCGCTACGGTCAAGGCGGACCGTCATGCACGCCACACCCAGAGTCCAGGCTCCCTACGTCTTAGTGTTGGCTCAAAACACTCGCGACGCACACGCACACAGCAGGGCAACCGTTCTATACTTACCAAATTATTGAATTGGCCTAAATCAATAATACCACACCGTCCGGAACGCCAGCAAGTGTCAATTCTTGGTTCGCTCGCGAGCCGACAAGCTGAGTTCCTTCAACTGCTGTTCCGAAACCGGGCTGGGCGCGCCAGTCATCAGACACGAGGCGCTGGTCGTCTTCGGGAACGCGATGACGTCGCGGATCGTGTCCGTCCCAGCCATCAGCATGACCAGCCGGTCAAGGCCGAAGGCGATGCCGCCGTGCGGCGGCGTGCCGAACTCGAACGCGTCGAGCAGGAACCCGAACTTGTTGCGGGCTTCGTCGGCCGTCAGGCCGAGCGTTGCGAACATCCGCTCCTGCAGGTCGCGCTTGTGGATGCGGATGCTGCCGCCGCCCACCTCGACGCCGTTGAGCACGAGATCATAGGCGCGGGCGCGCGCCTTCAGCGGCTCGGTCGTAAGCAGCGGGACATCGGCCGGCAGTGGCGAGGTGAACGGATGGTGCATCGCCACGGGCCGCTGTTCCTCCTCACTGTAGTCGAACAGCGGGAACTCGGTCACCCAGAGCAGCTTCCACTCGCCCGGCTTGATCAGGTCGAGCTTGCGCGCGAGGTGCTGGCGGAGATAGCCGAGCGAGGCCGCGACGACGCTCGGCTTGTCGGCAACGAACAGCAGCAGATCGCCGGGGCCGGCCTGGCAGCGGCTGAACACCGCCTCGGCCATCTCGGCGGTGAGGAACTTGGCGATCGATCCCCGGCTGCCTTCGGCATCGCGGGCCAACCAGGCAAGGCCTTTGGCCCCGTACGGCCGCACCGCCTCCGTCAGCTCATCGATCTCCTTCCGGCTGAAACTGGCGCGGCCCGGGGCACAGATGGCCTTGACGGCGCCGCCGGACGCGACGGCGTTGCTGAACACCTTGAACTCGCTGCCGGCGACGAGGTCGCTGACATCGACCAACTCGAGGCCGAAGCGCAGGTCGGGCTTGTCCGAACCATAGCGCGCCATCGCCTCATGCCAGGTCAGGCGGGGGAACTTTGGCGGCAGGTCGATTCCGAGGACGCGACGCCATACCTCGCCGAACATGCCCTCGACCATGGCGATGATGTCCTCTTCATCGATGAACGACTGCTCGATATCGATCTGCGTGAACTCCGGCTGCCGGTCGGCGCGCAGGTCCTCATCGCGGAAGCAGCGGACGACCTGGAAGTACTTCTCATAGCCGGCGACCATCAGCAGTTGCTTGAACAGCTGTGGCGACTGCGGCAGGGCGTAGAACTCGCCCGGGCTGACGCGGCTCGGCACCAGGTAATCGCGCGCGCCTTCCGGGGTGCTGCGGGTCAGCATCGGCGTCTCGATCTCGAGGAAGCCGTTGCTGTCCAGATAGTCGCGGACGGCCATCGTCACCTTGTGACGGAGGATGATGTTCGCCTGCATGTCCGGACGCCGCAGGTCGAGATAGCGGTACTTGAGCCGCAGCGTCTCATCGGCGTCAATGGCGGGCGCGATGTAGAACGGCGGTGTCTTGGCCGCATTGATGATCGTCACGTCGCTGGCCACGACTTCGACCTCGCCGGTCGGCAGCGCGGCGTTGACAAGCTCACTCGGGCGCCGCTGCAGCGTCCCGGTGACAGCGATGACATACTCGCTCCGAACGTCGGCCGCGACCTGGTGAGCCGCGGCCGCCTCCGGGCTGACGACCACCTGGACGATGCCGCTCCGGTCGCGCAGATCGATGAAGATTAGGCCGCCAAGGTCGCGCCGGCGGGCGACCCAGCCGACGAGACCGACCGTCCGCCCGGCATCGCCGGCTCTCAGATGTCCGCAATTGTCAGTGCGAGTGAGTTGCTTGCCGTCAGTTGTGATCACCGGCTGTTGCCTCCTTCGCGGATGAGACTGGTGAGCTTGGCGACGACGTCGGCGAGCGGCATCTCCTCCTGACTCGCCCGCGCCATGTCACGGACCGTCGCCGCGCCGCGCGCCAGTTCATCACCGCCGATGATGACGGCGAACCGGGCGCCGCTCTTCCCTGCCTGCTTCATCTGGGACTTGGGGCTGCGTCCCATGTAGTCGGTGTCGGCCTTGATGCCGGCCTTGCGCAGTCCGTAGAGCACAGTCAACCCCACCCGGCGGGCGTCGTCGCCGATGGCAACGACGTAGGCATCAAGCTGAAGCGGTGGCGGCAGATAGAGACCCTGCTTGGCGAGGGCCATCAGCACCCGCTCGACGCCCATGCCAAAGCCGATGCCAGGAGTGGCCGGCCCGCCGACTTCCGCAATCAGACCATCGTAGCGGCCGCCGCCGCAGATCGTGCTCTGGGCGCCGATGTCGGGCGCGATCACCTCGAACACCGTCTTCGTGTAGTAGTCGAGCCCGCGAACGATGTGGGGATCGATGACGTAGTTGATGCCGAGGCCCGTCAGGATCTCCTGCAGCGCTGCGAAGTGCCCGCGGCACTCCGGGCAGAGATGGTCGGCCGATTTCGGCGCGGCCGCGCCGAGCCGGCGGCAGTTCTCCTGCTTGCAGTCGAGGAGCCGCAGCGGGTTGCGCTCCAGGCGCGACCGGCAATCGTCGCAGAGTTCATCGACGTGGCCGCGGTAGTACTCGCTGAGTCGCTGCCGATAGGCAGGGCGGCAGTTCGGGCAGCCGATGCTGTTGATGCGCACCTCGAGGTTGCGCAGCCCGAGCCGCTGGAAGAGGTCGACCGCGAGGTGGATGACCTCGGCGTCGACAGCCGGATCAGCCGCGCCGAACACTTCGATGCCGAACTGCGTGTGCTGCCGGTAGCGCCCGGCCTGGGGCCGCTCGTAGCGGAAAACTTCCGTATGGTAGAACAGCTTGACCGGCAACGTGCCGGCCAGCAGATTGTTCTCGACGACGGCGCGCGCCGCGCCGGCTGTGCCTTCGGGGCGAAGCGAGATCAGCCGGTCATCGCGGTCGCGGAACGTGTACATCTCCTTCTCGACGACGTCGGTGGTGCCGCCGACGCCGCGGACGAACAGCTCGCTGTGCTCGAACATCGGCGTCTTGATCTCGCTGTAGCCGTACTCGGCTGCGATGCGCCGCTGCATCTCCTGCAGGTACTGCCACTGTTCGCTCTCCCCAGGGAGAACGTCGCGGGTGCCGCGAGGCCTACCGGTCAGCATGGTCATTCCCCCAAACGTTGCCGAACGCGCGAAAGGGCTTGCGTCCAAAGCTATACCAACATTCTAGGCGACCGCCATTCCGGTGTCAAATGACCGCGCGGCCGCTCCCGATGGGCTCGGTGAGGCGGCAAGGAGCCCGCCCTGCCAGCAGGAATCGCCATGCCCTTGGTGGAACCTGTCGTCAAGGGGATGAGAAGTGATGACGACAAGGCATCGCCAAGCGCCAAACCCAGCAGTGGTCTTCCTCCGCCTCCTGGCAGCAGTTCTTGCCCTGACCGCCATCTGCGTCACCCTGTTCTTCGTCAGTCCGGGCAGCATCGGACTCCTGCCCGAGGACTACCTGGAGAAGAACGAGGCCTATTCGTTCACGTCGCTGACCGTCCAGGGAGCCTATATCCGGCTTGAAATGCCGATGGGGACGCTGGTTCCGACGTATCGCGGCGGCAAGGTCTCAGGCTGTGTCGTGCTTGGCAAAGGCCGGGTCATCCTCGACTTCCCCGCCCCCTATGAGCAAGTCCTGCGCAGCGAACTCGGCGTCACCAGGATCGAAGACACGATCAGCGCTGCATTCATTCCTGCCAGCTACTCCGGCGTCGAGTTCCTCAAGGACTCGGCGCACGCCCAGCCGATTCCGGACTTCAACCCCGAAGATGCGGCCGTCTTCTTGGCCCAGCGGGCCGGCGCCCTGAGGCCGGTGCGCTTCCTTGGCGCATCGAAATTCAACTTCGCTGATCAGGCAGCGGCGTCGTTCGTCGTCGCTGGTGAGACACTCGGCCACATCCGCTACGCCGAGGGGCAGCAGGTCGACCTGACGATCCCGAGCATCAACCGCTCGGTGCGGATGCCGAACCTCGAGAACAAGTATTCGCCGTTCCTGACCGTGTTCGCCGGCCGGGCGATGGCGATGTCGACGCTGTTCATGTCGCTGGCGATGGTCGCGATGATCCTCGCCCTGACCTTTGTGACGACGCTTGACCTGACGCGGCTCGCGCCGCCGGTCATCCCGCACTCGCGCAAGCGCGCCGAGATCGCGGTCCTGGCCGGCATGCTGGCGCTGGTCCTCGGCAAGATCGCCCTCACCCGTCGCTTCGGACTTGGCGACTGGGCCGAGGCCGCGTTCATGGTCCTGATTGGCATCCTGCTGGTCTATGTGCTGCGGTGGCGGCTCCATCACCTCAGCACCTTCGGCCTCGACGCGCACAACCTGACGCGCTCGCTGCTCACTGCGGCGCTCGTCGGACCGCTGACCGCCAGCGCCGGCGCCCTGTCTTTCCCGTCGGGGCCGCGCTCGCTGACTCCGCTTGAGCTGACTGTCACATTCCTGTTCTCATTCGGCGTCGTCGGCTTCCTGCGTGAGACGTTCCTGCGCGGCTATGTGCAGGGGACCCTGTCACGGTTGATCGGCCCCCGGCGGGCCATCATCGCCACGTCGCTCATCATGGGGACGCTGCAGTTGCTTGGCAACCTCGCGGCGGGCGTCAGGCCGAGCATGGTCTTCTGGCTCGAGGCGCTGCTCGTCGTGCCGGTCAACGCGGCGATCCTCGGTTACCTCTACTACCGGACGAGCAACCTCTCAGGCAACATTCTCGCAGCGGGTCTGATGGACTTCCTGCCGAAGGTCCTCAAATACTGAACCGCGGCTCCCCGTCTTGTCCCGGCCGACCTTGCCTCGGAGTTGCAGGCGGCGGTCCGGAACCGCAGCGCCTAGCCAGATAGGGAGGAGTACCGCGTGCGGATTCGTCTCATCATCGACCGATTCGAGGGAACCGTTGCGGTCTGCGAGAACGAGGCCCGGACCATGGTGAACATGCCGCGCAGCAAGCTGCCGCCCCTGGCCAGCGAGGGAGATGTCCTGATCGTCGACGGGGACCGTATCACGATCGACCGTCGGGCCACCGAAGAGCGCCGCAAGCGGATCGCCGACCTGAGCAAGGAGCTTTGGCAGGATCCAAAATGAACTGCTGATTCGTCAGTGAGCCAGAAGACGCCTCTCGCCCGCGATGGGCAAGAGGCGTCCTTCGTTATCGAGCCGGGTCGGAAATCCCGTGGAGTGAAGCCTGCTGCGCCGCCGCCCGGTTCCCTGTTTGTCAGGCCGGCGCAGCAAGGCTGAACGGAACTGGATTTCTGACCCGGCTTCCTATGGCGACGCACGACCGACAGTAGCCCGAGAGATCGAGCCGGGTCGGAAATCCCGTGGAGCGAGGCCTGCTGCGCCGGCCGCCTTAGTCCCCGTTTGCCAGGCCGGCGCAGCAAGGCTGAACGGAACTGGATTTCCGACCCGGCTTCCTATGGCGACGCACGACCGACAACAGCCTGAGAGATCGAGCCGGGTCAGAAATCCCGTGGAGTGAAGCCTGCTGCGCCGGCCGCTCAGCGGGGGTCATACCCCACGACCGACCAGATTCCCGTTGCATCCTGGCGCACGAGCTTCTGCATGTAGATGCGGGCGTACGGTCCGCTGCTGACCGAGACGATGGCGTGCGTGCCGTTGTTCATCTCCAGCTGCTGCGCCTCGTAGGGAATCGTCTCCGGACCGAGCTTCTCGTTCAGGAACGCCATGGCGACCATCTCCGGATCGATCTGCCACGGACTGTGCCCGGCGTCGACCTGACGCTGATCATTGCCTGCGATCTCCATGTTGACCGGCACTGTCACCGCGGGCTGTCGGGGGAAGCCGCCGGCCGCCGGCAGCGCCAGGTCGGCGGCGATCAGCCGCCCGAGCGTCTCTCTGGCCGGCCCGCTGATGCTGATCTCGATCCCCGACTGCCACCAGCGGAGGCCGTCCGCCGTGACCTCGAGGCGGCCACCGGCCGCGCTGCCCAGCGAGGCGCCGGGCCGCAGCTCGAACTGACCGGCGGCGCGCTGTTCGGTGATGACCGTATTGCCGTAGTCAAGCACGAGCCTGCTCTCGTGGGCAATCATCCGATCCGGCAACTGCGCCGGGATGATCGGCTGGAAGCCGACGCGGGCGGCGGCCTCAGCGACGGTCTGGACCTCCTGACCGGGGTCTTCGGCCACTTCGCGGTAGCCGGCCGGCACGCTGAAGCCGAACGGCGCCGAGGCAAGCGCGACATTGATCTCGAGGTCAGTGTAGGTGATCACCGTCTGAATCGCGTTCTGCATCGCCGTCTCGAGCCGCAGCGGCATGTGCGTCTGTTCGTCGACCCAGATGCGGTAGGTGTCGCCACCTGGCGGGGTGACCGCAAGGATGACGGCTGAGCGGCCGGCTACTTGCTCACGCCCGGCCACCTTGTGGGGGTAGGCGTTGGCCTGCTCGCCCTCGGCCCGCAGGTCAAGGGCCAGGCGCTGCGGGTCGGGCACTGCCGGCAGGAGGGCGACGACCTTGTCGGCGGGACGGACTTGCCACTTGCGCGAACCGTCGTTGACGGTCACCGTCCCGTCCTGGTTCTTCACCGCGTAGCGGTCGTTGTCGACCCAGACCTCGCCGGTGCGGACCAACTGCTGATCGCCAGCGGCGCTGACCATCGTCACCTCGATCGTTCCGTGGTAGCTCGTCAGCTTGCCGACTGCCGACGCCATCGCGGCAGCGATGTCCTGCCCGCGGAGGGCCGGCAGCATCGCGACGATGATCGCGATCACAGCCACCGCCGCCACCATCCCCCAGCGCGGGGCGCGCCGGCGCGCGGGCTGCCTGACTGTTTGCTGTCTGGATCCGGCGACGTGCCGTTTCAGGGTATCGGCAAACGCTTCGTCGGGATCGGCAGCGGCCCCGTCCTTAAGTCGCTTGACCGCCCGGGCGACCCGCGCCAGATCGGCGGTCCCGTCCAGCTCGAACCGCTCCGGGCTCGCTTCGGCGTTCAGCGCGTCGATGTAGGCATCGAGCTCCTCTTCCGGGCTCGGCCCGCGCTTGTCGTTCATTGGATCATCTCCCTCAAGGCCTGGATAGCGCGGAACTGAAGTGAGCGAACTGCCCCTTCCGAGCGGGACATCCGAGCCGCCGTCTCGGCGGTCGAGAAGCCGCGAATCAGTCGCAGTTCGAGCACTGTCCGCTGGTCGTCCGGCAATCGCGCCAGCGCGGCGGATACCAGTTCGCGATCGACGATCTCGTTCGCCGGGTCTGCCGTTGGCAGGTCGATCGCCTGAAGCTCGACCTGCGTGCCGGTGACGCGCTTGTGACGCCAGCGGTCGCGGATGACGTTCAGGGCAACCGTCCTCAGGTATCCGGGCAGGGCCGCCGGATTGGTACGCGAGAACGCCGGCAGGCTGCGGACGTACGTCTCTTGGGTCACATCCTCAGCATCCTCTCGGTTCTGGACTCGCTGATAGGCAAATCGGTAGACTTGGCGCCATGTCAGGTCACAAATCAGGGCAATTGCATCCTGATCACCCTGGGTGGCCCGCTGCAGCAGCTTGTGGTCGACCATTCGCTTTTCACCACCCGTGACTATAGAGACGATTCGCGGCCGCTCGCGTCACGCGGCGCGACCAAAAACGCGGGAGATTTCCGCTATGGTAGGCCAACGCCTGCCCGCAACGCGGCGGGCAGGCGTCTTTTGATCCTGTCATGAGTCAGCGGAGGTACGGGTTGGCGGCCTTCTCGTCACCGAGCACGGTGTCAGGACCGTGCCCCGGGTGCACTGCAAGCTCGTCCGGCAGCGGCAGGAGCTTCTCCCGAAGGGAGCGCCGGATCGCGTCGGAATCGCCGCCGTATAGGTCGGTGCGGCCGATCGAGCCGACGAACAGCGTGTCGCCGCTGAACAGATGGTCGCCGCAGCGCAGGCAGATGCAGCCGCGGGTATGGCCGGGAGTGTGGATCACATTCAGCTTGAGGGCGCCAACGACGATCTCGTCGCCGTCGTGAAGCTGCCTGTCAGCGGCAGGACCCTCGAGGCGGTCGCCGACCATCTGCGACAGGTTGAGGCGGCTGTCCTCCAGCAGTTCGGCGTCGTCGGCGTGGATCATCAGCGGTGCGCCGGTCGACGCGCGCAACTTGGCGTTGCCGCCGATGTGATCGAAATGGCCATGCGTGTTGATGATCGCCACCAGCTTCAACTGGCGCTGGCGGAGGAATTCCATGATGTCATCGACGTCGCCGCCGGGATCGATGACTGCGGCTTGGCCGGTCGTGTCGTCAGCCACTACGTAGCAGTTTGCGCTGTACTTGCCCGCGGGGATGCGTTCTATGAGCAATTTCGTCTCACCTCAGAATGTCCGCTTGGAATCAAGCATGATCGTCACCGGACCATCATTGACCAATTCGACGGCCATCATCGCGCCGAACTCGCCCTGGGCGACGCGGACGCCGGCAGCGCGCAGTCCGCCCAGGTACTGCTCATAGAGCGCCCTGCCGGCGGCTGGCGGCGCAGCGTCGCTGAAACTCGGGCGGCGACCCTTGCGGGCGTCGCCGTACAGGGTGAACTGGGAGATCGCAAGGACCGCGCCGCCCGTGTCAAGCAGCGACAGGTTCATCTTCTCCTGTTCATCCTCGAAGATGCGCAGGTTGACCGTCTTGTCGACGAGGTAGTCGACATCGGCCGCACCGTCGCCCTGACCGACGCCGACCAGCACGACCAGCCCGGGCCCGATCTCGCCGATGGTCCGCCCGTCGACACTGACGCTGGCGCGTGTCACGCGCTGGATGACCGCTCTCATGGCTACGCTCCCTCTGACGGGCGCGAGACGCGATAGACGTCGCGCACGCGCATGATGCGCTGGATCAGGTACTGCAGATGCTCGCGGTTGCGGATTTCGAGGACCAGTTCGACCACTGCCAGCCCATCGCGATACGTTCTCGCGCTCACCGACGCGCAGTTGGTGCGGGTGTCGGCGACCGAGGCGAGGATGTCGGACAGCAGAGCCGGGCGGTCGCTGCCCGCGACCTCGAGCGACACCGGATAGGTGGCCGATTCGTCGCCGGCATCCCAGGTGCATTCGACCAGACGCTCGGGCTCCGAGTGCGTGACGTTCGGGCAGTCGGCGCGGTGCACCGAGACGCCGCGACCGCGCGTGATGTAGCCGATCACGTCATCGCCGGGGACCGGGTTGCAGCAGCGCGAAAAGCGGACCATGACGTTGTCCAGGCCCTTCACCCGGACGCCGGGCCCGGGCCGCGGCACGACCGTCTTCGGCTTGATGCCGGCGAGGATCGCCTCGAGATCGTCCTCCGGCAGCTTCTTCAGCCGGCGCAGCTCTTCCTTGATGCGGCTGATCACCTGAGCGGGCGTCAGCCCGCCCCAGCCGACCGCCGCCCAGAGGTCGTCCGTCCCCTGGAAGTTGTAGCGCTGGGCCATCTCCTGCAGCAGCTTCTCATCGAGGGCGAGCGCCGGGTCGATGCCCTGGCGGCGCGCCTCCTTCTCAAGCAGCTCCTTGCCCTTGACGATGTTCTCCTCGCGCAGTTCCTTCTTGAACCAGGCGCGGATCTTGTTCTTCGCCTGAGATGTCTTGACAAGGTTCAGCCAGTCCCAACTGGGCGCGGGCTGCGAGCGGGTCAGGACTTCGACGATGTCGCCGTTCTGAAGCTCGCAGTCGAGCGGCACGATTCGCCCGTTGATCTTGGCGCCGTTGCAGCGGTGGCCGAGCTCGGTGTGGATGCGATAGGCGAAGTCGAGCGGGCCCGAGCCGGCAGGCAGGTCGACGACATCGCCTTTCGGCGTGAAGACGAACACCTCGTCGGCGAACAGGTCGGTCCGGAGCGCCCGCATGAATTCGTTGGGGTCCCGCTCCTGCGTGTCCCACTCGAGGAACTCGCGGATCCGCGACAGCTTCTCCTCGAATTCGCGGTCGGTGACGTTGCCTTCTTTGTACTTCCAGTGCGCCGCAATGCCGTACTCGGCGATCCGGTGCATCTCTTCCGTCCGGATCTGAATCTCGAACGGCTCACCGGTCGGGCCGATGACCGTGGTATGCAGCGACTGGTACATGTTGCTCTTCGGCATCGCGATGTAGTCCTTGAACCGCCCGGGAAGCGGCTTCCAGATCGTGTGAACGAGGCCGAGCGTTGCGTAGCAGTCACGGACGGTCTGGACGATCACCCGCACGGCGATCAGGTCATAGATGTCGGCAAAGTCCATGCCGCGGACGTACATCTTGTTGTAAATGCTGAAGAAGTGCTTGGCACGGCCCGTCACTTCGGCAGTGATGCCGGCCGTGGCCACCCGGTCGCGGATGGTCGCGATGACGGCCTCGGTGTAGCGTTCGCGCTCGCCCCGCTTCTGCGCCACGCGCAGGGCGAGGTCGCGGTAGATTTCCGGCTCGCTGAACCGCAGCCCCAGGTCTTCCAACTCCCATTGGATGGCGGAGATGCCGAGGCGGTGGGCGAGCGGCGCGAAGACATCGAGGGTCTCGCGGGCGAACTGGCGCCGGCGCTCGTCGGGAAGGTACTTGAGCGTCCGCATGTTGTGGAGGCGGTCGGCCAGCTTGATGAGGATGACGCGCAGGTCCTTGGCCATGGCGAAGAACATCTTGCGCAGGTTCTCGACCTGCTCCTCCTCGCGGCTGCGGAACTGGATGCGCGCCAGCTTCGTCAGGCCGTCGACGAGGCCCGCCACTTCGGGACCGAATTGCGCTCTGATCTCCTCCAGCGTGATGCTGGTGTCCTCGACGACATCGTGGAGCAGCGCGGCTGACAGCGTCGCCGCGTCGAGATGCAATTCCGCCAGGATGGCCGCTGTCTGAAGCGGATGCTCGATGTACTCGTCGCCGGATTCGCGGACCTGACCCTCGTGGGCGCGCCGCGCGACATCATATGCCAATCTGATCAGACCGAGCGTTTCCGGCGGTGCGTAACGCAGCACTGCCTGTTCCAGTTCCGCATAGGTCACCCGGCGTCGCCCCCTCCCCTGTCCGTACTGCAAGACTCTGCGTCCGATCGATTCGATGCAATAAAGAGGTGAAGGTCGCCCCCCACCTCATGGGCTGCATGCAGGTCAGCCCGGCCAGCTAGATGTCATACTGAATGAGCGACTGGACGTCGAACTCCGCCAGCGCCTTCCGGCCCGCCAGATCGGTCAGCTCGATCAGGAACGCAACGCCCACGACATCAGCGCCGAGACGCTTGACCAGGTCGATCGACGCCTTGATCGTGCCGCCGGTCGCCAGGAGGTCATCGACGACCAGGACGCGCTGGCCGCGCTGGATGGCGTCGGCGTGGATCTCCACCGTGTCATGGCCGTACTCGAGCTGATAGCTGCTGGAGATGGTCTGCCCGGGCAGCTTGCCCTTCTTGCGCACCGGGACGAAGCCCACGCCAAGCTCGTAGGCGAGGGCGGCGCCGACCAGGAAGCCGCGGGCCTCCGGACCGACGACCAGATCGACCTGTTTGCCGCGATAACGCGCGGCGAGCGTGGTAATCGCTTCGCGCCAGGCCGGCCCGTCCTGCAACAAGGTGGTGATGTCCTTGAAGCTGATTCCCGGCTTCGGGAACCCCTCGATGATGCGGATCTTGCTCTTCAGGTCGGTCATCTGGCTTCCTCCTTTGGACTGGTGGCAGCGGACGGGTAGAGCGGCCGGTTGATGGCTGCAAGTAGGTCGTCAGCCGGCGCCGTGAGCGCAGCGGCGCTGAATTCGGCGAACGCTTCCTTCTCGGCGCGGGCCTCGCGGAAACGGACGCTCATCTCGAGGTCAAGCTTTGTCGCCGGCCGGGCGAGGACGTGAATGTAGCGCTGGCGCTCCTCGACCTCGCGCTCGATCAGGCCGAGTTCCTCAAGGACGCCGAGGCCTGCCGAGATCGTATCATCGCTGACGCGGTCGCACCCGGCCGATGTGACCAGGGCAGTCAGCGTGCGGTTGTCGGTCGTCAGCGGGTTGGCCGTCTGCGACAGCTCGCGCAACGTCCGATAGAGCTGCGCCAGCACCGGTCGTTCCGGTCCCGAGATGGCCAGCAGCAGCTCGTTGAGGCGGGCGTCACGATCGCCATAGAGCAGCCAGATGCGCGCCGGCTCGCC
>JBLNDB010000028.1:0-2902 GCA_050261235.1 Chloroflexota bacterium
GCCACGAGATCTCACCGACTCCCTTCGGCCTTGTGTCGAAGTGGTTGCCAGCCACGACAACCGGTGAGGTCTCTTTTCGTTACCTGCCTCGCCGCCACCTACCGATATGTTACACGGTCGCGACGGAAGAACGTGGCTGAGATGGCAGAGGGCAGAGGTTCAGGCCACCTCCATGTCGAATCGTGTCAGGCATTCGACATCCTGTCAGGTTGGCGACACCAGCGCCTCATCCGAGGAGATGGCGGCGGCGTCCGATGAAGTGGTCAATGTCGTCGAGGTGATCGGTCAAGCCTCGGAGGGCAATCTCGCCGCAGTCCAGGCGCTCGAGCATGGCGCCACCCGAATGCGCGAGGCGCTCGGCCGAGTGGCGGCAGTGGCCGGCGATCTGAGCAGCCTCACCGGCAGTCTGGGCGAGATCGTCCAAGGCAGCCTGGATGGAGGGACAGAGGCGGCGGCACGGGTTGACAACATATCGGAATTAATCTAGAATATTGCTAGAATACCGATAGGGAGGTGCACGTCGTGCCCAGGATTCTCCCGAGCTCTGACCTGAGGAACAAGTACAACGAGATTTCGTCGTACTGCCATGCGCACTCCGAGCCGATCTACATCACCAAGAACGGCCACGGCGATCTGGCTGTCATGAGCATCGAAGCTTATGAGAAGCTTGTCGGGAGATTCGAACTGCACAGGCTCCTGGACGAAGGGCTCGAAGCCGCCAGGCAGAACAGGGTCGTGCCGGCAGAAGATGCGTTCGCGAAGGTCAGAGGCGAGATCTCGAGGTGATATCATACACGGTGCTCTTGAGTGAACCTGCGGCGCGGGATCTGTCAGAGATCGCGCGCTACATCGCGCACGAACTCAGAGAGCCGGCCGCAGCGCTTCGGCTCGTCAAGAAGATCCGGAGCGCTGTGATGAGCCTCGCCGAGCTGCCGACTCGTCATGGCCCGGTCGCAGACGCTCGCCTGTGCGCTCTTGGTGTGCGGATGTTGCAGGTGGACGGCTACCTCGCATTCTACAACGTCTCAGAAGGGGACCACACGGTCACCGTGATTCGGATACTCTACGGCAGACGGGACTGGGAGCACATACTGTAGCCTTGCGGACTGTCCGCGCCCGTGCTATAGCAATCACATGTCCAGACCGACGATGAGAAGGACGAGTAGCCCGCGAGGCAGCCGAAGCGAGCCGGGACGGTGCGAGCGGCGCTGATCAGCGATGCGAAACATCACCTTTGAGTCGCAGGTCGGATGACGCATCGGCGTCTGTAGACCCTGCCGGATTGCCCGCTGTTATCCGGGAGAGGGCATGCGCGACCCGGAAGTGCCCGCTGAGATGGCGCAACCGTGCGCCGAAACTGGGTGCTACCGCGAAGGCAACGCCTCTCGCCCCTTGTGGGACGAGAGGCGTTGCCTGTTCGGACTATCTGCACGCGCCTATCCTGCAGAGCAGCGTCTCGATGAGGGCTACAGCCTGCTCTTCGTGCTCTCTTGCTTGCGTGACATCGGCAGCTAGCAGCTGGCGCAGCGGACGATCAGCGAACTTCCGGGCCCCGTCGTCGTTCATCCGCAAATGCTTCCATGGTGTCCCGCCAGATCGCTCGACCAAGCTGTAGAAGGCCGCTGCCCGCTCAAGCTCCGGTGCCCAGTCAGGCACGTCGACCGCGATGCGCCTGAGGTAGGCGGCGGCCGAACCGCGCTCATACGGCATGATCAGGGCATCCAGATAGCTCGTGAAGCGGTTCCACATGGCAGGCAGATCAAGGTCTGACAGGTCATCGGTGGCGAGCTGCGCCGCGAAGGCGTCAAAGGCGGCCAATCCGCCGTGCCGGTCATTGACAGTGACCGTGCGCGCCAGCCTGACGGCATACTTCAGACTGTCAACATACAGCTGCCGCTGCTCCGGCGCCCGCTTCTTCCCGCCGATGATGATGTAGCCCAGCATCGCGTCGAACCAGCCCGCCTTGCGGAAGTAGCCGGCGACATCGGGGCTCGCGTCGCCCCGCCACGCCGCGTCGTCCTGGAAGTAGCTCGTGCCGATGATAACGTTGCCACCGTCATCGTACCCCGTGAGGACACACGGTTCCGGCGGCCCGACGATGCCCCAGGCAACGACCGGGATGCCACTGTCGATACTTGCCTTGATCTCCGCTATCGCCCGATCGCGCCCAGGACTGAGCGAAACCGAGAAGCGCGCGTTGACAGCGCTATCAACCGGCCAAACACCTGCGAATCCCTCGCACATGCGCAGCGAGTACTCGTAGCCGAGTGCGTCGAAGGCGCGCTGGATCGGCTCGAAGGGACTGACGTCCATGTGCATGACGCTGCTGTTGTCAAGCTGCCAGCCATCCTTCCAGACCATGCGGAACGCGGCCCCTGAAGCCCCGGCGATGGAGTCATAGTCAGTCCTGATGCCGAGCCGCTTCATCACGGCCAGCAATGCGCCGCAGAACGGCGTGAACATGCCGCGCCCGCCTGACGGCTCGTAAGTCAGGCGCATGACGTTCTCAATCACCCGGCGCGCGAACGACTTGTCGCCCGAGGCGCCAAGGCTGCGCACGTCGTCTTCAACCATACTCAACAACTCCTTTTTCAGAGCCTTCCTTGCTGCGTGAAGACGGTTGTTGACGGTTGTGGCCGTCAACCCGAGAAACGACGCGACTTCCGCATGGGAGTAGCCGCTGATGTAGTGCAGGATCAGCGCAGCCCGCTGCTCGTAGCCCAGCGTTGTCAGAGCCGCTGCAAGCGTCGCGTTGAGTTCCGTCCGCACACATTCGTCGCTCGTGTGAGTAAAGTTAACGCGGGTCGGCGCCTCTGAAAAAAGGAACGAGACGGTTCCTCTCCGAAGGTGTAAGTTACCACACCCAACACCGAAAGAGGGGATCGTCTCGTCATGGCGGATT
>JBLNDB010000029.1:0-10240 GCA_050261235.1 Chloroflexota bacterium
GCAACGGGTTCTTTTGAGGAGTGCAAACAACTGAAGAGACAGAGCAAACGGAACGCTGACTGCGTTCCGTTTGTTTGTGCTTGTAGCTGGTCATATTGGGTTCATGAGTCTCTGCTGGCAGGACTTTTGACATGCTAATAGAAGACTGAATGAATCCATTCTCCTTCAGAAGCTGGTGCCAGTTAGATTGTCAATTTACATAAAGAGGTGAGATACATGCGCTTCCCCGTGCCGAGAAAGCTTGAGCAGGTCAACTGGACAGTGTCCCGAAGAACAAAAGCCCTCGTCGCCGCATATGCGGCCTACTCGCAGCATACCGAGGACGAGGTCGTGGACTTGTTCCTTCAAAACCTCTACGAAAACCCTGACTTCGTTAAATGGCTGCACGGCCTGCGTCGCAATAAGCGACTATTGGCGGCCATCGAGGGACTTGGGGAGGTCGTTCATGATGAAGAGGAAGCGGCTCGCGCAGCTCGCTGATCGAGTGGTCTCGGTGAAGTATCCCATCTCGAACAGCGAGAGAAAGGCCAGGCAGCGGGACTACAAAGTCCTCAGCCCAAAGCGTTTCGCGGACAAGTATCGCCCGCTGATGCTCTTTAGACCCGTGAAAATCCGCTATCGGGGCAAGGACTACTTGATCCAAGTCAACTTCTGCGCCGAAGTCTTTTGCCGCTGGTTTGGCATACCGCAAGGGATTATCTCGGATCCTACCGCGAAGGGTAAACCTACAGGCAGATATCGTCTGTCAGGGACGGAACGGGAGCTATTCTATGTGGAGGATTACGGCGATCCCGATGTCGACCAACGGCATAGAAAGCACAAGGACACATCTGGTTTCAAGCAGCTTGTCTGCAACGACGACGGCTTGGACGGCCCTCCTGTCCTAACTAAGTTCACCACCCGTCCCTACTCGAACTGGGCCTTGGCAGAGGAAATTCAGAGATTGGCCACGCACGACGCCGTCGTCCCCGAGGAACAGGAATACCGCTTCCACGATGACGGCTGCGTTCACCAGGGGCTTACGCCGTTCGACCGACCCGACCTGTTCCTGAAGCGCGGCAAGAGCCGCTTGGGGCTTCAGCGATGGCAATGCAGAGGCTGCCAGAAGCTGACGAATGAACTTCCCAATCAGACCGAGCAGTCCTACAACTACAA
Organism: Chloroflexota bacterium; assembly: GCA_050261235.1. Classification (GTDB taxonomy): domain Bacteria; phylum Bacillota; class Sulfobacillia; order JBFLWA01; family JBLNDB01; genus JBLNDB01. The sequence goes on from JBLNDB010000029.1 coordinate 1,156, forward strand.
CCAGAAACGCAACGACATCCTTCCGCTGCTTGCCGACCTTGTCGTGAACAGGGTTCCAGTGGCACGGGCATGCGAAATCCTCGGGATAAGCCCGAGCACTTACTACCTCAAGCTCAGGTGGCTGCATCGCAGGTGCCTGGAGTTTCTGGAGCGCCATGAGGCAAGAGGGCTTCGACTCCTAAACCTCGATGAGCTGTGGCTCGACGTTGATGAACTGCAGTACAACCTGAATAACCTCCGACAGAAGGGCAAGGGCGGCTTCGCCTACGACGATACCGAAGTCCAGCAGTTCGAGACGCATATCGTCGCCTTCGCCGACATGAACACGCGCTATGTGTTCAGAGCCGATGTCGCCTACGACACTGACATCGACCTGAACGACATCAAGTGGACAACCAAGAAGTATGGCGAGGACCACCTCGATATCTTCTGTCGGCGTTTCGGGCGGTTCCGCAGGCGGTTCAGCTACCACCCGAGGTCGCCTGGCCTTTGCCAAACTGATGATGAGTCGCCTGCCGAATACAAGATCAAGCTTCAGCAGTATGAGAGGCGGAAGCGATACGTTCCAGGGGTTCATGTCAATTACGCCTATACCGCGATGGCTGGTCTCTGGCTTCTTCAACATGCTTTCGGCAGTGTCAGGAGCTGGCGATTCATAACCGATGACGACAAAGCCACGCAGTCGGCTATCAAGCGCATCTTCGTCAATGAGATCAAAGCCAAGGCCGCCCATATCTTCATCTGCAACTCCAAACGGGAACGGCCCGTAAAGCAGTCGTTTGCCGCGTGGCGAAAGGGCCGACGGCGCCTGCGAAGGTGGGCAGAGAGCGCGCACTTGAGTGGCAATCTGCAGAACCTGGCCGTTCTCTGTTTGGCCAAGTCCATCCAAAAGAGGCCGCTTTACATCGACATCACGAACGGCAATCAGGACTATCCAGTATACAACGGCGAGACCAAACGGCACCCGCTCCATTCACGCGACGAGGGCAGTCGGAATGTCGCCTGCATTACCGACATTTCGAACCTGTCGCCGCTCGATCAGGCCAGAATCCTGATACGGGTGAACAACCACGCGACGAATTCCTTCTTTCAGGAGATCCGCAGGCGGCTTAACATCCTCGAACGCCCGCTGGTGACTGCTCGGGGAACCAACAAGAGCTATATCTACGCGAATTTCAACCCGCTCTACGCCATCTACGCCGTGTCGATCCTGCGGGTCTATTACAACTACTGCCTGGCCTTCACGACGGGACGCGGGCAGATCAAGCTGACGGCCACTCCTGCTCAACGGCTCGGGCTTGTGAAACGGCAATACGCTTGGAAAGACATCATCTACCTGAAATAGCTTCAGACTGGGGCAGGCCCACTCGATCCTGATCGGTCTACAGATTCGAGTCTAGAGCGATGTCTGTCTTCGGGACATACCATGTGTTGCCAGAGAGGCCATCCTGAAGTATACTTGTCGCGGGACAAATCAGAGACACGATATGAACCCCAAGGAAAGGGAGTGGTTGTCTGGGAAAGCGAATCGTTGCGCTTATCGCTATCGCCGCACTTCTGGTCGGGATCCTTGGTGGGCTACTAATTGTCAAGCAAGCATACCGAGCGGCTATGTCGGCCACAGGGACAGTATGGCTTTCAGGAACAGCCAGGTCATCGGGGCAGCACGAGATTGCCGTTGACATCGAGTGGCGGTGGTTTGCCAAAAACCCGCACCCTGGAATGGCTGACCAGGTTGTTCTCATTGGGCCAGAAGACTGCGAATCAGCCCAAGCCCCTGCAACAAGGCCGCCAATCAACCATGCGTCGGCAAGTCGGGTCGAGTTCTGGACCGCATACGGCGGAGCTGACATTGAGGCGCTCAACGAAACAGGAATGGTCAAAGCATACGCTGCTGTTACTCCCAATGAAGATGGGCATGTCACGATCTACTTGAATACCAACAAGAGTGCCGAACAGCTCGAAGGAGCTTTCACTGTCATCTATAGGATGGTCACGAGCTACCCGCGTCCCGATAGACGGGTCGTCCAGACTCCGATTACCATTGCCGAACGCCTACTCATGGCCATCAAGGTTCCGCCACGCACCAGTGTGAGTACAACCCCGTTGCGGATACAGCCAAACGAACCGCTTGTAAAACCCGAGAACCCTGGTCTACCGCCGCAGATCGTGGAGGCGTTTCCCGACAAGGCTGGATGGATGCTCTTTGACTTGTTCGATCTGAAGAACGCAGAGGCGATACTCGGGGGTCTGGAGTCGCGAATCAAGCTGGAAGATATCGCTTGGGCCACTCGACCGCAATACAAGCATATCAGCGGAACGCGAGTGCTCGTTGCCCCTGACGGTAAGCAGGCGGCGATTCTCTATGAGAACCAAAGCATGCTTATCATGATCCCCGCAGAGTGGTCTGAAGGCATCTGGTCCATGAAAGACCCCGTAGTATCAGAGAAAAACCACTGATGAAGTTCAAGGACGTTGTTTCGGTGTAACAGAGAAGAGTCCACACCGTCTTGGTGTGGACTCTTGTTTACCCGTCATTACCCTCGCCGACTTTCTGCTTGATAGGCCGTTTGCACTCATGAAAAGAACCCGTTGCGCGGAGGGGGCGCTTCGTCTTGTCTTCACCGCCTAGCGGTTGCTGAGATAGGCGTGGATCGACTGCGCCGCAGTCTTGCCCGCACCCATGGCGAGGATGACCGTGGCCGCGCCGGTGACGGCATCGCCGCCAGCGTAGACGCCCTTGCGGGTGGTCTCGAGCGTGGACTCATTGACGACCAGGCAGCCGTGCTTGTTGGTCTCGAGGCCGGGAGTGGTCATCGCGATCAAGGGGTTCGGGCTGGTCCCGAGCGCCATGACGACGACTTCGACGTCGATGGTGAAGTTCGAGCCAGGAATCTCGACAGGACGGCGCCGGCCGCTCGCGTCAGGCTCGCCGAGCTCCATCCTGACGCACTCCAGTTGCTTGACCCAACCGGACTCGTCACCGATGATCCGGACCGGATTGGTGAGCAGGTGGAGCTTCACGCCCTCGTCTTTGGCGTGGTGCAGCTCCTCTTTGCGGACAGGCATTTCCGCCTCGGAGCGGCGGTAGACGATGTAGGCTTCCTCAGCCCCAAGCCGCAGCGCGCAGCGAACGGAGTCCATGGCGACGTTGCCGGCTCCGACTACAGCCACCCGCTTGCCGACTTTGATCGGCGTGTCGTAATCGGGGAAGTTGTACGCTTTGAGCAGGTTGGTGCGGGTCAGAAACTCGTTCGCTGAATAGACGCCGTTCAGGTTCTCGCCGGGGATGCCCATGAACTTCGGCAGGCCGGCGCCCGTCCCGAGGAAGAAGGCCTCGTAGCCCATTTCCTGCAGATCCTCGAGGGTGACCGTGCGACCGACGATGACGTTGAGCTGGATATCGACGCCAAGCCGCTTGAGATTCTCGACCTCGCGCCGGACGATCTCCTTCGGCAGCCGGAACTCGGGAATGCCGTAGATGAGAACGCCGCCGGCGGCGTGCAGGGCTTCGAAGATCGTCACCTGATAGCCGAGCTTGGCGAGATCGCCCGCGCAGGTCAGGCCTGCCGGACCGGCGCCGATGACCGCGACCTTGCGACCGGCCGGCGCTGCCGACGGCAACACTGTCGCCGCCTGCTCGTCATCCTTCGCGTGGCTCGCTTCATAGTCAGCGACGAAGCGCTCGAGGCGGCCGATTGCGACCGGCTCGCCGCGCTTGCCGAGAATGCACTTCGCCTCGCACTGCTCTTCCTGCGGGCAGACCCGCCCGCAGACCGCCGGCAGGCTGTTCGTCTCCTTGACCTTGTGCGCGGCCTCGAGGGGCTTGCCCTCCTTGATCAGGGCGATGAAGTCGCGAATCTGCACGTTGACCGGGCAGCCTTCCTGACAGAGCGGCTTCTTGCAGCTAAGGCAGCGAGCGGCTTCCTGGCGGGCCATTTCCTCCGTGTAGCCATGGTTGACTTCTTTGTAGTTTCTGGCGCGCTCGCGCGGGTCTTGCTCCGGCATCGGCACGCGTCCGGTGAGGTTCGCCATTACCTGTCACCTCCGTGGGCACGGCAACGTTCCATGGCCAGCCGCTCCTCGGGCAGGTACATCTGCCCGCGACGCATGGCCTCGCGGAAATCGACCTGATGACCGTCGAACATCGGGCCGTCGACGCAGCAGAACTTGGTCTCGCCGCCAATGGTGACCCGGCACGCGCCGCACATCCCGGTGCCGTCGACCATGATCGGATTGAGGCTGACCCATGTCTTGAGGCCGTATGGACGGGTGGTTTCGCAGGTCGCCCGCATCATCGGCAGCGGTCCGACGGCGATCACCTCGTCGAGCTTGGCGCCGGCTTTGATCAGCTCTTCCAGCTTGCCACTGACGAAGCCGTGATATCCCTTGCTGCCGTCATCGGTACAGACGTGAAGCTCGTCGCTGACTGCGCGCATCTCTTCTTCCAGGATAACCAGGTCGGCCGAGCGGGCGCCGATGATCGAGATGACTCTGACGCCGCGGTCGTGAAGCGCCTTGACCTTGGGGTAGATCGGCGCCACTCCGACACCGCCGCCGACGCAGGCGACAGTGCCTGACTCCGGCAACTCGGCCGGCACGCCGAGCGGGCCGACGAAGTCCATCAGGTAGTCATTGGTCCGCAGCGCCGCCATGCAATGCGACGTCTTGCCGACATCCTGCACGACCAGCGTGACTGTCCCGCGCTCGCGGTCGTAGTCGGCGATCGTCAGCGGGATGCGCTCGCCACGTTCGTCGAGGCGGACGATGACGAATTGTCCGGGCTGGGCGCGTCGCGCAACGAGCGGCGCATCAATCACATAGAGGGTCGTAACGGGTGTCAGCGCCCTCTTTTCAATGATCCTGTACACGTCTCTCTCCCCCATCAGTCAATGGTCGATCCCAACGCCGCAAGGCGTCGGGATGTCGGTTCCAAACAGATATGGTCTATTCGACGCCGACTGGACGGTGTTCCTTTCATTTCGGCGTTGAAAAATCATCCTCGCTCGGCTCGCCGGCATCGCCGCGGTCAGCGTTGCCCGGCTGCTCGGGTTCCGGCCGCGGCGCCTCAGCGCTGCGCGCTGCACGCGCCAGGGCGCCGAGCACGCCGTTCACGAACCGGCCCGATTCCGGCGTGCTGTAGATCTTCGCCAATTCCACGGCTTCGTTGATGCTTGCCGAGACCGGGATATCCGGCCGATACAGGATCTCATAGGCCGCCAGACGCAGAATGGCGCGGTCGACCGCCGCCAGGCGCGATACCGTCCAAGCGTGCGACAGCTGACCGATGCGTGCATCGACTGTCGCCCGGTGTTCAGTCGTGCCGAGTGACAGAGCGCGGGCGAAGTCGAGCGCCTCGCCGTCCAGTCCTTCCATGTCGGCAGCGGCGGCGAAGGCAGCATTGACCTCCATGCCGCCCACATCCACCTGATAGAGCGTCTTGATGGCGGCCTCGCGGGCCGCCCGTCTGGTGCTGGCCATGACATCCTCCATGAACCCAAGATAAGACCACCTGGCGGGCCAGGTGGTCAAACGTGCTTTTGCCCTAGCGTTGCCCGTTCGGCAGGAACCTATCCAGCAGATCCGAGAGACCTGCCTGATCGTCATCGAGCCACCTGCCGACGACGTATCCGATGACGACCATGGCGCAGATGAAGATCGCCCGTAACAGGCCGTAGTGAAGTATCAGCAGGGCCAGAATCAGGCCCGTCAGGGCACCGAAGACTCTCCCCCGGTTCCTGGACAGATACTGCTTGATATCGTCCGCCATGGTCAGCCAACTCTCCCGCGGCGCGACTCGTTGCTGATGTTCTCGACCAGGACTTTGACCTGGCCGACAGTCACGCCGACGACGTTGTGGACGTAATCCCGAATCGAGGTCTGGATCTGGTCCGACAGCGACGGGATGTTCGATTCCGGCGAAACGACAACGGTAATCTCGACATCTATGCCGCCGGCGCTATTCTTGCCGACCCAGGCGCGGATATCGCGGACACCCCGCACCTGATGCGCCACCTTCTTCACCAGGCTCTCGACGGCGCCAAGCGAGACGCGGACTTCACCGAGTTCGGTATCCTGCGTCAGCGTCTGGCTGGGGTAGCGGCGCCGGGCGAAACCGTACCAGATGAAGCGAGCGCTGCCGATGAGGTAGACCAAGCCGATCAGGCCGACAAGCCAGCGACCGTTGGCCGCCGACAGAGCCATCTGCAGCTGGTCAAGCGGCATCCACCAGCCGATGGCCATCAGGATCGCCATGGCCGCCAAGATGGCCAGTCCAATCACCATCAGCTCGAGTACGATCCGATCGAGGATCCCCATCCACCCAACTCCTTCCCCTCGCCTGGCTTGGCAGTTTATCTGACTCTGATCTCCTCGTCCTTAGTATCCTGATGGAACGCGACACCCTGAATGTGGATGTTGACCTCGACGACCTCCAGTCCGGTCATGCTCTCGACTGCGCGCTTGACGTTCTCCTGGATCTTCTGCGCCACTTCAGGAATGCGCACACCGTACTCGATGACCACGAAGAGATCGATTGCCGCCTGCCTCTCGCCAACCTCGACGCGGACGCCCTTGTTCAGGCTCCGCTTGCCGAACATCTCACCTATGCCACCAACGACGCTGCCGCTCATGTTGGCAACGCCCTCGACTTCTGTAGCCGCAATGCCGGCGATGACGCCAACGACCTCGTCGGCAATCTTCACGTTATTCTCGTTATCCGAGACATAGTGTCCAGATGCATCCGGAGTTTCCACAAACTCCACCTCCTCGTCTCAGAGTGGCGTGTTTGGCGACAATCACCTCCCTACCTTAACAACCATAATTATACGCTCAGCCCATTCCTATGACAAGAACGCCCGTCGGACAGGCCTTTGTGCGACTATCACAGCCCCGCGGACGATGCCGTACCGCCAGTGAGCAGGGCCTTCGCTAATAGGTTCGCCCAGCCTCAGGCAAATCCTGCCGCAGGCTCGGCAAACGGCTCGTCAACAGTCGTCATGGTTCGGCAGTGCGCGGCGGCTGACCGCGGAAGCCCATCAGCGACACAGCCCGCCGAACGATGGCTCAGGTCGGCTTGGTCTCACAGCCAGGAATCGCATGGCACGGGAGAATCTGGTTGACGAAATGAGGAGGATTCTTCTACTTCGCCGCAAAGCAATCATAGCTGCATTCAGGCAGCGGCTATCATCACTTCAGAGGGGGAGGATCCGCAACGACTGCACTCACCAAGAACTCGCTCTGCCGCCGACTGCTCGCCGTCTCTCTCATCTTCGTCCTGGCTGTGGCAGTCGCCCCGATCGCCTCGGCCCGCACGGTGACAACGAAGTACGTCGCGTCAGGCACTAAGTGGAGCACGCCGCTGTACATCATCGACTCGGGAGTCCCGGGGCCGACCGTGATGGCCATCGGCGGAACGCACGGCAATGAACCGGCGGGCTACAAAGCCGCGCCCTACGTCATGGAGTACAAGATCAAGAAGGGCCGGCTAATCGTCCTTCCCAAGGCGAACCGGCTGGCTGTCAACAACTTCTCGCGCTCCGTCTCCTCGACCGGCGATCTGAACCGCATGTTCCCCACCCCGGGCGACCCGACGCCCGACACTACCCTCTCCAGCTCCATCTGGTCCTACATCAAGACGTACCGGCCCAGCTGGCTGGTGGACATGCATGAAGGTTATGACTTCCACAAAGTTGTCTCGGCGGCGGTCGGTCAGACAGCAATCGTCTACCCGAACGCAACCACGGAATTGGTCGCCAAGCGCGCAATCGCAAAGCTAAACGCCCGAATCTCCGGTACCCGACACGACTTCACGATGCTCAAGTGGCCGGTGCCTGGCAGCATCGCTCGGGCTTCCGGCCAGCTGCTGGGCATCCATGCCATCACGTTCGAGACCTCGGTCAAGCAGACCACGACAACGCGTATCAACCAACAGCTGACCATGGTGCGGACGATTCTCGAGTATTTGGGTATGCTCTAGACCATTCGCACTGAACTGGCACGCCGCAGCCTGATGCCAGCATCGCGAAGAGAGGCCACCTTCGGTGTGGTCTCTCTTCGCATATCCAATGAGAGACGGTCTATTTGACGTAATGTGACGATTCTTGTATACTACAGTCATGGCGATGAGGCGGAAACTGCGTCGTTATGCGGTTTCAGCCACGCCAAATATGGAAAGGAGTGCGAGAATGAAGTCCAGAATGCACAAGCTCTTTGCGCGCGCAGCCGTCTTCACCCTCGCCTTCGCGATGCTGGTTGGCGCCGTGACGGCAACCGCATCCGCGCAGACGGTGACGACCAAGTACGTTGCCTCCGGCACGAAGTGGTCGACTCCGCTCTACATCATCAACTCCGGCGTCGCCGGCCCGACCGTCTGGGTCATCGGCGGCACGCACGGCAACGAGCCGGCTGGCTACAAGGCAGCGGCGTACGTGAAGGATTTCAAGATCAAGAAGGGTCGTCTGATCGTCCTGCCGCAGGCCAACAAGCTCGCGGTCAACGCGTTCACCCGTTACGTCTCCTCGACCGGCGATCTGAACCGGTCCTACCCGACCAGCACGTATGACACGCCGAACAGCACCCTGTCGAAGTCGATCTGGTCCTACATGAAGACCTACCGCCCGACCTGGCTCGTCGACATGCATGAGGGATATGACTTCCACAAGGTCGTAAGCGCTGCAGTCGGCCAGACTGCGATTATCTACCCGAATACGACAACTCAGAAGGTCGCCACAATGGCGATCAACAAGCTTAATGCCGGTATCAGCGGCACCTACCACGACTTCTCCCTGTTGAAGTACCCGACACCAGGAAGCCACGCCCGCGCCGCCGGGCAGTTCCTCGGCGCCCACGCGATGACCTTCGAGACGTCCGTCAAGCAGCCGACCACGACCCGCATCAACCAGCAGCTGACGATGGTCAGGACGATTCTCTCCTACCTCGGCATGCAGTAAGGCGGGACAAGCTAATCGAGTAGGAGGCGGGTCGCCCCGCCGTCCTCTCACACCACCGGACATGCGGGTCCGCATCCGGCGGTTCATCAAGCTTCACGAAGCGTTCGGTAACAATCCGTGAGACTTATCAGGCC
>JBLNDB010000030.1:0-27606 GCA_050261235.1 Chloroflexota bacterium
CGGCAATGCACAAGCCAGCCCGGAGGTGATGCGCTCGCAGGCACCTAACCGCTAACACGCTGGCGGGGTGGGTCAATTCCCAACCGGCGCCTGTGGGTCAAATGTAAGTCGGCGTTGACACTACATCTGGAGCCGGTGAAGGGATTTGAACCCTTGACCTGCTGATTACGAATTGTGCGCCGTGCTCTACTCGCGTGAACTCCTTCTCACTAATTGTGTGTTTAGCTGGGCGTTGTCATTTCGCATGCCAAAGCGTCTCACCAGTATTCACGGCAAAACACTTCGACGTAGCAGTCAAAATAGTAGTCAGCCGGAATGGTCCCGGATCTGCCGCTGATCGGTGAACCGCTTTCCGGAATAGGTAACCAGGACAACTCGGAAACTGAGGTGATAGGTCGCCGACTTAGCCGCGGCTAATCCCTACCGGAGGGCAGCTGAGCGCCCCTCAGAATTCCCGAGAGCATTTCCTCAACCTTCTCATCTGCCGATTTGGCGATGCTCGATAAGCAGGCCACCTTGTCAGAGACAAGTCCTTCGTCCGAAGCCATCTTTGATATCTCGCCTTTTAGCGCGTATCGGTATCCACCAACGATCAACAAGAGCTCCGGTAGATCTATGGATTCCAACAGAGAGCCGCTGGCACGGTGGTGAGGTTCGGCAGACTTCAGGTCCAAGAGCATTGATTCGCCCAGTTCACCAATTTGCTCGATGTCGTGCACAACGTCAAAGTCCGCGCCGGCAAGGTAGGCAAGCCACGACTTGATGGATTTGCAGACCTGGCTATCTGAATTGAGACTGCCGGCTCTGTACAATGCGTTGAGGACTGACACCACCTGTTCGCGACTGTGGTCCAACTCACGATACATTGACATGACGTTCTGCATGGCTACCCCTCCCCAAGTTAGGTCGAGTGTACATTACCAGTTCCTTGGTCACATGTCAAGTCTTGACATGTGGTGGGTGGGAAGTATATGCTTTTATTGGCGTCTCTCCCAAACTTGGCGTATGAAAGGAAGTTTAGGCGACATCAGCCATACGGTATGAGGCGTCAATCTTAGTGAATGGGGGACACCAACATGCTGAGTAGGATCATGAGCATCCCGAAGTCTCTGCGGAGAGCGTTAGTAGCGGTTGTGCTAACCTGCCTCCTGTGCCCAGTGACGCTGACTCTACCTGCGCTCGCTGCATCCCAAAATACAGCGTCCGGGAATTCCTCGGAATCGGTCCTACCGACTGAAGAGTCTGATAAGATTCCCACTCTCGAGGAAATCACTGCAAGAACAGCGCTTCTAAAGGATGCCGAGAAGCCGGATGTCGCCTCTGACTTGGCCGCAGGCGATGCCACGATTCAGTCCCCGGGCTATACCGTCATGTGGGCCTCGGGACTCTGTGACGGGACCGACGGGATGGTCTACTACACCGAGGTCTCCAACCTGCACTACGGCTGGGCATCTCCTCGTGATTTGAACCAATATCATTACAACATTCATACTTACCAGTATTCCCAGGATTTCAGCTATAGCCGGGACCTTCAGAACTGGCACTGCTACGTGAAGGTGACCTCGGATGGGGTCTGGCACTGGTGCGCCTATGACAGCGTCAGTGGCACATTCAAGGAATGGACTTCAGGCGGTAGCAACCAGGCCACGGCCGATTCCATGCGTACCTATCTCCAAAATTCGGTCAAGACGGCCACGGCTGGCGCGATCATTCTGGCTGCCCTGTACATCACTTGGCAGTTCATGTCGAGCTATGGTTGGGTCATCCTGCTTGCCCTCTAGCAATCTGCTTCGATAGCGGCCAAGTTCGCCTGATGAGCTCTCGGTCGCCGAGTCCGAATCTATCCTTACCGCTTGGCGAGCAGGAAGGCTACGTAGGCTGAGTTTGCTTGCATGCAGGCGGAATTAGAAAGCCCCCACTGGGTGTCCAGTGGGGGCTTGGCTTCCTAATCGTGAGCCCTCTCAGCCCGGCTGACTTCAATCGGGCCTGAACGAGGCGATGATATCTCGCTCTTCAGGCTCGCCTTGCCCAAGCTGAACAGCCCGGAAGCAACGAGGCCCAACCATAGCCCGTTCTTAGCGGCTTCAGTAATGGCAGTGCCTATGGCACCGGTGAACAGGACTGCGTAGCCAACGTTGAAGGCGATGCCCAGCAGGATAACCGACAGCCAGATCAGATCCGTCGGGAACTTCGCGTGCCGTTTCAGGGCCTCGACGGTAGCCATGGTCAACGCCACGACCAGTGTGGTCGGGTCGATGGCCGGAACCGCCGGCGGGATGTCGCCCTCCGCGGCATGCGCCGGAACCGCGGTCAACACCGAGATGGTACCGACGAGGAGCATGACGAGCACGATAGCCATGAGGTGTCGGGACAGTCGACGCGAATGAACGATCACAGAATCACTCCTTCTGCCGCACATCGGCGGCACGTTATCGGGCGCGCCTCTGGAGCTCGGCGAAGTAGTCGGCGACGCCGAAGCTCAGGGCGAATGCCTCCTTCTGCAGGAACGTGGGCTCGCGAAGCAATGCTGCCTCGCCCGGATTGCTCAGAAAGGCCGCCTCAGTCAGCACCGCTGGCCCGGCCGTCTCGCGGACGACGTAGTAGTTGTGCTCGCCGGCCGCGGCCTCGGGCCCGACGGCATAGCGGTCCGCGGTGCCGAGGAGTGCCAGTAGCCACCGGTGTACGGCCTTGGCTGCGAGCTCGGCATTGCCGCCGGTGTAGCTATAGACCTCGGTGCCGCCAACCGTCGGCGTCTCGACCCAGTTGTGATGGACCGACAGGAATAGGAACCGCCGGCGAACCTCGGCAATGGTCAGGCCCTTGATCAGGGCGGTCTCGACCGCCACCCGGGCGCCGAGTTCGGCGTTCGAGCGCTGCCTGGCCGTCGCGTTCGCCGGCAGAGTGCCCTTGAAGACCTTCGCGTCGGTCTCGCGCGTCATGACGACCTTCGCGCCAGTCGGCCGCAGCAGGTCTCGCGTCATGAGCGCCACCTGCAGGTTTACGTCCTTCTCCTTGAGGCCGTTCGCGGCGACCGCGCCCGGATCCGGGCCGCCGTGCCCAGGGTCGATGATGATGACCTTGTCGCGCATCAGGCCCGCGAAGGGGTCCCAATAAGCCGCCGATGATACTACCGGCCTCTCGTCGGGTGGCGCCGGCGCCTCCTTGAGCTCCTCCTCGACGACCAGCGCATTGGCCACGGGATGGTCCCCGCCGACGAGGTACCGCTGCCCGTCCCAGAGCGCCGTGCTGGATCCACCGTCGAGGCCGAGCGCCCGATCGATGCCGGCGGCCGCCAGGGCTCTTCCGAGCTCAGGCATGGTCATCGGAGCGCGGGTGACGACTAGCACCGGATGCCCGTCAACGACGCCGATCGCCGTCCGCGGCCGGCGCTCACCTGGCGGGGGCAGCGGCGACATGTCACCGGTGACCTGGCCGCCCGCGTAGACCGGCCCGCCGCCAAGGACCAGCACAAACGCGCCCGTGGGCTCGCGGTAGGCCTCTCCACCCGGGCGGATCTCCGCGTGCCCGTCGGCACCGATGAACAGATACGGCCATCGGGTGCCGCGGTCACGCGTGGCAATCTGGCTCTGGATGCCCGTAAGGGTGCAGGCCTGGCCAGACCCGTCGAAGTAGGAGCCATTGATGGCTACCTTCGCGCCTGCGTGGTCGGCGACGTGCTGCATGCCACGACTGAGGCGGACACGGCGGGCGTCGATGAGATAGAGACCGTTGCTTTCACGCATGTATGTCACCTCCGCACCGCAATGGCATCGTGGACCTCACCTTGCAGCCGGTCGAGATCCTGCCGCATGGCGCGCACCTCGGGCACCACCGGCAGGAGCTGGTCAGTGACCTTGTTGAGAGTCTCTGTGAGCCGCTTCTCGCGCGCAGCGGACTCCCGAAGTACGTAGAACAACAGGGACACGAACAACGTCGCCCAGATACCCTGAGACACGGCCAGTTTGACAACCTCCTGCTCCAAGACCGCCACCTCCCCCACAAATGGGAAACCCCGCGCTAGGCGGGGGTGTTCAGTTTCTTCTCTATGGCCTCGAGGCGTCGCTCGGCATCGGCCAGGCGCTCGTCGACGGTCATCTCCTTCAGTTCCTTCGTAACCACCGTTACCTTGCGACCCTTGGCGTCCGTCGTTTGTTGCTGCCTCACTGCACGACCACCTCCACTGTGACGCTGCCGTGGTGCGCCGAGCTGACCGTCACTAGGTACCGACCGGCGTCCGCGAACTGGTAGAGGTGCACCGCCTGGTTGCCGGCGATCGATTCGGCCACCGCCTCGCCAGCCAGCTCGAATGTGACTTCCGTATCCGGCGTCCCGGCCGGCAAAATCGCGATGATCTCGACAGTGGCTCCGGGCGCAGCGGGTGCCGGAGTCTGGACGGATAGCTGGTCGTAGATGACCAACTGGCCAGCCTGAACCTCTAGGTGGCCCGCTGCGAATGCTCGCCTGACGATATCGGCGTCATCCTGGTCGTTGAAGCGGAGCTCGCCATAGTCCTCGGCAGTGCCGCCAGCCCATGAAATGACCTCGGTCAAGGCCGGCTCAAGGGGCCCTCCGTTGGGGTAGGCGCTATTGGTGTTCGGACCATTCATCACCTTGCCATCGGTTTTACGATAGATTAGCAGCAGCTAGATCACCTCCCATCGAGCCTTTACGTTGAGCGTCTTTGCGGTGCTGTCCCAGTTGCGGAACCTGATGACCAAGTCGGTGCCAGTAATCACTGCGTCGTAAACCGAAATGCGTGGGCCCAGCTGACTGCCATCGGCCGCGTATGCGATATACGATGAGCCGTCGGAAAAGTAGCCCGCCCGGTCGGCTGCTCCATCAGTGTAGCGGCTAATTGCCTTCGCATCAGGCGTGGCGTTTCCCAGCCAGATTAAAGACCCGTAGCCGCCGCTGACCAGCATGAGCCAGCCTGAAATCGCAGCGCGACCGAGGGGGATGGTCTTGGTATAGAAAGAGCTGCCTGCAATGCTTGTGGTAGTGTCGGCAAAGGCTCCGCGAATGGGCGTTGCCGCCTCAATACCAGTCTCCATTTTGTTCAGGTTGGCTGCGCTGAGCGGGGTCATACCATCGACCCAGTTGGTCTTGTTGTAGGCCATCTACACCACCCTCACAGTCCAGTAGATCAGAAGACTCTGCGTAGCGGTCTTCTGGATGTTCACCACTTGAGTGCAGATCTCGGTACCGGACCCGAGTGCGACCGTGGCGCCCTCACCATAGAGAGACATGCCGACAATGGTGTCGTTGCCCTCGGCCTCGGTGAGGTAGAACGTGTATTTGCGCTCGGTGGCAGACACGTTCTCCTTGTTCTGATAAGCCTTCCTGAAGTACTCGCCCGCCGCATTCTTCAGGCTAAGGACGGCGATGTTGTCGACGCTCTTGGCGATGACCGACGCAAGGACCAGGGCGTCGGCCGCCGGCGTGACGCTCATATGCTCACCCCCGGTCCGCAGAAGGTCTGCCCACAGATGTGATACTGGTGCAGGATGTACGTCATCTCGTCACTCACGATGGGCTTCCTGACGTCATCCCTGTAGGTGATGAGCTTGACCAGGATCTCGTTCTCCCGAATGGTGTAGGTCTTGTTGGCCTCGGTCAAGGCCCGGAAGAACCGGTCCCAGCCGCCGATCGCGCCACCGTCCAGGGCCTTGACGCTATATAGCGTGAGCCCGTTGTCGTCGCGAGCCGTCACCGACTCAATGAGGAACATGCCGTTCAGGCTGTGCCGCGTGTTCTGGATGCTGATGAGCTGGCCGGACTTGAGGCCGTGCGTGTAGGTGCTGAACGTAACCACCCGCGGGATATGCCCGTATTTCTGGAGCAGGCCCATGGTATATTGCTGGGCGGCATCCTGGGTGTCGACGTTCTTGACTTCGGTGACCTGCTCGTGGATCCCGGTCCCACCTTCGGCGGCCTTCCGCGCGTCGATTTCGCCCGGGCTGTCGGCCACGATGATGAGAGGGTAGTAGCCCTGATACTCCACCGTCAGGACATCGGCGGCCGCGAGTTTGGCGCCGGAGCTGTCCTGCGAGATCGTCTTGTCGTTCTTGGCCCAATACCAGTCGCACCCTTTGTCGACCGTGCGGATCCCGACCGTCTTGACCGCACCGTTGACCTTCACGACCGGTACTACCGCAATCGGCAGGTCGACCGCGTACGACTGGGTCTCGCCGTCGCCATGGAACGACCGAGTCTGCACCGACGAGACAGGTCGGCAGAAACGCCGGTCGTACTATGGCCGCACGCGTGCTGAGGTAGCGGCCAAGCTCGAGCGGGCCCTAAACGAGGTCCGCGCCGGCACATACTCAGAGCCGACGCAGATGACGGTCGGCGAGTGGCTGGACATCTGGCTGGCCGAGTACGTCAGGCCGCACCTGCGGCCGAAGACGTACGACAGTTATGAGAGTGTTATCCGGCTGCACGTCAAGCCTGCCATTGGCGGGGTCCGGCTGCGATCCCTGCAGACGACCCACGTCCAACACATGGTCAATGGCATCGCGAGCTCAGGTCTCTCGGCACGTATGGCCGGCCTGACTCAAGTCGTCCTGCATGCCGCACTGAAGCAGGCCACGATGAACGGTATGGTGCCTCGTAATGTTGCCGAAGGCGCGCGCAAACCGAAGACAGAGAAGCACCCTCCCAGGGTGTTGACGCCTGAGGAGCAGGCTGCCCTCATGGAGGCAGCCGCAAATGATCGGTTGTATCCGATGGTCGTGACCATGCTCGGCACCGGGCTTCGCATAGGCGAGGCCGTCGCGCTGCGATGGGATGACGTTGATCTGCGACAGCGTCGCATCCAGGTCCGGCAATCAGCCACTCGCGCACACACGCCCGCCGGTGAGACTCGCACCGCGCTTATAGTCCAGTCGCCCAAGACGGCCGCGGGGCGTCGCAGCGTGGCTTTGCCTCCTGCGATCGTGGCAACCCTACAGCAGTGGCATCGGCAGCAGCTCGAGGAACGTCTTCGGATGGGCAAGACCTGGCGCGACTCCGGACTCGTGTTCACGACCAGTGTTGGCACCATGATCGGCCCTCGGAATTTCGCACGCAAACTCACTTCGCTGGCGGCCAGGGCCGGCATCGAGAATGTCAATCCCCACGCCCTCAGGCACACCTATGCGACGCGCGCGCTCGAGGCGGGCGTTCCGGCCAGGGAAGTCCAGGAGTCGCTGGGGCATACCACGATCACGATGACGCTCGATGTCTATAGCCATGTTCTGCCCGAGATGAAGCAGGCAGCGGCCGACGCCATCGACAAGTTCTTACAGCCGCCAAAAGGGCGTAGTAGTCAAATAGTAGTCAAATCGACATAGCAAAAGGCCTCCCGATTTCGGGAGGCCTTGTCATTGCTGGAGCCGGTGAAGGGATTTGAACCCTTGACCTGCTGATTACGAATCAGCTGCTCTACCACTGAGCTACACCGGCATTTTCGGTTGTCGCGACGGCCTGCAGCAGCAGTCGCGCAAACATTATAGCACGCACCGCGGCGCTTCACAAGCCGTGATCTCAGCGCAGCCAGGCGATCTGGCCGCCTGGCAACATCTTTGCGCCAATGCTGCTCTGCCAAAGGCGAAGGGACCATTGAGCGCGCTCAACAGTCCCTTCGTGTGAGCGGGAGACGGGATTCGAACCCGCGATCTTCGGCTTGGGAAGCCAACATTCTACCGCTGAACTACTCCCGCGCGGACCGAACCTGTCGTCCGGTATCCTTATTATACAGATGCAACCTGAAGAATGCAAGAAACGCGAACCAGAGCTTTGTGGCGCGTCTGCCATGGTGCGCCGAGCCAACAAGATAGCGCGTTCAATGCCTCTTGCTGAATGGATCGCGGCGAATGATCGTCTGCCTGCGCTCCTGGCCGACTGACACTACAGCGACGGGAATGCCGGTGATCTGCTCGAGGCGGCGCAGGTAGACGCGAATGTTGTGCGGCAGGTCGTCGTAGGTCTCGATGCCGTCGAGATCGCTCTCCCAGCCGCTGAACTCCTCATAGACCGGCTCGCACTGGGCCAGCATGCCGAGCGTCGGCGGGAATTCGGCGGAGACGCTGCCATTGCGGCGGTAGCCGACGCACATCTTGACCCGCGGCAGCCCGCCGAGCGTGTCCAAGCGCGTCACGGCAAGGCCGGTCAGGCCGGAGACGCGCGCCGAGAAGCGGACGATCGCCGCGTCGAGCCAGCCGATGCGGCGCGGGCGGCCGGTCGTCGTGCCGAACTCGTGGCCGCGCTCGCGGATCCAATCGCCGGTTTCGTCGTTGAGTTCAGTCGGGAACGGTCCCTCTCCGACGCGCGACGTGTAGGCCTTGACGACGCCAAGGACCTGGTCGATCGCCGTCGGGCCGATGCCGGCGCCGACGCAGGCGCCGCCGGCGATCGGATGCGACGACGTGACATACGGGTAGGTGCCGAAATCGATGTCGAGCAGCGTCCCCTGTGCGCCTTCGAACAGCACGTTCCGGCCGTCGGCGAGCGCCTCGTGGATGAGCAGCGAGGTGTCCGCGACCAGCGGCTTGATCCGTTCCGCGTAACCGAGATAGGCGTCGCGGATCGCCGCGTAGTCGAGCGGCTCGGCGCCGTATGCCTTGACGAGCAGGTTGTTCTTGTCGTCGATAATGCGGCGCAGCTTGTCGCTGAACGCGTCAGCGTCAAGCAGATCGGCGACGCGCAGGCCGACGCGGGCGAACTTGTCCATGTAGGCGGGGCCGATGCCGCGCAGGGTCGTGCCGATTTTGTTGGCGCCCTTGCGCGTCTCCTCGACCTGATCGAGCTTGATGTGATAGGGCATGATCAGATGTGCCCCGAAGCTGATGCGCAGCGCATCAGTGGCGACGCCGAAGCCGCGCAGGTAGTCCAGCTCGTTGACCAGCACCGACGGGTCGACGACGACGCCGTTGCCGATCAGGCAGGACTTGCCCTGATAGAAGATCCCCGAAGGAATCAGGTGCAGCTTGTAGGTGCGGTCGCCGACGACGACCGTATGGCCGGCGTTGTTGCCGCCCTGGTAGCGGACGATGACGTCGGCCTGCTCGGCCACGACATCGGTGACCTTCCCCTTGCCTTCATCACCCCACTGGGCCCCGACAATAATCAGTGTCGCCATTGCTATGCCTCCAGTCGGTCGAGGATCGCCCGCGCGGCCAATACTCCGGATGCGCTGGCCTGGATCAGGCCGCGCGTGACGCCGGCGCCGTCGCCGGCCGCGAACAGATTGCGGACCTTGGTCTCGAGCTCAGACGTCAGCTGCGGCCGGGCCGAGTAGAACTTGACCTCGACGCCGTAGAGCAACGTGTAGCGGGAGTTGACACCCGGTGCGATGGTGTCGAGCGCCTCGAGCATCTCGATGATGTCGATCAGGTGACGGTACGGCAGGACGAGGCTGAGGTCGCCGGGCGTGGCGTCGTGCAGCGTCGGGCGCGTGCCGCCCTTGCTCAGGCGCTTCTCAGTGGTCCGCCGGCCGGCCTGCAGGTCGCCAAGGCGCTGGACGATGACGCCGTCGCCGAGCATGTTGGCCAGGCTGGCAATGTACTTGCCGTAGGCGATCGGCTCGCGGAACGGATGGCTGAACGTCTTGCTGACGAGCAGGGCAAAGTTGGTGTTGTCGGTCTTGCGGTCGGAGTAGCTGTGACCGTTGACCGTCCGCAGGCCGCCGTTGTTCTCGACGACGACCTCGCCATAGGGGTTCATGCAGAACGTGCGAACCTGATCATCGAACGAGCGCGTGTAGTAGAGCAGCTTCGATTCGTAGACGCGGCTCGTGATGTGCTCGAGGACGACCGCCGGCACCTCGACCCGGACGCCGATGTCGACCGGGTTGTTCGCCAGGCCAAGGCCGAGCCGGTCGGCCTCGCCGCTGAACCACTCGGCGCCTTCGCGGCCGGGGACGGCGATCACATAGTCGGCTTCAAGACGCGTGCCATCGGCCAGCTCGACGCCGGTCACCCGGCCGCCGTCCGCCAGCAGGCTCTTCACCTGCGTCCGCGTCCGGACCTCGACCCGGCTGGCCAGCGCATCGTGCATCGCCTCAAGGATGCGGGGGCAGTTCTCGGTGCCGAGGTGGCGGATGCGGGCCGGAATGAGGTGCAGGTCGGCCTTGGCGGCCTGCCGCATCAGGTCGCGCAGGTCATCGGCACCGGCGCCGTAGACCGTCTCGGAGGCGCCGTAGTCGAGGTAGATGCGGTCGACATAGTCGATCAACTCGGCCAGGCGGCGCTTGCCGATGTAATCGTCGAGCATGCCGCCGTACTCGGTGGTCAGGGTCAGCTTGCCGTCCGAGAAGGCGCCGGCGCCACCCCATCCCGAGGTGATCGAGCAGGGCTTGCACTGGCAGCAGGTCGACCCGGTCTGCTTGGACGGGCAGACGCGCTCGGCTATCGCATTGCCTTTCTCGAGCAGCGTGATCCTGAGACCGGGGCGGGCGCTGGTGAGTTCAAGAGCAGCAAAGATGCCGGCGGGGCCACCGCCGACGATGATCACATCATACTTCGCGGGCACTGGTCGAGCCCTCCTTCAGCGAACCCTGCGACTGCTAGTTTCCCTGCGCCGCGGCGGCGTTAGTCGCGGCGCTGCCGGACACACGCCGGCGGGCGAAGAAGAAAATCCGCTTGCTGTCGGGGCGCGCCGGCTCTTCCGTATACGCGTGGAAGACGCCGACCACGTCGAAGCCGGTGCGCCGCAGCAACTCGGCAATGCCGTCGGTCGCGAACGCCTTCTCGTGGTGAACCTCACGAAACTTGCGATAGAGGTCGCCCTCGCGGACGAAGCCGGTGAGCGTCACCGCGAGCACGCCGGTTTCGGGCAGGTAGTGGTTCTCCCAACAGAGCGTCAGGTCTTCCTCATCAATGACGATGGCATCCTCTGGCGTGTTGAGCAGCCGGTAAGCGGAGTTGATGTCGAACACGAACCAGCCGCCTGGGATCAGCCCGTCGAACGCGTTGCGGACGGTGCGCGCCAGGGCCTCGGCGTTCTCGAGGTAGTTGATGCTGTCGTTGAGGCAGGTGATCAGGTCGTATTGCTGCGGCAGATCGACTGTCGCCATGTCGCCGCAGATGAGGCGGGCCTGGTGCCGCCCGGCCTGCAGCTTGGCCTCAGCCTGGGCGAGCATTGCCTGGGAAATATCGAGTCCGGTCACCCGGTAGCCACGCCGTGCCCAGGGCAGCAGCGTGTTGCCGGTGCCGCAGGCGAGGTCGAGGACCTGTGTAATCCGGCCGCCGTTCGCCGTGACGACCCGCTCGATGTAGTCAGCCCAGGCATCGTAGGGAATGCTGCGCATGATCCGGTCGTAGATGGCGGCGAAACCGCTGTACGGCCGCTGCATCCTAGACACCGGCGTCGGCCGCCGCGTGGCGTCGGTCGATGTTCTCGAACCGGCCGACTTCCTTGCGGAAGTACAGCTCGACCGAGCCCGTGGGACCGTTGCGCTGCTTGGCGACGATCAGTTCTATGACGTTCTTCTCCTCGGACTCCGGGTCGGAGTGGATGAAGCAGACGACATCGGCATCCTGCTCGATGGCGCCGGACTCGCGGATGTCGGACAGCTGCGGGCGCTTCTTCTCGCGCTGCTCGACGGCGCGCGACAACTGCGAGGCGGCGATGACCGGCACGTTCAGCTCGCGGGCGAGCGCCTTGAGCGACCGCGAGATCTCGGATATCTCCTGCTGCCGGTTCTCGAACTTGCCCTTCGTCTGGACCAGCTGCATGTAGTCGACGATGACCAGGCCGATGTTGTGCTCTGCCTTGAGCCGGCGGGCGCGGGCGCGAATCTCCATGATGCCGCAGCCGGGCGTGTCGTCGATGTAGATCTGGCAGTCGCCGAGTCGGCCGAGCGCGACCGACAGTGGCTTCCAATCGCTCTCGCGGAGCATGCCGGTGCGCAGGCGCTGCATGTCGACGCCGGCCTCGGAGCAGAGAAGCCTTACGGCCAATTGCTCCTTTGACATCTCGAGGGCGAACACGGCGACCGGTATGCGATAGTTGACCGCGGCGTTGCGGGCGATGTTCATGACCAGAGTCGACTTGCCCTGTGACGGGCGTGCCGCGACGATGATCAGATCAGACGGTTGCAGGCCGGACAGCATCTCGTCGAGCTGCGTGTAGCCGGTCGGCACGCCGGTGACGCCGCCCTTGTTCGCGTAGAGCTGCTCGATGTGCTCGAAGGCCTCCATCAGCACATCCTTGAGGGCCGAGAAGCCGCCCTGGTTGTGGCGCTGCGACAGGCTGAAGATCGATTGTTCGGCCCAGTCGAGGAGTTGGTTGATGTCTTCCGTGCCCTCGTAGCCGCGCGTGACGATGCGCGTCGACGCGTTGATCAGCTGGCGCAGGAGCGACTTCTCCTCGACGATCTTGGCGTAGTGCTCGACGTTCGCGGCCGTCGGCACGGCGTTGGCGAGCGTCGTCAGGTAGGCGAGACCGCCGACCTCGTCAAGGATCCCGCGCTGCCTCAAGTGCTCCGAGACCGTGATCAGGTCGACCGCCTCGCCCTTGTCGTGCATCGCGACGATAGTCTCATAGATGCCGCGGTGGGCGTCGCGGTAGAAATCCTCGGGCAGCAGGATCTCGGTCGCCCTGAGGATGGCTTCTTTTTCGATCAGCATCGAGCCGAGCACCGACTGCTCGGCTTCGAGGTTCTGCGGCGGCACCCTTTCAAGCAGAACGCTCACTGGCTCTCCCCCTCCCGGAACGCCGGAACTGCCGCCCGGCTGCACCGTGAAACGCAGCTTGGTCAGACCGCCCGTGACTCCGCCAGAGCCGGCGGCATGGTCAGGGCGATAGCCTCTTCGACATCGGAGACCGGAATCACCTCGATGCCGGTGATGGCGGCCGGCACGTCCTTGGCGTTCTCGGACGGGACGATGACACGCTTGATGCCGGCCTGCTTGGCGCCGTAGATCTTCTCGGCGATGCCGCCGACCGCCTTGAGCTTGCCCTGGATCGACAGCTCGCCGGTGACCGCGACGTCTTGCCTGATCGGCCGCCCCTGGAGGGCGCTCAGGATGACGAGCAGGATGGCCGCTCCGGCCGACGGTCCGTCGATCTGACCGCCGCCGACGACGTTCACATGCAGGTCGTAGTCGGCCAGCTCGAGGTCGGTCAGCTTGCGGATGACCGAGGTCGCGTTGAACACCGAGTCCTTGGCCATCGAGCCCGCCGTGTCGTTGAAGCGGACCGCGCCCTTGCCCTTCTCGCGGGCAGGAAAGGCCACGGCTTCGATCTCGATCGCCGAGCCGATGTAACCGGCCACGCCAAGGCCGAAGATCTTCGCCACCTCGGCGCTGTCCGAGGCCTTGCGGTTGACCTGCGGCGACAACCGAGACATCTGCAGCACCTCGTAGACGATGGACGTGGTGATTGCCGCCTTGCCGCGCGCTCCCTTGCGCCGGGCGCGGAGGTAGAGGGCGAGGCCGTAGGCGTCGGCCAGCAGATTGACGGCCTTGCGGCCTTCGATCGTGTATTCGGCGATGATCCGCGGCACCTTCGGGTCGAGGTTGACGTCGAGCTTCTTGGCGGCGTTGCGAACGATCACCTCGATGTCGGCCGGCGTCAGCGGCTCGAAGAAGACGCCAGTGCAGCGTGAGCGAATGGCAGGGGTGATCGATTCCGGCTCGCGGGTCGTCGCGCCGATGAGCACGAAGTCAGCCGGCGCGCCCTCTGAGAAGAGCTTGCGGACGTAGGCCGGCACGCTCGGGTCGTCGGGATCGTAGTACGACGACTCGAACATGACGCGCTTGTCCTCGAGCACCTTCAGCAGCTTGTTCTGGAGCAGCGGGTCGAGTTCGCCGACCTCATCGATGAACAGCACGCCGCCATGGGCATCGGTGACCAGGCCGAGCTTCGGTTCGGGAACGCCGCCATCAGCCAGGTCGCGACGGGCGCCCTGGTAGATCGGGTCGTGGACCGACCCGAGGAGCGGGTTGGTGATCTCGCGCGGATCCCAGCGCAGCGTCGTGCCGTCGACCTCGACGAACGGCGCGTTTTCCTTGAACGGTCCAAGTCCGAGGCGTTTGGCCTCTTCGAGCACGAGCCGGGCGACGGTCGTCTTGCCGGTTCCCGGCGGTCCGTAGAGCAGCACATGCTGCGGATAGGGCGACGCGATCTTGGCCAACAGGGCCGCGATGGCGCGGTCCTGACCGACGACCTCGGCCAGCGTCGACGGGCGCAGGACCTCGAGCGCCGTCCGCGACAGCGTGATACTGTCAAGTCGGTTGAGGCGCTCGAGCTTCTGCTCGGTGGCCGGCGTCTCCGGGCCCTGGTCCTCTTTCATGATCTGGGTCTTGATCTCACGCACGTACTCTTCGTGCTTCTGCTGCATCCGCTCGGCGATCTTCTTCTCGATCTTCTCTTCGACGGTCCGCCGGGCGATGATGTCGGCGATCTCCTCTTCGATGTCGTCGAGCACCCCCGGGACCTCATCGCGAGTCGGCGGCGTCTCGAGGGTCGGGTCCTCATAGACGATCTTCTGCAGGGCCAGCACGCGCTCTTCCAGCACCGACGACTTGATCCCGGCCAGCGCCTGCAGCTTGCCGGCCCGCAGGATCAGTTTGTCAGCGCCGTAGAGATGAGAGAGGAGCCCGAACAGGGCCCCGACCTGTCGATTCAGCTGCTCTTCTTCACCCAGTCGCTCGCCGAGGGATGACTTGTCTGTGCGGATGAACTTCTCGAGAAATGCTTTCACGCCTTACCCCCCTCGGTTACTCCCCCGGGACCACCGTCACGTCGACGGTCGCGGACACCTCCGGATGGAGTTTGATCGTCACGCGGTATGTGCCCGTGGTCTTGATGTCGACGGCTTCGACCTTGCGCCGGTCGACGCGGACACCGGCCACCGTCGCGAGGGCGGCGGCGATGTCCTTGTTGGTGACGGAACCGAACAACCGGCCGCCTTCCCCGGTGCGGGCACGAATGGTGATAGCGACGCCGCGGATGCGCTCGCCGAGCTTCTGTGCCTCTTTCAGCTCGCGCTGACTGCGGGCGGCGTCGGCCTCCTTCTCGGTCTTCAGCGTCCGCATATTGCCGGTCGAAGCCTCGATCGCCATGCCGCGTGGAATCAGATAGTTGCGACCGTGACCCTCAGCGACTTCGACGACGCTTCCCTTTTTTCCGAGAGTCTTGATGTCCTGCGTCAGGATGACTTTCATTGGCGTCCTCCTTCTCGCCGGTCGCTGCCGGCTGCACCGGCCCCGCGAGCCGGCGCCTCAAGTCAATCATGGGATCGATGACGGCACCGGCCGCGAGCAGCGGCCAGGCCGTGCCGAAGGTGACCAGGAGAGCGTAGAATACGACTCTGACCAGCAGCCCCGCGCCGCGAGCGGCCAGTGCGTGATCGAGGATCGCCAGGCCCTGCAGGGCGAGGTAACCCATCGCAAATGGCATCAGTACTGTCAGAGCCGCCACGAGCCGGCCGGCTGGCAGCGACGTGCGGGTGTACCAGCCAAGCACCAGCAATGCTGCGACGCCGCGCACCCAGGCCGGGCTGCGCCACTCGCCGAACCGCGGCAGCGCCGGCATCGGATAGCCGAGCCGCGTCAGCACGGCTCGCAGCGCCAAGTAGTCGATCGCCAGGCCGAGCGCGCCGGTGATGACAAGGACGATCCAAGGGACCTGCGCGAGCAGCCCGGTTACGAACTCGGCCTTCCCGGTCTGCAACAGGCGGGATTGCTCCATGGCCGCCAGGCTGTCGACGAGGCTGCCGATATCGGCGGCCAGCCACGTTCCCGGGGCCTGGCCGGCGAGCAGCCAGAATGTGCTGATCGTTCCCAGCGCCGCCACGGCGACTGCCGCCGCGCCGATGGCGAACGTGCGGCCGGCTGACCACCGGTGCTTGGCGGCGTGCCCGAGGGCGACGCCGACCGGGCCGTAGAGGAACGCCACGTCAAGCGCATCCGCCAGGCCGACGGTCAGCGACAGGATGATCGCCGAGGCGACGACCGCCAGGAGGGCCACGCGGGAGTCATAGCGCAGGTAGAGCAGGGCGATCGGCACCGGCCAGAAGCAGGCGAACAGCAGTCCGCTGACCGGAAGATAGAAGGTGGCGACGACGAGCGCCACGAGAATGGCGGCGAGCAGCGCGCCCTCGACGATGCCGCGCGTCGGCATCGGGCGCCGGCCGGCGGTCATCGCTTGCGCTCCTCGAAGTAGCGCAGCAGTGCGGTCAGATCGCCGTACCACTTCTCGATCTCGTGCCCCTCGCTGATGTTCATCCGCACGCGCGCCTCGACCTTCGCATCGAGCTTGGCGAAGCTGTAGCCGAGCCGGCGGGCCAGGGCGTAGCAGGATATGATGAGCCCGGACAGTCCGTCGGTGATTGCCTCCTCACTGCCCCGGAGCATCGCCCGGAACAGACCGGAAACGCCGGCGAGCAGCTCGGTCTTGAGCCACTCGATGGTCCTGATGTTCCTGGCAATATCGATCTCGCCCTCGGGTTGGGGCACGGGTGTCACCTCCGAAGCGTCCGTGGCGTAGTAATTCGTCCGGTCGCGAGGCTTCTCCTCCCAAACTAAAGGAAGGCACCTCGCGGTGCCTTCCCTGTACGCTTCTTCCCTAATCCTGCGTGAACGGCAGGAGCGCGATGGTGCGGGCTCGCTTGATGGCCAGCGTCAGTTGGCGCTGGTGATGGGCGCAATTCCCGGTGATGCGGCGGGGAAGGATCTTGCCGCGCTCGGAGATAAAGCGCTTCAGGCGGTTCGCATCTTTATAGTCAATGTTCTCGATCTTGTCAACGCAGAAGCTGCAGACTTTCCTCTTTGGCCGACGGCCACGTTCGCGTCTTCCTGGCACCCTTGACCCTCCTTGCTATCAGAACGGAATGTCGTCTTCGGAGAGCTCGGCTTCCTGACCGATCTCGTCGCCCTGCTCGGACACGTTCATGCCGCCGCCGCTCTTCGGCCGGTCGAGGAACTGGACATTGTCAGCCACGACCTCGGCGGCCTGCCGCTTCTGTCCGTCCTGCGTCTGATACGAACGGATCTGCAGACGTCCCTCAACTGCGACCAGTCTGCCTTTTTGCAGGTGGTTCGCGACTGTCTCGGCCAGCTTGCGCCAGGCGACGATGTCGATGAAGTCGGTCTGACGGTCACCGGATTGACCAACGAACGGGCGGTCGACAGCGATGCGGAAGCTTGCCACGGCAACGCCAGCCGGCGTGTAGCGCAGCTCCGGATCCTTTACCAAGCGGCCGACGAGAACGATGCGGTTCAGCACGGCGATTCCCCCATCCTACTCCTCTTGGGCGATGATGAGGTACTTCATGACCTCGTCAGAGATCTTCAGCAGGCGATCGAGTTCCGCGACAGCAGGGGCCTCGCTGCGGAAGGTGACGATGACATAGAAGCCTTCCGTCTGGTCCTTGACCAGGTAAGCCAGGCGACGCTTGCCCCACTTCTCGACGTTCTGGACGGTGGCGCCTTGGGTCTCGAGAAGTCCCTTGTACTTCTCGATTACGGCGTTGGTCTGTTCCTCGTCGAGGTCGGGCCTGATGATGTACATCAACTCGTAACTGCGCATCAGGTGCACCTCCTCCCTCTGGACTATGGCCCCATTGCCAATATGGGGCAGGGATATTGCCATTAGATTATAGCATTGCACCCTGTCCGATGCAAGGAATGTTGGATTCTGTCACTTCGCGGTCATCTTCGTGCTCGCGACCAGCACGTTGTCACGGTGGACCTCGCGCACGGCACGTTCGAACTCCGGGCGCGGCAGCATTACTGTCCGTCCGCAGCCTAGGCATTTGAGACGGAAGTCCATGCCGGTGCGGATGACCTCCCAGCGGTTGGTGCCGCAGGGGTGACCCTTCTTCATCACGACGACATCGCCCAGTTGGTACTTAAAGCTGCCGATTTCCATGGGACGGCCTCCCATCGCTTGTCTGGTCTGAGCCGGCCCGGCTGGCGTCGGCCCTGCTCCGTGCCGGGACAGTGACGTACTTCTGGTAGGGAATCTCGATGCCGGCAGCGGCGAGGCCCTGCGTAATCCGCTTGCGGAGGGCGCGCTCGACTGTCCACTGCTGCATCGGCTTGGTCATGGCGGTGATGCGGATGCGCACCTCGCTCGGCCCGAGGTCGGTGACACCGAGGACGCTGGGGCCTTCGACAAGGATGTCGCGGTGGTCGTTGGCGACGTCGCGGCAGAGGTCAGCCAAGACGGCGAGGGCCCGGTCGAGGTCTTCCTCGTAGGCGATGCCCACGTCGACCATCGCCCGCATCGCCCCGCGGCTGTGGTTGGTCGTCCGATCGATCGAGCCGTTCGGGATGATGTGCATGTCCCCGGAGAAGTCGCGCAGTTTGGTTACGCGCAGCCCCATCTCCTCGACGGTGCCTGACAGTTCGCCGATGGTCACATAGTCGCCGACGGCGAACTGGTCCTCGTAGATCAGGAAAAAGCCGGTGATCATGTCGCGGACGAGGTTCTGCGCGCCGAAGCCGAGCGCCAGGCCGACGATTCCCGCCCCGGCCAGGAACGACGCGGTCGGGATGTCAAACGCCTGGAACACCGCGATGACAGCGAGGAAGTCGACGGCGTAGCGGAGGATGCTCTGCAGCAGCGCCGCCAGCGTGCGGGCGCGCCGCTCATCGCGGCGGAGGTTCGCGGCGCTGCTGATGGTGCGGATGATGAGGCGCCGGCCGAGAGTGATTGCCACCCAGCCGGCGCCCACGATCGCGGCCGCCCGGAGGGCCCGTCCACCCCAGAGCAGCAGACCGGCCGACAGGGTTATCGTCTGATCTGTCATGTCGTCTCCCCTTCCCGTTCGTAGCGCCGCTCGCTGCCTGCCTCGCCGCCGGTGACGCGATAGCGGCCGCTGATCTGGATGCCGCTGTCGCGCAGGACTGCCTGCAGGCGACTGGCGTCGGAGCTGCGGAAGGTGATGGCAAGTCCGCAGCTGGCGCTCAGCTCGCGCGGCGTCGGGATGATCATGATCGCGATGCCGGCCGCCTCGAGGAGCGTCTCGGCCCGCAGAGCGTGATGCGTCGAATCGAATGTGATGAGACGGTCGCCGCTGGCCAGCAATGGGGTCCCTCCAATTCAACTTCAACGGGGTCCGGCGAGCGGGATGAAGCTGGCCGGTACCAGCGCATAGAAGGCCCTGGCGAACAGCTTAACCAGACCGGAGCGAGTGAATGCCAGGGCTATCGCATTGTCCGCCGGCAGCAGGGCGACGACCATCGTCGCCAGGCCGACGAACAGGGTGACGCCGATCGCGCCTTCGAGTAGGCCGATCAACCCGCCGCCGAAGTGGTTGGGCACGTTGAGCGGGGAGTTCTCGGCCAAGCGAGTCAGGGCTGCACCGATCAGCCAGGCGACGCAGCGGCAGACGATGTAGATCAGCGTGAAGGATACGGCAGTGACCAGCATGCCGGCGAGCGTCCGGGCCGGCAATTCGGTCAGCGAACCGCCAAGGTCGCCGATCTGGGCCAGCGTCTCGCTCATGTTCCTCAAGAAGAAGTCGCGCATCGGCGCCGGGATGTTCTGCGACGTCAGCGCCTGCTCGACCATGACCGGCGTGGCGTTCGCCGGCAAGCCGGCGGCAGCCGGGATGACCAGTCGCACGTAGCGGGCAAAGACGTTGGCGAGGCCTGTCGTGATTCCCCAGAACTGTTCCGCCCGGTCGGCGAGCGGTCGGGAATACTGATAGCCGAGGATCAGGCCGCCGATGCTGCCGGCGATCGAGGCGAGGGACCGGGCGAAGCCGCGCCTGAAGCCGACAATCGTGGTGGTGAGAAGAGCGACGAGAATCAGGATGTCGACCAAATTCATGTCTGCACCCCCCACAGTCTCTTGTGTCGGCCTTCCGAGGGACCGATGAGGAACACCGCCACCGCCGGCAACGCCGGGCTGACCGGGCCGCCGATCAGGCGCTGAGCGGTGACGATGCCGAGCGCCGTGAACGCACCGATGCCCAAGTAGACCAGCATGTCGCGGAGAAAGTCGTCGAAGAAGACCGGCCCGCGACCGAGGATGCGCCGGCGCGCCGGCGCCAGCAGTCCGGCGACGGCGAAGGCGATGCCGGTCTGGCGCCAGATGTCTCCGGCCGGCACGAGCTGCGCGGTCACCAGGGTTGCGACGGCAATCATGACGACGCCGCTGACATTGGCCAGCACCGCGGTCCAACGTGACATTGCCACCGCCCCCCTTCGCTTAGCGGGTTCGATAGGCGATCGCCGTTTCCCTCTGTATCACGACCAACCGGTCGTCACCCAGGCTCCAGGCGCTGCCGTCAGCGGGCAGGGCCCAGCGGGGCTCGCCTTGCAGGTCGAAAGCCACGAAGCCTTGCTCGTCTGTGATGACGGGCCCGTCCGGTCCCGCGGCCAGGGCGCTGGCGGGCGTAGCGAGGGCCCGCCGCCAGACGCGTTCTCCGCCCGTCGTGGCGAGGGCCGTCAGGGCATTCTGGTCGGCGACTATGACGACTCCCGTCTGGGCCAGAACGCGACGCGCGCCGCTGATCCGGACGGCCCAGCGGCGTTCGCCGCGACTATCGTATGCGCTGATGCCCCTCGTCGTGCCGACGATGTAGAGCTGATCGTTGGCCGTCAGGAGGGACGAGCCGAAGCCGCGACCGGGCAGGGCCACCATCTGTCCGTCGGCCTGCAGGAACACCAAGGCCTCTGGCGCCTTTGCCGGGTCGGCGGTGAACACCGCGATTGCCGTCGACCCATGCGGTCCGCGGCAGATCGCCGTCACAGCGCCGTATGGGAAGAGTACCGGCGTGGCCGCTCGGCCGTCCGGCGTGATGACGACTACGCGGTCACCGGCCTTCTCGCCTGGCTGCGGGCTGATGGCCACGGAGAGACCATGGGCGTCTGCCGCGATGAGCGTCGCCGGCCCGGGCAGGTGGACCGTCCAGAGGCGTCTGCCGCCGGCGCCGTAGAGCGCGATGACGCCCTGATCACGGCCGGCGCAGACTACCCCGAGCGGGGACGCCAGCAGCTCGAACCGGCCGGTGGAGGCGAGCGTCTCGGTCCTGATCAGGAGGCCCTTGCCGTCGATGACCATCAGGGCCGCTGCGCCGAGCTTGTCCGTGGTAAGGATGTAGGTGAGGTCGCCGAAGCAGGCGACCCCACTGGCGTCTTGGCCGAGTGGCACCCGCCAGAGCTCCGACGGCTGCGGCAGACCGGCCAGTGCCGGCTCTGCCGCCGTGATGCCGAGGCGATAAAGGATCAGGGAGCTGACGAGCAGCAGCAACAGCACGCCGACTGACAGGTTGACCGGACGTGAGCGGGTCGCACGAGCCATGACCACGGGGGGACCGACTCCTCGTCGAGTGTGGATTGTCATTGATTCCCCGTCAGCCATGGCGTCGTCCTTTAGGAAAGGCGGGTTTTCGGTCGCAGGATTCGCCAAATGGCGAGCACAACGAACAGCAGACCGATCAGCCCGAGCAGTGGATATAAGTTGTCGACCAGGGTCACGAAACCGCGGTTGGCCAGCGGCACTGCCAGCGCGACCGCTGCGACGCCCGCCAGCCAGGGGCGTGTCGGCGAGAAACGGCGGGCCAGGGCATAGGCGTCGGCGACGGCTGTCGTCAGAATGGCGAATCCGATTGCGGGAACGTAGAGCAGCGCCCAGCGGGGGCCGAGACCCCTGGCCAGATCGAGGAGGGGTAGCGGCTGGTGGGCGATGGTCGCGCCGAGCGGGCGCATGGCGAGAGCGGCGACGCCCAGCATGACGCTCAGTGAGACGCCGCCGAGGAGCGCCCCGCCGGCTCGTTGGCGGGCGCTGGCAGGCGGCAGGGAGATGAGGACCGCCGCGCCGGTGACGAAGTTGTAGCCAACGTAGAGCAGCAGCGAGCTGATGGCTGGCGCCGGCGCGCACAGCTCCGCGGCTGCGTTCGCGCCAGCCGGTGGAGCGTCGTTCAGCGCCGTGACTGAAACGGCGAGTACGGCCAGCGTGAGGTATGGGACCAGCCAGTTGTTGACACCGGTGACGCCGCGCGGACCGGCGACGACGAAGCCGGCGGTGACCAGCGCCATCGCCAGGACGGCAGCGCTGTAGCTGAGCGGGAGGTACGATGCGGTTACGGTGGCTCCAGCGGCGAGCATCACCGCCAAGCCGGCGAACAGGAACAGGCTCAGGACGGCTTCGATCGTCCTGCCAAGACGGCCGCCGACATAGCGGCACATGCCGCTGTAGTCCGTCGCCCCGGCGCGCAGCGCCGGCGGCAAGAAGAGCGCCGCGGCCGCGCCGAGCAGCAGTCCCGCCGCGACGGCGGCGGCGAGGCCGGGATCGCCCCGGCGGACGAAGAAGATGTAGATCTCGCGGCCGGACGCGAAGCCGGCGCCGACGATGGCGCCGACATAGACAGCCGCTGTCTCGAGGGCCGTGCGGTAGCGCGACATGGCATCCCCTCCGGGAAAAGGGGTATGCGACCGGATGGCCGTTCAGCCCTCGGCGCGCATAGAAGAGTCCCGCGGGCCATATACTTTGGGCATCTACGCCGAGTCTGGCACGCGGAGGGGAACCCATTGGAGCGGGCAAGGCCACAGGGTGATCCGGGAGAACGGCGGGTGTCCATCACGGATCCGCGCGCCGTCGGTCAGATCGGCGCGCTGGTGCGGGGTTGTCTGCCGGAGGGCCCGTTGCGGCAACCGGTCATCGTCTGCATCGGCACCGACCGGTCGACCGGCGATGCGCTCGGGCCACTGGTCGGATCGCAGCTCGAGCGGGATCTGGGCGGCATCGCGCCCGTCTATGGCACGCTCGACGAGCCGGTTCACGCGAGCAACCTTGAGGAGTGCCTGGCCCGCATCCGCCGCCGCTCCGAGCCAACGGCGCTGATCGCCGTCGATGCCTGTCTCGGGAACCTGGAGAGCGTCGGCACGGTCACCGTCGGCCGCGGGGCGCTGCGGCCGGGCGCCGGGGTGAACAAGAACCTGCCGCCGGTCGGCGATCTGTATCTGACCGGCGTCGTCAACGTCGGTGGCTTCATGGAGTACTTCGTCCTGCAAAACACGCGTCTCAGCTTGGTCGTCCGGATGGCGAGGGTGATCGCCGAAGGAATCACGGTCGGGCTGAGGCTGCGAGCGGGTGAGCTCGAGGCGGCGGCCACCCGCGGTTCGCCAAGACTATAGCGATCGGGCAACAAAAAAAGCGGGGCCGCAACGCGGTACCCGCTTCGCTATTGTCTGTACCAATCGGGCGGTGGAGCTAGTACGGCCGCGCTGGCTGATCGTACGGCCGGGTCTGCTGCGGTTCTTCCGGTTTCAGCCGCGGCTTGGGCGGCTGGGATTTGTCGTCGGGCGTCTTCATCTCGCTCATGCCGCGGAACACCGCGCCGTCACCGATGACGAGATTCTCGACCTTGATGTCGCCGAACAGCTTGCCGGTGGTGACGATTTCGAGCCGGCCCTCGGCCTCGACATTGCCCTTGACCTCGCCGGCGATCGTCAGGTTGCGCGCCTT
This sequence comes from Chloroflexota bacterium, assembly GCA_050261235.1. Classification (GTDB taxonomy): domain Bacteria; phylum Bacillota; class Sulfobacillia; order JBFLWA01; family JBLNDB01; genus JBLNDB01. The sequence goes on from JBLNDB010000030.1 coordinate 23,407, forward strand.
GATGTGGGCCCAGACAACCCCGCCTTCGCCAACGATCAGATCACCGCGGTGATGGATCTCTCCCTCGACTCGCCCGTCAATCCGGAGTGCTCCGGAAGAATTGAGCGTCCCCTTGAACTCGGTCTCCTTGCCGATGATGGTGTCGATCTTGTCCATCTCCATCGGCATGCCATCGCGGTCTCTCTTCGCAAACACACTGGCCCCTCCTTAGAGTGCTGATGGAAAGAGGTCTACCGCAGATAGTCGCGCGGATTCACCAACCGTCCGTTGACGTAGACGCTGTAGTGACTGTGCGGACCAGTGCTGCGCCCGGTACTGCCGACATAAGCGATGACCTGACCCTTGTGGACCCGCTGGCCGACGCGGACCGCGATGCGGGAGTTGTGGCCGTACATAGTCCGGTAGCCGTACCCGTGGTCAATGGTGACTGCCCGTCCGAATGAGCCGTTCCAGCCGGCCGCCACCACGACGCCGTCGCCCGTTGCCACGACCGGCGTGCCGTACTCGGCGGCGATGTCGATGCCGTCATGGAACTCGCGACTCCAGCCGAACGGCGATTTGCGGTAGCCGAAGGTCGATGTGATGTAGCCGGCCACCGGCCAGATGGACGGCTTGGCCTGCAAGAAGGCGTTACGAGCAGCCAGTACCTGCTGGGCTTCCTCAAGCTGTTCGCTGAGGCTGACGACCTGGGACTTCATCGACTCGAGGTCCCTGATAGCCGCCTGCGCCGCTTCGATGTCTCCATTGCGGGCGAACATGTCGGAGGCGCGCGAGACCTGCGGCGTGCGGCTGGCGAGAGCCAGCAGGACATTCCCTGACTGCCGGGGAGTATTGGACGCCGGCTCGATGTTTGCCGCAAGGCTGCCGAACGCCTCATCGCCCTTGACTAGTTGGCGGATCTGCTGATCGAGTTGGTGCAGGCGGTCAAGGTCGGTGCGCATGGTCTGGGTCTCGGCGGCCAGATAGTCGAGCTGCATGCTCTGTTCCTTGGCGACAACCCTCAGTTCTGCCAGCTCCGCCATGTTCGCCTGCATGTCGGCATAGAGGTTGGCGAACACCAGTAGTGACAAGCAGGCGGTGATGAGCAGGCTGGCGATGATCTGCACCGCTGTCAGACTGACGCTGAAGCTCCAGACCGAACTCTCGGAGTGCGGGACGATCATGATCGTGAACGATTTTCCGGGTTGGCGGGCCACCAGCGCTCGCCTCCTCTCATGCCTGGATGACGATCAAAAAACTGAGTAGTATGGGTGTATTCGCCTACGGCGCGAGATTTCCTTCTTCTGGCGGCCTAACTTGCCGATGGTTTTCCGGAATTGCGCGACGTGGCGCGGCGAATTGCCTCTCGTTCCTCGCCGGTGAGCAGGTAGGTCGACTCGCCGGCGACGACCGGCTTGGCGTAGACGCGCGAATCCTCGCGGCCGTAAAGCCCCGAGATGACGACGCCGTTGTTGTCCTCATCGAGCAGGGCGATGGCGAAGCTGAGGTCGGCCCCGACGTCGGGGAAAGCGTTGAAGCGGACGATGCCGACGCGCTGCGTGCAGCCGCGCAGCTGTGCCCGCAGGTCAGTCGCCAGACGCTCGAGCGCGGCGACCCGTTCGTGGTTCTCACTGAGGCTGTTCGCCTGGGACAGGAGGATCGTCTCCAGGTCCGCACCGTTTGGACCCCGCATCAATGCCTCGTAGCGGCGGCGGGTGCGGCCGAGTCGGATCAGGGTGACGATGAGCAGGATCAGCGTGAAGATGCACAAGACCCCGAGCACTGCGGCCAGCAGGAGCAGATTCGTCGGGGTCAGATACGGCTCGAGTTGGTTCATGCGAGTTCAGCCCTCCTAAGGCAAGTGCGCCCGACATTGGTTCGGCGGATGTGGGTCGTTTCCTGTCTCAGACGCGCATATCCAGTTGATTTTACTCGCGCGAACATCTGTTTGACTGGGGCTCTGTCTGGCTTTATGATTTCAAATGAGCCCACCAAAGCGAGGTGTCCGGATGGACAAGCACAGACTCGAAACGCTGCTGGCCGGAGTGCGCAGCGGCGAAGTGAGTATCGATGAAGCGCTGCGGCAACTGAAGGATCTGCCATATGAGGACCTCGGCTTCGCCAAGGTCGATCACCACCGGGCGCTCCGAACGGGCCATACCGAGGTCGTCTTCTGCCCCGGCAAGGAGATCGGCCAGATCGTCACGATCGTCGACCGGCTGGCGCAGCGCGGTGGCGCTGTGATGGCCACGCGGGCTTCGCAGGAAGTGGCCGCGGCGCTCAGTCGGCTACCCTATCAGCAGAAATATCACGAGTCGGCGCGCATCGTCGTCGTCGGTCCGACCCCGGCGCCGCGTGGGCGCGGCACGATACTGATCGTCAGCGGCGGCACGGCTGACCAGCCGGTCGCCGAGGAGGCCGCGGTGACCGCTGAGACGCTCGGCAACCGCGTCGAGCGGCTGTACGACGTCGGCGTTGCCGGCATCCATCGCCTGCTCGACAACCGTGACCGGCTCGCTGCGGCGACGGTGCTGGTTGTCGTGGCGGGGATGGAGGGCGCCCTGGCGAGCGTGGTGGCGGGGCTGGTCGCCCGCCCTGTCGTCGCGGTGCCGACGAGCGTCGGCTACGGAGCCAACTTCGGCGGTCTGGCGGCTTTGCTGGCAATGCTCAACTCCTGCGCCAGCGGCGTCGGCGTCGTGAATATTGATAACGGCTTCGGCGCCGGCGTCATGGCGTCGCTCATCAACCGGGAGGAGGAAGCGCGGTGAAGACTGCCTACTTTCAGTGTCCGTCCGGCGCCTCCGGCGACATGATGCTCGGGGCGTTGGTCGACGCCGGTCTGTCGCTCGATGCGTTGCGGTCGCTGCTCGCCGCGCTGCCGCTTACGGGCTACGAGCTGCGGGCGAGCCAGGTGCTGCGGCACGGACTGCGGGGGACGAAGGTCGATGTCGTGCTGACGGACGAGAAGGCGCGGCCGACGGCTCCGGGACACGGCCACGAGCCGTTGCCGCCGCACGCGGCCATCCACGAGCATGGCGCGGCGCATCGCCACGGCCGCAACCTGCATGACATAGACTGCTTGATCGATGCGTCGGCGCTCCCGGCCAGAGTCAAGGAGCGCGCGCGGGCGGCCTTCCGCCGGCTCGCGGAGGCCGAGTCGCGCGCCCACGGCTGCCCGATCGAGGAGGTCCACTTCCACGAAGTCGGCGCGGTCGATTCGATCGTCGACACGGTCGGGGCGATCGCCGGTCTGGACGCGCTGGGCGTCGAGCGGGTGTTCGTCTCGCCCCTCAATGTCGGCGAGGGGACAGTGACTACCGCCCACGGTGTGCTGCCGGTGCCGGCGCCTGCGACGGCGGAGATCCTCGTCGGCGTGCCGGTCTATTCGTCGGGCGTGCGCGCCGAATTGGTCACGCCAACGGCGGCGGCGGTGCTGACGACCCTGGCCAACGGCTTCGGGCCGCTGCCGGCGATGCGCATCCAGTCCATCGGCTACGGCGCCGGGACGCGCGATCTGGCCGAGCAGGCAAACCTTCTCCGGCTGGTCATCGGCGAGGTCGGCGGCGGGGCCGACGCCGGCGACGACGAGGTGACGGTCCTCGAGGCCAACATCGACGACATGAGCCCGCAGGAATATGAGCTGGCGGCGGAGCGGCTGTTCGCGGCGGGCGCGCTTGATGTTTGCCTGGTCCCGGTGCAGATGAAGAAGTTCCGCCCCGGAACGATGCTCTCGGTGGTCGCGCCGGTCGGAGCCGAGCAATCAGTGGCAGCGGTGCTGCTGCGCGAGACGACGACGCTCGGCGTGCGCTTGTCGCGCTGGCAACGGCTGACGGCGGGACGGCGGAGCGTCAACGTGACGACACCGTACGGCACGGTCGCGGTGAAGGTCGGACAGTTCGCGGACGGCGAGAAGATCATGCCGGAATATGACGATTGTGCGCGGCTGGCGCGGCAGCATGGTCTGCCGGTGCGGGAGATCGCGGCGGCGGCCCGGCTGGCTTACGCACAAAAGTAGGGCGTGTGCGGCATATGGCATAGTGAGGGCAGGCGACCAGCGCGGGCCGCCTGCCCTGTTGTCTGTTTGCCACGGGACGAGCGCGCCCCTAGACACCCATGGCGCGACGCGGCGCCACTGAGTATGAAAAACGGTATCTTGGGTCAAGAGTAGCACGGGTTCGGGCGTTGAGATCGACTCTTCTTGGTACTGAGAGTCCGACCCCT
>JBLNDB010000031.1:0-60142 GCA_050261235.1 Chloroflexota bacterium
GACGACTCGGCCGTTGCGGCTGCCGCCGGACGCCCGGCAGTGGTACTTCTGTCCGTACCAACCCAACATCTCGGGCGGGTCGAGGCGCTGGTCGAGCTGACGGGCGAGACAGTGGCCGTGACCTGCTTCACTGACGACGCCGCCGCAGTTCAGGCGCTCGCAGCCGACATCGACCGGCTGCGCACGGCGCTGGTGGCGGGCGGGCTCGCGCCGGGCCTCCTGACTGCCCGCCGGCCGGTTGCCGCGCGGCGGACGGAGCCCGGCATCACCCGTCTCGATGTCAGGCTTTGATGCTTCGCGGGAGGAAGGAGGGGCGCGCTTGGCCACGGAACATGGCGAACACCCCGGCGACGGGCGGATCAGGGCGACTGCCCTCCGCTATCAACCAGAGCGGGATTCGGCGCCGCGCGTCGTCGGCAGCGGCGCCGGCTATCTCGCCGAACGCATCATCGCCGTTGCTGCGGCGAACGGCATTCCCATCGTCCAGGATCAGGCCCTGACCGCCGCGCTGTCGGCGCTGCCGCTGGGGAGCGAGATCCCGCCGGCGCTCTATGAAGCTGTCGCCCGCGTACTGGCCTACATCTACTCTGTCGACCGACAGGGTCAGGCATAGACTCGGTGGCCTTTACAAGGGTGCCACTGTCTGCTAGAATAGGGGCGACAAATGTACACAGAATTGTGCACACGTCGTGCAGGAGGGATCTCAATGGCAGACGCCCGCGAATTCGATGCCTTCGAGGACATCAACGCGCCGATCGACTCGCGCGAGTATAGCCTGGCCGACTTCAAGGAGTATCCGCATCGCGACATCTTCGCCAAGGCGCAGCGATTCCAGCAGTTCATCAGCGACGCGCATCGGCGCGGTCATGACCTCTATCGGCGCACCCTGCTCGGCGGCAACGAGCACCGCGTGACCATGCTCGATCCCTACACCGGCGAGGTCCGGGACATGGTCATGATGGCCTCGAACAACTACCTCGGCCTGACCACTCACCCGAAGGTGGTCGCCGCCGGCCGCGCAGCCAACGACAAGTACGGCGCCGGCGCGGGCAGCGTGCCGCTGCTCGCCGGCACGCTCGACATCCACCGTCAGCTCGAGCAGCGCCTGGCCAAATTCAAGGGCTGTGAAGACGCCATCATCTTCACGTCCGGCTATTCGTCCAACGTCGGCTGCGTCTCCGGGCTGGTCGGCCAGGGTGACGTCGCCATCAACGACCGCATCAACCACGCCAGCATCGTCGACGGTTGCCGGCTGTCGGGCGGCGAGACGAAGTGGTTCCGCCACAACGACATGAAGAGCCTCAACCGGACCCTGCGCGATTGCGACAAGGCCTACAACGGCAAGCTGGTCATCGTCGACGGCGTCTTCTCGATGGACGGCGACATCGCGCCGCTGCCGCAGATCGTCGAACTGGCGAAGCAGTACGGCGCCCGCGTCATGATCGACGAAGCCCACGCCAGCGGCGTCATCGGCGAGCATGGCCGCGGCACGCCGGAGCACTGGCACATGGAAGGCCAGGTCGACATCGTCGCCGGCACGCTCAGCAAGGGACTTGGCGGCGTCGGCGGGTTCGTCGCGTCGAGCAAGCAAGTCATCGACTACCTGCGCTTCTACGCGCGTTCGTACATGTTCTCGACGGCGATGACGCCCGCCATCACCGCATCGCTGATCGCCGCCATCGACGTCATCGAGAACGAGCCCGAACTGCGTGAGCGCCTCTGGGCCAACATCCGCTACATGATGACCAACCTCCGGGCGATGGGCTTCGACCTCGGCAACGCCGAGACGGCGATCATCCCGATCATCATCGCCGACGACCTGAAGGTCAAGGAGATGGCAGCGTCAATCCACAAGCGCGGCGTGTTCGTCAACCCGGTCTTCTACCCGGCCGTCGCCAAGCGCAAGGCCCGCATCCGCCTCAGCCTGATGGCGACCCACACCCAGGAAGACCTCGACCAGACGCTCGCGGCGATCGAAGCGGCAGCCAAGGAACATGGCGTCCTGCCGAAGCTGTTCGGCGGCGCGGCGCCGCAGGCGGCCGAGGACGACGAGTGAACCAGCGACAGACAAAGCAAAGCGGGAGCCCGATGGGCTCCCGCTTTTCAGTCCGGCCATTTCCCCTCATCGACACTGCCGGCGATGTGGTGCGTGTCGTTGAACAGCCGCAGCCGCCAGCGGTCACCTTTGCCGGCGATCACCGTCACGCCGGTGTTGTCCATCGCCAGCCGGCGCGCTGATTCGAATCCGAGCTGCAACACGTCAGCCAGCAGTGCGCGAATCGTGCCGCCATGGCCGACGATGCACACCGTTTCGTTCACATGGGCGGCAGCGATGTCGCGGAATGCCAGCGACACGCGCCGCTGCAGGTCGGCCCACGACTCGCCGTCCGGGCGCTTGGCGTTGACCGGATCGGCCATCAGCCGGGCGTAGGCTTCCGGGTCGCGCTCGCGCGCCTGGTCGTAGTTCAGGCCCGACCAGCGGCCGACATCGATCTCGCGCAGTCCCTTGGTGGGGCGCACGGTCAGTCCGTGCGCCGCCGCAATCGCCGCGGCCGTCGCCGCTGCCCGTTTCAGGTCGCTGGCGTAGATGGCCTGGAAGGGCACATCTTTCAGGCTGCGCGCCACCGCGGCGGCCTGGCGCAATCCGATCGGACTCAGTTCCGTGTCCAGCTGTCCCTGCCAGATGTTCGCGGCGTTCTCCGCCGTCTCGCCGTGGCGGACGATGTACACCGTAGTCTCCAACGCTCTCCCTCCAACCCACAGCGGCTCGTTCTCAAGTGCCGTGCGACGGTTCCCTAGCGCATGATCAGGACGATGACGATGGTCAGGGTGACGATTGACAACACTGTCGTCGCCATGACGTTCGACGACGCAAGCTCCGGCTCCGTGTCGTACTCGGCTGCGAGGATGGCGCTGTTCACGGCGCACGGCATCGCCGCCTCAAGGATGATCGCCTTCTGCGTGATCCCGCCGATGCCGAACAGCGCCGTGAACCCAAGCGCGACGAGCGGCGAGACGATCAGCCGCAGGAACGTGGTCAGCGAAATCGCCTTGAGGAACCCCGGCTGTGCCTTGACGCTGCTCAGCTGGATGCCAAGCACGATCAGGAACATCGGCACCGCGGCGCCGGCCAGCATCTCGACCGGACGGGCAAGGGCCAGCGGCAGCTGCCAGCCGTTGACCTGCATCAGCATCCCGACTGCGGCCGCATACAGCGCCGGCATGCCGACGACGCTGCGGAGCGCTTCCTTCGTGCCGCCGCGGCCGCGGGCGCAGACGAAGACGCCGAGACTGTTGGTGGCCACGGACATGACGACCATGAAGATGACGGCGCGGTCGAAGCCGCCCTGACCGAGCGCGAACAGGGTCACCGGCAGACCGTAGTTGCCTGCGTTCATGAAGCCGGAGCCGATCGCGACTGCGGCTGCTGCCGCCTGTGACAGGCCGGCCAGCCGCGCCGCCAGCGCGCCGAGCAGAATCATGACGATGATCAGCGCCGCGCCGCTGAGGACGATGACCAGGAACTCACCTGGCATGATGCTGGCGGCCGACAGCGAGTTGAGCACGAGCGCCGGCGTGAGGACGTAGAGCGCGACCCGCGAGACGGACTTGCCGTCGATTCTCAGCGTCTTGCCGGCGATGTAGCCGAGGGCAGCGACGAGGAACACCGGCACGACGTTGTTGATTAGCACCAATTCGGCCACACCCGCTTTCATTTGTTCGGGAGACGAATGACATTAACATAATAGCATCTTGTCGCAGGCGGAGACAAGCCAAGCTTTGGCTGACGACAGACAAGCCCAGCGCGCCGGGCCGCGACAGCCCGGGGCACTGGGCCAGGTCTTTGCAGTCACTGCGCGCGCCTGCCGCATCGGCGCACTAGAGGCGGCGGACCAGCCGCCGCTCGGACTTGGGTACCCAGGCCAGCGGCAGTCCGGTGATTTTCGCGGTCAGGTCGTCAAGGGCCACCAGATCGTCGCGCCCGACCGCCGCTAGTGACGACTTGCCAAGCGCGCGCACCGCCACGCACATCTCCCGCGTGCAGCTGCGGAGATACCGCGCGAGGTCGCGGGCGCCCACTTCGACGTTGAACCGGCTTGACTGTTTGCCCTTGTACCAGATGAGCTGGGTCAACGGCTCGAACGGCAGCGTCTTGCCGATCTGGGAGTGGCAGACGGCGAACATCGCGATCGTGCCGATCGCGACAGCGTCGGCGCCCAGCGCGAGAGCCTTGAGATAGTGCCCGGGCCCGGTCAGCCCGCCGGAGATGATGAGGCTGACCGTGTGTTGCGGATCGAGCCGGTCGAGGGCGCGCCGGGCGCGACAGAGGGCGTACAGTGTCGGCAGGCCGAAATCGTCCTCGAGGACGGGTGGCGCGCCATGCGAGCCGCCCTCGGCGCCGTCGATGGTCAGCGCATCGGCGCCCGCCCTGACGGCGATCTCGATGTCGCGCTCAAGATCATCGCCGGCCGACAGCTTGACGCCGATCGGCACACCGCCGGTCTCAGCCCGCAGGTAGTCGATCAGGCGCGCCAGGTCGGCGCCCGATGTCACCCCGGGCACCCGCGACTGGCGAACGGCGGCCGACCCTGGCTCGATGCCGAGGCGGCGGCGCAGGGTCGGACCGATGCGCGCTGCCGCCATCTTGTGCCCGACACCGCCGTACGCTGCCTGGCCGATCTGGATTTCGACCATGTCGACCTGCTTCAGGATCGACGGCTCCTTGGCCCAGGTCGCGCGGTTCCACTGCAGAACCAGCTTGGCGGCAGCGTCGCGCTCCGCTTGCAGCCACGGGCCCTCACCGGTGTTGGTGGCCGTCTCGACCTGGGCAGCGCCGCGGGCGAGAGCCACCTTGGCCCGCTCGCTGAGCCCCAGTCCGTAGGCCATGCCGGCGATCATGATCGGGATTCTCAGCTTCAGCGGCCTGCGGGCGCGCGGGCCGATGGTGACCCCGGTGGCGACCGGCGTCCCGAGTGGCGTCGGCAGGCGCTGCAGTTGCGCTAAGGTGAACATCATCCCGTCGAACCCCGCGAAGTGCTTCGGCGTGCCGAGCGGACGCAGCACGACGCTCCCCTTCGCGGCCCGCAGGCCAGTCTCGATGATCACCTGTGGCCCGGCGCGCACCGCCGCGCCGATCAGCTCCCAGATGTTCTCGGAGAAGATGTCGTTCGTCAGGATTGTCAGCCCAAGGCGCGCGGCGGCGCCGAACAGGGCTCGCGCCAGCCAGGGGAGCGAGATGGCGCCAAGCGCGCCGGCGGCGAGCCCCAACCGGAACTGGTCATCGCTGCGGCGACGTCTCATGTCTGAGACCTCCGTGAGAGAGTGTGCGGGCAAAGGTCTTGTCAAGCCAAGGAGGAAGCTTCTGAACCGGAAAGAATACCGAAGAGGATGTCACCAAGGGAGCGATGCGATATGACGAGACGACCGATGGTTGTGGGCCGACAAGGGATGATCGCGACCGCCGAGCCGCTGGCCGCCCTGACGGGCATGCGGGTCCTGGCCGACGGCGGCAATGCCGTTGACGCGGCCGTCGCGACAGCGGCGGTGCTTGATGTGACGATGCCGATGATGACTGGCCTGGGCGGCGACACCTTCATGCTTGTCTACGAGGCGGCGACCGGCAGCGTGACGGCGATCAACGGCAGTGGCGTTGCGCCGCTCGGCGCGACGCGCGACTTCTACACCGCACGGGGGTACAAGAAGATGCCGCTGGACGGGCCGCTGTCAGTGGCTGTTCCCGGTACGGTAGACGCCTACGTCACTGCGCTGGAGCGGTTCGGCAGTCGTGACCTCGCCAGCCTCCTTCAGCCTGCCATCGGCTACGCGCGGGACGGATTCGCCATCAACGCCTGGACCGCGCGCCAGATCGCCAGCGGCGCCGACAAGCTGCGCCGCTTCCCCGAGGCGGCGCGGATCTTCCTCGCCAACGGCGAGGCGCCGCACGCAGGTGATATTCTGCGCCAGCCCGACCTCGCCGCGTCGCTTGCCACGCTGGCCGAGTCCGGGCGCGATGCCTTCTATCGCGGCGAACTGGGCGAGCGCATCGTCGCCTACCTCCAGGCGGAAGGGGCGCCGCTTCAGGGCAGCGAGTTCGCCAGCCACCGTTCCTGGGTCGGGCAGCCAATCGCCACGGACTACCGCGGCTATCGCATCCACCAGACTCCGCCGCCGTCTCAGGGCTTGATCATGCTCGAGGCGATGAACATCGCCGAGGGCTTCGACCTGGCGGCGATGGGCCCCGAGACCGCCCCGGCCGTGCACGCGCTGGTCGAGGCGAAGCGCCTGGCGTTCGCGGATCGTCTGCGCTATGCCGGCGACCCGGCATTCATAGACTTCCCACTGCGCGGTCTGTTGTCACGCGAGTATGCCGCCGAGCGGCGCCGGCGGTTCGCGCCGGAGCGCGCCATGGCGGACATTCCCGAAGACGATGCGCTGCCGTTCGACGGCGACACGACCTCGTTCGTGATCATCGATGCGGCCGGCAACGCGGTCTCGTTCATCGAGAGCCTGTCCTTGGCCTGGGGCTCGGGCGTAGTCGTCCCGGGCACGGGCATCCTGCTCAACGACCGGGCCGGACGTGGCTTCACGCTCCGTGAGGGCCACCCGAACTGCATTGCGCCGGGAAAGCGGACGATGCACACGCTCAACACCTGGCTCGTCACCCGTGACGGCAAGCTGGCGATGCTCGGCAACACCCCGGGCGGCGACGGCCAGCCGCAGTGGAACATGCAGGTGCTGACCCACGTGGTCGACTTCGGCCGCACGGCGCAGGAGGCCGTGGAGGCGCCGCGCTGGACGAGCCTGCCAGGCACTGATCCGGCCAATGAGGACAATCCGGTCGAGGTCGTGCTCGAGGATCGCTTCCCGGCCGAGACCGTGACCGGCCTCCGCGAGCGTGGCCACAAGACGCGCGTTGTCGGCCCCTGGGCGGCCGGCGGCGGTGCGATGCTGATCACTGTCGATCCGCGGACCGGTGTCCGCGCCGCCGGGTGCGACCCGCGCGTCGAGGGCGTCGCGCTGGCGGAATGAACCGATCTTGAACGGAGGGCCTGAATGCTCAAGGCGATCTTGTTCGACCTCGATGGGACGCTGCTCGACTGCGATACCGACCTGTTCCTCGTCCACTACACCAAGCTGTTGGCCGAGGCAATGGCCGAGCACATCCCGCCGCAGCTGCTCGTGAAGCAGCTGATGGCCTCGACTGAGGCCATGGTGCGCAACCTCGACTCGCAGACGACCAACCGCGAGGCTTTCAACGCCGACTTCTTCCCCCGCGTGAACCGGCGCCGCGACGACCTGGAGCCGCTGTTCGAGCAGTTCTACCGCGAGCGCTTCCCGTCGCTCCGCAGCCGGGCGAAGCGCAAGCCGGCTGCCCGGCGGATCGTCGAAGCCGCCAGCCGGCGCGGCTGGGATATCGTCGTCGCAACGAATCCCGTCTTCCCGCTGATCGCGATCGAGGAGCGGATGCGCTGGGCCGGTGTCGACGGTCTGCCCTGGAAGCTGGTCACGTCCTATGAGATGATGCACTACTGCAAACCGAACCCCGAATACTATCAGGAGGTTGCCGCGCTCATCGGCCGCCGTCCCGAGGAGTGCCTGATGGTCGGCAACGACACCCTGGAGGACCTGATTGCGCGCAAGCTCGGGATGTGGACTTTCCTTGCCGAAGAGAACATGATCGATCGCGGCGCCAAGGGCCTCCAGCCTCACCTCCGGGGGCAGCTGGCCGACTTGCTGCCGCTGATCGACAGCGGCGACTTGCCGGCTGCGCTGCAGCGGGCAGGCGAGTGAACATCCGCGATTCCGTCGCCTGAGACAGAAGAGTCAAGCCGCATAAGTATGCGGAGCGGACGGCTGCAGTTGGCCGTCCGCTCCGTGTGTTGTTGGTATTTCCCGCAGAATTGTCTACTTGGTCGGCTCCCAGGTCAGGGCGCCGGTCGGGCACTGCTCGACGACACGCTTGATTTCATCAGGACTGGCGCCGTTGATGTCGACCCAGGGTCGCCGCCTAACTTCGAACACCGCCGGCAGGCTGCGCGTGCAGTTGCCGTTGTGGTTGCATTTGGCCGGCTGCCAGATGACAGTCAGCGCGTCGTTCGCATAGCGCCGGACGACCTCGCCCTGTTGCTCGGCAACGGCCTCGAAGTCGCTCTTCGTCGCGCCGCAGACCGGGCAGACCCAGGTCTCCGGGATGTCGGCGAACTCCGTTCCCGGAGCGATACCACCGTCCGCGTCGCCGGTCGCCGGATCATACGTGTACCCGCATACCGTGCATCGCCACTTGGTCACCGAAACTCCTCCCTTCAAATCGTGTCACTCTGCTCCCTTTGCCGTGGCACCGGCTGCTGCCAGTGCGCCCAGGACATCGGCATAGACGTCCAGCGCCTGCTCGCCCTTGGGGGCGAGGCGATAGACGCCGCGCTCAGCCCGCTCGAACCAGCCATAGTAGTCCTTCTGCAGGATCGATGCGGCGTTTGTCACGCCGATCGCCGCCTTGATCGCGCGGGGCGCCGCCGGCCCGTGCCGCTTCAGGTACTCGGCGACCAGCAACGCGTTCTCACGGTACGCTGTGACCAGCGGCCGCTTGCTGCTGCCGCCCTGATTGTGATCGCCCGAGCGCTTCGCGAACTCCTTGAGCAACATCGCCTTCCGCTTGCGTGCCAGCTGCGGCTGATACGGGCCGGGGTCGCAGACGACCTCGACAACCGGACCGCTGCGGTGGAAGGTAATTGCCATCAGGCCTAGCCCGAGCCGCCGGCAGAGGCGCTGAATGTCGTCGCGGCGCGGCGTGCGCCACCAGCCGCGCGGGGCTTCGAACGCCAGGTAGACCGAGTCCGACAGGCGCTGCCGCTCGACGCCCTGAAGCAGGAGGGGCAGCGTGAAGCCGGCCTTCAGTTCGATGATGATCAGCTCATCGTCACGGACGGCCGCGACGTCGCACCCGTTGACCTCGGCGCGAACGGTGTATCCCTGCGCCTCGAGCAGCGCCTTCACGGGCGGGTAGAGGTCAGTCTCCCTGCGGCGGGGCATTCCTGGCACCCCCAATTGGCATCAACCCTTCGCGCCGAGCGTCGCTTCCTTCGCCCGCTCAATGGCCTCCTCCAGCCCGGCCACCTGCGGGCCGCCGCCCTGGGCGACGCGCGGGTTGCCGCCGCCGCGACCGCCGACGAGCGGCAACGCATCCTTGATTAGCTTGTTCATGTCGTGCCGGACATCCTCTGAGCGAGCGAAGATCAGCTGCGCCGTCTCACCGGCCAAGCCGAGCAAGGCGATTCGTCCCGGCGCGCCGGTCAACTGACCGGCCAGCCAGCGGACTTCGTCGAACGACCGATCACTGAACACGCGGGCGATGACGCTGTATCCTCCATGCGCCGCGACCGGCGCGCCGGCGGCCAGTTCCGCCGCCTCGAAGCCGAGCAGACGCTCGCGGGCGTCGCGCAGGGCGCGGCGGCCGACGACGATTTCGTTCTGCAGCCGGTCGACGGCGTCCGTCAACTCGCGCTCATTGACCGACAGGCCGGCAGCCAGGGCGTTGACGGCTTCGTTCTTCCAGGCGTAATCAGCCAGCGCGCGCCAGCCGCAGACGAACTCGATCCGGGTATCGCTGCGAACCTTCTCCCAGCGCCGGATTTTGATCGGGCCGACCTCGCCGGTGTTGCCGACATGGGTGCCGCCGCAGCCGTTGTAGTCGAAGTCGGTGATCTCGATGATGCGGATGTCACCGCTGCGCGCGAGCTTCTTCCGCAGCGGCAAACGCTCGGCCTGGGCCTCGGTCATCCAGTGACTGACCACGGGCCGGCAGGACATGACGGTCTCATTGGCCAGCCGCTCGACGCGGGCGGCGTCATCGGCGGCGAACGCGCCCGTGTTGATGTCGATCGTGACGTACTCCGCGCCGAGGTGGAAGCCGACGGTGTCGGCGTCGAGCAGCCGCTCGACGGCGGCCGAGAGGATGTGCTGGCCGGTGTGCTGCTGCATGTGGTCGAGACGTCGCTGCCAGTCGATGACGCCCTTCACGTCGCGCCCGACGAGTTGCGTCAGGTCGGCGGCGCTGCTGACGATGTGGACTACCTCCGCGCCGTCCTCGACGACATCGGCCACGGCGTGACCGGCGATGGTGCCAAGGTCGTTCGGCTGCCCGCCGGATGTCGGGTAGAAGGCGGTGCGCGACAGCATCACCCGCCAGTGGGCCCCGTCCCGCCGGGCATCCGTCAGCTTGGCCGCGAACTCCTTGAGATAGGGCTGGTCGTAGTAGAGGCGCTCAGTCGTCATCCGGGACATCCCCTCCGCTCTGGTTCCGCCGGGCACTCCCGCACGCGGCGGATAGGCCCGGTTTCGACATTCTGGTCCGTCTTCCCTGTCGTCGGTCTAGCGTGCGTCACCGACAGGCAACAGATGCGGCCCGCCGGGCCGCACCCTCACACCAGCCTCACCCATTGGCGAAATCTGTGGTGGAAGAGTGCGGAACAAACGCGAGTTCCGACCCGTCAGACCATATTGGACAAGGATTTCGCATTTGGAGACGAGAATCTGGCACGTGAGCCTAAGGATGGGGGAGGACTGCCGGTGCGTCGGGTCTTAGTCACAGTCACATTAGTCGTCATGATCCTCGCGTCGCTCCAGCAGCCGGCGGGGGCGTATATCGCGCCCTACGCGGCGGCGGCACCGGCGCCGCTCAGAGCAGGCCCAAGCGCCGACTCGCAGCAGCTCGGGGTGGCCTACCCCGGCGGCGACTTCGAGGTCGTCGAGACCAGCGCCGATGGCTGGACAGCCGTACAGATCGGCGGCGAGAAGTACTGGCTGGCGCCGGGCGCGCTGGCGCCGGTGCAGCAACCGCCGCAAGCCAAGACGGCCACGGTCACGGCCTCGGTGCTAAATGTCCGCAAGGGCGCCGGCACTCAGCATGCCGTCATCACTACCGTGAAGAAGGGGCAGCAACTGCCGGTCCTGGAACAGGGCGACGGCTGGGTCAAGGTCGCCGTCGGCGCCGCGTCCGGTTGGGTGTCGGCGACGTACGTCCGGATTTCCGCCCAGGCCACGGCGACCAGGTTGCCAACGGTCTCATTCGAGAAACAGGCGGTCGTCAACGTCAGCAAGGCCAATGTCCGCACCGGCACCAACACCGGCTACGACGTCAAGGGTCAGGCGTCCAAGGGCACGGTGCTGCCAGTCTACTCCACCGCCGGCGGCTGGATGCAGGTCGTCTACCGCAATGACCTCGGCTGGGTCGAGGGCTCGCTGCTCACGATCACTGACAAGGGCCGCACCAATCCCGGCGTCGTCTATTCAGTGAGCGAGAACAACTGGCAGATCCGCTTCCCCGTGTTCGGCACCGTCACCGGTTCGACGGTCAACCTGAGGACCGGCGCCGGCACCAACTACAAGTCGATCGGCACCGTCAAGCGGGGCGCCCGCCTCGAGCTGAAGGGGACTCAGGGCAATTGGGCGCGCGTCGACTATGAGGGCCAGGAGTGCTTCATCTCGCGGGACTACTTCAAAGCGGACAGCAATGCCCAGGCCCGCAGCATTTCGTTTGTCATGGACGGGCTGACCAAGCGACTGACCTTCACCAACATGGGCCAGATCAGCGTCGGCAAGACCGATGACGGGTTGGCCCTGCTGTTCCAGCTGCCGGTCAAGCTGCCGCAGGCGCACCTCGACATCAGCACCGGCGAGTTCAAGTCGTTGCTCGTCGATGGCGATGTGGCCGCATTGACGCTGGCCCAGCGACCGAGCTACAGCATCGAGACCGCTGGCGCCGATACCAGCATCTCGTTCACGACCAAGCTGACGGCAATCACCTGGAAGCAGGCGGCTGACCGTGACAGCATCACGTTCACTGCCGCCGGCAGTCTGCCGGCCAGCTTGCTGTCAGCTCAGCCACTGTCGCTCAAGCTCGGGGCGACCTCGGACATCACGGCCCTGCCCGGACCGCTGGCGGGCGCTGTGGCGGCGATGACCGGCGGCGTGCGGATCGACTTCGCCGGGCAGCAGGCTGCGTCCGTCCTCCGTCACGCACCGGGCCAAATCACCATCGAGCTGCTGAAGCCGGGTCTCAGGGGTCGGACGATCGTCATCGATCCCGGGCATGGCGGGCGCGATCCGGGCGCTCTCGGTCTGGTCGGCACCAAGGAGAAGGACATCAACCTCGCGATCGCCCTCCTCTTGCGGGACAAGCTCAAGGCGGCCGGGGCAGATGTCGTCATGACCCGCGACACCGACACTTCGCTCGTCCCGCCGGAAGAGGCCGAAGAGATCGACTACGCACGCCAGGTTTCGATCAGCGAACTGGCGCGCCGCTCGAATCTCGCGGCAGACCGGCGCGGGGACATGTTCATCAGCATCCACAACAACAGCATGGGCTACAAGTCCGATCAGTCAGGCACCGAGACTTACTACTACAGCGGCGCCAGCAACGCCGCCTCGGCCAAGCGCCTGGCCGGCCTGGCCCAGCGCGAATTGGTCGCGGCGCTCGGCCTGCGCGACCGCGGCGTCAAGGATGAGCAGTTCTACGTGATCAAGAACGCGGATGCGCCAGCGATTCTCGTCGAAGGCGCGTTTCTCAGCAACACCAACGATGAGCAGATGTTGCTCGACCCGTTGGTGCGGGAGCGGATGGCCGAGGCGCTGTTCCGGGCGATCAGCGAGTATTTCGGACCGGACGCGGGGGGCAGTCTGCAGTAGCCCCGCGCTGGCAGCGGGTGGCAGCCACCGGAGAAAAAGGCACGAAGTGGACAGGCATGCAAGGAGGAGACTTTCTTCGAGTGGCGAAATCTTTCGGCGTTCTGCCAAACCCGAAACGGAGGTCGAGTCACGTGCTAGCGATCAAGAACGGCAAGCTCGTTACCATCACCAACGGGATCATTGAAAACGGTACCGTCCTCATCGAGAACGGCAAGATCAAGGCGATCGGCAAGGACGTCGCGATTCCGGCCGGTGCCGAGGTCATCGACGCCACCGGCAAGTGGGTCACCCCGGGCCTGATCGATGCCCACGCCCACATCGGTCTGTTCGGCGAGCCGAGCGTTTGGGCCAACAACGACGGCAATGAGATCACCGCGCCGATCACCGCCCAACTGCGCGGCATCGACTCCCTCAACCCGCAGGACATGGCCTTCCCGATGGTCGTCGCCGCCGGCGTCACTACCGTCTACACCGGTCCGGGCAGCGCCAACATCATCGGTGGCACCGGCATGGTGATCAAGCTCCGCGGCCGCACGGCCGAGGAGATGGTGATCCCCGGCACCGAGGGCATGAAGATGGCGCTTGGCGAGAACCCGAAGCGCTGCTACGGCGAAGGCCGCAAGGTCGCCCCGAGCACCCGCATGGGCAACGCCGCCGTCTGGCGCGAAGCGATGGTCAAGGCCCAGAACTACATGAATAAGATCGAGCAGGCGAAGGAAGAGGCGGCCAAAGAAGGCAAGACGCCGAAGCTTCCCGACCGCGACCTCCAGCTCGAAGCCCTCGGCAAGGTCCTCCGGCGTGAGATGAAGGCCCGCATCCACTGCCATCGCGCTGATGACATCATGACTGCGATCCGCCTCGCCGAGGAGTTCAACCTCGACTACGTCATCGAGCACTGCACCGAAGGCTGGAAGATCGCCGACATCCTGGCCGCCAAGAACGTCCGCGCCACCGTCGGCCCGAACCTCCTCGCCGCGCACAAGATGGAGCTGCTCGACGTCAACCACGGCAACGCCGGCATCCTCGCCAAGGCCGGCGTCAAGGTCGCCATCCAGGTCGACTCGTCATCCGAGACCAAGTGGCTCCCGGTCCATGCCGGCATCATGGTTCGCGAAGGCATGCGCGAGGAAGACGCCTGGAAGGCCATCACCATCAACGCGGCCGAGATCATCGGCGTGGCTGATCGCGTCGGCTCGCTCGAAGTGGGCAAGGACGCCGATCTGGCGATCTTCGACGGTCATCCGATGAGCAACTTCACCCACTGCGAGAAGACGATCATCGACGGTGTCATCGTCCACGACATCGAGAAGAAGTGCTGCTGCAAGTAAGGTCAGGCCATCCGCAAGGAGCACGAAGCAGGGAAGCTATGCTCTCCCTGCTTCGCGTTGTCCCACGGTGACATCAACAGCCACACTACAGGGGAGTGGGAACATGGAACCGCGCATCGCATTCATTGACGTCGGGGACGACGCCCGGTTGCAGATGTACACCTTCGGCGAGGGCAAGCCGAGCCTCCTGATCACCGCCGGACTGCACGGCGGCGAGGCGACCGGCGTCTATGTCGCGCACCGGCT
Organism: Chloroflexota bacterium; assembly: GCA_050261235.1. Taxonomy (GTDB): domain Bacteria; phylum Bacillota; class Sulfobacillia; order JBFLWA01; family JBLNDB01; genus JBLNDB01. Next base: position 14,259 of record JBLNDB010000031.1, read on the forward strand.
GATCGACCTCCTGTGCGAGTCCGAAGTGCGCGGCGAGGTCCGCATCATCGCCCGCAGCAACCCGACCGCCTTCGGCCGGCTGCAGCGGACGTCGCCCTATGACGAGATCGATCTCAACCGCATTTTCCCCGGCGACGCCGAAGGAACACTGTCGCAGCGGACCGCTGCCGCGATCTGGGAGGAAGCGGTGAAGTCCGACCTGATCGTCGACCTGCATTGCTGCGGGCTCTGGAGCCGCAGCTACACGCTGGCGCTGTACGAGGAGTTCCCGTTCGTCCGCGAGTTCACGCAGCAGCTGTCAGTGCCGGTGGTCATCGAATCCGGCGGCACGCGCGGCCAGATGTTCGTCGAAGCCAACCACCGCGGCATTCCGGCGGTCATCATCGAGCTGACCGGCGGCGGCGCGGGTGGCGTGATCGATCTGCCGGCCGCTGAGGAAGCGTTCGGCGCCGTCGCAGGCATGATGCGCCTGCGCGGGTTCATCCCCGGCGAGGCGCCGGCGCCGCAACCCGGCTACTACGGCAAACTGATCAGTGTCCGGGTGCCGCATGACGGCGTCTTTGTGCCCGCCGTCAGCGCCGGCCAGGCTGTTCGCGCCGGACAGGCGCTTGGCCACGTCGATGGCACGCCGCTGAACTCGCCCGTCGACGGCATGGCGATGATTATGCGTCCGGCATCATACGTCTTCAAGGGGATGCCGCTGCTCATGGTGGCCGAGCGGAAGGCCTGAGCCGGGTCCCATCAGGACCGGAGAACGGATGACAGAAAGGTTGATGCGAGTGCGTGTGCGCGTGAGGGCATTCGGTGGCCTCGCCCGGTTCATGCCTCAGGGCGTCGAGCAGACTGAGCTGGACCTGCCGGACGGAGCCACCATCGCTGAGCTGAGGGAGCGCGTCGGCATTCCCGAGCAGCATATTTGGCTGGTCAGCGTCGGCGGCCGCCAGGCGACCGCCGATCAGGTTCTGCGCGACGGCGATTTGGTCACGTTCATGGCCCCGGTCGATGGCGGCTGATAGGAGGGGATCGGTATCAACGGTGTTGCGGGAAGCATCCTGCGCGTCAACCTGACCCGCGGTGAGGTCACGGTCGAGCATCCCGAGGAGCAGTTCTACCGGACTTACCTTGGCGGACGCGGGCTGATCGCCTACTACCTGCTCAAGGAAGTGCCGGCCGGGGCCGATCCGCTCGGTCCCGACAACAAGGTCATCTTCGCCGCCGGCCCGGTCACCGGCGCGCCAATCGCCGGCAGCGGCCGCAACAGCGTCGGCGCCAAATCGCCGCTTACCGGATTCTACGGCGACGGCGAGGGTGGCGGTTTCTTCGGCGCTGAACTGAAGCGCGCCGGCTTCGACGCGGTAATCGTCGAGGGCATGTCAGCGAGTCCCGTCTACCTCTGGCTTCACGACGGCGAGTACGAACTCCGCGACGCGTCTCATCTCTGGGGCAAGGAGACGCTTGCCGTCGAGCGGGCGATCAAGGATGAGCTGGGCGATCAGCACATCCGCGTGGCGCAGATCGGTGTCGCCGGTGAGCGGCTGGTCCGCTATGCGAACGTCGTCAACGACCTGACTCATTTCTGCGGACGCGGCGGCATCGGCGCCGTCCTCGGCGCGAAGAAGCTCAAGGCGATCGCCGTGCGCGGCACCAAGGCGCTGCCGCTCGCCGACAAGGACGCGCTCGCTGCCCTGGCGCGGTATCAGATCGACAACTTCGAACAGCTCTCCGCCGGTTTCAAGGACACCGGCACCGCGGGCGGCGTCATCAGCCTGAACGCCGGCGGCGGTCTGCCGACGCGCAACTTCAGCGAAGGCTCGTTTGAGGGCGCCGAGCGGATCTCCGGCCAGACCATGCGGGACACGATCCTCGTTGACCGCGACAACTGCTTCGCTTGCCCGATCTTCTGCAAGCGCGTGGTCAAGGTCGACCAGCCGTATCAGGTCGACCCGGTCTACGGCGGCCCCGAGTACGAGACCATCGGTTCACTCGGCTCGTCCTGCGGCATCGATGACCTGCCCGCCATCGCCAAGGGCAACGAACTCTGCAACAAGTACGGCCTCGACACGATCTCGACCGGCGTCACCATCGCCTTCGCCATGGAGGCGTTCGAGAAGGGCCTGATCACCGCTGCTGACTCCGGTGGCATCGAGCTGAAGTTCGGCAACGCGCAAGCGATGCTCGCCATGATCGAGCTGATCGCACGGCGTGAGGGTTTTGGCAGGCTCCTCGGCGAGGGCTCGCTGCGCGCCGCCCGCGCCATCGGCAAGGGCGCCGAGGAGTTCGCGATCCAGGTCAAGGGGCAGGAAGTGCCGATGCACGAGCCACGGATGAAGTTCGGGCTCGGCGTCGGTTACGCCGTCTCGCCGACCGGCGCCGACCACTGTCACAACATCCATGATACCGGCCTCGCCAAGGAGACGGGCATCAAGGACCTGGCGCCGTTCGGCATCATCAGCCCGGTGCCCGTCCGCGACCTTGGCCCGGAGAAAGTCCGGATGCTTACCTACATCAGCAACTGGCGCCACATGGCCAACTGCGGCGTCTACTGCTACTTCGTGCCGTGGGGACCGAACCAGGTGGCGGAGATGTTCCGTGCCGTCACCGGCTGGAACACCAGCGTCATGGAGTTGATGAAGGTCGGTGAGCGCGCGGTCACGCTCTGCCGCCTGTTCAACCTGCGCGAGGGCCTGACGGACGAAGACGACAAGCTTACCCCGCGCTTCACCAGAGCGTTCCGGAACGGGCCGCTCGAGGGCGTGTTCGTGCCGGAGGAGCAGGTCGAGAAGGCGAAGCGGCTCTACTATGGCATGATGGGCTGGAGCGAGCAGGGCGTCCCGACCGAGGCGAAGCTCGGCGAACTGGGCATCAGTTGGGCCTTGGCGGCGCTGGCTGACCGCAGTTGAGCCAGCATCTGATTGCGCATACTGACGCGCGAGCGAGCAGGCAGGTGGAATGCGCCACCTGCCTGCTTTTTCTGCGGCTTCTCGCTGTGTTGACGCAATATCATCGCAGTGTTAGAATATGGCACGTGCGATGGGGCTTGTCTACCAGAAAGCCCCATCATTCCCTCTTTTCCTTTCAGCATCGAATTTTCAAGGAGGGAACGTGCCGTGCCTAACCTCACAGCTTTCGAACACGCATCCCTGTGGGCGATCCTGGCAGTCGCCATCCTCGGCCTCGGCTACGCAGGAGTACTGACGCTGCAGATCCTCCGCGAGGACCGCGGCACCGCCAAGATGCAGCAGGTCGCCGGGGCGATCCGGACCGGCGCCAACGCCTACCTGAACCGTCAGTTCCGCACCATCGGACTGCTCATCATCGTCCTCACGGTCGCGCTGTATCTGAGCGCGGCTCTGACCGGGGCCGCCCCGGCCGTCTCATGGGGCCGCGCCGCGGCATTCCTGATGGGGTCGCTGTTCTCGGCTACCGTCGGGTTCATCGGCATGAACATGGCCGTTCAAGGCAACGTCCGCGTCACCTCAGCGGCTGGCCGTTCATTCGGAGATGCGCTCCGCATCGCCTACCGCTCGGGCACCATCACCGGCATGCTGACCGACGGCCTCGGGCTGCTCGGTGGCACGCTGATTTTCATCATCTACCGCGAGCGCGCGCCGGAAGTGCTGCTTGGCTTCGGCTTCGGCGGCACCCTGCTCGCCCTCTTCATGCGCGTCGGCGGTGGCATCTACACTAAGGCCGCCGATGTCGGCGCCGACCTCGTCGGCAAGGTCGAGCAGGGCATCCCGGAGGACGATCCGCGCAACGCGGCCGTCATCGCCGATCTGGTCGGCGACAACGTCGGCGACTGCGCTGGCATGGCCGCCGACATCTTCGAGTCGTACGAAGTGACGATGGTGTCAGCGATGATCCTCGGCCTGTCGGTGGCCGCAGCGGCTGGTTTCTCCTACAAGTGGGTCATCTTTCCGCTGATCGTCCGCGCCATCGGCGTTTTCAGCTCGATCATCGGCACCTACTTCGTCCGCTCCGCCGGCGGCGCCAAGGACAGCGCCATGAAGGCGATCAGTCGCGGCTTCAACCTTTCGGCGGTGATTTCGATCATCGGCTTCTTCGTCCTGGCCAAGTACTACGTTCACGACCTGCGCGTCTTCGGCGCCACGCTGAGCGGTGTCGTCCTGGCGGTGGCGATCAACCAGTTGACTGAGCACTTCACGGCCACCAACCGGCGCCCGGTCGATGAAATCGCCGATTCGACGACGACCGGTCCGGCCACGGTCATCCTCGCCGGCCTCGCCAGCGGTTACGAAAGCTCGGTCTGGGCGATCACGCTGATTTCCGGCGCCATCCTCAGCTCGGTGCTGATCTTCGCTGGCAGCGGACTGCAGTTCATCCTCTACGGAGTCGCCCTCTGCGGCATCGGCATGCTCACTCTGACCGGCAATAACGTGTCGATGGATGCCTTCGGGCCGATTGCCGACAACGCCAACGGCATCGGCGAGATGGCCGGCGCCGCGCCCGCAGCCAGGCAGATCATGGCTGACCTCGACGCTGTCGGCAACACGACCAAGGCGATCACCAAGGGCGTCGCCATCGGCTCGGCGGTCATCGCCGCCGTCTCCCTGTTCGGGTCGTTCGTCGAGACGGTGATCAAGTCCGGCACTCTCAGCAGCTTCAGCATCGACATCGCCGATCCGTACGTCTTCATCGGCCTCCTGATCGGTGGGGCCGTTCCGTTCCTGTTCAGCTCGCTCACCATCCGCGCCGTCCAGCGGGCCGCCTCGCTGATCGTGCAGGAGGTGCGGCGGCAGTTCCGGTTGCCCGGCATCATGGAGGGGAAGGCCGAACCCGACTACGCCCGTGCCGTGCTGATCTGCACCACCGCCGCCCAGAAGGAACTGGCCGGACTCGGCGTTCTGGCCGTCCTGATGCCCGTCGTGATCGGCTTTGGGCTGCACGAGCGGGCGCTCGGCGGCTTCCTCGGCGGCGTCATCCTGTCCGGGCAACTGCTGGCGGTGTTCATGTCCAACGCAGGCGGCGCCTGGGACAACGGCAAGAAGACGATCGAGGACGGCCTCCACGGCGGCAAGGGGTCCGACGCCCACAAGGCATCGGTCGTCGGCGACACCGTCGGTGATCCGCTGAAGGATACCGCCGGCCCGGCCCTTAACCCGATGATCAAGGTCATCAACATGGTCTCGCTGCTGATCGCGCCGCTGGTCGTGCAGACCGAGTCGCAACTCGTCAAGAGTGGCGTGATCTGCGTCGTCGCTCTGGTGGCGGTCAGTTGGGCGGTGCTGTCGAGCAAGAAGCCTGACCCGCAGATGTCCAAGAGGACTGTCTAGCGGCAGTATCCGAAGCTTGAGGGAGCCAATCCGGGATAACCGCCCCGGATTGGCTCTCCTATCTCTAAACAGGTTGCCCCAGGGTCCCGATAATACTGGCGATGGACTGACGACTGAGGAGGGATGCAGCATGCGGATCGATGCGATAGGCTTGCCGATTGACCGTCTGCAGTTGCGCCCGAACCCCCTCCGTCAGCCGCCGGCCCCGACCTATGTGCCCCTCGTTCCGCCGCCCGCGAGTCGAACCGCTCAGCGGAGCGACGCGATGCGCCCCGTACCGCCGCCAGCGGCCGGTCAGGCAGCTGCTGCGGCGCAGGCGGCCGCCCAGGCAACGGTCGTCCGCAGCGGGCGCACGGCCGCCACTCCAGGCAGTCTGCTCGAGCAGTTGCGCCGGCAGCGTCTGTCGCTTGGGCGCATGCTTGGTGATGTCAACCGGCAACTGGCCGAACCGATCAGCCAGACGGCCAACTGAATCAGACCAGGGCAGTCGGGACGGGGTGCGCGTGCACCCCGTCTTTTGCTCGCGCTCGTGTCGAATGGTCGGCAGCTTGTTCTTGACCGGAACAGACCGCGTAAGTTACGATAAAACGGGTACGAGTGGTCATCACCGCGGGGAGGTTCGGTCATGGACGTTCTCACCTCTGCCCGACAGCTGGCTCAGGCCATTCAGGACTCGGAGGAGTACCGCACCTATCAGCGCGCGCGGCAGTCCGTCGACGCCGATCCGGCAGCGCGGGACATGGTGCGGGATTTCCGCAGGAAATCACTGGAGATCCAGAAGCAGCAATGGGCCGGTCAGGAGCCCGACAGCGAGAGAATGAACCAGCTCGAGCGGATGTTCGAGCTGCTCAACTACAACCCGACAGTGCGCGACTTCCTGGCGGCCGAGCTGAAGCTCGCCAGCCTGGTGGCAGAAGCGCAGAAGGTCATCTCCGATGCCGTGGACGTCTGGATCAACTACGGCGATGAGACGGAGGATGCCGATGCGTGAGATGATCTTCGGCATCATCGGCGGCGTCGCGCTTCTGATGTACGGTGTCGAGACCATGGGCGACGCGCTCGAGCGGGCAGCCGGGGACATGATGCGCAAGATCCTGTCAGTGCTCACGGGCACGGTCTGGCGCGCCTTCATTGTTGGCACCGTGCTCACGGCGCTCGTCCAGAGCAGTACGGCAGTCACAGTCATGACCGTCGGCTTCGTCAACGCGCGGCTGATGTCGCTGGCGCAGGCCGTCGGTGTCATCTACGGCGCCAACATCGGCACGACCATCACCGCTCAGCTGATGGCGTTCAAGCTGACCGACTACGCCCTGTTCATCATCGGTGCCGGCTTCTGGTTCTCGTTCTTCGCCCGTGAAGAGCGGTGGCGTCACATCGGCCGCGCCGTCATGGGCATGGGCATGATGTTCCTGGGCATGAAGATGCTGCAGGCTGGCGTGCCGCTGCTTCAGAACAGCGAGGTGGCCCGTGATGTCATCATCCGCTACGGCAATAACCCGCTGATCGCGGTCATCATCGGCATGGTCGCCACGATGTGCGTCGCCAACAGCGCCACCACCGTCGGTCTGACGATGGTGCTGGCCAAGGCCGGCCTGCTCAACATCAACGGCGCCATTGGCCTGATGCTCGGTGATAACATCGGCACCTGCATCACGGCTCAGCTCGCGGCGCTCGGCACGAGCACAGCCGCGCGTCGCACGGCCTGGGCCCACACGCTGTACAACATCGCCGGCGTGGCCATGGCGCTGATCGTTCTGCCGCTGTTCTCGCAGTTGATCGCCGCCACCTCGCCGGACATCTCGCGCCAGATCGCGAACTCGCACACGCTGTTCAACGTCTTCAGCGCCATCCTCTTCCTGCCGGTGAGCAAGTACTATGTGCGCTTCCTCGAATGGGCCGTGCCGGACCGCAAGCGGCGCAGCAAGAAGAGCAGCGCGCGCGAGTCCTACCTCGACGAGCGTCTGCTCAACACGCCGGTCGCTGCCCTCCGGGCAGCGATGCAGGAACTGATCGCCACCGGACGGACCGCGACCGGGATGCTCAACACTGTCGTCGAGGGTCTGCTTGGGGCAGACACGCGGTTCGTCAAGCGGATCGAGAGCGACGAGGAGTCAGTCAACGCCGCGCAGCGCGACATCACCGAGTATCTCGTCAGCCTGTCCCGCCAGCCGCTCGCTCCGCGCGAATCCGGGGCCATTCCTGACCTCCTGCACGCGATCAACGACGTCGAGCGAATCGGCGACCACGCCGTGAACATGATCGAGCTGTGCGAGATGCGCTCCGAGAGGAGTATCACCTTCAGCGACGAAGCTAAAGATGAGTTGCTTGGCATGAACGCGACGATCATGGACTTCGCGATGAAGATCGACCAGGCGCTGGCCGAGGGCAATCCCGAGCTCGCGCAGGAAGTCTGCGAGCAGCAGCCGCGGGTTGCCGAGCTGGCCGAACAACTGCGCAGCCACCACATCGACCGGCTTGAAGAAGGCAAGTGCACTCTTGACGCGGGCATACTGTTCCTCGATGCCATCGCACACCTCGAGCGCGCGTCGGAGCATCTGCGGAATCTGGCTGTGATCGTTGCCAAGCAGATCGTCTGGGCGAGTGAAGATTGAGCAGAGGAGGCGAACGAAGTGGCTGTCTTCAAGTGCGGCAAGTGCGGTTTCGAGAAGGATACCCGCTGCAAGCCGAAGAAGTGCCCGCAGTGCGGGGAGGCCGACAGCTTCACCAAGAAGGCTTGAGCAAGGCCGCGACGGCCCGCCGCAACGGCGGGCCGACTTTGTTACCCAGGGAGGGCTGCGAGTGGCAGGCGAGGTCTACCGGACGATCATGAACCGGGCCTCGGTGCGTCAGTTCGAGGACCGGGAAGTCCCGCGCGAGGTCATCGAACGCCTGGCCAGAGCCGGCCAGCAGGCACCGTTCACCGGCCAGATGTACTCGTTCATCGTCACCACCGATTCCAAGAAACGTGAGCAACTGGCGACAATCTTCGGTCCGCTGGTCAAACGGGCGCCGGTGTTCATGCTCATCTGCGTCGACTTCCGCAAGCTCGAGAAGTTCATCGCCTTCCGGGGCCGCAAGAACCGCGCCGACGATCTCGGCATGCTGTTCCTCGGCATTCAGGATGCGTCCTACGCCGGTGAGAACATCTGCCTGGCCGCGGAGGAAGAGGGGATCGGCACCTGCTTCCTCGGCGCGGCGCCGTTCGTTGCCGACCAACTGATCCCGCTGTTCAAGCTTCCCGCGCGCGTCTACCCTTTGGTCGGGCTGGTGCTCGGCTATGCCGCCGAGCGCCCGCAGGCGAGGCCGCGCATCCCTGCCGAGATGGCCCTGTTCTGGGACGAATATCGGGACCTGACCGACAGCCAGGTCGCCGAGGCGATGGCGGTCATGGACGCCGGTCTGATCCGCGAGGGATACTACGCGAAGCTCAACGCCAAGATCCCCCTCCGGGAAGGCCAGACCGAGGATAAGGTCACGTACGAGCAGTACGGCTGGAGCGAACACGTCTCCCGCAAGTACGGCGAGCACGGCGACCGCAATACCGGACGCGCCGCCGCGCACCTTCGCAAGCAGGGCATTGTACTCGGCGACGAATAGGAGTTCCGGTAACCACGAGCAGACGGCCGGAGGGCGGCGGACCGCCCTCCGGCCTTTCTTTGCGCGCGCGGAGACGTTATGGGGAGACTGGATCAGACTCTTATGTTGAATCGATCACGGGGCCGGTGGTGGGAACAAGCGCGATAGGGCACGCTCCAGACGGTCAATCGGCGTTTGCCGTCGACCTGCGTCGAAACCCATGGCTTCTGCAGACTTCGCTGATGTTGACGGAAAGCCGCAGTCTGCTGGCTGGCGGAACATGGCTGGCATCAGAACCCAGCTGCGAGACCACAATCGCTTGCAGTGCAAGGAAGGTCACGATTGACGGGACAGACTTCTGAACTCCTGTTCAGCAGATTAAGTGGCAGTTACAAGCCTTATGTAGATTTAATCGGAATTTAACCTGAAAGTTTCCCATCGAAGGAGGAATTTGCCGCAAAGCGTTGAATATTGTCGGTAGCTGGCGGCCAAATGCCGCCGGACATCGGACAATCGCATATCGAACGCTGTTCCGCGAAAGGCAAACCCATCGAAAGATGGGGACGCAAAACCACGGGTCTAAAGCTGCATGGTCATGATAGCCGGGTTGACGGGCAAGCGCATCCGAACCTATCTGTGTTGCTTGAGCTTTGACGGATGGGTTTTTCTTTTGAGGAGGAACGGGCGGTGCCAAGCGGACTCTTCTCCGGCGATACCTGGTGGATTCTCGAACGCAGTCTCGATGCGTCTTCGCTGCGGCACCGGGTGATCGCGAACAACATCGCCAACGCGGATACGCCGCAGTTCAAGGCATCCACGGTGGAATTCGAAGCTGAACTTCGTCGCGCCCTGGAGGGTGCTTCTCCGCGCGGCGTTTTCCCGTTTCCGCGCAAGATCGCCTACCCGGCGACGCCCAATCCCGTCGACGTCGCGCCGCTGGTTGTCCCGCGCCGGAACACGGTGGCCAGGAACGACGGCAATAACGTCGACATCGACTACGAGATGACCGCGCTGGCGGAGAACGACCTGTTCTACCAGGCGATCGCCCGCGCGCTCAACGACAACTTCACCCGCCTCAAGGCGGCCATCGACGGGAGGTAGTGAGCGATGAACCTGTTCGGAGCGATGGACATCAGCGCCAGCGGCCTTACGGCGCAGCGCCTGCGACTCGACATCATCGCCAACAACCTCGCCAATGCCGAGACGACCAGGACGGAGGCCGGCGGCCCCTACCGCCGGCAGGTGCCCGTATTCGAGGTGCGCCAGCCGGAAGATTCCTTCGCCGCCGTGTTCGGCCGGGCTGCCGCGGGCGGCTTCACCGGTGGCGGTGTCCGGGTGGCGCGCATCGATCAGGACGCCAGCCCGTTCAAGATGAAGTACGACCCCGGACATCCTGACGCCGATGCTCAGGGCTACGTCCAGTTGCCGAACGTCAACGTCGTCACCGAGATGGTCGATCTGATCTCGGCGACGCGGGCCTATGAGGCGAACATCACCGCCATCAACTCGGCGAAAGCCATGATCGCCCGGGCGCTGGAAATCGGGCGCTGACACCAGCGCTGCAGCGAGCGTCTGAGCCGATGAGGAGGGTGACCGGGTGGAACTTGCACGCATCCCGATCAACGTTCGTCCGTTCGCGCCGATCAGCGCCGCGCCGGCCAGAGAGGACGCACCGGCCGCGCTCGCCAGCTCGTTCAGCCAGATGCTGAGCAGCGCCCTGAAGCAGGTCAACGACCTGCAGGTCCAGGCCGATGACCTGGCCGCAAAGCTGGCCACCGGCGAGGTGTCGGACGCGCACACGGTCATGATCGCCTCGGAGAAGGCAACCCTGGCCCTGCAGCTGACACTGCAGATCCGCAATAAGGTCATCGAGGCATACCAGGAAATCATGCGCATGCAACTCTAGCCTGACCGTCGCACCGCGAGGAGGATCCGCCCTTGTCCGTCTTCAGCGGCATCGCCAGACAATTGAGGGATGTCTGGGCCCGCTTGACCAACCGTCAGCGGTTGCTCATCACCGGCGCGGCATTCGCCGTCATGATCGCGTTGATCCTCTGGACCAACGTCTTCGGCGCGCGGGCGCAGTATGTGCCGCTGTTCTCCCAGCTGGAGCCTGAGGACGCCGCAGCTATCGCTGCCAAGCTCGACGAGGCCGGCACGCCCTACAAACCCTCAGCCGACGGCAGTTCGATCCTGGTCGACGCGAAGGACGTCTATCAGATCCGCTGGGAGATGGCTCAGGCCGGGCTGCCGAAAGGCGGCGTCGTCGGTTACGAGATCTTCGACAAGACGGCGATCGGCGCCACGGAATTCGAGCGGCGGGTCAACTACTTGCGCGCGCTCGAGGGCGAACTGACGCGGACAATCGAGGCGTTCGACGCCGTCAGCAACGCCCGCGTGCACGTCGTACTGCCGGAGCCGGCGCTGTTCGCCGCCGACCAGCAGCCGGCCACGGCCGCTGTCTTTCTCGAACTAAAGCCCGGTCGGGCGCTTGCGCCCGATCAGGTGCGCGGCATCGTCAACCTCGTGGCCCGCTCAGTCGAGGGCCTGAAGTCCGATCAGATCACCATCGTCGACAAGTCGGGCAACATCCTCACCGCGGACCTCGGTGACAATGAGGGGTCGCTAGCCAACCCGGTCCTCACCGCGAGCCGCATCGAAACCCAGCGCAACTTCCAGAAGCAGCTCGAGACCAGTCTGCAGACGCTGCTGACGCAGGTCTTCGGCCCCGGCAACGTGGTCGCCCGCGTCACGGCGGAACTGAACTGGGACGAGAAGACCATCGACAAGCGGCTGTTCGAGCCGCTGGAGAACGGTGAGGGCGTCGTCAGGACGCTCGAAGAGTTGTCCGAGACGGTGAGCGGCACTGAAGCCGCAACCGGTGGCACTCCCGGAACATCGGGCAACGTCCCCGGCTATCAGGGGTCCGGCGGTGGTCAGGGTTCGTCCAGCAGCGAGAAGACCCAGGTCGCCAAGACCTTTGAGATCAATGAGATCCAGGAGCACCTGACGGTCGCTCCCGGCACTGTCAGGCGGATGTCGGTCGCCGTGGTCGTCAATCGCGACCTGACGACCAAGGAGCAGGACGCCATCGAGGCCACGGTCAAGTCGGCGATCGGCTTCGACGAGGCGCGAAATGACCTCATCTCGGTCACCGGCATGGCGTTCAACACCGACATGGCGAAGACCGTCCAGGCGGACATCGCCCGCCAGACCCGCAACGAGAACATCCGCAACTACGCTATCATCCCGGGCATCTCGCTGCTCGCGTTGTTCATCTTCTGGCGCGTCCTCTCGGCCATGCGGAGCCGGCCCGAGGAACTGGCGATTCCGGTCAGCGCCTACGAAACCGCGTCGAAGGTGATGGCCATTCCGACGAGCATCGAGGAGATGACGCCGGAGGATCGCGACCGGGCCAAGATCCGCGAACAGATCGAAAAGCTGGCGAAGCAGAAGCCCGAGAGCATCGCCAACCTGATCAAGACGTGGCTCAGCGAGGACTAGCCTCGCTCAGGGAATTCGACCCGACGCTCGTCCTTTGAGCGGGTGAGCGGCAGAGGAAAGTGATGGGAGGTGGCAGGAGTGTCCGGCGCACGCCAGATCAGTGGCACCAGCGGTCGCCAGAAGGCCGCCATCCTGCTCATCACCCTTGGTACCGAGCTCTCAGCGAAGATCTTCAAGCATCTGCCTGACGAGGACATTGAGCAGCTGTCGCTCGAGATCGCCAACCTGCGCAAGGTGGCTCCGGAGAGCAAGGACAAGGTGATGGAGGAATTCCATCAGATGGCCCTCGCCCAGGAGTACATCAGTCAGGGCGGCATCGAGTACGCAAAGGAACTGCTGGAGAAGGCCCTCGGCACGGGCAGAGCGGTCGAGATACTGCACCGCCTGACGGCGACGCTCCAGGTGCGACCGTTCGACTTCGTCCGCAAGACCGACCCGAGCCAGCTCTCGAACTTCATTCAGAACGAGCACCCGCAGACCATCGCGCTCGTGATGGCCTACCTCAATCCGGAGCAATCGGCGGTCGTCCTGTCGGCCCTGCCGCCGGAGCGCCAGGCCGACGTCGCACGGCGCATCGCGACGATGGACCGGACATCGCCGGACATCATCCATGAGGTCGAGAAGGTGCTCGAGCGCAAGCTGTCGACCCTGATGATGCAGGACTACGCCACCGCCGGCGGCATCGAGACCGTCGTGCAGGTTCTCGCGCACTGTGACCGGGCCACCGAGAAAGTCATCCTCGAGAGCCTGGAAGTGGCGGATCCCGATCTGGCGGAGGAAATCCGCAAGCGGATGTTCGTCTTCGAAGACATCATCCTGCTCGACGACCGCTCGGTCCAAAAGGTTCTGCGCGAGATCGACCTCGGCAAGGACCTGCCGCTCGCCGTCAAGGTCGCCAGCGAGGACGTCAAGCAGAAGATCTTCCGCAACCTGTCCAAGCGCGCGGTGGAGAACCTGCGCGAGAACATCGACTACCTCGGCCCGGTCAGGCTGCGTGACGTGGAAGAGGCACAACAGAAGATCGTCAACATCATCCGCAAGCTTGAGGACGAGGGTGAGGTCATCGTCGCCCGCGGCGGAGGAGATGAAATTGTTGTCTAGGGTGATCAAGCCCGAGCACTGGCAATTCGGCAAGCCTTTGCGGGTGGCAGTCACGCTGGCGGACCTGCCCGCGGCAATGGCCGCGGGTGCCGAAGCCGGCGCTGCGATGGCCACCGTTGGACTGGCCGTCGCCGGCGAGGGCTGTCCGGTCGCCCCGGTCCAGGCCGACACTGCGACTGCCGAGCGATTGGCTGAGGAGATTCTCGCCGACGCCCGGGCGCGGGCCGAGGAGCTGATCGATCAGGCGGTGCGTGGCGCCGAGCAACTGGTCGCCGAGTCGCGCCAAGCCGCTCACGAGGAAGGCCGTCGCGACGGCTACAAGGCGGGGCTCCTGGCCGCGGAAGCCGAGGCAGCTGCCATGCGGGCAGAGGCCGAGGAGATTCTCAAGGCTGCCAAGGCCGAGCGGTTGCATCAACTGCAGGACGTCCAGGCCGATATCGCGCAACTGGCCGTCAGCATCGCTGAGAAGATCATCCGTCGCCGTCTCGGCGAGGACCCCGAGTTGATCGCCGGCATCGTCGCCGACGCCATCAGCCGGATGAAGAACGGCGAGACTCTGCGCGTGCGGGCCAACCCGCGCGACATCCCGATCATCCAGGATCGTGAGGACGCCCTCGTGGCGTCAGTCTCCGGCCTGAAGAACCTCGAACTGATTGAAGATCCCGGCGTCGCGCCGGGCGGTTGCGTGGTCGAGACCGGCCACGGATACATCGACGCCCGCATCGACCGCCAGCTCGAGCTGGTCGAGGAAGCCTTGCGGACCGCAGTCGGCCATGGCAGATAAGGCCTTGCTCGACTTCGACGCTTTCCACCGCGCCCTGACCGAGGCCGAGATTCTGCCGCAGTGCGGCCGGGTCGTCCAGGTCGTCGGCGTGACCATCGAGTCCGAAGGGCCGGGCGTGAACATCGGTCAACTCTGTCACGTCTACCCCGCCGGCGGCGGTCAGCCGCTCATGGCAGAGGTCGTCGGCTTCCGGGACGCCCGGGCCATTCTCATGCCGCTTGGTCAGATGGACGACGTCGGGCCGGGCTGTGAAGTACGGGCACTCGGCAGCGCGCTCTCCGTCAAGGTCGGACCCGGGCTGCTCGGGCGCGTCCTAGATGGTCTTGGGCGCCCATTCGACGGGCGTGGCCCGATCGGCGCCACCGGTGAGTACCCGGCCAACGGCCAGCCGCCGAACCCGATCACCCGCACGCGCATCAGCACGCCGCTGTCGGTCGGCGTGCGCGCCATCGACGGCATTCTCACCTGCGGCAAAGGCCAGCGCCTTGGCATCTTCGCCGGCAGTGGCGTCGGCAAGAGCACCCTGCTCGGCATGGTCGCCCGCAATACCGAAGCCGACATAAACGTCATCGCCCTCGTCGGCGAGCGCGGTCGCGAGGTGCGGGATTTCATCGAGCGCGACCTCGGCCCTGAGGGACTGAAGCGATCGGTGGTCGTGGTGGCGACATCCGACCAGCCGGCGCTGATCCGCATCAAGGCCGCGTTCGTCGCCACGGCGATCGCCGAGTATTTCCGCGATCAGGGACTGGACGTGCTGCTGATGATGGACTCGGTCACGCGCTTCGCGATGGCCCAGCGCGAACTGGGGCTGGCGATCGGCGAACCGCCGGCGACGCGCGGCTACACGCCGTCCGTGTTCGCGCTCCTGCCGCGGTTGCTTGAGCGTTCGGGCACCGCCGAGCGCGGGACAATCACCGGCTTCTACACGGTGCTGGTCGAGGGCGACGACATGAACGAGCCGATCGCTGACGCCGTGCGCGGCATCCTGGACGGGCACATCGTCCTGTCGCGGGCGCTGGCCTCGCAGAACCACTATCCGGCAATCGACATCCTCGAGTCGATCAGTCGCGTCATGATCGAGATCGTCCCCCGCGAGCAGACCACGGCAGCAGGCCGGCTGCGCGCGGTGCTCGCCACCTATCGCGAGGCCGCGGACCTGATCAACATCGGCGCCTACGTTGCCGGCAGCAACCCGGACATCGACCACGCGCTGGCGGTCATCGAACCGGTCAACCAGTTCCTCCGCCAGGGCATCAACGAGCAGGCTCCGTTCGCCGAAACGGCGCAGCGCCTGTACGATCTCTTCCCGGTCGTCAGGCAATGAGAAGGCGGTGACATGGCATGCGGCGGTTCCGCTTCTCGCTTGAGCGGGTGCTGAAGGTCGCCGCCATCCGCGAACGCCTGGCAACCCAGGAATTCGCCGCGGCCATGCGGCGACTGCGCGAGGAGCAGGAGGGGCTGCGTCAGGCAAAGGGACGCCGGCGTCAGGCCCAGTCGGAGCTTGAGGCGCGAACGCGCGGCGTCATCGATGTCACCGGCGTCCTGATGACGATCGGCTGCATCGAGGCCGTGACCGTGGAGATCGAGCAACGCGAGCAGCGGGTCGCCGCCGCGGCGGCAGTCGCCGAGGAGAAGCGGCAGGCCTTGCTGGCTTGCATGAAGTCCCGCAAGACGCTCGAGAAGCTTCGCGAACGGCGCTATGAAGACTACCGCGCCGCCGTTCTGGGTGAGGAGCAGCGCGCCATCGACGAGATGGCTCAACGAATCGCCCTCCAGGGACGATAAAGAGAGGGGGAAGACGCCGTGCCCGATCTCGACGACGAGGATGAACGCCCGCAGACGGCTGCCGAGGGCGGCCACCGCGGACCACGGCTCTTGCCGCTCATTCTCATCTTCCTGTTGCTGATCGTCGCCGGCGGCGGCTTCCTGGCCTTCCGCTACGTGCCTGCGGTTCGGACGGCGGCCCAGAAGCTGCCGGTCATCGGCCCGCTGCTCGGCGGCGTCGTCGAGCCACCCGTCGATCCGCTGGTCGCTGACAAGCTTCAGCTTGAGCAGGAGAAAGCGGCGACCAAAGCCCTCCAGGACGAGCTTGCCAAACTTCAGGCCGACCTGCAGGCCAAAGAGGCCGAACTCACGGAGCGCGAGGTAGCCGCGCAGCGACTGATGGCCGAAGCGCAGGCGGTGAAGGACGAGTATCTCGGCAAGACGGCCACGCTCGACCAGCAAGTCAAGCTGTATGTGGCGATGAAGCCCGACAAGGCGGCGGCAGTCATGAACGAACTGCCTGACAGCGATGTCGCTCGCATCCTTGCCAGAATGGACAGCGCCACGGCGGCGAAGATCCTCGCCTACCTCCAGCCCGCCCGGGCGGCGAAGATCCTCACGCTGATGGGCAGCTGACAGTACTCCCCAAACCAGCCAGCACCGATGAAAGGAGGTGAAATCATGAACGACATGATCATCATGCCGCTCGCAGCGCCGCCGAAGCCGGCAGCCCAGCCGCCGGCGCCGGCAGAGACACCCGAGGGCGGCGGAGCGTCGGATTTCGCGGCCGAACTGAACCGCCAACTGGCGCAGATCAACGAACCAGCCCCTGGACCCGGCAGGGATGCCGGGAAGGGTCGGGAGACAGGCGAATCCGCTCCCGAAACTGACGCAACCGATGAGCCAACCCAGGAGGGTCAGTCCGCGGCACCCAGCCGACAGGCGGGTGCAGACCGGCTGGCCCTAGCGGCGCAGTTTCTGGCAGTAGTGACGGCCGCCGGCGACGGTGCTCAGGCACAGGCCGAGACAGTCCCCGGCAGTAACGCGACAGCAGCTGCGGCCACTGCCGCAGTCGGGAGCGCCGCAGCCACTGTTGCCCCGTCCACGGAGACAATGCCAGCCGTGACACAGGCAGCGCCGGCAGCGGCGGCTGCCCCTTCACAGCAGGTGCCGTTGCCTGCCGGTGCGGGCGATTCGCCGGTGACGGTGACACCGGGCGACCCCGCTGTCGCGGCCACTCAGGCGGAGACGGTTCCGGACGGACAACCGGTCACCGTCGCGGCCAGCGCCGTGACAGGCGAGCCGGTGGCACAATCCGCCGGAGTCGGCACAGCTTCACCGACTGCCGTTGCCGTGGCGGCAACGGCCAACAGCGCCGGCGCCCAGGCCGCACCGGCAGCAGTCACCAGGCAGGCTGGCGGCAAGGCTGCCGAAGCCACTGCCGCGCCTCTGTCCGCCAGCGAGCAGCAGCCACCTGCCACCGAAGTCGCCGGCGAGCCCATGGTCAGCGCCAGGGCCGTCGCGAGGGTGGCCGATGCTGCGGACCAGAACGAAGCGGAACAGGTCACGTCTGCCGCCAGCGAGAGCGCCACGACTCCCGCCGACCGGATGCCGGCCGAACGCGGACTGGCCGGCCGGGAGTTGACCAGCGCGGAGTTGGCCGGCGATGAGCTGGCGAGCGTCGGCGCCCGGCCGACTGACGGCATCACCGCGACCGGCCCGGCAATGAGCGACAGACCCGCCCTGCCGCAGCCCGTCGTCAGCGACGTCATCGGCCAGATGGTGGCCGGGGCCAAGCTGCTGCGTCAGGGACCGGTGACCGAGATGCGGCTGCAGCTCAAACCCGAGTTCCTCGGCCGGGTCGACCTTAAGGTGACCCTGACCGACGGCATCCTGTCAGCTCGCATCCTGGTCGACAACCCAGCCGTCAAGGCGGCCATCGAAGCTAACCTGTCCCAGCTCAAGCAGGACCTGGCCGACCAGGGGATCGCCCTCCAGGGCATGACCGTCGGCCTCGGCGGCAATCATCAGGAAGCGGCCGACCCCCGCCAGAGCGCCTTCCAGCGCTATCTGCCGCAATACCGCGGCGGGCGCGAGTCGGCGCCGCTCACGGCCGGTATCGCCGCACGGCGCCCGGTCAGCGCGGGCAACCGCCTCGACTTGCTTCTCTAAGGAGGTGAGCAGCGAATCATGCCAGACAACGTGACCTACCCGATCGGTCCCGGCAGCACGCAACCGTGGACGCCGGCCAAGCCGACCTACGTCAACCCGAATGAAGGCATCGACAAGGACGCGTTCCTGAAGCTTCTGGTGGCTCAGCTCCGCTATCAGGATCCGATGAACCCGATGCAGGACCGTGACTTCATCCTCCAGATGGCGCAGCTCACCGGCATGGAGCAGGCGCAGAACAGCGCCCGGACGCAGCGCATCGGTCAGGCCGCCGGGCTGATCGGCAGGCAGATCGAGTACATCAACTTCGAGCGGTTGAAAATCCTCACGGCTGAGGTCAAGAAGGTCGTCATCACCGACGGGGGTGAACCGCAGCTGGTCGTGGCCGGCCCCGACCCCAAGGATCCGACCAAGACGATCACGGCCACCATTGACCTCGATGCGATGCGGACGATCCTGCCGGCAGCCGGCGAGACCGATGATACCGATGAAACCGGTGAAACCGAGGATACCGAAGATACCGAAGCAAGCGGTTCCGGTCAGTAGGAGGGAGTCACAGTGGCAGGCGAGCGCATTGAGAATCAGCACATCATCCCCGTCAGCCCGCGGCCGATCGGGCCTCTGCCCGGAGCGAGCCGCGCGCCGGCCGCGCCCACTGCCGGCCCGTCGTTCCAGCAAGTCCTCGAGCGCCAGCTGACGCCGGAGGAGATCAGGTTCTCCGCCCATGCTCAGCAGCGCCTGGCGCTTCGCTCGGGCCTCACGGATAGCGAGTTGAAGCGGCTTGAAGACGGTGTCGCGAAAGCCGCACAGAAGGGCGCCCGCGAGTCGCTGATCCTCATGGACAACCTCGCGCTCATCGTCAGCGTCAAGAACCGCACTGTCATCACGGCCGTCGATGGCCAGCGGATGAAGGAGAGCGTCTTCACCAACATCGACAGCGCGGTTATCGTCTGACGTCCAGGTGTCTTCACACCCGGGCTGGACCTCGCTGAGGAAGCCCGGCAGGTCGCGGAGCGAACGACGCGACCAACCAATGTCAGGAGGTCGTTAGGACATGATGCGTTCCATGTTCGCCGGCGTCTCGGGTCTGCGCAACCACCAGATCCGCATGGACGTGATCGGCAACAACATCGCCAACGTCAACACGATGGGTTTCAAGGCCAGCCGCGTCTCGTTCCAGGAAGTGTTCAACCAGACCATCCGCGGCGCCTCGGCGCCGTACGGGCTGCGCGGCGGCACCAACCCGCAGCAGGTCGGCCTCGGTATGACAGTCGCCAGCATCGACACCTTCCAGGTGCAGGGCAACTTGCAGCTGACCGGCAAGATGACCGACCTTGCAATCCAGGGCAACGGTTTCTTCATCATGAACGAGGACGGCAAGCGGGTCTACACCCGTTCCGGCAACTTCGACCTCGACTCCGAGGGCTATCTGATCAACCCGGGCAACGGCATGCGCGTTCAGGGCTGGACGGCGGACAACACCGGTGCCTTGCCGGTCAGAGACGAGAACCACCTGAGCGACATCCGCATCCCGGTCGGCCAGCCGATTGCCGCCCTGGCGACCGATGACTTCTCGTACTCAGGCAACCTCGATGCCAGCGTGCCGGTGGGCACGACCTGGGCCACGTCGGTCGACATCTTCGATGGCAAGGGCCAGGTCCATCCGTTGTCGATCACCTTCACGAAAGTCGCCAACAACGTCTGGGACTACACGATTGGCGCCCCGGAAGCCGGCATCCCCGATCCGACAGTTACTGCAACCGCTGGCGCCTTCGCCACTGACCCGACGTGGCCGGTGCTGGCTGCGAACCAGGGACGAATCGTCTTCTCGGCGGATGGCAGCTTCGACGCCGCCAGCAATCCGACGGAAGTCACGATTGACCTCGATCTCTCCTCGATCGGCACGGCCGACATCTCAACCACGATCCAGCTCAGCGACCTGACGCAGTACGCCTCAAAGTCGACGGCCTCGGCGGCGTCCCGCAACGGCTACCCGATGGGCGCGCTCGAGACGTTCACCATCGACGCCTCCGGCACCATCACCGGCGTCTACAGCAACGGCCTGACGCAGACGATCGGGCAGGTCGGCCTGGCGAACTTCTCGAACCCCGCCGGTCTGCTCAAGAAAGGCGACAACGTCTACGTCGAGTCGAACAACTCCGGTCTGAAGCAAATCGGCGAACCGGGCACCGCCGGCCGCGGCGTCATCGCCCCGGGCTCGCTCGAGATGTCCAATGTCGACCTGTCGCAGGAGTTCACCAACATGATCATCACCCAGCGCGGCTTCCAGGCGAACTCGCGCATCATCACGACATCAGACGAGATGCTTCAGGAGCTTGTCAATCTCAAGCGGTAACCTGAGCGATCCTGACAGTCTGTAACGGCTCCGGGCCGGCGCCGCTCGACCGACGCCGGCCCGGGGTGACCCGGACTCACCGGGAGGGATGACAGATGATTCAAGTGCAGCGGATCAACGGTACAGCGTTTGTCATCAATGCCGACCTGATTGAGACCGTCGAGGCGACGCCGGATACGGTCATCACCCTGACGACCGGCAAGAAGGTGCTGGTCGCGGACAGCCCGGACGAGGTCGTCCGGAAGGTGATCGCGTTCCGGCGCGAAATCGGCTTCGCGCTGCCACACGTGATCAAGCGGCGCGATCCGGGCGGTAACCAACAGGCGGAATGAGGTGAACTGAATGGACCTGGCAACAATCATCGGCCTCGTGGCGGGCATCCTGATTTTCCTCAATGCTCTCACGGCGAACGGGTCGCTGATGACGTTCTATGACTGGCCGTCGATTCAGATCACCCTCGGCGGAGCGCTGTTCGCCACCATGATCAACTTCCCGATGGCGAACTTCATCGGCATGGGCGCGGTTCTTAAGAAGGTCTTCATCAGCAAGTCAATGAACCCGTCGGCTGTCATTTCGACGCTCGTCTCGTTCGCCGAGAAGGCCCGTCGTGAGGGCCTGCTCGCCCTTGAGGACGACGCGTCGAAGCTCGAGGACCCGTTCCTCCAGAAGGGACTTGGCCTCGTCGTCGACGGCACAGATCCCGAGCTGGTGCGCAACATTCTTGAGACCGAGCTGGCGTTTCTCGAGGACCGTCATAAGGCGGGTGCCAGCCTGTTCGAGGTCCTGGGCACCTACGCGCCGGCGTTCGGTCTGGTCGGCACAGTCATCGGCCTGATCCAGATGCTGAAGCAGCTCGACGATCCGTCGACAATCGGCGCCGGCATGGCGACGGCCCTGATCACGACGTTCTACGGCGCCATCCTCGCCAACTTCATCCTCCTGCCGATGGCCGGCAAGCTGAAAATCAAGAGCGCCGAGGAAATCCTCCTGCGCGAAGTCATGATCGAGGGGATCCTGTCGATTCAGGCGGGTGACAACCCGCGCATCGTCGAAGAAAAGCTGAAGGCGTTCCTGGCGCCGAAGATGCGCAAGTCGCTGCGCGGCGGCAAGCGCGGCAAGGATGCAGGACCCGCCGACGACAGCGAGGAAGCGGCCAATGGCTAGAAAACGCAGCGGTGGCGGCAGCTTTGCCCCGACATCGAACGCTCCGGGTTGGATGCTGACCTATGGCGACCTGGTGACGCAGATTCTGATCTTCTTCGTCCTGCTCTTCTCGTTCTCCAACGTCGATCAGGGCAAGTTCGGCGCGGCGATGATCTCGCTCCAGGGCTCGCTCGGCGTTCTGCCCGGCAGCACGGCGATCATCGACACCGGCACGGGCAGCGGCGGCACAAGTCAGCCGACAATGACCCAGGCCGACATGGGCCAGCTCGAGCAGGCGCAGAAGTTGATCCAGGAGGGGCTGGGCGCGACCGCCGGGGTCGAGACGACGATCGAGGACGATCGCGGCCTGGTTATCCGGCTGAAGGACAGCATCCTGTTCGATTCCGGACAGGCCGATCTCAAGCCGGCCGCCAAGGCCGTCCTCGACAAGGTGGCGGAGTCGGCGCGCAAGCTTCCGAACCACATCCGCATTGAAGGGCACACCGACAACCGGCCGATCAACACGGCCCGTTTCCCGTCGAACTGGGAGCTGTCGACGGCCCGCGCCACCAACGTCATCCGTTACCTGATCGAACACTCCGGATTGTCTGCCAAGCGGCTGTCGGCGGCCGGGTACGGTGAGTACAGACCGGTTTCGGACAACAGCACCGAGGCCGGGCGGGCCGAAAACCGCCGCGTCGATATTGTCCTCCTGCCGATCACCTTCTCGGCCGGCGAACCGAAGTAAAGGAGCGTCATCGCGATGTTCAAGAACAAGAGTCTGCTCGTCTGGATCGCGACTGGCCTTGCGATTACCATCCTGTTGGTCACGGTCACGGCCGGCGTCGCCTACCTGGTCGCGAACCGGATTGCCGCGGCCAAGGAGAAGGCTGCCGGCGGCGACCCGACCAAGGGCGATCCGAAGAACACGGTCCTTGCCGGCGAGTGGTCGATTACCACCAACCTTGCCGACATCGGCAGCCATCGCTACATCCAGCTCAAGTTCCGGATCGAGGTGCCCGACGAGAAGGCCGCCAAGGAATTGACTGAAAAAGAGACGCAGCTGCGCGCCGACATCCTCGCGTTGCTGGCCGGCAAGACCGTCGCCGACGTCTCCGGCGAACAGGGACTGCTGGAACTGCAGGGCGACATCCTCGAACGCATCAACCGCAGCCTGACACTCAAGGCGCTGAAGGTCTACGTGACCGACCGGGTCATTCAGTAACTGGCGGTCGAGCGGAGGGGGTGAGCGGCATGACCGAGATCCTCAGTCAGAAAGAGATCGACCAACTGATCGCAGCAATATCCTCGGGCGAGGCGAAGGTCGAGGGGGCGCGCACGGCTGAACGTCCGCGCCAGCTCCGCGTGTACGACTTCCGGCGCCCGAGCAAGTTCTCGAAGGAGCAGATCCGCACGCTCCAGATGCTTCACGACAACTTCTCACGCCTGCTCACGACCTATTTCTCGACCCTCTTCCGGACGATGATCCAGCTGGGCGTGGCCTCGGTCGACGAACTCACATACGGCGAGTTCATGCGGTCGATGCCCAGCCCGGGCGTGATCGCGGTCCTCGACCTCGAGCCGCTGAAGGGCAGCGGCATCCTCGAGATCAGCCCGAGCATCGCCTTCCCGATGATCGACCGCCTGTTCGGGGGCAGCGGCCAGCCGCTGGACAAGCCCCGCGCCCTGTCAGAGATCGAGCAGACGGTCATGGAGCGCGTGATCAACGGCTTTCTTGCCAACCTGCGCGAGGCATGGAAGAACATCATCGAGCTCAAGCCCCAGCTCGACGCCATTGAAACCAACCCGCTCTTCTCGCAGATCGTCGCGCCGAACGAGATCGTCGTGACCATCGTCTTCCGCGCCAAGATCGGCGATTATGCCGGCGCAATGAACCTGTGCATCCCCTACATCGTCATCGAGCCGATTCTGTCCCGCCTGACCGCTCATAACTGGTTCGCCGCCTCGCAGCGCGAGACGACCCCGGAAGTCCGTGAGGCGGTCAGCCGCAAGGTCGGGGCGACCGAGATGGCGATGGTGGTCGAGTTGGGAGCAACCGAGGTGACGCTCGGCGAGATGCTCGAACTCAAGGTCGGTGATGTGATTCGGCTCGACAACCGCATCGACGAAGAACTGAACGTCCGCGTCGGCCCGAAGATCAAGTACCGGGCCCGGCCCGGCAAGGTCGGCAAGCACCTGGCAGTGCAGCTTAGCAGCGTGGTCACGGAAGGAGTTGACGGCGAGGATGAGTAGGGAAGCGCTGTCACAGGCCGAAATCGACGCTCTCCTCAAGAGCATGGCCGATGAACCGCACGTCACCAACATCCTCAGCGATGAGGACAAGAACGCGCTGACCGAGTTCGGCAATATCCTCTTCGGCAGCAGCGCGACCGCCCTGTCGACGCTCCTCGGCAACCAGGTCATGATCACCACCGCCCGCGTCGCCGCCACGACCAAGCGGATGCTGGCAGATGAGGTGCCGGGGCGCAGCCTGGTCGCGGAGATGCACGTCACCAGCAGCTTCAACGGTGTCGTCTACCTCGTCGTCGAGGAGAGCGCCGTGGCGACGGCGGCCGGGCTGATGACCGGCGGCAGCAGCGTCGTGGCAGCACTGGGCGATGCCCAGATGCCGATGGTGCGCGAACTCATCGGCCAGCTGGCCGAGGGGGGCGGCACCGCTCTGTCCGGTCTGATCGGCAGCCGGACCAACATTCAGGTGACTGACCTGGTCCTCAGGGATCTGGCGACCGAGGATCTGTCATCGCAGTTCCTGCCTGACGACATGCTGGTCAAGCTGATCTTCCGCTGGCAAATCGGCGAGGTCGTCGACAGCGAGCTTCTCCTGGTGATGCCGCAGGGCATGGCCTCCGGGATTGTCGCGGCGTTGATGGGAGACCCGCTCTCGCCTGCCCCCGTGCTACCCGATGCCGGCTCCGGGGTGCCGGTTCTCGGCGTCACGTCGCCTGCCGCGGCAGCTGCGCTCGCCGCGCCGCCCGGCGCCACAGCGGCCCTGTCGCGGGCTGCGGCCGCTCCGGCGGCGTCGCGGTCGGCCCAGGCGGCGCAAGGCGCTGTGACCGTGCAGCCGGCCGAGTTCAGCGAACTGCCCCGGCAACGGACCGCCGACGGCGGCGGCAACATCGACCTGCTGCTCGACGTCCCGCTCAACCTGACCGTCGAGCTTGGTCGGACCAAGAAGACGATCCGCGAAATCCTCTCGCTCGGGCCGGGGTCGGTCGTCGAACTCGAGAAGCTGGCCGGTGAGACCGTCGACATTCTCGTCGGCGGCAAGCTGATCGCCAAGGGTGAAGTCGTCGTCATCGACGAGAACTTCGCGGTGCGCATCACCGACATCGTCAGCCCGGTCGACCGCCTGAACAGCCTGCGCTGACCAAGGGGGAAGGTAGCATGTCCGGTACGTCCTGGGCCTGGCTCGGAACAGCGTTGCAGCTCCTTTGGGTGCTGTTCCTGTTCGCGCTGGTGTTGTTCCTCGCCTATGTCACGACTCGCCTGGTCGGCCGCCGTTTCGGTGGCGGCAGCGGCCGCTATCTGCGCGTCATCGACAGCGTGCCGCTCGGGCAGAACCGCAGCGTCTCGCTGATCGAGGTGAGCGGCGAGGTCTACTGCATCGGCGTCACCGATCACGGCGTGGCCCTGCTCGGTAAGCTCGGCCGGGACATGCTGGTCGAACTGCCGGCGCCCGAGGCAGCACAGCCGAACCAGGGCGGCCTGCTCGGCGGTACCCTCGCCGAGTTTGGCGGCGTCGCTCAGGACGCGCTCGGACGTCTGGCCGCTCGCTTCCGCCGGTCGGTCGATGGGCGGCAGCCCGCGACTGAGGACCCGGCCGCAGATGCGCCGCTGGCCGACGAGAGCCAGTTCGCGGACAGAATCCGTGAGCAGATCGAGCGCCTGCGGAAAATCGCGGAGCACGACCAGCCGTGAGGTGGTGGAGACGCCATGGCGGCGCGGCACTCATCGTCATTCTCCTGCTGATCGGCATCACCGCCACGGTTGCCGCCGCCGCGCCAGCCGTGCCGTTGCCGGACATCAACATCGGCATCGGCCAGAGCAGCAATCCGCAGGACGTCGCGTCGAGCCTGCAGATCATCGTCCTCCTGACGATCCTCACGCTTGCCCCGTCGCTGCTGATCCTCATGACCTCGTTCACGCGCATCGTCATCGTCCTGTCGTTCGTCCGCAATGCCCTGGCGACGCAGCAGATGCCGCCGAACCAAGTCTTGATCGGGCTGGCGCTGTTCCTGACATTCTTCGTCATGGCCCCGACCTTCGCTCAGGTCAACCGCGACGCGCTGCAGCCCTATCTGGCCGGGCAGATCGCCCAGGATGAGGCCCTGAAGCGTGCTGAGGCGCCGATGCGCGCGTTCATGCTGAAGCAGTTCACCTCGGACAAGGATCTCGCCCTCTTCGTCAGCCTCGCCGGGTTGCCCAAACCAAACAGCAGCGATGATGTTCCGACCTACGCGCTGATCCCGGCATTCGCCCTGAGCGAGCTGAAGAAGGCGTTCCAGATGGGCTTCATGATCTTCATCCCGTTCATCGTCATCGACATGATCGTCGCCAGCACCCTGATGTCGATGGGCATGATGATGCTTCCGCCGATGATGATCTCGCTGCCGTTCAAGATCATCCTGTTCGTCCTTGTCGATGGCTGGTATCTCGTCGCCAAATCGCTGATCAGCAGCTTCCAGTAGGGGGTGGGGCCGGTGACGCTCGGATTCGTGATCAGCCTGGGGCGTGACGCGCTTCTGACGGTCCTCCTGGTCTCAGCGCCGATGCTCATCCTGGGCATGCTGGTCGGCCTGATCATCAGCATCTTCCAGGCGACGACGCAGATCCACGAGCAGACGTTGAGCTTCGTTCCCAAGATCGTCGCCGTCCTTGTCGCCATGGTCGCGTTCGGGCCGTGGATGATCACCAAGCTGCTCGATTTCACCAGCAACCTGCTCTCCAACCTGCCGCTGTACATCCGCTAGGGGGGCCCGGCTGTGGATCTGATGACCCTGCTGACCACCCGCTACGATCTCTACTTCCTCCTGTTCGTGCGTTGCGCCGGCCTGTTCAGCGTGGCGCCGGTGCTCGGCAGCCGTTACGTGCCGACCCAGGTCCGGATCGCCCTGGCGGCAGCTCTGGCCTTTTTTCTTCTGCCGGCGACCAGCGTTCCCGCCGGCGGGCTGCCCCGCCAGCTGCCTGCGTACTTCCTCGCCGTGATCTCGGAGACGCTGATCGGTCTCGTCATCGGCTGGGTCGCGACGCTGATCTTCTCCGCCGCGCAGCTCGGCGGCGAGTTGCTGGACATGCAAATGGGATTCGGAATGACAAACGTCATCGACCCGCAATTCGGCGTCCAGGTCCCGCTGATCGGCAATTTCCAGTACATGCTCGCGGCCATGGTCTTCCTGACCATCAACGGTCATCACCTGCTGATCCAGGCGCTCGCCGCCAGCACCAAGCTGATTCCCGTCGCCGGCGCCGGCTTCACTCCCGACCTGACGTGGTTCATCGTCGACGGCGTGCAGGGGCTGTTCATCACCGCGATCAAGATCGTCGCGCCGGCCATCGGCGCCCTGTTCCTGACCAACGTCGCGCTTGGGCTGATCGCACGCAGCATGCCGCAGATGAACGTGTTCGTAGTCGGCATGCCGGTCCATCTCGCCGTGGGCGCGCTGACGATGGCCGTGGCGATGCCGCTGTATGTCGCGATGCTCCAGGGCGCGTTCGACGGCCTCACCAGGACGCTGACCGGGCTGCTGCGCCTGCTCGGACAGGGGTGACGACGGTGGCGGAAGAGCGCCTGCTGAACCTCCAGCTGTTCGGCGACCGGACCGAGCCCGCGACTCCGAGACGAAGGCAGCAAGCCCGTGAGAAGGGGCAGGTGCTGCAGAGTCCGGAGGTCACGTCAGCGGCGCTGCTGCTCGGGGCCCTGATCGCCCTCCGCACGAGCGCCGCAGCGATCTGGAACGGCCTTGTGACGTACATGCGCGACACCCTGAGCGGGCTCACCCCGGGCGAACTGCGTGTCAGCGATCTGCATCAGCTGTTCATCAACGCGCTCCTGTTCGCGGCGAAAAGCCTCTGGCCGCTGCTGGCGACGGTGATCGCCGTGGCCCTGGCGGCGGGTTTCGCCCAGGTGGGATTCGTCGCGTCGCCGATCGCCTTCCAGCTCGGGCGGCTCAGTCCCGCGCAGGGCTGGCAGCGGATGTTCTCACGGCGGGCGGCGGTCGACACGCTGAAGTCACTGCTCAAGTTGGTGCTGATCGCCTGGGTCGGCTACGCCACGCTGAGCGCGGCCGTCGCCGAGATGCCGGATCTGATGGGCATGGAGCTGGGCGGCATCGTCGCACGAGTCGCTTCGCTGGCCGGAACGGTCATACTCCGCGTCGCCCTCGTCTGGATCGTCATCGCCGCGCTGGACTACATCTACCAGCGGTTCGAGTTCGAAGCCTCGATCCGCATGACCAAGCAGGAAGTCAAGCTCGAGGCCCGGGAGCAGGAAGGCGATCCGCAGATCAAGGCCCGGATCAGGCGGCGGCAGCGCGAAATCGCGATGCGCCGGATGATCGCCGACGTCGCCAAGGCCGATGTCGTCGTCACCAACCCGACCCACTACGCCGTCGCGCTGCAGTATGACCAGCGGACGATGACAGCGCCGAAAGTCGTCGGCAAGGGGCAGGGCTACATCGCCGAACGGATCAAGCAGATCGCCAAGGACAATCACATCACGATGGTCGAGAACGTGCCCCTGGCACAGGGGCTGTACAAGGCCGTCGAGGTCGGTCAATCGGTGCCGCCCGAGTTCTATCAGGCGGTCGCGGAAGTCCTGGCCTTTGTCTATAAGCTGAAGGGACGAATCTAGTCAGGAGGTGCCGGCATGGCGTCCAACCCGTTGATGAAGAACGCCGAAGTAATCGTTCCGGTCGGCATCATCCTGATCATCGTCATGATGATCGTGCCCCTGCCGCCGATGCTGCTCGACCTGTTCCTCAGCCTGAATCTGATGCTGGCCCTGGTCATCGTCCTGACGACGATGTACACCAGCGATACGCTTCAGCTGTCGGTCTTCCCGTCGCTGCTCCTGATCATGACGCTGTTCCGCCTCGCCCTGAACATCTCCAGCACCCGGCTGATCCTCCAGAACGGCAGCGGCGGCCAGGTCATCGCCAGCTTCGGCGACTTCGTCCTCGGCGGCAATCCGGTCGTCGGCTTCATCGTCTTCCTGATCATCGTCGTCGTCCAGTTCGCGGTCATCACGCGCGGCGCCGAACGCGTCGCTGAGGTGGCCGCCCGCTTCACCCTGGATGCGATGCCGGGCAAGCAGATGAGCATCGACGCCGATCTCAACTCCGGCCTGATCAACGAGGCCGAGGCGCGCCAGCGCCGCCGGAACGTGGAACGCGAGGCCGATTTCTACGGCGCCATGGACGGTGCGTCAAAATTCGTCAAAGGCGACGCGATTGCCGCCATTCTCATCCTGGTCATCAACATGGTCGGCGGTTTCATCATCGGCATGGTCCAGGGCGGTCTTGACTTCAATACCGCGCTTCAGCGCTACGCCCTGCTGACCGTCGGTGAGGGCCTCGTGACGCAGATCCCGGCGCTGCTGATCTCAGCGGCCACCGGCATCATCGTCACCCGCTCGGCTTCTGATTCCAACCTCGGCGCCGACTTCATGGGGCAGTTGTTCAACCAGGGCCGGGTCCTGTTGCTGGCGGCGGGCGCCATCGCGCTCATGGGCCTTGTCCCGGGGCTGCCCAAGGTGCCTTTCTTCGCCCTCGCCGGCGTGTTCGGTTTCCTCGGCTACACGATCAACAAAACTCAGCGCGTTGAGACACAAATCGACAGTCAAAAGGAGGAAAGCGTCGAAAACGCGAAGAAATCAGAAAATGTTGCTAATCTGCTGCAGGTCGAGCCACTTGAGATAGAACTTGGCTATGCGGTCGTGCCCCTGGCAATTCAGGAGCAGGGCGGCGACCTGATGGACCGGGTGCTGGCGATTCGCCGGCAGTGTGCGCTGGACATGGGCATCATCGTCCCGCCGATCCGCGTCCGCGACAACCTGCAGCTCAGCCCGAACGCCTACATCATCTTGCTGCGGGGCATCGAGGTGGCCCGCGGTGAGGTGTACCTTGACCAGTATCTGGCGATGAACCCGGGGACCGTCAGCGATGAGATCCCGGGCACGCCGACGACTGAGCCGGCGTTCGGTCTGCCGGCCCTCTGGATCGGCGCCGAGGCCAAGGAGCGGGCCGAGATGCTTGGCTACACCGTCGTCGATGCGTCAAGCGTGATGGCGACGCACGTCACCGAGGTCATCCGCAGCCATGCAGCCGAGATTCTCACCCGGCAGGATGTCCAGTCGCTGTTCGACGCAGTCCGGGCGACCGCGCCAACGGTGGTCGACGAGCTGGTTCCCGGTCTGATGTCGGTCGGCGAGGTTCAGAAGGTCCTGCAGGCGCTGCTCCGGGAAGGCATCTCGATCCGCGACCTGTCGATCATCCTCGAGACCCCGGCCGACAACGCCCGCCTGACCAAGGACAGCGAGGTCCTGACAGAGTATGTCCGCCAGGCGATGGCCCGCTCGATCTGCCACCAGTTCGGCCTCGACCGGGGCACGGCCAAGGTCCTCACCCTGTCGGCAGATCTCGAGCAACGCCTAGCAGATGCCGTTCAGCGGACCGACAGCGGCACTTATCTGGCGCTCGATCCCCAGACCATCCAGCGCATCCACAACTCGCTCGCCGAGCAGACCCAGCGCATCGCGGCGCTTGGCGAGACGCCGATCGTCCTCTGCTCCCCGTCAGTGCGGCTGTTCTTCCGCCGCCTGGTCGAGCGCGTCGCGCCCCGCCTGATCGTCATGTCCTACAGTGAGCTCACCCCGCAAGTGCAAGTAGAGTCGGCAGGGATGGTGACCTGTTAGATGAAAGTGAGACAGTTCCGTGCCCGGACAATGCAGGAAGCGCTGAATCGCGTCAAGTCCGAGATGGGACGCGAGGCTGTCCTGCTCTACACCCGCCGCTACAAGGTCGGCGGTCTGTTCGGCCTGTTCGGGCAGGAGATGGTCGAGGTCACCGCCGCCGTAGACGAAGGAAAAGCCGAAGCAGCGGCCGCCATGCCGATGATCACGCGGGTGCCCGAGCTGGCGCCGGCCGTTGCGGCGGCCGGGACTGCCACCGGCATGACCGGCGCGGCGACGACTGCCGCCGGTCGCCCCGGCGCCACCGGCACGGTGACGCCATTCGCGCCGCGGATCAATGAGCCCCGCCCCCAGCCGCCGGCTGACGGGCTCGAGACCCAACTGGAAACGGTCAAAGAAATGGTCAGTCAGGTCATCCGCCGTCTCGACGGCGGCGACGCCGTCGACGGTTATCCCGAATGCCTCAAGCGAATGTTCAACGCCCTGCTCGACGCTGAGACCGAGGAGGATCTGGCGAAGGACATCGTCTCGAAGATCGCCGATCTGACAAAGCGCGCCGAGTTCGACAACGCCGGCGCGATCCGCATTCTCGGCACCTACCTCGAGCGCATGTTCGGGCGCGCCGAACCGATCGACCCGAGCGCCCCCGGCCGGCGCATCTGCGCTCTCATCGGCCCCACCGGCGTCGGCAAGACGACGACCATCGCCAAGCTGGCGGCCAATCTGGCGCTGATCGAGAAGAAGAAAGTGGCGCTGATCACGGCCGATACATACCGCATCGCCGCCGTCGAGCAGCTCAAGACATACGGCGACATCATCGGCGTGGCCGTCGAGGTCGTCTTCACGCCGAAGGAACTCAAGACGGCGATCGAGATGCACCGCGACGCCGACATCATCCTGATCGACACCGCCGGGCGGAGCCACAAGAACGAGATGCAGATCTCCGAGCTGAAAGGGTTCCTCGAGGCCGGCATGCCGAGTGAGACCTACCTTGTCATCGCCGTCAACACCAGCCTGCGCGACGCCCGCGAGGCGATGCGCTGCTATGAGAAAGTCGGTTTCGACCGCCTGATCTTCACCAAACTCGATGAGACATCGCACTTCGGCCTGATGCTCAACCTCACCGCGCAGGCCCGCAAGCCGATGTCGTACTTCACGACCGGACAGAACGTGCCCGACGACATCGAAGTGGCCAATCCGCAGCGGATTGCGCGACTCATCCTGGGGGACTGAGGCATGAAGGATCAAGCAGAACGCTTGCGAATGCTGGCCGACAGTCTGAAACAGGAGATTCGCCAACGGGCCCAGATACCGCCGCGCGGGAAGCGGACGACGCGCGTCATCGCAGTGACGTCAGGCAAGGGCGGCGTCGGCAAGACCAACTTCACGGTCAATCTCGGCATCGCCTTCGCCAAGCGGGGCAAGCAGGTGCTCGTCCTCGACACCGATATCGGGCTGGCGAACGTCGATGTCATCCTCGGTCTGTCGCCGGAATTCGACCTCAGCCACGTCATCGCCGGTCAGCGGGATGTGTCTGAGATCATCTACGAGGGGCCGGCAGGACTCAAACTGATCGCCGGCGGGTCCGGGTTTCAGGACATCGTCGGCCTCAACGAGCTGCAACTGGCGCGCTTCCTCAACGCGCTCGAGTCGCTCGACGGGACTGTCGACATCATCCTCCTCGACACCGGCGCCGGCATCTCGAAGAACGTCCTCAACTTCGTCCTTGCCGCCGATGAGATCATCGTCGTGACAACGCCCGAGCCGACCGCGTTGACCGATGCCTACGCGATCATCAAGGTCATCGTCTGCAAGCGGCCGGGGGCCCGCCTGAAGCTGATCGCCAACCGCGCCCTGACCCAGAAGGACGGGCAGGCCGCCGCAGACAGGCTGGCCAGCGCCAGCGAGCGCTTCCTAGGCGCCAATCTCGAGTTCCTCGGTCCGATCATGGACGATGAGGCGGTCGCGCGTTCCGTTCGCAGCCAGTCGCCATTCCTCATCGATGCCCCGAACTCGCCGGCATCGGTCTGCATCAACCGGGTCGCCGACGCGCTGCTCGGCACTGAGACAGCGACGGCGCAGCCGCACGGTGTGCGGACCTTCTTCCAGCAACTCGCCCGGTCGTTCAGCACGTTCCTGCCGAATCAGTAACGCAAAGGGGGGCGTACACCATCGAAGCACGCAGCTTCCCACAACTGCCGGTGAACGCCCAGGTCAGCCTGTCGCTGAGAATGGGCGCCCACGCTGGCACTTACTCGACCTATGTTGCCGATACCAGCGACCGAGCCCTCATTCTGGCGATGCCTATCGTTGCAGGCTCATTCGTGCCGATCGTTCCCGGGGCGCCGGTCAAAGTCGAGTACAGCGACAGCGGCGGAACCTACCGCCTCAGTTCGCACGTCACCCGCGTCGCGCGCGTCCCGTCACCCATCGTCGCCGTCGACCGCCGTGGCCGGGTCGAGCACGAGCAGCGGCGGCAGGACGTCCGGATGGAACTCTCGGTGCCGGTCCGCTTCGGCGTGACGATGCCGATCGGCGTCTATGCGGACACCGATCTGCCGATCTTCAGCGGCCGGACGCGTGACATGTCGGGGGGCGGCGTCCAACTTGTGACGCGGCAGGCGATGCAACCCGGCACCATGCTCGAGATGGAGATCCAACTGCCGAAGGACATGGTCCGCTTGGCCGGCGAAGTGGTCCGTCTTGTGGCGACGATCGACCACGGCACGCACAAGGACTACGTCCTCGGCGTCCGGTTTATCGGGGCGCAGAAGGATCGCGACAAGGTCATTGCCCACATCTTCGAGCAGCAAAGGTTGCGCCTCAAGCGCGGCGTAAGGGTCGACTGATCCGGTGGGGGGATAGATCGTGCCGACAGTGTTAAGGCAACTCAGTCTGATCATCGCCACGCTGGCCGGTGTGGTCACACTCCTGGCCGCCCGGGCGGCGGGCGTCCGCCCAGCTCAGCTCGGTCTCCGCAGCGCCGCTGCCTTCGCTCTCTTCTACGCGGGCTCCGGGCTGCTGGCCCGCGGCGTCGTCGCCCTGACACCGGATGTCTGGTCGGGCGCCAAGCGCCCCCGGGGGGCGGCCCAGCTCGGACAGAGACTTGACGTGACTCTTCCGGCGGCTTCACCGTCTGACTCAGGCTTCACGCCGCTCGACCCCTCGTCGCTGGCGACCGTCGGGCAGGGAGGCAAGGCCGCCGGCGACGCCGGCAGGGGCCCTGCCGGTGGTCCAGCAGCCGTGGCACGCGTTCTCACAGCGATCAGTCAGGGCAATCAGGAGGGGTAAGAGATGCCCCGGGACGTCGATGACAGCGCCCTCCAGTCGAAGATCAAACTGGTTCAAGGCGCGGTCAACTGCACCGAAGAGGAAGCGATAATGGCGCTCGAGGGCGCGAACGGCGACGTTCACGGTGCCCTGAAGCTGCTTGATCTGATCGCCAAGGACATCCTGGTGGTCAAGTTCCGGTTCGCGGGCAAGCGCGCCGCGACCGTCTCCGGCATCGGCTATCTCGCCGCCAACACTCGGAGCGGCAAGCTGCTGCGGGCGAATACGGTCGTCACCTACCGCATGTCGCTGGCCGACGAAGTGACGCCGGACCTCAACTGGCGGGTGATCGAGAGCACCATCGCCACCCTCCGGGGCAGTGCCGACATCAACCTCAACGCGACGATGGACCTTGATGACCATCTCAACGCCGTCCTGCAGCCCTGGCGCATCGATGAGCTCGGGCGAATGGCGGCCGAGTCCCGCAACCAGGACCTGCTCGACGCCATTACCAGCGAACTGAACCGCAGTCTCCGCGAGGATCTGCACGTCGATATCCAGTGGGAACTGCTGACGCGCGTCCAGTTCGAGGGCGAGGGCGGCCACCCGGCGGAAGAGCGGAAGATCCTCCCTGACATGGAGCAGAGCGAGGCCGAAGAAGGCAACGGGCTGACGATCTTCCTGCAGTCGGAACTGGTCGTCGCCCCGATCGACGGCGTAGCGGTCGAGACCATCAGCCCGGGGAAGACAGCCCTGGTGCGGATCACTGACGGGAGTCAGATCGGGTCGTATCTGGCGACGCTCCTCGGCGGGCGCAACGGACCCGAGACGGTGCCGCTGGCCGCGCCGGTAACGCGCGTCGAAGAACTCCCGAGCGGTCGCCTGAGGGTCGAGTTCCGCTTCGGGCCGGGGATCATGGGCAAGGCAATCACCGACAAGGGCATCAAGGTGAGGCTGGTCCAGCCGGCGGCCACGTCTCCGCCGCGCGAGACCGGACGCCAGGAGATGATCGTCGTCGCCGTCGGATTGCTGCTCGTTCTGCTGACACTGCTGGTCAAGTTCCGCTGACACTGCTGGTCAGGTTCCGCTGAGGGGAGGTGGCAAGGTGGCGGCTGTGGCTGAACGTGAACGGCTCTGGACGATGTACAAGCAGGCTCACGACATGACCGCCCGCGAGAAGCTCATCCTCGAGCACGCGCCGCTGGTCAAGTATGTCGCCGGCCGCCTGGCCTTGCGCCTGCCCCCCAATGTCGACATGGAGGACCTGATCAGTTACGGCATCTTCGGCCTGATCGACGCGATCGAGAAGTTCAACCCCGAGTTCAACGTCAAGTTCGAAACCTACGCCATCGCCCGCATCAAGGGAGGCATCCTCGACGGTCTCAGGGCGCTCGATTGGGTGCCGCACTCGCTTCGCCAGAAGGCGCGCGAGGTCGAGCGGACTTACGCAAAGCTGGAAGCCGAACTCGGCCGCTCGGCCACCGACGAGGAGGTCGCGGCGGCCATGGGCATCACCCTGAGCGACATGCATCAGCTGATTGCGGATATCGGCTACACCAATCTGGTATCGCTCGACGATCTTTGGTACGAGGGCGAAGGCGGCAGCAGCGCCATCCGCGCCATCGACATGATCGAGGACGGGGGAGCCGAGAACCCCCAACTGAACATCGAATTCGAGGAACGCAAGCGCATGCTGGCAGAGGCTATCGACAAGCTCCCTGAGCGCGAGCGGCTGATGGTGTCGCTCTATTACTACGAAGGGCTGACGGTCAAGGAGATCGCGGCCATCATGGGGGTCTCTCAGTCGCGCGTGTCACAGCTTCACAGCAAGGCCATCCTCAGGCTCCGGGGGCGATTGAGCCGGTCGAAGAACGCGTTGGTCGTCTAATCAGCGAAGCCGGGAGTGATTCAAGTGGCCGGCAGAACAATCCAGATCGAAGCGATGAGTCTGGAGGAAGCCAGGCGCATCGCGGCCTCGGAGCTTGGCGTCCGCGACAATGCCCTCAACGTCGAAGTGATTCAGAAAGGTCGCACGACACTGTTTGGCCGCAAGGACCCGTGGATCATCAAGGCCTCGGTCAGCAACGCCGCCATCGACGATCTGATTGCCGATACGCTCCGCAATGTCGAGAGTCTTGACGGATATGCCGATTTCGCTTACACCGACGCCGGCGTCACGGTCACCGTCTACCCGCCGAAGGGTGACGGCAACCCGGTCAGTGAAAAGGCAGCCCGCGACGAGGCCGAGCGGCGGCACATCACCGGCCTGGATGTCGCCGCGCTGCGCAGCGCCATCGAGAGCATGTCCGAGCGTCCGGTGCTGGTCGCCCCGCCGCAAGAGGAGTACGTCGTCAACGGCTCGGTCGATGTCAAGATCGCGCCCGATCTGATGAGCGCTTCGGTCACCGTCTACCCGCCGGGCAACGGCCGGCCGGTGACGGAAGAGGATGTCCGCAAGGCTCTGTACGATAGCGGCGTGACCATCGGCTTCGACGACGAAGCGATCGAGCGCGCCGTTGCGATGCAGGATCCGGCTCTGCCGGTGGTGGTCGCCAGGGGCTGTCCGGCGACAGATGGACAGAACGCCCGCATCCAGTACCAGTTCGATGTCAACCCGGAGCGGGAGCGCCCCACCGAATTGGCCAACGGACGGGTTGATTTCTACAACCTCAATCTCATCCAGAACGTCAAGAAGGGCGACGTTCTGGCGGTGAAGATCCCGGCCGAACAGGGCGTCGACGGCTTCAACATCCGCGGCGATCGATTGCCGGCCAGGGGCGGTCGTGATGTTCAGCTGCCGGTCGGCAAGGGCTGCGAGGTTCTGGCCGATGGCCTGACCATCGTCGCGGCCGTCGATGGTCAGGTGACGCTGACCGGCGGCAAGAAGATCGCCGTTCTGCCCGTCTACGAAGTCCGCGGTGATGTCGATCTGTCCACCGGCAACATCAACTTCATCGGCAACGTCGTCATCCGTGGCAGTCTGGCCAGCGGTTTCGAGATCGTCGCCGACGGCGACGTTACCATCGACGGCTACGTCGATGCAGGAACGATCAAGGCCGGCGGGAACGTCGTCATCAAGAAGGGCATTCAGGGGCGCAACAAGGGCGTCATCGAGGCCGGCGGGTCGGTCAGCGCGATGTTCATCGAGAACGGCACGCTGCGCGCCGGCACTGACGTCACGATTGCCGAGGCGATCATGCACAGTGAAATCGTCGCCGGCGGATCGGTCGTCTGCATGGGCCGCAAGGGGCTGATCGTCGGCGGCCGGATCCAGGCCCGCGAAGAGGTCTCGGCCAGGGTCATTGGCGCGGCGATGGGGACGCTGACCGAGATCGAGGTCGGCATCGACCCGGCGCTGCGCGAGGATTTGATCAAGGTCGCAGCCGAGCAGCGCGATGTCGAGGCCAACCTGGCGAAGACAGCCCAGGCGGTGAAGATCCTCAAGGACATCGAGCAGGCCGAGGGACGTCTCGATCCTGACCGCAAGGACAAGCTTCTGAAGCTGATCCGCAGCCAGTACCACCTGATGGGTCAGCGCGACGCCCTGAACGCCATACGGCGGCAGTTCGAGGAAGATATGGAGAACCGTCTCAAGGGCCGGGTCCGTGCCCACGACCTGATACATCCCGGCACGCGGGTGGCAATCGGGCGCAGCACGCTGCACATCAGGGATGAACTGAAACACTGTTCACTCATCCTCGGTCCCGACCATGCGATTGCCGTCGGGCCGTACGATTGATCCCGCGAGGGAGGTGGCGGTTTGTCTCTCAAGTCGATCGACATGGTGACAATGGTGCCACGCCTGACTGATGTCAGCCGAGCCCAGCAGGTCAAGGAGCAGGAAGGCCAGATCGCGCAGCAGCAGTTCGCCACCCAATTGCAGACAGAGGCCGCCCAAGCGCAGCATCAGGTCAACCTGCCGGCGGAGACGGCCAAGGTGCAGGCGGGGCGCGACGGCGGGAACCGACGCGGGCGGCAGAGCGGCGCCGGACGCGGCCAGAAGGGCGAGGGGGAGACCAGCAACGAGCGGCGCCCGGCCGCAGCCGGTGAGAAGGGGAGCGTCATCGATATCATCCTCGGAGGCGCGGCATGAAGTACGTACTCATCATCGCAGGCTACGCCCTCATCCTCTGGGGGATCTACACCATCCGGCGCGAGTCGGCGGGCGGGCGGGCAGTGTCGTACCGCGAGGGGCGGGCCGAGATCGAAGCCGTCATCGAGGAATTCGTGGCCGCGGCAGAGCGGGTGAGGAGCGATCTGGAGCGCAAGTCGGCAGAACTGCAGCGGCTGATCAACCTCGCTGATGACCGGCTGGCCAAGCTGATTCAGGCGCAGTCGGCTGCGCCGCAAGCCCCGGCGCACAGCCCAGAACTGCCGGCTGTCCCCGCCGCCAATCTCCAGGCGCGCGGCCGGGCCGCAGCTGCGGCGAGCTACAAGGCTCAGGCGGCCGGCGCTGGTGGCAGTGGTGGCAACGGCAGCCATGGCGCGCAGGAGTCAATGTCGGTGCGCGCCACCCTGACCGGTCAGGACAAGGATCAGGACCAATCCGCGGCCGGGCAGGCCC
This sequence comes from Chloroflexota bacterium, assembly GCA_050261235.1. GTDB lineage: Bacteria > Bacillota > Sulfobacillia > JBFLWA01 > JBLNDB01 > JBLNDB01. Next base: position 52,713 of record JBLNDB010000031.1, read on the forward strand.
GTGAGCGCGGCGAGGCGGGAGAGCGCAAAGTCCGCCGCGACCGGTCGCGACATGCAGAGGTCTACGGGCTCGCGGACAGCGGCCAGTCGGTAGTCGAGATCGCCCGTCTGACCGGGCTCTCGAAGGGCGAGGTGCAGCTCATCCTCGACCTGCGGAAGACGAGGTGACGACCTGATGCGCGGGCGTTGGCCGCGAGAGTTGATCATCGGCATCGGCATCGGACTGATCATCGCCGCGTCATTCTCGGTCCTCTTCGACAACATCAGCGATCGCGAGATCGAGCGCCGTGCCCGCGATCTCGGGATGATCTACCGCGATGAGACCCTGGGCGGCACGGGATCGGGCATCAGCCTGTTGCTGCCGGCGCCGGCAGCGATCGATGCGGTGGCGGACATCCTGGCGCAGGGGGGAGTGCTTGCTGACAAGCAGGCTCTGGTCAGCGCAGCGGCGACCCGCAACATCACCACGGTCGCCGCGGGGGTCTATCAGTTCAGCGGCCGGCAGGCCGCGGACGAAATCCTGACACGACTTACGGGAGGTGAGAGCAAGTGATCAGAGGACTCTATACCGGGGCAGCCGGCATGCTGAACCAGCTCGAGCGGTACGACACGATCGCCAACAATCTGGCGAACATCGGCACGCCGGGGTTCAAGCGGCAAGAGGCCATCAGCAGCGACTTTCCAGCGATGCTGATGTACCGCATCCGCGATGCCCGCGACGCGCGCCCCACACCCATCGGCAGACTCGGCACCGGCGCGTTTCTCGCGGAGACGGTGACTCGCCATGACCCCGGCACGCTCGAGGACACCGGCAATCCGTACGACCTGGCAATCGGCGGCGCCGGCTACTTCGCCATCGAGACCGCCGCCGGCATCCGCTACACCCGGAACGGCAACTTCCGCGTCGACGGCGACGGCTATCTCGTGACCGCCAGCGGCCAGTACGTCCTTGGCGCCGCTGGGACGCCGCTCGTGGTCAGCGCCGGGTGGAATCCGAGCGATGTCCGCGTCGTCGAGATCGCCGACGCCGACCTGATCAAGGAGGGCGACAACCTGTTCCGACTGCGGGACGGGGCCGCCGAGCCCGAGGTCGCGGTCGGCGCGCAGGTCGCCGGCAACCGCCTCGAGACCTCGAACGTCAATCCCGTGATGGCGATGGTCGACATGATGGCGGCAATGAGGGCCTATGAGGCGAGCCAGAAGGTCGTCCAGGCGATGGATGACACGCTCGGCAAGGCAGTCAACGAAATCGCCCGCCCGAGTTAACGCGATGATCTGAGGCCGGACTGCGATGCAGGGGCCTCGCGGCGCCGATTGACCGAGGCGCCACCGAAAGGAGTGCCAGTGCATGATCCAGTCGTTGTGGACGGCGGCTTCCGGGTTGCTGGCCCAGCAGACCCGCGTCGACACGATCAGCAACAACCTCGCCAACGTCAACACGGTGGGGTACAAACGGGACCAGGCCTCGTTCAGCGACCTCGTCTACGCCCGCATGCGGCCCGACGAGCAGACGACCTACCTCGGCCAGTCAGTGCCAGCCGGGCTCGACCGCGGCCATGGGGTCCGCGTCAACGACATCCGCAAACAGTACAGTCAAGGGCTGCTGGAGAACACCGGGCGCGACCTCGATCTGGCCATTCAGGGTGACGGTTTCTTCTCGGTGCGCCTGCCGGACGGCACGACGGGCTACACGCGCAACGGCGAGTTCCGTGTCGACGCGACCGGGACGGTCGTCACCGCGGCCGGTTACCGGCTCATGGCCGGCAACGCGCCGGTCGTCATCCCCGACGGCTCGACCGACCTGACCGTCGCCGAGGATGGCACGATTTCCGTCATCGACGCCGGCGGCAACCTTGTCGACATTGGTCAGCTCAATCTGACGCGCTTCACCGACCCGTCGGCGCTGACGAATGCCGGTGACGGCGTCGTGCTGGCCAGTCCGGCGGCGGGAACCCCCGTGACGGTCGCCCCGGGCACCGGCACGGGAGTCGTCCAGCGGGCGCTCGAGCGGTCGAACGTCGACCTGGCGCAGGAGATGGTGGCCATGATCCTCGCCCAGCGCGCTTACGAGATGAGTTCGCGCGCGGTCCAGACGGCCGATCAGATGATCGGTCTCGCAAACAACCTGCGACGGTAGAAGTCGGTGCAGACAGTGAACGGAGGCGCTGCGGATGGCCTTGACACCGGTCCAGGAGTTCCAGGCCCTGTTCGTCAAGCAACTGATTGACCGCCTCTGGGCGACGACTTCGCAATCCGGCAGCGTCGCCGGCAGCGGCTACTATCGCGAGCTGGCGAGTCAGGCGCTGTCGCGGCAGTTGGTCGAGCAGGGATTCACATTCGGTCAGGCCCTCGCGGAGGCGATGGCGAAGCAGGAGACAGGCAAGTGACCGGCGCGCAGCCGGCGTGGGAGGTGGTCGCGTGGAGCTGAGGAACTGCCCCGTCTGTGGCCGCGTCTTCAATTACGTCGGTAAGAACATGTGCCCGGAGTGCGTCCGCAAGGAAGATCAGGACTACGACGCCGTCGCCGATTACCTGTACAAGCACCCGAACGCCAGCGTCACTGAGGTCAGCGAGGCGACGGATGTCCGCGAGGAGCTGATTTTGCGCTTCCTCCGCGAGGGGCGGCTGCTCGTCAACGACGGCGCGGCTGCAGGGCTCTACTGCGACTCGTGTGGAGCGCCGATCCGCACCGGCAGGCTCTGTCAGCGCTGCATGGAGAGGCTGACGCGGTCGGTCGACCGGCTGACGATCGCGCCGAAGCAGGAGCCACGTCCGGAGCGGAGCGATCGCGAACGCTTGCACATCGCGGATCTGGTCAACGAGCGCCGACCGCGCGACAAGTAGCGCCGCGCTATTGCGCCTGACGGCAGTCCGTTTTGGCCCTAAACTCTCCGTACCCTTCTGCCGATATAAGGGACGGAACACAGGGGTGAGCGACTGGAGTGAACTCGATGAAAATCTCGCATGGCCAAATCGACGGGCTGCTCAAGGCATATACGCAGCAGGTCCAGCGCAAGGCGGGCGCAGCCGTTCCGGCGGCTGAGGCGCGCACCCTGGGCGTCGACAAGCTGACGCTGTCTGACCGCATGCGCGAGATCCAGATGGTGCGCGAGACGATCGCACGCACTCCGGATGTGCGCAGCGACCGTGTCCACGAGTTGGCGAAGGCGGTCGCAGATGGCAAGTATGAGGTGAAGAGCGAGGATATCGCCGAGAAGATCCTCGGCCGCGTTCTCGCCGACAAGCTTGGCGAGTGAGTCGTGCCCGCGGCGCCGGTCGCAATCATTGCTCTGGCTTGAGCGCGCGGGCGTGAGGGGGAGAACGATGATGATGGCGGGGCCGGATGCCTTCGAGGGATTCGGAACCAACGGCAGTGGCGTCCCGAACATGACAGGCTACCTGGAGCAGATGACTGAGGTTTACCAGCGTCTCCTGGACCTCGGCAAGAGGAAGGAACGCTGTCTGGTCGACACGGATCTGGCGGAGCTGGAGGTATTGGTTCGGGAAGAGCAGCAGCTCGTCAGTGAAGCCGCGCAGCTCGAGGCAAAGCGGTTCCGGCTGCAGTTGCAGCTGACCGAAGAGCTCAACTGCCCCGGCGAGACACTGACCGTGTCACGCCTGCTGGAGACGGTGAGTGCCGAAGATGGCAGGCGGTTGCTGCAGTCGCAGGAGCAGCTGGCGCAGGTTCTGAAGCGCGTCGCTGAGCAGAACGAGCTCAACGCTGCCCTGATCGAGCAATCCCTGGCCTACGCCGACTTCATGCTCCGGGCACTCCGTGAGACCGAGCGACAGACCTACGATCCGAAGGGGCAGGTCGACGACAAGCATGGTCGTCACCCGCGCGTCCTCGATCGGAGAGTCTGACGGCATACTCTTGCGAGGTGAGACAACGTGCGGACTTCCTTCCTCGGCTACGAAATCGGCCGCCGGTCGCTCCAGGCGCACCAGCTGGCCCTCGCGGTCACGGGTCACAACATCGCCAACGCGAGCACGAACGGGTACTCCCGCCAGGTCTTGCGGATGCAGGCCACCTCACCCTACACCATGCCGACCATGTCCAAAGTCTACGGGGCAGGCATGATCGGTACGGGCGTGCAGGTGACCGACATCCGGGCTGTGCGGGATTATTTCTTGGATGCGCAGGTGCGCAACGAAACCGCGAACATCGGCTACTGGGAGGCGCAGCAGGACATCCTCTCGGAAGTCGAGGTCATCTTCGCCGAACCGCAGGAAGTGGGCCTCAGATCGGTCATCGACCAGTTCTGGAGCGCCTGGGAGAAAGTCGCGGCCAACCCGTCACAGACCCAGTACCGCCAGACGCTGGTCCAGCGCGGCCAAGAGCTGTCCGATACCTTCCGGACAGTGTTCAACCAGCTCCGCGACCTGAGGCAGAACCTCCGCGAGACGATCGCCAGCAAGACCGTCGAGGCCAACGCGTTGCTGAGGCAGATCGCCGACCTCAATCGGCAGATCGTCCGCGTCACTGGCGCCGGCGACAACCCCAACGACTTGATGGATGAGCGGACGCGGCTGACCGAGCAGTTGGCGCGCCTCGTCAACGTCGAGACGCATGTCGAGAGCAACGGCTCGATGAACGTTATCGTCAATGGACACGCGGCCGTCTCCGGGTTCGCGTATGATCAGCTGGTGACCGACGATACGACGCTCGATACCGGACCGTTCGTCCCGCGCTGGCAGAATACCGGTGACCAGCTCAACCTGGCCGGCGGCGGCATTGGCCAGAGCATCGGGTCAGGCGAGCTTGGCGCTTACGTCGATGCCAACAACCGCTTGGTCAAGGGTTATCAGGATGATGTCGAGGCCCTGGCCCAGAGCATCGTACTTGGTGTCAACGCCCAGCACGCAGTCGGCTACGGACTTGGCGGCGAGACCGGACTCGATTTCTTTCACGAGGCGACCGCAGTCGAGACTTACTTCGCCGCATCGATCCGCGTCGAGGACGCGATCATCAACAATCCTTCGCTCATTGCCGCAGCCGACGCGCCACCGATCCCGCCGGAGACCGAGCCGCCGCCCGGCGCCGGTGCCAACGCCCGCGAGATCGCCCGCCTCGTCCAATCAGGCATCACCGTGGGCGGCGCGACGATCGACGATTTCTTCCGCGGTCTGATTGGCGGCCTCGGTGTCGCCTCCCAGGCTGCCGAGCGGCAGGCCGAGAACCAGAAGCTGCTCCTGTCGCAGATCGAGAATCAGCGGACAGCAGCCGTGGGTGTGTCGACCGACGAAGAGATGATCAACCTGATCAAGTTCCAGCAGGGCTATAACGCCGCAGCCAGGCTGATCACGACGTTCGATGAGATGGTCGACACGATCATCAACCGGATGGGCCTGGTCGGCCGGTAGGAGGGATGACCGATGCGCATCACCAATCAGGGCCTGCTGAACGGCATCTTGCTCGGGTTGCAGCGCAACATCACGCGGCTTGAGGACTACCAAAGCCGGATCTCATCCGGCAAGCGCGTCCTGGTGCCGTCCGACGATCCGGCGGCGACCGTCAAAGTCCTCGACTTGCGGACAGCGATGGTCGAGGCCGCCCAGTTCCGGGATAACGCCGAGGACGGCGCGGAGTGGCTGGAGCAGTCCGACAACGTGCTGTCAGTCCTCGAAGAGACGATGGTCCGCATTCGTGAACTGGCCGTCGCGGCGGCCAACGGCACGAACAGCACCGGCTCGTACCAGGCGATGGCCGCTGAACTCGGCCAGATCATCCAGTCCGTTGCCGATCTCGGCAACACGCGTGTCGGCAACCTCTACATTTTCTCTGGCCAACATGTCGACACCCAGCCGATTGCGCTCCAGGCGACGCCCCCTTACGCCACCTATGCCGGCGACACGAACGCGATGACCCGGGGCATCGCACCGGGGGTCGAGGTGCCGATCAACATCAACGCCCAGGAGATGCTGATCGGGGCTGCCAACGATGGTCTCCTGCCAACGCTCGGCCAGCTCAAGGACGCTCTCGACAAGCTCGCGCTTGATGCCAATGACGCGTCAGCGCTTCAGACCATCAGGGGCGATGCGACGCTCGGCATCCCCAGCACCCTTGAGCTGATCGGCAAGGCTGAGAATGAACTGGTCAGACTGCACACCGATGTCGGCGCCCGCGCCAAGCGGCTCGATGCCGCCATCGCGCGCGCCGAGGCGATGGAAGACGGCCTCAGCAAGCTGATCAGCAAGCAGGAAGACCTCGACGTTCCGAGGGCGATTCTCGAGCTTGCCACCGCCGATGCGTCGTACAAGCTGAGCCTGCAGATGGGGGCGCGGATCGTGCAACCGACGCTGATGGACTTCCTCAAGTAACCGCCCGCTACTCGGACTGAGGATGGTGAGCGCCCATGGAGTTTGCGACTACCCGCTTCGGCACGCTGGCAGTGCCCGAGCATGAGATCATCGACTTTCCGGCCGGGTTGCCCGGCTTCGAAGATGCCAAGCGATTCATCACCGTCGAGAGCGACGAGACGGATCCGTTTGTCTGGCTCCAGTCCCTGTCCCGCCCTGATCTTGCCTTCCTGACCATCCCGCCGCAGCTGATCGTGCGCGACTACCGGCCGGAAGTCCCGCCCGAGGCTCGCGAAGCGCTGCGGCTCAACGACGACAGCGTTGTCGAGGTGCTGGCGATCGTCACCGTGCCCGAGGACCCGCGCGAGATGACCGCCAATCTGCGCGCGCCGATCATCATCAACCGCTCAGCGCGGGTCGGCAGGCAGGAAGTCGAACTGAGCGGGCGTCATCCGCTCCGTCAGAGAATCTGCCAGGCGAATCCGAGCGGCGACAAGAAAGCAGTGGCAGGACGCTAACGGAGTCTGAGCCAGGGAGGGCTGTACCGTGCTGATTCTCACCCGCCGCGTCGGACAGGCGATCATCATCGGCGACGGCATCGAAGTCAGGGTGGTCGAGGTCAAGGGTGACCAGGTGCGACTCGGCATCGTCGCTCCGGCCTTGGTTCCCGTGCACCGGCAGGAGATCTACGAACAGATTCAGGCCGAGAACCGCCGCGCCGCCCAGGCGCCGGCCAAGGTCGCCGGCCTCGGCGCGCTGCTGCAGAAGCCGGAGTAGCTTGGTCCGGGGCGGCGGCAAGGCGAACATCTTGCAGAAAACAGCGGTCACCTCTAATGAGGTTGACCGCTGTTGCCGATATACTGAACGAGACCCGAGTCCGGCGACCCCGGCGCCGGTCTCGGAAGTCGCACTCAGGGCGCAAGGATGCGCCCGTTCCACATCAAGGAGGATGAACCATGAGGATCAACAGCAACATCAGCGCCCTCAACGCGTGGCGCAACGTCACCCAAACCGACGGCATGATGTCCAAGTCCCTCGAGCGTCTGTCATCCGGCTACCGGATCAACCGCGCCGCTGACGACGCCGCCGGCCTCGCGATCTCGGAGAAGATGCGCGGCCAGATCAAGGGCC